>NZ_JABUZA010000028.1 GCF_014897985.1 Halomonas colorata
AACAGCCGGCTGCTCAAGGAAGTGGACGTCCCCATGATGCTGGTGCGCAAGACCCAATGGCAGGTGGGAGGGAAAGTAGCGGGGACGTTCCGCTTCCAGTATCAAGCCCGCTCCTGGAAATACCCACGCTGGGTGGTGGCCCGCCTAGAAGAAGGTGAGTTAGGCTCTAATCCCCGGTTTATCATCAGCTCTCGTTACGATGACGGCTTCAAGCTTTACTACGAGCAGTACTGTGCCCGGGGTGACATGGAGAACCGGATCAAGGATCAACAACTGAGCCTGTTTGCTGACCGGACCTCCAGCACGCACTGGTGGGCCAATCAGTGGCGGCTGATCTTGTCGGGCTTCGCTTATACGCTGTTCGAGCGCTTACGCACTTACCTGAAGAAGACGCCTTTCGCGCGCATGAGCCCAAGCAACCTGAGGCTCAAACTCATCAAAGTGGGCGCAGTCATCATCCGCAATACGCGCCGAATCCGGGTGTTGATGAGTGACAGCTACCCCTATAAAGCGCAACTATCCGATCTCGTCAGGCGGTTGGTGCCGAACTGAATGCTCGGGCTCCCCCGGCCCGACGCAATGGGGGAAAGGGGGAAGTGTGTCTTAACGACGGAAAGTGGTTAAAAAGTAGGCAATTTAAGATGTACCAATAGGTTTTTAATAGCATGGCGGCCTGGGTGCGGTACTTGCTGAGGTGCTATGAGAAATCCGGGTTAGGAACGGTATAAGTTTCGCCGCCATTGATGACATGCATTTCATGGCGGTGGACGAGGTGGGTTTCGTCGCGGTCGATGTCGGTGGTGCGGCCATTACCTCTTGTCCATAAAGAGGCCATATTCTGACTCAGCTCAGGAGGTAAATTCCACACTCAGTGACTAAGGACCGTTTCTAATGAAGAATCTCCCTTCGTTTAGCTCACGAATCATTCTACTTTTGAGCACCCTGTTTTTTTAGAATTAACATACAGCCAGGCAGGCTACCAAATCATCTAGCATGGGATACTGTACACTCTAAATACAAAAAGTAATGGTGGTTGTTATCTGTGTATTTCTGGGCTTTTTTTCAAATTTTGATTGCAAGGCATAATACCAAATTAAGCACTCTACTAATCATAAAACTCACTCTAGGGTAGCTAGCATATTAACGCAAACTCCTTTTGTTAAAGCTCCTTCTATCTTGGAGTTTGCTAAATAGTGAATTACACTGTCAATTTCCATATGATTATTTTCCTCAAAATCAATATCTTCTCGGCATTCTATGACGTTTGCCCATTTTTCAAGACTTTCAGGATCAAGTTCATCGATTAAGAATCTTTTCAACACTGATCTAATATGTGAAGCAGTAAGAACGATAGGTTCGCCATCATAATCCCAACTATAACTTTTTAGGATATTAGACAATTCATCAACCGGCTCGCTAAACTCAATAAGTTTTTTCAGAACATCAAATCTTTCCATCACTCACCTCATAGCCATTACTGGTATACGCCACAATTAAGCTTGTCTTTAACATGAATAATATTTCCTGATGGATCATAGTTGAGGGTCAGCAGGTCAAGATCCTTCTGGGCGTGAACCCAGATCTGCTCCTCCCCGGCTTCATCTTCGAAGCGCAGCTCATTGAAGCCAGCGGCCTTGTGGCTTTGGGTGCGGATGACCGTGCGGGTCTTGTTGGCCGGCAGTGGGTACGGCGGAATATCCGAGGCGTGATAGGTGCGCCCGGTGATCAGTGGCTGGTCCGGGTCACTCTTCAAAAAACTAAAATATCATGGCCGATACAGGGCTATGCTGCCGTAACCACCTGCTAAGCTCTGGGCCTTATGAGTATAAGAGACCTTCTGTGTTCTTGCTGAACCATTTAAATATTATACTCAATTACAGCATGGTTTTATTTAAAATAAAGATTTCAAGTTAAATTATTCATCATCCTCATAAAGGGCATCTAAAAAACTACTAAAGGTATTAGATACCTTTATGATGCTTTCGGGCAGTATATTGTTACTCGGGTTAAAAGGAGACTTATCTTCGAATTCATGATCTTTGTAAAAGATATGCCCATAAGAGTCATCTCGCAACGACAGTAGAAAAAAGTTACCCCCATGAGTATTTGCAATAAAAACAAGACCTAATGGAAGGTTATGACCAACCTCTTTCATCTTATAGAGAATATCATTTGCTGGCTTTGCATTCAGCCCATAAAACTTTTTCACCTCATCACCTGGCAGATTTAATTTTTCAGCCTCAAAATCAATATAACTTTCTAGCGGCACGCCTCCGTTATATTTTAATAAAAATTTTTTATACGCAACAGGCAATTCATATCCCAGCTCATTCTCAGCTCGTTCCAAATCTTCCGGGCCTAGCCTCTTTCCAGTAGCAGTCATATCACTTAGCATTTTAAACGCCCATTAACGGTAACAAATGCCACTGGAACTCCTGCACGCGATAGACGAGTCGTTGTTTAAACAATGGCCCTACCTGGAGCTTACTCATCAAACCACTCATGAGGCCAGGATAAGCGTCATTATAAAAGTAGATACTGTAATAACTCGGCAGGGCGATACGTTGCAGAGAAAAAGAGCATCAGGCAGAAGTACGAGAGTTCCGATAATACGCAACCAGGTCTGCCGGATAGTTCGGATGATCACGAAAGCTCGTATCATCAATATCATAAAGCGCGACGATCAGAGCGGCTTCGAAGCACCAGTAGCCGACATAAAAATCCGCCAGTTCGTACTCGTCATCCTCGCTGAGATGGTTATCGTACCAGGCGGCTGGAGCGCAGCGTGGATACCAGTCGTCTAGGTAGCGCTGCAGGTATTGCGAACGCAAAGACGGCGCCAACTGGGTGATCTCAAGCAGCGGCGCGTGAATATCGGGATAGCACAGTGAATCCGCAATAGGCCGCTCAAGGGCTGCGAGCCGAGCCGCCAGCTGATCAAACAGCGCATCTTGCCCCGCATTTCCCGTGACCGCCAGCATCCGTTGACGATATTCGTCACTTACGCCCAGGCAAATCGCCAGCGACCACCACCAGAGGTGGTAAAGGTAGGTATCAACGGTGTTGAAGCGAGGGTCGAACTGCTCCAGCGAACGCCGCATGACCTGTTGACGTTCCGGCAGCTTCTCGCCGTACTCGGCCAGTTGCTCGCGTCGCCTCAACACATCATCCAGGTAGGGTTGTAAGCTATCCAGCGCGCTTCCTTGCGAGTAGTGTGCGACCAGGCGATAGAGCGCGCCCTCAAACAGCTGCCAAGCGCTGCGTACCCGGTCGTCCGGCAATCGGTTGACGGGGTCGGTCGGCTCGCCTTGCAAACCCAGGTCCAGTTCGCTGAGAAGCGCGGTGAAATAGGCCGGTGACTTGCGAGTATCGCGCATCGATATTTCAGCACTCATATCGGGTCTCCGTGGATCAAGGCAGCAGGATAGAGCGGGTGGTCGCGGAAGGTACTGTCATCGATGTTGAACAGCTTGACGACCAGCGCGGCCTCGAAGCACCAGTCGCCTGGGTGATTTTTCCATTCTTTCTCACGGATGATAGAGATTCCCCACTTTCTGACGGTATTGGCATAGCCATCAAGAAATTTCTTGATCAATTTACCCTGTTGATCAGTGGGCGCATCCAGTGCCTCATAGAGTGGGGCATAGGGCTTGGGGTAGAGCAGATCTGTGGCCACCGCACGCTCACTATCTCCCAGAGCGATAGCAACTCGGTCAAGCAACGCATCAACTCCGGCGTTATCGATCAGTTCCAGGGCGCGTTTAATATGTGCATCGCCGACTCCCAAACAGACGGCCATGGTTAACCAGCGGCTGTACTCAATATAAGCCCCATCGCTTAAGCGCTCGTACATCAACCTATTCTCTTGCTTTTCCTCAGGTAATGCATCGCTGTAGTAAAGTAGCTTTTCGCGCTGCTCAAGTAAATCCGGTAGGTAGTCTTGGATAATGGTCAAATCATCCCCCCGCGAATAACGGGCGACAAGATATTCCATAATACTCGAAAAAAGCATTGCAGCCCCTATTACCTTCCCCGTCGCCGGAAGAGCATCAGGAGAATCAATTTCGAGCTTGTCTCGAGCGATAGTAGTATCTTTAAAAGCAATATATTTATCGAGATTATCTCTATCCAGGCTCTTCTCACGTAGCATGCGCTTTTCTCCCTAATACTTTAAAAACCCGGGGCATCACCTATTACTCTAGCATTCTCGTCTAGCAATCTTACCCGCGATGAGCCATCGGCTTTGACGCGTATCAAGTATTTATCAACCCTCCCTGCACGCATGGATAGCGTTACGTTGCCAGCCAAAAAAAAGGGGCCGCTACCGGCCCTAGCCCGACAGACCAAGGTTACCCAGGAACCAAGCGGCACTTACTGACAGATCGGCGAGGCGTTCCACTAGTGGTCCTATCATCAGGTGCCAATATGAATGACATGCCACTGAGTGCTTTGCTGGATCATGTTCATCTGGGGTAGGGCCGATGTGAAAGACCACGCAGCCGTCCAGATAAGCTCCACGCTGACAAGGCGTATGATCATCGCCGCTGCCGCCGATCATGCCATATACGAAATATTTAACCTCGTGTCGTGCGCCGAGGCATTGAAGACAGCCAACGATTTGGGCGCCATCGCGGGATAGTCGAACGCACCTTTGCTTGGTTAAGTAAATTTAGGCACCTGGTCACACGGTATGAGCGCCAAGTTGACATCCACTATGCTCTTACGCTTCTTAGCCGCTCGCTTATTTGCTATAATGGATGGCAAGGCAGGTTTTGAAACGTACTCTTATCCTTGAGCAATGGCAAAAAGAGTCCGAAAGGTTTTCTAATGATCCGAACCCTCAATTCGAGGGACCAAACACCTAATTCAGGGGAAAGGTCACTGACAAAGCATTGAACACTCTTAAAGCTATGTAGCTATTCGTCCTCTTCCTCATCTAATAGATAGGAAAAAAATTCTTTGTAACTCCTCCAGGTGTCCGGCTGATTATTAAAACTTAATGAATTAATATTCTTTGCCTCTACTGCATCACACCAGATGACAGCAGGCTGCTCATCAGTGTTTAAAACAATTAAACTCTCAGAGGGTTCAGCTATTACCACATAGCAATCCAGTAAGCCGATAGAATGTCTCAATCTTAATGTTTCCTGAACAATATTTGTGGCCTCACTTATATTTGCTATTTCGTGATGACTGATACCCCCCAGCAGGCCACCGGAATAAAATGTTGATATTTCTTTAAAATCTTCGGGCAGCCTAATACCTAATTTTTCCTCAATCTCAAAGATTGCAAAATCATTACACGGCTCACTCCCGTATATAGCCTCATAACGAGTTCTCAAATTATTTATGTCTGTCATTAAGATTACTCCCTTCTATTTTTTGAGCGCCACTTCCAATATTCGCGCGTATCAACATCGAATTTTCTGCGATCCGGTTGCAGCGTTGGATGTGGTTTACTTCTACCATATTGGCTATGCAGGATATCTTGCCCAGGTTTACCTACACCATGATACCTTGTGCTTGCTTCTACCAATGGCCCTGGAGATTTTTGACCAAGATGGTGAAGCGTCGCAAAATTACCATCAGGTAATTGAGGGGAAAGCCCTTTTGCAGCAGCCTCAGCATTTGTCTTATCAACAAATCGCTTATCACCTGCTGTTCTAATTTGCCCCCAATCAATATCATTTCTTTGGAATACTTCGTAATCGAACTGTGTCCCCTTTGGACGAGATGCACTCCAATCTACTGGTTCATTATTAAAAAACCTTGTATCGCGACTGTGGCTCTCATCACTTTTTAGTCTAGTAGGTGCCTGCTCTACATGCACCCCATGATCAGGGGTTCTAGGCGGCGTCTCCGGTGTACGCCGAGCCACACTCCCCAGCTCGCCCGCCGTCTTGGCCGCTCCCGCGCCTTTGCCGCCTATGAGCTCGAATGTTATCGCTGCTGCGCTCATCTCGATGGCACCGAAGAAGCCGTTGCGCTCCTCGGCTTCCTGCCAGGCTTCCACGCCTGCGTCCCAAATACCGCCCCAAGCATCTCCGGTGCGCTGCAACTCCTCTCCGAGCCGTCCGGCGCGTTCCGCATCGCCGGTGGCCCAGCCGACGGCGCTATCGGCGATGTCCATCAGGCTAGGCCCGGCCAGTGTACTCAGCCCTTCGTAAGTGTCTTTGGTGCTCTGTACGATCCGTCCGCGGGCGGCGTCCGTGGAGGCCTCATCGCGGGTGAAAGGCAGTGATTCCCAGGCCGTCTTGGCCGCCGCTTTGGCACCTTCCCATTTGTCGCGGACGACGCGGCCGCCCTCCTCGCCGGGGTTATAGTCAGGCCCTTCACCGCTCGCTGGCTCGGGCGTACTTTCCACCGTCTTTTGCACGGTGGTGAGATAACCAGCGGCGCCCCCTACTCCAGAGGCATTACAGTTGATCTGGCAGGGGCTGTCATGGCGAGCTATCGGCAAACCGTTGGCTTTGACGTTGTCCTGCCCACCGGTAATCAACACATGCCCGCTGCCCTGCGAAGTGCCGGAAACCACGTGTTGCCCAGCATCGCCCTGTACGCCCTGAAACAGGTCACCGACGCGATAAAGCTCGCGTCCCGCCGCGACCACGTTAGGTGAGTAACGCACCGGATTATCCAGCGTGGCCGTGGAATCGAAGCCCACCACGCTGTTGCCCACGCGGCAAAAATCCGGCTCGCTGCAGGCGGCAAGGTACGTATAATCGGCCAGGCCAACGTGCAGCGTTTGCCCGCTGAGCGGTTCCGTGGGCGGCGGCGGCGGGGGCGCCGACGGCATGTCTTCGTCATCGGGCGGCGGATACCGATCCGCCACCACGGTCAGGGTTTCCAGTCGTTCCGGTTCGTTGAACTCGTCGCTCATGCCCGCCTCCTGGTGCGAAGCGCAGAAGCGGCAACGATCATTCGCCGTACGGGATCATCGGTGGGAAAGAGCGCGCGCCACGTCAGGGTTAGCTCGCGCTCATCGAGATCAATACTGATGGTGTCCAGTGCCAACGTGGTGACGGTGCGCTTGCCGCTAGGCTGCTCGGCCAACGCCTGAATATTGAGGCCAGGCAAGCGGCTCCGGTGGGTATAAAAGCTGCTCGTCCCTTGGCCGGCGGGCATTAATTGGCTCCCGGCCAGGCAATTGGTCAGAATGATCTCTTCATTGCCCTGCACATACTCCGGCATGATGAGGTCGGGATGAGCGCTGTTATAGAAGCGAGAATTGAAGTCCTCCGGCCACAGCGGGTAGCGGTGGGCCAGCCACGTCTCATCGAGTGTGCCTTGATGGTCAAGGCGCGGTTGCCACCAGCGGGCGATGGGCCCGAAGCCGGCCGGTGATGGCCTGTCCAAAGGAGAGGCAATCGGAAAATCAGGATCTTCGAGTTGCGGTGCGGGGAGCTGTGCGATTGCCTCCAGCTCCTGCTTGAGCGGCCTGGCAATCTCTTTAGGCAAGCGCCGGTAATCGGCCCGTGTGGGCAACCAGCCGCAGCCTGCCGGGTTATGTGGATAATAGAGCAAAGAATCCGCGCTGGCGGCCGCATCATGCGCTTCTGCCGGGCTAAAGTGCCCGCCGAAGGCGTAGCGGTAGTCCAGAGGTACTTCATGGACAGGTTCGGGTGGGGTAACCTTCCAGCCACCCATTAGCCGCCACTGAAAATCGCGCGGGCCATATACTCTCAAGTACTTGCTCACTGCCCCAACCTTGACCCCCACCCGCCAGGTGCTGCTGGGCTGGCCCGTGGGCGCGCGCAAAGTGCCGCTGACGTGAATATCCGTTGTTGGCTTGCCGACGATGAGATCGCTGTCGTTGACAACAAAACGCTGTTGACTGCCTTCCGGGCCACCCGCATACGTTTCCTGCCAGCGAATGGGATGCTGGGTAGCGGACAATCCTAACGGCTCTCGATCTCCTCTAAACCGGAAGGTGCCACGTACGGCCAGTACCTGGTATTCCAGACCGCCCGGCCCGAGCTTGCGATACAGCGCATGCGGAAACGGCGTTGGGTTGGTTACATTGGCCATGTCACCACCCTGGAGTATTGCCGTCTTTGACCATGGGGTCGTTCATCGGGTCGCTCTCGGCGCCGTCTTCCTCGCTGCCGGGGGCGGGCTGGGCGGTGCCGGTGTTGAGCAGCACATCATCCGGGCCGTCGATATGCACCTTGGTGCCCGCCTTGACGTGGATCTCGCCCGCGTCGAGGTAGATCGAATTTTCAGTGAGCACCAGCCGGCTGTTGCCCACCTGAAGTGTCAGCTGGTTGCCCGCCTTGAGGGTGATGTTGCGCCCCACGTTCAGCGAATGATTGAGCCCCACTTGCGTGGTCTGGCTCAGCCCCACCAGAGTGTTCATCAGCGCGCCGACGTTGAGGCTGTAGCCCAGGCCTACATTCTCCATGCGCGCCAAGCCGACATTTTGCAGGTACGCCTTGCCGATGGTTTCGGTCTTGTTCTTGCCCACCTTGGTCGACCAGTGCTTGCCGATGCGGTCGGTTTCATTGCCGTCGATGGTCTTGCGCCGGTGCTTGTGCACGGTGTGGGTTTCGTTGCCGTCCACGATATGGGTTTCATGGCGATGAACGAGATGCGTTTCGTCGCGGTCGATGTCCGTGGTGCGGTCCCGGTAGACGTGCAGGGTATTGTCGCGTTTGACCTCTTCGCTACGGTCGTTGAGGGTCAGCAGGTCAAGATCCTTCTGGGCGTGAAGCCAGATCTGCTCCTCATTCGCTTCATCCTCGAAGCGCAGCTCGTTGAAGCCAGCGGCCTTGTGGCTTTGGGTACGAATGACCGTGCGGGTCTTGTTGGCCGGCAGTGGGTACGGCGGAATGTTCGAGGCGTGATAGGTGCGCCCGGTGATCATTGGCTGGTCCGGGTCGCCCTCCAAAAACGACACCAAAATCTCATGCCCGATACGCGGAATGGCCATGCTGCCGTAGCCGCCGCCGGCCCAGCCCTGAGCCACGCGGATCCAGCAGCTGGCGGTTTCGTTCGCCTGGCTGTATCGATCCCAAGGGAACTGCACCTTGACCCGGCCGTGCTCGTCGCAGTAGATTTCTTCGCCTTCAGGGCCCACTACAAAGGCTACCTGGGGGCCATCCACGCGGGGTTTGGGGTTAGGCGTAGGCCGCCAGATCTGGTCCCTCGGCATAATGACCACGTTATTGTGGTAGCGGGTCATCTGCTCGCCCGCCTGGTCCGAGGTCGCGCTGCCACGCGCCATGCCGTCTTCTTCTAGCGCCTGGGGCTGTTCACCATAGTGGACGACGGATACCACCTGCCAATCGCCGTTAAAGCTCTCGACATCGTGGTCGGTCAAAGTAAAGCATCGGCCGGGGGCGAGTTCGGGCAGGTCGCTTTCAGCCTCGGCGGTAGAGGCATCGGCACGCAAAGATTCTAACCGATGGCGGGTGAACGGCTTGCCGGAGGCATCCTTCTTGTAGCGGCCCGGATAATCGTAGTGCTCGTAATCTTCCCGCTGAGCGTGTTCGCCAAGCCCCGGTGCCAGATGCTCATGGCGCTGGGCATAGCCTGGATTTTTAAAGCTGTAATCTTTTAGCGAGGCTGAAGCGGGGCGTACCCGACTAATCTGGCGCAGCTTGCGTATATGCCGCTTGGGTGAAGACCCGCCTGCTCGCGCGTGGTAGGCACGTTCGCCAATATTGGGCAGCATAACCGTGGCATCGGCAAACACTAGCCGATGCGCGCCGCCCTCGGCGTTTTCAAACTCATGAAAATAGAAGCACCCCTCCTCAGCCGCCAAGCGCTCGATAAAGGCCAGGTCTGTTTCTCGATACTGAACCAAAAACTCCCGCGTAGGTGGCGTTCGTGTCGTAGCAAACCCTAAATCAGTAATACCGCGTTCGCTGGCTAAGATATTGATAGCCTGATAAGGATTGGTATCTTGAAAAATACGCGAGTTATGACGCAAAGAAAGCCGCCACAACGCCGGGCGGATTTCCACATGATAGAAGGAGCGGCGGTGCCCGCGGTCTCCGCGGCCAAATTCACTTACAATGCCATGGATGCGGCGTAGCGGCTCGCCATCCTGCCAGATCGTGAGCGTAGCGGCCTGGTCCAGGCAATCGGAAGGTGATAAATCGTGGATGCGGCTGGCGAACTCCACTGAGAGGATAAATGGCTCGGAAAGCGCTTCGCGATGGGTAAATCGCACCACAGCGATGCCATTCGCCCCCGGTAGGGTCAACGTAAATTGCAGCCCTGTCTTATCCGCCATTTTCCCGCTCCTTGGTGCACTACGTGCTAATAAGAAGCGCTTAGAGTAGCGAGCTAGACTGGCAGGGCAAGAGCCCAACGCTTTAAAGCGTCAATGTCCTACAAAAAATTAAGCTATATCTTACAAAATAGTGCCAGACTCACCCTACCAAGTTAGTAATGCCGTGTTGATGCTTCGTCAGGCTAAATCTATATGCTTAACGCTCAAATGCTGGCCAGTAAGCTCACCCGTAACGCCGGGCTGGCGCCGCCTGCGGGCTGGGTACTCACCCAGCCCGCATCTTCAAGCTCCGCGCAAGCGCGGCGGATCAAGGCATGTTCGATATTAAGATGCCTGGCGAGTAGCGCACTGGAAATGCCTTTTTCGGCGGGCGGTGACTCGCGCAGTGCCAGCAACACCAAGGCTGCCAGCGTGTCGAGTTCAGGGTGAGCATCCTGCAGCGCCGCGAGTGCGCGCTGCAGTTCCTGCTGATTCGCCATTTGATCAGATAGATCAAGCAATCCGTGTGCTCGGCTCTAAACGAATGGCAATCGACTTGGACGCTGGGGTATGGCTTTGATCGCCCTTATGATCCAGCGGAATCAGCGGGTTGGTTTCAGGGTAGTAGGCCGCGGCGCAGCCTTCGGGCGTGTCGTAGGCCACGACTTTGAAGCCGTCCACGCGCCGTTCGATACCATCGCCCGACTCACCGATCAAATCCACCCACTGCCCGGCGCTAACGCCTAGCCGGTCGATGTCCTTACGGTTCAGGAAAATCACCTGACGGCCGTTTTCGATACCCCGGTAGCGGTCATTGTAGCCGTATACCGTGGTGTTGTACTGGTCGTGAGAGCGCATGGTTTGTAAGGTGAGCCAGCCGCCTTGGCGGGTCGCCATTTGTTGATGGATGACTTGCTCAGGCAGGGGCGCATCAGAAAACTCGGCCTTGCCGCTCTCGGTAGGAAAGCACAGCTCGAACGCGGGGTTGGTTAGCCAAAATCCCCGCGGCACGCGAACGCGTTCGTTGAAGTTCTCAAAGCCGGGAATGACCGCTTCGATATGCTCGCGAATCACGTCATAGTCTTCGCGCATGGCTGCCCAGTTCACTACCTCGCTGCCCAACAAGCGCTCAGAAATGCCGGTCAAAATGGTGATTTCTGAAGGCAGCGAGGCATCTACCGGGCGATTAATTCCTGCCGAGCTGTGCACCATGCTCATGGAATCTTCTACCGTGATCAACTGAGGCTCACCCGCCTTGTTACGGTCGATTTCGGTACGCCCCAGGCAGGGTAGAATCAACGCATCGCGACCGGTAATCAGATGGCTACGATTCAGCTTGGTGCTGATAAACGCCGTGAGCTGGCACTGCGCCATCGCCGCCTCAGTCACCCGGCTATCAGAAATCGCCCGGGTAAAGTTGCCCGCCAGGCCGATAAATACCTTGCCGGGCTGATGGCGCATGGCGTGCACGGCGGCCACGGAATCCACGCCATGTTCACGCGGCATGGGCTTGTTATAGCGAGCTTCCAAGGCATCCAGCAGTTCATCGGAGGGCTGCTCAAAAATCCCCATGGTGCGGTCACCCTGCACATTGGAGTGGCCGCGTACCGGCGAGGTGCCCGCACCGGGTTTACCTAAATTACCGCACAGCATCAGCAGGTTAACGATCTCACGTACCGTCGGTACCGAGTGCACGTGCTGAGTGATGCCCATGGCCCAGCAGATAATAGTGGCCTTGGAGCGCGCATACAGTTCGGCCGCCTCTTCCATCTGTGCGCGGCTTAAGCCTGATTGAGCCTCCAGCGTTTCCCAGGCGGTTGCTTCCACTAAGGTACGATAAGCATCCAGCTCAATGGTGTGTTCGGCCATGAAAGCGTGATCAAGCACCGCTTCGCCTGCCGCGTCACGCTCAAACAGGGCTTTGGCCATTCCACGCACCGCCGCCATGTCGCCGCCCAGTTTGGGGCAGAAGTAATGGGAACTGATCCTATGGCTGCCGTTATGTAGCATCTCAAGGGGCTTTTGCGGGTCGGCAAACTTCTCAAGCCCGCGTTCGCGCAGGGGGTTGAAGCTGACGATGGTAGCGCCACGCTCAGCCGCTTCGCGCAGCGTGCCCAACATACGCGGATGGTTGGTGCCAGGGTTCTGGCCAAATACGAAGATTGCATCGGCCTTTTCAAAATCTTCCAGCCGTACGCTGCCTTTGCCCGTGCCCAGCGCTTTGGTCAGCGCAACGCCGCTGGCTTCGTGGCACATATTGGAGCAGTCAGGCAGATTGTTGGTGCCATAAAGCCGCGCCAACAGTTGGAAAACATACGCCGATTCGTTGCCCGCCTTGCCCGAGGTATAGAAGATCGCATCATCCGGCGTGGGCAGCGCTTTAAGCTCGGCGGCAACGAGATTCAGCGCCGCATCCCAGGTAATCGGCTCGTAATGATCGGTCTCGGCGTTATAGCGCATCGGCTCGACCAGACGCCCCTGGTCTTCTAGACGGTAGTCATCCCAGGTTTTAAGCTCGCTGACGGTGTGCTTGGCGAAGAAGTCCCGGGTAACACGCTTGGAGGTGGCCTCCCAGGTCACGGCTTTTACCCCGTTCTCGCAAAATTCAAACGAGGAGCCGTGTTCAGGATCGCCCCAGGCACAGCCTGGGCAATCAAACCCATCGGGCTGGTTAAGCTTGAACAGCGAGCGGGCGTTGGTGGCCGGGGAGCGGCTATGCAGCAAATGCTTGCTGACCGCCTTGAGTGCGCCCCAACCGCCTGCCGGGTTGTGATACTCAAAAACCTTGGGATCGTGTACCGTAGAGCTTTTTGGAGCGTCCGGATCTGGCGAGGCCATAGCTTCTCCATAGAAGAGGAAAGGTGAGGGAGCAATTATGGTAAACGATTGCAGTAAACGTTAGCCTGCTTCCTTTTCAACTATAGTAGTACGTTCGGCGAAACACGTCGCCTTGTTTAAACCGCTACTTGAAAGTCTGCATCGCCCTTTGTCCATATCCGGCTGTACACCTGTTCTACTGACGTTAGAGAGAGCCATGCTACTTCTGATTGTGTTTTTTGCCCTGATTGGTCTTGCCATAGGCGGCCCCATTGGTTTGTTAATTGGTGGCGCCTTGGGTTGGTGGTTAGGGCGTCGCCTTGGCCGTCGCCTGATGGAGGCGCGCATGCGTCTTCAAGAAGGCTTTTTAGAATCGATTTTCTCGGTGATGGGCTGCCTTTGCCAGGCCGACGGAAAAGTCACTGACGGCGAGCTCGGCGTTGCCGAAAAGCTGTTTGACCAGATGCACCTTCAAGGCGAGCAGCGGGCCAAGGCACGCGCGGCCTTTGAGCGTGGCCGTGCGGATAACTTCGACCTTGATGCCGAGCTTGCCAGCGTCGGCCGTCTAACCCGCAACCAGCCGGTCATGCGCCAGGTATTTTTACAGGTCCAGCTCTCAGCCATCGCCGCGGACGGCGTACTGCATCCTGAAGAGCATACAATGATCCTGCGAGTAGCACGGGGCATTGGGTGTAGCGAGGCCGAAGTACAGCAAATTGAAGCCATGCTACATGGCGCGGCGGCTAACTCTCAAGGGGCAAGCGAAGAAGCGCTTAAAGATGCCTACCGCGTGCTGGGCGTTTCTGAGGATGCCAGCGACGCCGAAATCAAAAAAGCCTACCGCCGCTTGATGAGCCAAAACCATCCGGACAAACTGGCCGGTAAAGGCTTACCAGAAAGCATGCGCGAGGTGGCCCAGGCGCGCACCAGTGAAATCGGCAACGCCTACGAACGTATCCGTAAAGCGCGCGACAGCTAAGAGTCTCGTAAGCATTGGCCGTTTAACAGGTGCTGCAACGCTTTTATATAGCGCTCTAGCACCAGCTTCAGCGGTGCCGAGTGCGCGGCCCCTCTGCGGGCCGCGTTAATAACCTTGCCTATATCGACATCCTGGCATCGGGCCGCTAGATTGAAGGCGTCTTCTTTTCGCCAGCGACGGCTGGCACCTTGTCAGGAGCACGCCATGATTACGCTGTACAGCTTTCCCCATTCTCGCTCACTGCGCGCCGCCTGGACGCTTGAAGAGTTGGGTATGGACTACGATTGTCGCTATGTCGCGCTAGATAAAGGTGAAGGCCATACTCCGGAGCATCTGGCGCGCCATCCAGATGGCAAAGTGCCGGTGCTGGAAGACGGCGAGCTTACCCTGTTTGAATCCTCGGCCATTTGTCGTTATCTGGCCGAGCAGTATGGCAATGGCAGTTTGCTACCCGCTAACGCCGCCGAGCGAGCCCAAGTTGACCAGTGGCTAAGCTTTATCGTTACCGAAATAGAACAGCCGCTGTGGACCCACGCCAAGCATAAGTTTGCACTGCCTGAAGACAAGCGTGTGCCGACTATCGTGCCGACGGCTACGTGGGAATTTCAGCGTGCACTGAGTGCGTTAGAACGGCGTTTTCAAGGCCAGGAAACCCTGGTGGGCAATACTTTCACGCTGGCGGATATATTTCTCACCCATACGCTTTCCTGGGCGATCAGCATGAAGCACCGCCTGCCAGAGCCGCTTGTGGCCTATCACAAACGCCACACCCAACGCCCGGCCTTGGCAAAAGCGGTGGCGCGTGAGAAGCAAGCGGCCGAGTAAACACTTAACGCTTCAAGTCGAATAAGGCAACACGGCTGCCACTACCGCAAAGTAGTGGCATACGCTGCCCGCCACTACAAACAGGTGCCAAATAGCATGATTATAGGGGATCGCCCGCACGGCGTAGAAAATCACGCCCAGCGTGTAGAACATACCGCCCGCCGCTAACAAGGTAATCCCGGTTACCGAGAGGCTGGCGGTCATTTCTTCGGTTGCCAACACAATCATCCAGCCCATCAGCAGATAAATCACCACTCTCAAGATCGCGAAGCGCTGCGGCCATAGCAATTTGCAGATAATCCCGATCAGCGCGAGCGACCACACGGCGGCAAATAGCGTCCAGCCGGTAGGGCCGCGCATATTCACAAGCAAAAACGGTGTATAAGTACCCGCGATAAGAAGATAGATCGCGCAGTGATCCAGTAGCTGGAAGCGCTGCTTCCAGAGTCGATGCGCAACACCGTGATAAAGGGTAGAAGCGGTATACAGCAACACCAGCGTTATGCCGTACAAGCCAAGGCTCACCAGCTTCCACGGGTCTACGTGGGCAGCAATACTCGCCATCACCAGCAGCACCATGACCCCAATTAAGCTCAGTAACGCGCCTACCCCGTGGCTAATGCTGTGCAGGCGCTCTTCTAAAGCGCTGAATTCTTCAGGTTCAACATCGTGTGCGTTGTTCATGCCCTGCTCCATTTTAAGAGCTGCCGTCATTGAGCGGTGAGAGCCAATCACCAGACATCACTCTACCTCTCAAATATGACAAAGCCCAGGCGCCGTTGGTTGAGCGCCTGGGCTTTGTAAGGTCATGAAACAGTGGCCGCTGTACTTAGAACGCTGTGTTTAATACATAACGCTTAAAACAGCGACATGTCTGCACTATTAAAGTAAATAAAATAAAGCTAAAGCGGCAAGCTGGGTAGCGCATCCTGCATATCATTGGGCACTTTAAAATCACGCGCCGCGCCGCGGGCGCTTTCCAGGCCTTGTGGGAAGCCGCTGCGGTGGCTGTAATCCGGCGTGACACCAGCTTGGTAAGCATGCCGTTTGCTTAACGCCTGGGCACAGTAGACATCGACTGCGGTAATAATCCCCACGGCGGTTAGCGCCAGATAAAGGTTCTTTCGCTTGGGGTTATGTCTATCCTGAAGCGCGTAGGTCAGTGCAGCCAGGTCAAGAGTATCGCCGCCTACCCGGCTCCAGATCGCAGGCGTTGGATTATCGGTCAGTGCGCCAATGCCGCTGATCATTTCACGCGCGCCGCAGGCACGCACCTTGTTCTCATGGCCGCGCAACCCAAGTTGTTCACCTAGCTTATGCGGCGCCAACAGCTGATAAAGCCCCAGGCCCAGACTTAGCCAGCCAAGCCCGCGGGCGACTCTATCGGCGGTGCTTAATGAACGGGTCATATGTTGTGATTGATGATATTGATGGTGCATAGCTACCTCCATGGCTTGTTGATCAAGGTTTGAGAATCACCTTGACGCAACCATCCTGCTTCTCGCGGAAGGTCTTATACATTTCAGGCCCCTGATCCAGGCCTACGGAGTGGGTAATGACAAAAGAGGGATCAATCTGCCCTTCATCGATACGCTTGAGCAGGTCATCGGTCCAGCGATTAACGTGGGTCTGGCCGGTGCGCACGGTAAGCCCCTTGTTCATTAGCGCGCCCATGGGGATTTTATCGACAAGCCCGCCGTAAACGCCGGGAATGGACAGCACGCCAGCTGGACGACATACGTAAATCATCTCGCGCAGAACATGGGCGCGGTCACTTTCCAGCATCATCGCCTGCTTGACCCGATCATAGGCAGAATCCAGTGAGCGCGTGGCATGCGCTTCAAGGCCTACCGCATCGATACATTTTTCCGGGCCTTTGCCGTTGGTCAGCTCCTGCAAGCGGCCAAGCACACTCTCATGCTCGAAATTAATCGTGATCGCCCCGCCCGCCTGGGCCATGGAAAGGCGTTCAGGCACGTTGTCGATCACCACTACCTGGCGGGCACCCAGCAAGACGGCGCTGCGAATACAGAACTGACCAACCGGCCCCGCCCCCCAGATAACGACCGTATCGGTGGGCTGAATATCGCACTGCACGGCGGCCTGCCAGCCGGTTGGGAAAATATCCCCGAGGAATAGCACCTGCTCGTCGGTAAGTGTGTCGGGAACTTTGATATGCGTTGTATCGGCAAACGGCACGCGGACAAATTCCGCTTGGCCGCCTGCATAGCCGCCGGTTAAATGTGAGTAACCAAACAGCCCGGCACCGCCGTGGCCAAAGGCCTTGTCGGCCAGGGATTTATTACGGTTGGAGCGTTCGCAAACCGAGTAATTGCCGCGTTGGCACTGCTCGCATTCACCGCAGAAAATAGTGAACGGCACCACCACCCGGTCGCCGACCTTTAACGTCTTGTTAGCGCTGCCCACCTCCATGACTTCGCCCATAAACTCATGGCCAAGCACGTCGCCGCATTGCATACCGGGTATAAAGTGATCGTAAAGATGCATGTCAGAGCCGCAGATAGCGCAGCTGCTTACATTGATAATCGCATCGCGAGGATGTTCTATTTCAGGATCGGGAACCGTGTCGTAACGAACGTCATTTTTGCCATGCCAGCAAAGTGCTTTCATCGTTGCTCCTCCTTACTCTTTTGCAGATAATTAGCGTCCTGCTATGTATCAGCATCGGTCTGTATCAAAACCGGTCTGTATCAACATAGCCCAGACGCCGGGCAAAAAAGTTTAAGAAAAAGCAATTTTTGGCAGTTTTAACCGCATTAAGGCGTTATTTTCAGCCTTTTCGCTCGATATCCACATCGCTTGCCTGGGTAAAATCACCCAGCGCCATCATATGGCCAAGCTTGCCTGCCTTGGTGGCTAGGTACTGCTCGTTATGCGGGTTGAGGCCGGTGGTGATGGGCAGCCGTTCGACCACATTGACGCCATCCCGAGTCAGCGCATCCACTTTACGCGGGTTATTGGTCATCAGCTTTAGCGCGGTAATACCCAAATGGTTGAGCATAGGCACGCACAAATCATAGCGGCGCATATCGGCACCAAAGCCTAGCTGCTCGTTGGCCTCTACCGTATCCGCGCCCTGGTCTTGCAGATGATAGGCGCGGATCTTATTGAGCAAGCCAATACCGCGCCCTTCCTGGCGCAGATAAAGCAGTACGCCCCGGCCCTCTTCGGCAATACGCTTAAGCGCTTCCTGTAGCTGGTAGCCACAGTCGCAGCGCATGGAAAAAAGCGCATCGCCGGTCAGGCACTCGGAATGTACGCGCCCCAATACAGGCTCACCGCCCTTAACATCGCCGAGCGTTAAAGCGATATGATCTTTGCCCGTCGCTTCGTCTTCGAAGCCATGCATAGTGAACGTGGCCCAAGGGGTGGGCAGTCGGGAAGCAGCAATAAAGCGAATGGTCACAGGTTACCTCGCTGATTAACCAAACCAGTTAACCACACCAATGTTGGTAAAATAGGCGGGTAGTTTATCAGGAAGTCGCCTTTAGCTCACGGGTCGCATAGGGTGTGAGCCACGAGAAAAATTGTCGGGTTGCGACGATTTTTGCCATGCACATCACTGCCTGGCACCTATCTTAAAGTACAATTGCTCGCCTACAATGCGGGCAAATTTCCTAAGGGCTAGTATTTATGACCCCCACACCTCTGCAAAACGACCGTTTCCTGCGCGCGCTGGCGCGTCAACCTGTCGACCGCACGCCGGTGTGGATGATGCGCCAAGCCGGCCGCTATCTACCGGAATACCGCGCCAGCCGTGCAGATGCGGGCAGCTTTATGGACCTGTGCCGCAACCATGACCTGGCCTGCGAAGTCACTCTGCAGCCGTTGGAGCGCTATCCGCTAGACGCTGCGATTCTGTTTTCAGATATCCTGACGATTCCTGACGCCATGGGCCTGGGACTCTATTTTGAAACCGGCGAAGGCCCCAAATTTCGCAAGACCGTGCGCACCCCGGAAGAAGTCGCCGCACTCAGCGTACCGGACGCCGAGCGCGACCTGGACTACGTCATGCGTGCGGTATCCACCATCCGCCGCGAGCTGAACGGGCGTATGCCGCTGATCGGCTTCTCGGGAAGCCCCTGGACCCTGGCGACTTATATGGTGGAAGGTGGCTCAAGCAAGGACTTCCGCCACCTGAAAACCATGCTCTACGACACGCCAGACACCATGCACCAGCTGCTGGATACCCTGGCCCAGTCGGTAACCGACTACCTGAATGCCCAGATTCGCGCAGGCGCCCAGGCGGTGCAGATTTTCGATACCTGGGGCGGCGCGCTGTCTACCCCGGCGTACTTGGAGTTCTCGCTGCGCTACATGGAGCAGATCGTTTCCGGGCTGATTCGCGAGCACGACGGACGCCGCGTGCCGGTGATCCTGTTCACCAAGAACGGCGGCCAGTGGCTTGAGCATATCGCTTGTGCCGGTGCTGACGCACTCGGTATCGACTGGTCAACCGAGCTTTCAAACGCCCGCGCCCGCGTTGGCCATAAGGTCGCGCTACAAGGCAATCTGGACCCTAACGTACTGTTTGCCCGCCCGTCGGCGATTCGTGCCGAAGTCGCCCGCGTGCTGGAAAGTTACGGCCATGGCCCGGGCCACGTGTTCAACCTGGGCCACGGCATCAGCCAGTTTACCAATCCGGATAATGTCACCGCCTTTATGGAGGCACTGCACGAGCTAAGCCCGCAGTATCACCAAGGCATTCCCACCCACTCCAACACCCCTTCCTCAGGAGCCAATTGATGAGCGAATTACGCGACGACCAGTGGTTTACCGAAGTGTTTGATAGCCACGGCAGCGCCTTCTCGCTGAAGATCTCTGAAAAGCTATTGGATGTGCAGAGTGAGTACCAGCACCTGGAAGTGTACGCCACCGAAACCTACGGCAACTTGATGGTGCTGGATGGCTGCGTGATGCTCACCGACCGCGACAACTTCCTGTATCACGAAATGATCGCCCACCCGGCACTGTTTACTCATCCAGCACCCAAGCGCGTGGTGATTATCGGCGGCGGTGACTGCGGCACACTGAAAGAAGTGCTGCGTCATCCAGACGTTGAGAAAGTCACCCAGATCGATATCGATGAGGAAGTCACCAAGGCCGCGGAGCGTTTCTTCCCCGCGCTGGTTGAAGCCAACGACGACCCGCGTGCCGAGCTGCTGTTCGCTGATGGCGTCAAATGGGTGGATGACGCTGCCGATGAAAGCATTGACGTGCTGATTATCGACTCCACCGACCCGGTTGGCCCCGCCGAAGGCTTGTTCAAGACCGACTTCCTGAAGCGCTGTCATCGCATCCTGAAAGCCGATGGCGTGATGGTTCAGCAGAGCGAATCGCCGCTTTATCACAGCGGCTCGATCATTCGCGAGCTGCGCCATGATATGCGCGAAGCGGGCTTTTCAAGCGTTGCCACGCTGCCCTTCCCTCAGCCGGTTTACCCGTCTGGCTGGTGGAGCGTGACGCTGGCCGGTAAAGGCACCAACGTGGAAACCTTCCGCGAAGAGGCTGCCGCTAGCCACGAAATGCCGCTACAGTACTACACAGTGGATGCCCACCGTGGCGCCCTGGCGCTGCCGCCGTTTATGCGCAAAGCATTCGCGTAACGCACGCGCCAGCAAGCGATAAAGGCCGGGCTGCTCTGCCCGGCTTTTTTGTGTCTCAACGTTAAGGAAACAACAATGAAAACCGTACGTTGGTTAAGTATTAGCGCCTGTGCTCTGGTTCCCGTATTCGCCCTGGCGAATACCCTTACGCTTGAAAAAGTGCAATCCCGCGACAGCGTGCGCTGTGGCGTTAATGCCGCGCAGCCCGGCTTCTCCTCTCTGGATGATGGCGATCAGTATCGCGGCCTGGACACTGACGTTTGCCGTGCGGTTGCCGCCGCTGCCCTGGGGGACGCCAGTAAGGTAGATTTTGTACCACTGGACTCGGTCGAGCGGTTTACCGCGCTACAGTCTGGCGAGGTGGATTTGCTGTCTCGCACCACCACCTGGTCGTCAAGCCGCGATACGACGCTGGGCCTGCAGTTTACTGGGGTAACCTACTACGATGGTCAGGCCTTTATGGTCGCAAGCGACCTAGGCGTGCAAAGTGCCGAGGATCTCGACGGGGCGGCGGTATGCACCCAGTCGGGCACGACCAGCGAGCTGAACCTTTCCGACTACTTCCGTATTAATGACATGAGTTACGACGCGGTGGTCTTTGACTCCCCTGAGCAATCCATTGCGGGTTTCGAAGCGGGCCGATGCGATGTTTTAAGCTCTGACGCTTCTCAGCTTTACGCCCAGCGTATGCAGCTGGCCGACCCGAATATGGCCGTCGTACTGCCCGAGATCATTTCCAAAGAGCCACTTGGCCCTGCCGTACGCCAAGGCGATGACCAGTGGTTCAATATTGTGAAGTGGTCGCTGTTTGCCATGCTCAATGCTGAAGAGTACGGCGTGACCAGCGAAAACGTCGATGAACAGCGCAGTACCAATAACCCGGATATCGCGCGCTTGCTTGGTCAAGACGGTAACTATGGCGAAGGCATGGGCTTGAATGAAGACTGGGCCTACCAAATCATCAAGCAAGTAGGCAACTATGCGGAAATTTATGAGCGTAACGTGGGGGCGGATTCCAACTTCAAGATCGCCCGCGGCTTGAACGCGCTGTGGAAAGATGGCGGTATCCAGTACGCGCCGCCCATTCGTTAATCACTTTTAGCAGTCAATCGGCGGTTACTGCACCAAGTCAGAGCGTGCAGTAACCGTTTCTAATTTTTTGCACCTAAACTTTCGTCGGAACCGGGATGTTTTGCGTTGAAAAGCGCTGAATTTGGCGATATCCCATGTTGGCATCTTCCTTGCTAGTTTTATATGTCATGCCTCTGCATGCATAACAAGACTAAACATAATGGGAAACTCTATGATGCTAACTAAAAAACACTTAGTACTGCTGGCCTCGGCAGGCGTGGTTACGCTAGCAGGCACCTCAACGGCGAATGCAGCCACTTTGGAAGATACCATCGAGCGTGGTGCGGTTCAGTGCGGCGTTAGTGACGGTTTGCCAGGCTTCTCCGCACCCGACGGCGATGGCAACTGGCAAGGGCTGGATGTCGATGTGTGCCGTGCCGTGGCTGCTGCTGTTCTGGGCGATGCCGACGCGGTGAATTACATTTCGCTTAATGCGGTAGAACGCTTTACGGCTCTTCAGTCAGGCGAAGTGGATCTGCTTTCGCGCAACACCACCTGGACCACTACCCGCGATACCACGCTGGGCCTGAACTTTGCTGGCGTCAACTTCTACGACGGTATCGGCTTTATGGTCAGCCGCGACTTAGAAATTAGCGGCGCTGATGAGCTGGACGGCGCGGCGATCTGTATCCAAACCGGCACTACGACCGAGCTAAACGTGGCCGATTATTTCCGCGCCAACGATATGCAGTTCGACCCCATTGTGTTTGATACCTCAGAACAGACCGTGGGCGGCTTCCAGGCCGGTCGCTGTGACGTATTGACCTCCGATACCTCTCAGCTGGCAGCCCTGCGCATTCAGCTAGACGATCCGGATGGTGCCGTCATTCTACCCGATATCATTTCCAAGGAGCCGCTGGGCCCGGTGGTTCGCCAGGGCGATGACACCTGGTTCAACATCGTGAAATGGTCGCTGTTTGCCATGCTGAACGCTGAAGAGTACGGCGTGACCAGCGAAAACGTTGACGATATGACCAGCTCCGAAAATCCCGATATCGCGCGCCTATTGGGCCAGGACGGCAACTACGGTGAAGGCATGGGCTTAGAAGCTGACTGGGCTTACAACATTATCAGCCAGGTGGGTAACTACGCCGAGAGTTTTGATCGCAATGTCGGCATGGACTCTCCGCTTGAAATCGAACGGGGTGCTAACGCCCTTTGGAACCAAGGTGGCTTCCAGTACGCACCGCCGATTCGCTAAGCGTCTCGCTTGACCCGGCCCGTCGCCCTTATCAGGTACGCATTCAGTACGTGCTTTAAGTTCCTGTTTTAAGGGGCAGGCGGGCCATTTGATTGACCTTCCGTATCGCGGAGACGCCACCCATGTCGGTAAGACCCAATACTCGCCCCGCTGGCCAAAAGCCGCCGTTCTGGCGAGACCGCGCTAAGCGTGCACTGATTTTCCAACTTCTTTTAACGGCGGCGGTCGCCGTCTTCCTGCTATATATCGTGGGTAATGTTCAGGACAACTTATCCTCCCGGGGGATCACCACCGGCTTTGGCTTTTTAAATAACACCGCAGGCTTTGGGATCGTCCAAAGTCTGATCGACTACTCCTCTCAGGACACCTATGGCCGAACCTTCTTGGTCGGGTTGCTCAATACATTATTGGTGGGCGGGTTCGGGGTATTAGCGGCCACCACGATTGGCTTTATCGTGGGGATTGCTCGCCTTTCACCTAACTGGCTACTGGCACGCCTTGCCACCGCCTATATCGAAACCTTTCGTAATATTCCGCTGCTGCTGCAAATTTTCTTTTGGTACTTTGCCGTACTGCGGGCTCTACCAAGCGCCCGGGAGAGTTTGTCTTTTGGCGAAGTTCTATTTCTTAACGTGCGGGGCCTTTATTTGCCCGAGCCGCTTTTTGAGTCGGGCTTCGGGTTAATTCCGGCAACGTTTTTGGTAGCGATTGTGGCCAGCGTTATTTTAGTGATCTGGAATAGGCGTCGTCACGAGGCCACGGGCAAGCGCCTGCCGGCTATCTGGATCTCACTGGCGCTCATTTTTGGTTTACCGCTGCTGGTCTTGCTCGGAACAGGTGTGCCGGTGACCTGGGATATACCTGAGCTGCGCGGGTTTAACTTCCGGGGCGGCTTTACGATCATCCCCGAGTTTTTAGCCTTGTGGCTGGCGCTGTCGATCTATACCGCCGCGTTTATTGCCGAAATTGTCCGCTCGGGTATCCAGGCGATTTCTCATGGGCAAACCGAAGCGGCGCAGGCGCTAAGCCTGCCGCGTAACCTTGTGCTGCGTCTGGTGGTCATTCCTCAAGCGCTGCGGGTCATTATCCCCCCGCTGACCAGCCAGTACTTGAACCTGATCAAGAACTCGTCACTGGCTACCGCGATCGGCTACCCCGACCTCGTTTCAGTGTTTGCGGGCACTACGCTCAACCAAACAGGCCAAGCCATTGAGGTCATTGCCATGACCATGGCGGTGTATCTGACCATCAGTCTGTTGGTTTCCATGTTTATGAACTGGTTCAACGCCCGCGTGGCGCTGGTCGAGCGCTAAGTGACGGTGAGGATTTCTGCATGATTCATAATCAAACCATGATCAATCAGCGGCCAGCGCCTACCAACACCATTGGTCCGCTTGCCTGGCTTCGCGCCAACTTATTCAGCGGCCCTATTAACACGCTGTTTACCCTGATTGGCCTTTACGTGCTGTATCTACTGCTGGTGCCGACCATTCAGTGGGCATTTATCAACGCTGACTGGACTGGCACCACACGGGAAGACTGCTCGCGCGAAGGTGCCTGCTGGGTATTTGTGAAGGCGCGCTTTAGCCAGTTCATGTATGGCCTCTACCCACGCGATGAGGTTTGGCGGGCCAATATCGTCTTTGCGGGCTTCTTTGCGCTTATTGCATGGCTTGCCATACCGCGCATGCCGTTTAAACGCTGGGTGGCGGTGCTTGCGTTAGTGGGCTTCCCGGTCGCAGCTTACGTGCTGCTGCACGGCGGTTATTTTGATTTGCCACGTGTACCGACCCACCGCTGGGGCGGCTTAATGCTAACGCTGCTGCTGGCTTCTGTGGGCATGATTGGGGCACTGCCCATCGGCATTGTGCTGGCCCTGGGGCGGCGTTCCAACATGCCGATCGTGAAAAGCTTTTGCGTCATTTTTATTGAGTTCTGGCGCGGCGTGCCACTGATTACCGTGTTGTTTATGGCCTCGGTCATGCTGCCGCTCTTTCTGCCTTCGGATATCACTGTCGACCGCCTGGTGCGCGCTCTGATCGGTCTGACGCTGTTTCAAAGTGCGTATATGGCCGAGGTGATCCGCGGCGGCCTGCAGGCGATTCCCAAAGGTCAGGAAGAGGCGGCTGCCGCGCTAGGGATGACGTACTGGAAACGCATGGGGCTTATCGTGATGCCGCAGGCGCTGAAGATGATGATTCCAGGCATCGTCAATACGTTTATCTCGCTATTTAAAGACACCACGCTGGTCATGATTATCGGGCTGTTTGATCTATTGGGGATCGTGCAGGCTGCGCTTTCCGACTCGAACTGGCTGGGCTTTTCCATTGAAGGCTATGTATTTGCAGCGTTCGTTTTCTGGATTTTCTGCTTCAGCATGTCGCGCTATAGCCAGTATCTGGAACGCAAGCTCAATACCGGCCATAAGCGCTAACGCCGCTTTCCTTAAAGATTTTGAGTAGGATTTCACACATGACACAAGCAGCCACTAATAGCTCTGATACAAGCACTCATGACACAAGTACGGATACAAGTACGGACACAAGTACTTCTGATCTGATGGTTGAAATGCGCGGCGTTAACAAGTGGTACGGCGACTTTCACGTACTCCGCGATATTGATTTCGAAGTAAAACGCGGTGAGCGTATCGTTATCTGCGGCCCGTCTGGTTCGGGTAAATCGACGCTGATTCGCTGCATCAATCACCTTGAAGAGCATCAGCAAGGCGAAATAGTGGTCGGCGGCGTGCCGCTTACCCAGGATGTAAAACGTATCGAGCAGATTCGCCGCAGCGTCGGCATGGTGTTTCAGCACTTCAATCTTTTCCCCCATTTAAGCGTGCTTGAGAACTGCTGTATCGCGCCGATGTGGGTACAGAAAAAGCCCCGCAAGGAAGCCGAGGCCCAGGCGATGCGCTATCTGGAACGGGTAAAGATTGCAGAACAGGCCAGGAAATACCCCGGCCAGCTTTCCGGCGGCCAGCAGCAGCGCGTAGCCATCGCCCGTTCGCTGTGCATGCACCCGGATATCATGCTGTTCGATGAGCCCACCTCCGCTCTTGACCCGGAAATGATCAAGGAAGTGCTGGACGTAATGGTGGAGCTTGCCAATGAAGGCATGACCATGCTCTGCGTCACCCATGAAATGGGCTTTGCCAAAACCGTCGCCGACCGGGTGATCTTTATGGACCAAGGGCAGATTATTGAAGAAAACGCACCGGAACCGTTCTTCAATAACCCACAGTCGGAGCGTACTCAGCTGTTCTTAAGCCAGATACTGGGTCACTAAAGCGTTGCCGTGCGCTTAACGTGCGCCTACCGCGGTAATACTGGCCGGTAATAAGGCAAGCTGCTCACGATGTTGGCTGAGCGGCTTGCCCGCCAATGCGGTAAGCAGGATTTGCAGCGGGTCACCGTGGCTTACCAGCAAAATTGTTTCATCATGGGTTTGCGCTTCCCAGTGCTCAATCACGGCCATCATTCGCGCCGCCACTGAGCTAACCGCTTCCACCTGGCGGTGGCAATGCTCAGCGTCATGGGCATCCAGCGCCCATACGTCCGGATAATGAATATCCCCCTCGCCTTCGAATTCACCAAAATAGCGTTCACGCAAACGCTCATCCCTGCTCATCTCAAGCTTAAAGGCACTCGCAACACGCGCAGCCGTTTGGGTGGTGCGCAGAAAATCGGAATGAATCACACGGTCAGGCGTTGGCCATGCCCACTTGGCCACCACCTGCGCGAGCTGCTGTTCGCCCATTTCTGAAAGCCCAAAGGCGTCAATACCGCGCTCCGGACTGCTAATAATCAACTTTTGCTGATTCGCCTGGCTATGACCATGGCGCATTAATAAGTAGCGGTTGCGCCAATGGTCGGAGGAGGCAAGAAAAGTGTTTGACATAACTTTGTCACAAACCCTAGATTGAAAGAGTTGATTTTCGAAAACCAATATTTAGGCGGCTAAATGTGCACTTTCGAAAAGCGAGTGTCTCCATGAAGGTGACATAGCGCAGAGAAAAGAACACTTAAGCGCTTATTAGCTACCTTTAATACAACCATTAATAATGCACCAACAAATAGCACGATCATAAACAGCAAGACCATAAAAATAACTTACTAATGAGGTTTTCCATGGCTACGTCGCTTTTTTGCAAGCGCCCGCTTGCGTTACTGACTGCTTCAACGTTACTCCCCCTCGCACTGCTTTCCTCACACGCTTATGCCGAATGTGAGCGCGGTGATCTTGATGCCCTTTACTGTGATGAAAATGGCGATATGGTTGCTGATCGTCCAGCCGATGAGTCGGAATGGGTCAATCCAGATACACTAATTTTTGCTTACACCCCGGTTGAAGACCCGGCGATTTACTCGGATATCTGGCAACCCTTTATCGACCACCTTTCAGAAGTGACCGGTCGCGACGTACGCTTCTTCGCGGTCCAATCCAACGCGGCCCAGGTAGAGGCCATGCGCAGCGGACGCCTGCATATTGCTGGTTTCTCGACGGGCCCCACGCCGTTTGCGGTGAACCTGGCAGGCGCGGTTCCGTTTGCGCTGATGGGCTCTGATGATGGCCAGTTTGGCTACACGCTGCAGCTATTCACCCATGCCGATTCCGATATCCAGGAACTTTCAGACCTTAAAGGCAAGCGCGTTGCCCATACCTCACCCACTTCCAACTCGGGTAACCTGGCGCCTCGCGCGCTGCTGCCGGAGCTCGGCATAACGCCTGAGGAAGATTACGAGGTGGTCTACTCCGGTAGCCACGACCAATCCATGCTGGGCGTTGTGGCACGCGATTACGATGCCGCCCCGGTTGCCTCGGAAGTCGTGGACCGCATGGCCGCGCGAGGGCTTTACGATACCGACGACGTTCGCCTGATTTATGAATCAGACCGCTTCCCCACGACGTCCTACAACTATGCGTACAACCTGCATCCTGATCTGGTTGAAAAAATCGAAGAAGCGTTCTTCAGCTTTGATTTCGTAGGTACAGAGCTTGGCGAAGAGTTTGAAGGCGTTGAGAAGTTTATCCCCATTAACTACAAGGATAACTGGCAGGTTATTCGCACCATCCAGGCCGCCAATGGCGTGAGCTATACGCCTGAAAATCTGGAAGAGTAACACGCACCGCGCCACGGCTGCGTGGCGCGGTTATTCCTAGCAGATGGAAGCGAAAACATGCTGGAAATTAAAAATCTGGTCAAACGTTATGGCCGCGATAAGGCCGTGCTGGAAGGGCTGGATCTGAAGGTAGAGGGCAATAGCGTCGTGTCGATTGTGGGCGCCTCAGGTGCCGGCAAAAGCACCATGCTGCGGTGTATCAATCGCCTGGTAGAACCTACCTCCGGCTCAATCACCTTAAACGGCACCGAACTCGTTAACCTTAAAGGCGCCGACTTGCGCCGCGCCCGCCGCAAAATCGGCATGGTCTTTCAGGGCTTCAACCTGCTCGACCGCCTGACCGTTATGGAAAACGTGCTGGCCGGGCGGCTGGGCTACGTAAACCTCTATCAGGCGATTACCCGCCGCTATCCCCAGGCGGATATTGAGCGTGCGTTCATGTTGATGGAGCGCGTAGGCATTGCCCAGTACGCCAACAAGCGCGCGGATGAGCTATCCGGTGGCGAACGCCAGCGAGTGGGTGTGGTGCGTGCGTTAATGCAGGAACCTGAAGTGTTGTTGGCCGATGAGCCCACCGCGTCGCTCGACCCGCGCACCTCTGAACAGATCATGATGCTGCTGCAGAGCCTGGCAAGCGAGCTGTCGCTGCCGGTACTGATCAATATTCACAACGTCGCCCAGGCCAAAACCTACACCGAGCGTATCGTGGGCCTGCGTCACGGCAAGATGATCTTTGATGGTGTGCCAGCCGATTTCAATAAAGATGCCCTGGACGCCATTTATGGCGGCATCGAAGCACCTGACGAGGCCGTAAGCGACGCCCCTGCCGAGGAGCGCGCCCATGACCCGGCCTGACACTCATGCCACGGTGCCGCGTACTTGGAAAAAGCCGCCGTTTATTGCTAACCCGCTAATTCGTTATGGCATTCTCATTTTAGCGGTCATCTACCTGGTGTGGGCGTTTGGCTCACTGCCGTTTAACTGGGCGCGCATTTCAGAAGGCCTGCCCCGCGCGGCGCGTATTTTCAGCGGCGGGTTTCCGCCCAATCTTGAGCGCTACGAGCTGCTGCTAACGGGCTTTAAAGAAAGCTTTCAGATTGCCATTCTGGCCACCCTTCTGGGCGTTTTTCTGTCGATTCCGTTTGCCGTGATGGCTGCGCGCAATGTCGCCCCCATGCCCATTTATCTGGTGGGTCGCGCGGTGATCATTATCTCGCGCAGCTTTCACCCGGTCATTGTGGCTATCTTGTTTGTGGCAGCCGTCGGCTTTGGCCCGCTGGCAGGCATTTTAACGCTCACCCTCTACTCGATTGGCTTTGTAGGCAAACTGCTCGCCGAAGAGATTGAGGAGATTGACTGGGGGCAGGTAGAGGCGATGCGCGCCACGGGCGCCGGCTACTTGGCAACACTCTTTTATGCCGTATTCCCGCAGATTTTACCGCGCCAGGTAGGGCTTTCCATGTACCAGTTGGACAGTAACCTGCGCGCCTCTGCCGTGGTGGGTATTGTCGGGGCCGGCGGGATTGGCAGCACCTTGATGAACGCCTTTGGGCGCTACGATTACGATTTCGCCTTTGCGATCTTGCTGGTCATCATTGCGGTTATTTTGCTCAGTGAAGGCATCAGCGGCTGGGTAAGGAAAAAAATATGGTAGATCACGCACAAAAGCTCGCCGATCATGTCTGGCAACGTTTTGATCGCAAGGAGCGCCTCATTCGCTACGCCGTACTGCTCGTAACCCTGATGGTAGTGGTATGGGCGGTGCGCGATATCGATATTTTCTGGCCCTGGGTGTGGGATGCGCCCAACCAAATCTCAAACCTTGGCGGCCGGATGTGGCCACCCAGCGCGGCCGGGCTTGGCAATATATTGAACGCGCTGATTGAAACGGTTCACATTGCCACGTTAGCCACCTTTCTGACCATTTTCCTGGCGCTGCCTGTGGCCTATATCGCCGCGCAAAACACCACGCCCAACCGCGCCTGCCTGTGGCTTGGCCGGTTTATTCTGGTCTCTAGCCGCTCGGTGAATACGATTATCTGGGCGCTGCTGTTCGTGGCTATTTTCGGGCCCGGCGTACTGGCGGGCATACTCGCCATCGTGTTTCGCTCGATTGGGTTTATCGGCAAGCTAATGGGCGAAGCCATTGAGGAGATTGATAAGCGGCCAGTTGAGGCCATGGAAGCCACGGGCGCCTCCAAGGCCAAGGTCATCGTCTATGCGATCATGCCTCAGGTCATGCCCGCGTTTTTCGCCATTGTGATTTTACGTTGGGATATCAACATTCGTGAATCTACGGTGCTGGGCCTGGTGGGCGCGGGTGGTATCGGGGTGATTCTGCAAGGCGCGATTGATACCTTTGCCTGGCCGACCGTGGCGACCATCCTGATTGCGATCATTGTGCTGGTGCTGATCGGTGAAGCAATCACCAGCCTGCTGCGGCGTAAAGTGCTCTAGGTACAGTACTCTAGGAGCGTACTCTATATGCTCTACGGGTTGACCGAATGCCAAACGCTTGCCATGGTTAACAGACGCTTAACGACACGGAGGACGTTTAATGATGACAACCTATATCGTGGTAGCTGATGCTGCTCGGGCGCGTATTTTCACCCGTGATGCACTTAATCTGGAGGAAAAAGAGAGCCTGGTTCATGCCGAAGGACGCCTGCATGAAGGCGACCTGATCACTGACAGCGCAGGCGCCGACGTACATGAATCAAGATCGTCGTCATCACGCTCATCCTCTGAAGGGGGCACGGCGTTAAAGCATGAAAATGAACTGTTTGCCAAAGAAGTGACCCAGTGTCTATATAACGCACGCGTCAGTAACAGCATGGAAAAGCTGATTTTGGTCGCGCCGCCCAAGTTCTTAGGCCTGCTACGTGAAAAGCTCGACGCACCGACCCAAAAGCTGGTGACGCACACGTTGGCAAAAGATCTTAGCAAGGCGCCATTGAAAGATATTCAGGAAGCCGTCAGCGACTTGCGTTGAGCGCTTAACGACAATCACCCTATAGTTAACTAAAGTAGCAGTCGCTCTCGCCGATAAGCTTGATAACTTCACTCCGTAGCAGCAGTGCATACGGAAGCTTATCGACACAGAGAGCGACCATGTTTTCCTCCCTTCGAGTACGTATTTTATTAGCCGCACTGGCAGCGATTATTCTTGGCCTAGTGATTAACGGCATCGTCAGTTACATGACGGTAAAACATCACAACAATGTACAGATAGCCAGCAACTTAAAAGCGGTTGTGAGCGGCAATACCCAGGCCTTGAACGAGTGGTTCAATACTCGGCTAAATATGCTGGAAAGCATGGAGACAGCCGCTAACAGTAACGATCCCGGCCCGGCGCTTCGCCAGTTCCTTACCTCGGGTGGGTTTATTTCTACTTATATTGGCTATCCCGATGATGGTTCCATTACCTATGACAACGGAGCATCGCCGAGCAGCGGCTATGACGCGCGCGAACGCCCCTGGTACAAAGCAGCAGTAGCAGCACAGGATACGATTGTTACCGCCCCCTATATTGATGATCAGACAGGCGGGCTGGTCATTACATTTGCCCGTCCGTTCTATCGCAATGCTGAACTCATCAGCGTGGTAGGTGCGGATATTCCTATCGGCAATATTGTCGAAACGGTCACCGGCATTGCGCCGACTCCTGCAAGCTTTGGTTTTCTCACCACTTACGATGGCACATTGATCGCCCACCCCGATACTGGCTTGATCCTCAGCCCGGTCTCCGCCATTAACAGCCAGCTCACGACGGGCTTGATCAATCAATTGACGAGTGCCACCACCCCGCTCCCTCTAACTCTCCAGGGAAGTGACAAGCTATTGCTCGGCCGCGCGATTGGCGGTGAAAACGGCTGGCGTCTTATGGTCGCGTTGGATAAGCATGAGGCAACGGCTGGCCTACGCGCAATCGCCACCTCTTCCATCGTTATTTTAGTGGTTGTGGCGCTATTGACCGCCCTTGCCTTTGGCCTGCTGCTATCACTGCTGCTGCGCCGCCTGCTGATTGTGCGTAACGCCATGGATAATATCGCCTCTGGTGAAGGGGATCTGACCCAACGCCTGCCCGAAGAGGGCGGTGATGAGGTTACTCAAATTGCTCAGGCCTTTAACCGTTTCGTGAGCAAGATGGAAGCGGTATTGATCGATGTACGTAGCAGCAGCGTATCAGTGCACCATGCGGCGACTGAAATCGCCATGGGTGGACAGGATCTTTCCCGGCGTACCGATAACGCGGCTGCCAGCCTGCAGCAAACGTCGGCCTCAATTGAAGAGATTACGAGCACGGTCCAGCACACGGCGGCTTCAGCGCAGGAAGCCAACAAGCTATCGCAAACCGCCTCAGAAGTGGCTAATGAAGGCGGAAAGGTGGTGGCAAACGTGGTGACCACCATGGAAGACATCACTCACGCCTCGGATAAGATCGGCGAAATTGTCACTCTGATGAACAGCATTTCCTTCCAAACTAACCTGCTGGCGCTCAATGCCTCAGTGGAAGCCGCCCGCGCTGGCGAACACGGCCGTGGATTTGCGGTAGTCGCCGATGAGGTGCGCAAATTGGCAGGACGCAGCAGTGATGCCGCCCACGATATCCAAAAGCTGATTGAAGACTCGCAAAGCAGAGTGAATAACGGCACAACCCTGGTACGCGATGCTGGCACCACCATGCAGGATATCGTGGCGCACATTACTCGCGTAACCGATGTGCTTGAAGAAATCACGGCGGCTACCAGCGAGCAGAGTGACGGTATTCATCAAGTCAATATTGCGGTGGCCGAACTGGACCACATGACGCAAGAAAATGCAGCCATGGTAGAAGAATCTACAACCGCCGCAGAGCAGCTGAAAGAGCAGTCCTTGCGTCTTTCCGATGTCGTTGGCAGCTTTACCCTATCAACCCATTCATCGCCCCAAGTAGATGGGCGGCTCGTGCAGCCCCCTTCCCTGCCGCGTTAAGCGGTAACTGAGCATCGAGAGCAACTATAAAAATGAACTTCAAGTCCGTCCGCACGTTGATTACCATTTTAGTAGGTGGCTGTATTCTGCTGGTGGTGACCGCGTTGGTAATCTATTCACTGATTGCCAATGCGCGTTCTCAGGTACTGGTAGAAGACCAGACCCAAGAACTGCTTGAGCGCAATATCGAAGCACGCTTAACGGCCGTTGCCTCAGCGCAGGCAGAGCTTATCCAGGGCCAGTTTGAAAAAACCCTCAAGATTGCCGAAAGCCTGGCCGCCACCAATGCCATGTTGGGCCAGCTGGATGACAACGGCCGACCGGCACTGAACCTGAGCCGCCGCGAAATTTCGCTGCTGGTACGCCAAACGGTGGCTACCAACCCCGAAATACTCGATGCCTATATTGGCTGGGAGCCAAACGCCTTTGGTCTGGATGCACGGTTTGCCGGACGTGAGGGCCTTGGCTACGGTGCCGATGGGCGCTTTCGCCCTTGGTGGTACCGCACCGAGAACGGTGATTTAGCCGCGCTTCCGCTAAGCGACGCTATGGAGAGTGAGGCTATCCAGGCAAGCGGCGTGCGCAGCGGCGAGTACTATCTATGCCCGCGTGAAACGCTAGCCCCCTGTGTCGTTGACCCGTCGCAGTTTGATTACGACGGCGAACTCACGCTGGTCACCTCGTTCAATGCCCCTATTATCGTTGATGGCGAGTTTCGTGGCATTGCGGGCGTTGATTATACGGTCGACTTTATTCAATCGATACTTAACGAGGCCAACCAAACGCTATACAGCGGCGCGGGCGAAATAGCGCTTATCGCTTCGCAGGGAGGCGTTACGGCCTACACCAGCGATGCCTCCCTGGTGGGAAAATCCTCAAGCGAAGCATTTACCTCTTCCCTACAGGGGAATCTTCGCCGTGCCCAACAAGGTGAAGTGGTCCGCAACGTTGACCAGGCGCAGGGCATGATCGAACTCTATTGGCCCTTTACCATCGGCGGCACTGAGGCACCATGGGTGTTGATGCTTCGCTTGCCCGAGCAAGCCGTGTTTGCTGGCTTAAACAACATGCAAGAGCAGATGCAGGAGCAACGCACAGCCTCCACGTTGAGCATGCTTGGCATGGGTCTAGGCATCGCGTTTCTGGGCCTGTTGGCCAGTTGGCTATTGGGAACCAGCATCTCTCGCCCGCTGAAAAACCTGGCCGATCGTATGCGTGACATTGCCTCGGGCGACGGCGACTTGACGCAGCGCCTGCCTGTGCGCGGACGCAATGAAAGCGCCGAACTTGCCATCCAGTTCAACGCCTTTGCCGTTAAAATCCACGATGTGCTGGTCGATGTACGCGCCAGCAGTGAATCCGTTCATCATGCGGCCAACGAGATCACCCAGGGTGGTCAGGATCTTTCACGGCGCACCGACCAGGCCGCGGCCAGCCTGCAGCAAACCTCGACCGCCATGGAGGAGATCAGCAGCACAGTGGGCCATACCTCCAGCGCTTCCACGGAAGCCAGCGGACTTTCTCAAACGGCGTCGCAGCTGGCCTCGCGGACCAATTCGGCGTTTGAGCAGGTGGTGGTCACGATGGATGACATCCGCACGACGTCGGCTGAAATTCAGAAAATTGTAACCGTGATCGACGGCATTGCCTTCCAGACCAACCTGCTGGCCTTGAACGCGTCGGTAGAAGCGGCGCGTGCGGGTGAACATGGCCGTGGGTTTGCGGTGGTTGCCGATGAAGTGCGTAAACTGGCGTCTCGCAGTAGCGACGCTGCCGCGGATATCCGCCAGCGCATTGATGCCTCAACCGGCAAAGTGGAAAGTGGCACCCAGCTGGTCCAGGGCGCTGAAACAGCCATGCATGAGCTGACGGAAAGTGTCACACGCGTCACCCAGATGCTGGCCGAGATAAGCACCGCGGCAAGCGAGCAGAGCGACGGCATCAGCCAGGTCAGCATCGCGGTGAGCGACCTTGACCAGATGACCCAGCAAAACGCGGCGCTGGTAGAAGAGTCCACCACCGCTGCCGAGCAGCTCAAGGATCAGGCCGAGCGTCTCGCAGCACTGGTGGGCGGCTTTACCCTGGCAAGCAATTCAGCTTCTTCAAGCCAACGGCTTATGCCGCCTGCTTCCCTGCTGCGTTAAGCAGTAACTGAGCCCAGAGAGCAATAACAAAAATGAACTTCAAGTCCGTCCGTACGCTGATAGCCACTCTGGTGGGTGGCTGTATTCTCCTGGTGATTGCGGCGCTGGTGATCTACTCGGTGATTGCCAACGCACGCTCCCAGTCGTTGGTGAGAAGTGAAACACAGACGCTACTCGAAAGTAATATCGAGGCGCGTCTCACCGCCATTGCCTCAGGTCAGGCTGAAGAGATAAAGGGTCAGTTGGAGCATGCGCTAACGCTTGCGACTAATCTGGCGCATACCAACGCCATGCTGGGCCAACAGGATGCCGACGGCCGGCCGTTGATGTCCTTGAGCCGGCGTGAGGTATCAATGCTGGTACGTCAAACGGTGGTTAACAACCCTGACCTGCTGGACGCCTTTATTGGCTGGGAGCCAGATGCGTTCGGTAGTGATGCTCGCTTTACTGATCGTGAAGACCAGGGCTATAGCCCCGATGGCCGTTTTATGCCGTGGTGGTATCGCACTAACAGTGGCAGCATTGAAGTTCTCGCGCTGGGCAGTGACATAGAAAACCAGGAACGCGATGCAGACGGCATTCGCCGCGGAGAGTACTACCTGTGCACCAAGGAAACCCAGCGCAGCTGTATTGTCGACCCACACTTGTACGACTATAACGGCGAAACCTTACTGGTGACCTCGTTTAACGCCCCCATTATCGTGGACGGCGAGTTTCGCGGCAGTGCTGGCGTAGACCTCTCGGTTGAATTCATTCAGGGCTTGCTTGAAGAGGCTAACGAAACCCTTTATGACGGCGTTGGCGAAATGGCCCTGGTTGCCGCTCACGGTGCTCTAGCCGCCTATACCGGTGCGCCGGAACGGATGGGCAAGCGTGTAGAAAACGTGCTCGACCCTGAACTTCAGGCCAGCATCGCTCAGGCCCAGCAGGGCGAGAGTGTGCATAAGCTTGATACTGAGCAGGGCATGACCGAACTGTACTGGCCGTTTGCTATCGATGAGAGCGGCCAGCCGTGGGTATTGATGATTCGCCTGCCTGAAAGTGCCGTCATGGCGGGTCTCTATGGTTTGCAAGATCAGCTTAGTGAACAGAGCAAAGCCTCCATGTGGGGAATGATCCTAATGGGGCTGCTGATTGCAGGCCTCGGCCTGTTGGCCAGTTGGCTATTGGGAACCAGCATCTCTCGTCCGCTGAAAAACCTGGCCGACCGCATGCGCGATATCGCCTCCGGCGACGGTGATCTGACCCAGCGGTTGCCGGTGCGCGGGCGTAACGAAAGCGCTGAGCTGGCGATCCAGTTCAACGCCTTTGCCGTTAAAATCCACGATGTGCTGGTCGATGTACGCGCCAGCAGCGAATCGGTCCACCACGCCGCGAGCGAAATCACCCAGGGCGGCCAGGACCTTTCACGGCGCACCGACCAGGCCGCTGCCAGCCTGCAGCAGACCTCGACCGCCATGGAAGAGATCAGCAGCACCGTGGGCCACACCACCAGCGCTTCGCAAGAGGCCAGCGGGCTTGCCCAAACCGCCTCGCAACTCGCCTCGCGCACCAACGGCGCTTTCGAGCAGGTGGTCATCACCATGGACGATATACGCACCAACGCCACCGAGATTCAAAGCATCGTCAGCGTGATCGACAGCATCGCCTTCCAGACCAACCTGCTGGCCCTGAATGCCTCGGTGGAAGCCGCCCGGGCAGGCGAGCACGGTCGCGGGTTTGCCGTGGTGGCAGATGAAGTACGCAAGCTGGCCGGGCGCAGCAGCGATGCGGCGGCGGATATCCGCCAGCGCATCAATGCCTCGTCAGGCAAGGTAGAAAGCGGCACTCAGCTGGTGCACGACGCGGGAAGCGCGATGCATGAGCTATCTGAAAGCGTGACGCGGGTCACCCAGATGCTGGGCGATATCAGTACCGCCGCGCGTGAGCAGAACGACGGTATCAGCCAGGTCAGCATTGCGGTGAGCGACCTTGACCAGATGACCCAGCAAAACGCTGCCCTGGTCGAAGAGTCCACCACCGCCGCCGAACAGCTTAAAGAGCAGGCCGAACGGCTTGCCGAGCTAGTAGGCGGATTTACGCTTGAAGGCGACAGTGCCACCGCCCATTACCGGCTGCCTTCTCCAACCCCAGCAGGTTACTACCCCACTCCATCGATTATCTTGAACGCTTGTCGGGGCCTCGTTATGAGGCCCCTGTTTTAGGTTACACACTTTATCGCCACCTATTTCAGCACCTAGCTAAAGTCGTACTTATCAATGCCGATAGCATGACAACAGATATAGCCCATAAGGCGGCCTCCCTCCGTCGCCCCCCTGCCTTAAAGAGATTTCATTCATGCTGTCATCCCTGCGCTTGCGCATCCTGGTCATCACTCTGGTGGTGATTACTCTTGCATTGACCATCAACGCCGCGGTCAGCTATCTCACCTTGAAGACACATAACGATGAACAGGTGACCCAACAGTTGGCGTCCATCTCCCAAGGGAATGCTCTGGCGATCGAGGAGTGGATTGCTTCCCGTACGGCGATGATAGAGGCAGCGCGTACGCCGTTGCTCAATGGCGACCCGACTTCACCGCTCATCCAGCTCGCCGAGTCAGGCGGGTTTATGATTGCGTTTTTTAGTCAAACCGACGGCACCCACACCACTTCTACCGGATTGGTACCAGGCGGTGATTACGATCCTCGCACCCGGCCCTGGTACCAATTAGCCGTGGCGCAGGATGCAACCACCGTGTCTCCACCCTACGTAGATGCAGATACCGGTAAATTAGTGGTTACTTTTGCAACGCCCGTCAAACGCAATGGAAGCCTTTACGGCGTCATCGGCGGCGATGTGGCGATCGATAATCTGGTCAGTCAGGTCAATGCCATTAGGCCAACACCGTCGAGCTTCGCCTTTTTAAGTAGCGCTGGCGAGACAGTGGTTGCACACCCGGAGGCGGCGCTTACTCTGCAGCCGCTTACCCGGCTTAGCGATACCTTGACGCCCACTACTATCGAGCGGCTAAATGCAACCCGCAATGCTTGGGAACCCATCAAAGTCAATGGCCAGAACAAGCGGATTACGACAACCCCCATTGCAGGTACCGACTGGGAGCTCGGCGTAGCGCTTGATGAGTACGAAGCAACCGCAGGCCTACGCGCTATTATCAAGGTCGCACTGATTACTCTGCTCACCATTATTGCCATCACTGCCGTGCTGCTAAGCCTATGGCTAAAGCGTACTTTCTCTGGCCTTGAGCGCGCACGGGATGCGCTAGATGATATCGCGAGTGGTGAAGGCGATCTGACCCGCCGGCTGCCAGAGCAAGGTCGTGATGAAGTGGCCCAAATAAGTGGTGCCTTCAACCGCTTCGTCGGCAAAATGGAAGCGGTATTGATGGATGTACGCGCAAGCAGTGAATCCGTACATCACGCCGCCAATGAAATCGCTATGGGTGGCCAGGATCTTTCCCGTCGTACCGATAACGCAGCGGCCAGTCTTCAGCAAACGTCCGCTTCGATTGAAGAAATCACCAGTACCGTCCAGCATACGGCGGCCTCGGCGCAGGAAGCCAACAAACTTTCGCAAACCGCTTCAGAAGTCGCTAACGAGGGCGGAAGAGTCGTGGCAAATGTGGTGACCACCATGGAAGAGATCACCCGCTCCTCCGACAAAATCGGTGAGATCGTCACCCTGATGAACAGCATTTCCTTCCAGACCAATCTGTTGGCACTCAACGCCTCGGTGGAAGCTGCGCGCGCTGGCGAGCATGGACGCGGATTTGCAGTGGTGGCTGATGAAGTACGCAAGCTAGCGGGGCGTAGTAGTGATGCCGCCAGTGATATTCAGAAGCTGATCGAAGATTCACAAAACAAGGTAAATAACGGCACGACGTTAGTCCGTAATGCTGGCACGACCATGCAGGATATCGTGGCCCATATCACCCGCGTGACCGATGTTCTGGAAGAGATCAAGGCAGCCACCAGCGAGCAAAGCGATGGTATTAATCAAGTCAACATTGCGGTTGCCGAACTGGATCGTATGACCCAAGAGAACGCAGCCATGGTGGAAGAGTCCACTACTGCCGCTGAGCAACTGAAAGAGCAGGCCGACCACCTGGCGGGCACCATCGGTAGTTTCAAGATGTCACAGGCCAGGCCCGCTGCCCACACCACAGCGCCGATGACGGCCCCGACGAAGAGGCCAGCGCTCGCATCACAGTCCCGGCAGGCACCAGCCGTCACTACCCAGGACGAGTGGGACGAATTCTAACGCAGCGTTCAAGGCACCGGCGGCAGCTCAATATCATCACTGCGCTTGGCGCTAGCGGTCATTTCGCGGCACAGGCGCAGGAACTCGCGTACGCCGGTCGTCAGGTACTTGTGGCGATGCCAGATAAAGGTGAACTGACGCTTTAGATCCAGCTCCGGCGTGGGTAGCGGTACCAGGCTGCCACGCCGGAAGGCATCGCGCAGCGCCAGGCGAGATACGCAGCCGATACCCAGGCCAGACTCCACTGCACGTTTAATCCCTTCGGTATGTTCAAGCTCCAGCAGCGTATTAAAGCGGCTGCGCCGGTGGCGCGCGGCATGCTCCAGGGTCATCCGGGTGCCTGAGCCCTCTTCGCGCATGATCCAGTCTTCGCGCAGCAGTTGCTCAAGCTCAAGATGGTCTTTTCCGGCTAAAGGATGGCGCGGCGAGCAGAACACGCACAGCTCATCTTCGACCCAGGGCTGGCTGATGATCATCTCGTCGTCGCACTGGCCTTCGATCAGGCCCAGATCCAGCGAGTGCTGGCGCACGCTTTCGATAATATGGCGTGTGTTGCGCACCGAAAGGCGCACCCGGCTGCCGGGGTAGCGCTGCATGAAATCGCTGATCAGAAGCGTTGCCAGATAGTTGCCGATTGTCAGGGTCGCGCCTACATCCAACGTGCCTACGCCCTGCTGCCCGCGCAGCAGCTCCTCGATCTCCTCGCCACGGTCAAGCAGAGCAACCGCCTTGGGCAGAAGTTGGAAGCCCAGCGCATTGAGCTTTAAGCGCTTGCCTATGCGGTCAAGCAGCTGGCAATCGAACTGTCTTTCCAGTTCAGCCAGAGCGGTACTCGTAGCCGACTGCGACATGGCCAAGGCGCGGGCGGCGTGAGAGACGCTTTCATGCTGGGCTACCGCTACAAACACTTCCAGCTGGCGCAAGGTGTAGTGCATACAAGGCCTATATCTATTTTAGAGATAAACGTTATCAATATAATTTGCTTAACAGATATACCACTCTTTGCTTAGACTTACTGACAACGTTTTAAGAAATTTTTATTCTTTTTAAGTATATGAGTGGTGAGGCTAACGCTTTATCACCTGAGGGAGAAGTCGGCATGAGTAAGTTTGCGTTAGAAGAAGTACTCAGCGTTCACCACTGGAACGATACCCTGTTTAGCTTCCGCACCACGCGTGAGCGTAGCCTGCGCTTCAAAACTGGCCAGTTCGTCATGATTGGCCTTGAAGTTAATGGCAAACCGCTGATGCGCGCTTACTCCATTGCCAGCCCCAACTACGAAGACCACCTTGAGTTTTTCAGTATCAAAGTGCCCGATGGTCCGCTGACCTCACGCCTTCAGCACCTGAAAGTGGGCGATCAGATCATGGTCAGCCGCAAGCCAACCGGTACGCTGGTTTGCGACGACCTGCTGCCGGGTCGCAACCTGTATATGCTTTCAACCGGTACGGGGCTGGCGCCGTTTATGAGCCTGATTCAAGATCCGGAAGTCTATGAGCGCTACGATAAAGTCGTACTGGTACACGGCGTGCGTGAAGTCTCTGAGCTGGCCTACGCCGACTTTATTACCAAAGAGCTGCCTGCCCACGAGTATCTGGGCGAAGATATCGCCAACAAGCTGGTTTATTACCCCACGGTAACCCGTGAAGAGTTCCACACCATGGGGCGCTTAACCGACCATATTCGCAGCGGTAAAATCTTCGAAGATACTGGCCTTCCGCCGATCGACCCGCGCCAGGATCGCGCGATGATCTGCGGTAGCCCCGCCATGCTGGACGACACCAGTGCGCTTTTGGATGAACTCGGCCTGAATATCTCCCCGCGTATGGGCGAGCCGGGTGATTACGTGATCGAGCGTGCGTTTGTTGAGAAGTGATTTGTTGGTGAAGGGTGAAGGGTGAAGGGTGAAGGGTGAAGGGTGAAGGGTGAAGGGTGAAGGGTGAAGGGTGAATAGAAGATTCTAGCCACTATCGCTAACACCTCATTAACAAAAAGCCCCTGCTGGAAATAATCCACAGGGGCTTTTTCTACTACTCACCACTCACGCCTTACCATTCACCACTCACCATTCACCAGATTAAACCGCATCTTTACCCGTTTCGCCGGTACGGATGCGAATGACCTGCTCAAGCGGCATTACGAAAATCTTGCCGTCACCGATTTTACCCGTGTTGGCAACCTGGGTAATCGCATCAATGACTTGCTCCACCAAATCATCGTCAACGGCTACTTCGAGCTTCACTTTAGGCAGGAAATCCACCACGTACTCAGCACCACGATAAAGCTCAGTGTGGCCTTTTTGACGGCCGAAACCTTTTACTTCTGTGACGGTAATGCCCTGCACGCCGATATCGGAGAGCGATTCACGTACGTCATCAAGCTTAAACGGCTTGATAATGGCTGAGATCAATTTCATTGCGACATCCTCTAGCTTGGTGGCCATTGTCTTGTCTTTTGGGTGCGGCGAAAGCCAGCCACCTCTAACGCTAAGCATACACCGCTACAGGCAGAGAATAAAAAGGCCTTCCTCGAAAGGAAGGCCATAAGGAGCACGCCAGCTCACTTGCTTAGCATTATGCTTATTTCTTAACGCTAAACTCGGGGTAGGCTTCAAGACCGCATTCTGCGATATCCACGCCTTCATACTCTTCTTCTTCGCTAACCCGGATGCCCATGATGGCTTTAAGCACCAGCCAGACCACCAGGCTTGCAAGGAACACCCAGGCAAAGATGCCGACGATACCGATCAGCTGAGCGCCGAAGGAGGCTTCCTCATTAGTGATCGGCACAGCCAGAACACCCCAGATACCTACCACGCCGTGCACTGAAATCGCACCGACCGGATCGTCCAGCTTCAGCTTATCAAGCGTGATGATCGCGATAACCACAATCAAACCGCCCAATGCACCGATAGTTGCAGCCCCTAAACCTGTTGGGGAAAGCGGGTCGGCGGTGATCGCGACAAGGCCCGCAAGCGCGCCGTTGAGCGCCATGGTGAGATCCGCCTTACGGAACCACAGCTTGGCCAGAACCAATGCAGCAATCACGCCGCCAGCCGCAGCAGCATTGGTATTCACAAACACTTGGGCGACGTTGTTGGCCGAGCCGATATCCGACATTTTCAGCTCAGAGCCACCGTTAAAGCCGAACCAGCCCATCCACAGAATAAACGTACCCAGCGTTGCCAGCGGCATGTTGGCGCCGGGGATCGCATGGATAGCGCCATCTTTACCGTACTTGCCTTTCCGTGGGCCGAGCACCAGCACACCGGCCAGGGCCGCCGCAGCGCCGGCCATATGCACAATGCCTGAACCGGCGTAATCCGAGTAACCCACTTCAGACAACCAGCCGCCGCCCCAGGTCCAGTAGCCGGAAATAGGATAGATAAATGCTGTCATCACCACAGCAAACGCCAGGAAGGCCCAGAGCTTCATGCGTTCAGCCACGGCGCCCGACACAATCGACATCGCGGTTGCAACAAACACGACCTGGAAGAAGTAGTCCGCGCGCATGGAGTAGTACGGCGCATCTTCACCGCCGGCCGTCACCGCATCCATGCTGTTTTCAGCGCCAATCAAGAAGCCCAGGCTCGGCAGGAAGCCGCCTTCGCTGCTTGAATACATGATGTAGTAGCCCACCAGTAAGTACATGGTGCAGGCAATGGCGAATAGCGCGATGTTTTTAGTTAGAATTTCCGCGGTATTCTTGGAGCGCACCAGGCCTGCTTCGAGCATGGCAAAGCCCGCGGCCATCCACATGACCAGCACACCGCAAATCAAGAAGTAAAACGTATCGAGCGCGTAGCTCAGATCAGCCAGTTCATTCATTGTTAGTTCCCCGTTGAACTATGAAAGTATCCCTGTCACTCACTGCCTACACAGCGTCTGCGCCGCGCTCACCGGTACGAATACGGATAACGTCCTCAAGCGGGGTGACAAAGACTTTGCCATCGCCAATTTTTCCGCTATTCGCGGCGTTGCAGATAGCGTCGATAACGCTTTCCAGACGCGCATCGTCAACCGCCACTTCCACTTTTACTTTGGGCAGGAAGTCGACAACGTATTCAGCGCCGCGATAAAGCTCGGTATGGCCTTTCTGGCGACCAAAGCCTTTTACTTCCGTGACGGTAATTCCCTGGACGCCGTTATCGGCGAGCGCCTCACGAACGTCGTCAAGTTTGAATGGCTTGATGATGGCGGTGATGAGTTTCATCCCGATCTCCCCTGCTGGATAAGGCCTGCTGGATGTGTAGCGACACGTCGCTAAAAATGGCAATGCCCTACTAATGCGCATACCGTGCCACAGAATTTTTTTATTATTATTTTCATTAACTTATATTTAAAAAATGAAAATCTAAGCACGAAAAAGGAGCATCGCTTGGCTGACGCGGCAAGGCATGCACCAGCACAGCGCAATCAGAATATGCCGCCGCACCAAGAAGAAGCGCAGCGCTTCATTGAAGACAAATCCCTAAAACACGCCATGCAATACATGCGTACTCTTTAAGGGTTGCGTATCCTTGAGAGAGTGCCCACTTTTGTATGACCCCCTATCAAGGAGAGAACGATGGCGCCCCAAGACCGTATTAGCCGATTGGCCCAGCAGATTGGCGATCGTTTACAGAATGCATCACAAGCCCCCGAGGATATTCAGAAAGGTGTACAGCAGGTCGTTCGCGGCGCCTTTGACCGTCTCGAACTCGTCTCTCGGGAAGACTTTGATATCCTGATGGATGTACTGCAGCGCACGCGCTCCCGCGTGGAGGCACTGGAGCGTCAGGTGGCAAACCTGGAAACCACGATTGAAAACCAGAAGTCTGCGCCACAGACGCCCGCGCCCACGGCTTCTGTCGAAGCGACGGAAGAAAAGCCTAAGGCCGACGACACGGCAGCCCCCAGCAAGCCAGCCGCTAGCCGCAATCTGAAAGACGATAAGTAAGGTTACCCTGGCTAACGATGAGAACATTTATCATTGCGTTTCCTCTCGCCAATGATAGGATCACGGTTAACAACAACCTGTTCTCTGGATAACCCATGAACCGCACTATCGTATTAAGCGTCGGTCTTTTGAGCGGCGCTTTTCCTTTGCTGGCCTTTGCACAAACCTCCAATGCACAGACAGCAGCTGCCCACACGAATGAAAGCGCCGCCCAGGAAACGCTAGTCGTCGTAGGCTCGCGTACGCCAACGCATATCAGCCAGATTTCAGGCGCCGTTCATATCGTTGAGAACGAAGAGCTTCAGCAACAGATCAGTACGGGCGGCGACCTGAAAACGGCCTTGGGCAAGCTGGTACCGGGGCTCGATTTTGGCCCGCAGGGCCGCACCAACGCGGGGCAGAACATGCGTGGGCGCAGCGTTCAAGTATTGATTGACGGCGTTTCACTGAACAATTCGCGCGGCTTATCGCGCCAGTTCGATGCCATTGATCCGTTCAATATCGAACGCGTCGAAGTGCTCTCGGGCACCAGCAGCCTGTATGGCGGTGGCGCCACGGGCGGGCTGATCAACATTATTACCAAGCAGGGCGAAAGCGGCGCCCCGCATTTTGAAACCCAGGCTAGTGTCACCGGCGGCTTCAACCACAGCCATGATCTTGATCGTCGCCTCTCCCAGTCGGCCAGCGGCGGTAACGATACGGTACAGGGGCGCATTGGCGTATCGCTGGTCGAAAATGGCCGCCAGTACGACGCCAGAGGCGATGAGATTTTTCCTGATATCGCCCAGAGCGATCTGCAGGACAACCGCAGCCTGGATATTTTAGGCAACGTGCGCGTCGAGCTAAGCGATGAACAGACGCTAACGCTCAGTGGCCAGCTTTATGAGTCAGGCAAGCAGGGCGACCGTGGAGTTTACTATCCCAACCTGGCGGCCGCTGCGCCAAACCTTGACGATGCCGATATCCGCGACGGCTTTACCGCCGACCGCGACCCGCGCACCGACCGCAAAATGTTTAGCGTCAATTATCACCATGCCAATCTGCTGAATCAGGATTTCTATCTTCAGGCATTCCATCGTGAAGAAGAATCCAGTTTCCACCCATTCCCCTACGCAGCCCAAGGCGGTGGCTATTACTTTGCGGCCTCCCAGCAGAACACCACGCTAAGCGGCTTGAAAGGACTTTTCTCGGCGGACCTGACGGACAGCCTTAACCTGACCTATGGCGCCGACCTGGACCGTGAATCCTTCGACGCCACGCAGATGCGCTTTGATCGCGCGGCAAGCGATGCCTCCGGTGGGCTCGTGCAGCGCGCCGACCGTATCACACCGCGCTACCCGGGCTTCGAGATCGATACTCTGGCGCTGTTTGCCCAGAGCGAGTGGTGGGCAACGGATCAGCTCCAGCTCAGCGGCGGCATTCGCCACCAGCGCATGGACGTGGATATCGACGACTTCAACAACGTGCCGGGCGGCTCGAGTGACTACGACGTCACGCTGTATAACGTAAGCGCCCTGTACGACTTCGACAACGGCCACCAGAGCTGGCTGGGCTACTCGGAAGGCTTCGAGTTGCCCGACCCTTCCAAGTACTACGGCCGCGCCGGGCAAACTGTGGCGGACAATCCGTTGGACGGTATCAAGACCCAGCAGGTGGAGCTTGGCTGGCGCTACCGTGGCGGCGACTGGATGACCCAGGCCGCGGTTTACTATGCCTGGTCGGATACCGCCATGGAGCTTGATAGTGACCTGAACGTTACTCAGGTCGACGACGACCGTCGCGATTACGGGCTGGAAGCCTCGGTCACCCGCTTTATCGGCGACCACTGGGAAGTGGGCGGCACGCTGCATACACTCGTCTCAGAGCGCAAGGAAGATGGCCGTTGGCAGGATCGCGGCATTACCGTGGCGCCCTACCCTTCGCAGGATAGCCTGACCGCTCATATTGCCTGGGCAGATAATGATCGAACGCTGCGCCTTCAAGGCAGCCATGCGCGCGATTACAAGGACAGTGACGATGGCCGCATCGACGGCTTCACTACCTTCGACCTGATCGGCAGTCAGGATACCGCGCTGGGTACTCTCAGCCTGGGTATCAGCAACTTGACCGATGAGCAGTATTCAACCCCTTGGGGGCAGCGCGCCGTAGGTTTCTACTCACCCACCTACGGGCCGGCATACCTCTACGATTACCAGGGTCGTGGCCGTACGTTCACACTGGGTTGGTCACTGGATTACTAAGCCATAGGTCAGTCTATCGATGCCGACTATTACGTCTCTCACGCCGTCGACCCTGAGTCAGCTGGGGCATAAGTTCGGCATCGATTACTTACATGCCTATCAAGGGCATGATCACCCCATTGCGCTGGGCAGCGTCAGCGACTTGCCGCTACCCCCTGGCCTGCATCTCACGTTATCCGACCTTGAGGTACGCCAACGCTACGCCTCGCGCTCCACGCAGACGGTGCCGTGGTTTTTATGTGTCGTGATGGAAGGCGGTATTGAGATCGCCCAGGGACAAAAGCGTTTGGTGATTAGCGCCGGTCAGGGGCTATGTGCGCATTTCACGCCGCAGGCACCGCTGATCGTCGAACAGCCCGCTCAAGCACGGCTACGTACGCTGAACATTGCCGTTCTGACCACCGAGCCTTATGCGCTACCCAGCGCTCACGAGCCTCAACTGCACGCCTGGACGCTCCCTCCCGCGCTCTTTGAACAACTGTGTGCCACCCGTGAATTTCCACTCGACGACTGGCGACAGTCGTTAGTCTGGCACGGGCTTGCCTTGCAGCTTCTGGGGCATGGACTACCCCTATCGTCATCCCGCAATATTAAGCCCGCTCCGGGCATTAAGCATCGCGAGCGCGAGCGGCTCGCCCGCTTACATGCCGAGCTACGCGATAACCCCATGATCGATTACCGCCTGAGTGACCTGGCCCGCAGTGCGGCGATGAGCCCCAGCAGCCTGCGGCAAAAGTTTAGCGCGCTTTACGGCTACTCAATATTTGAGCACTTACGCCAATGTCGGCTCCAGCGGGCGTATTGCGTGTTGGAAAAAGGCTATAGCGTCCAGCAGGCAGCCCATACCTGCGGCTATCGCCACGCGACCAACTTTGCCACCGCCTTCAAGCGCCACTTTGGCATCCCGCCCACGGACGTTAATCGGCACGCCTATAAAACGCCCAAGCTGTGAAAGCGGATGTTTTGCTTAAGAGTTAGCATTACGCATATCAGGTTTGGCATCTGGCATAGCTCAGCAAGCCATTAAAGATCAATAATTCTCATTACTATAAACGGTTGAGACTTATTGTCATGCTTATGCGCCAGCACCGCTTCCCCTATCGCTACCTTGCCTTATCCATTGCCCTGGCAGGCGGCTCGATATCCGTCACCTATGCACAAACAGCGCCGGAGTCTTCCCGTCAGTTATCCACGGTGACGGTCACCGCTCAGCAGGCCGCTACCAAGGTAGAAACACCGTTTATTGAAACGCCGCAAAGCGTTTCAACGATTACCCAGGAGCAGATGGAAAATCGTGGGGTAAGTACCGTTCAGCGAGCGACCGATTACACGCCCGGCGTTTATTCGAATCAGGTGGGCGCCTCCAACCGCTTTGACTACCTGGTGCTGCGCGGCTTTTCCGACGGCAGCTTGAGCAATACTTTTCTAGACGGCCTCAAGGTAATGGGCGATGCCAACTCGCACAGTTCCATGCGTATTGAACCGTGGTTTCTGGAAAGCATTGAAGTCGTCCGCGGTCCCGCGTCCGTGCTTTATGGCCGCGCATCCCCAGGCGGCGTGGTGGCACTCAACAGCAAGCGCCCTGAGTTTGAGCAGGGCGGCGAGCTGCGCTTGCGGGCGGGCAACAATCATCAGCGCAGCGCCGCGTTTGACCTTACCGGGCCGATTGGCGAGCAGCAGCGGGTGGCGTTCCGCCTGACCGGTATTGCCAGCGCCGCCGATACCCAGTTCGGCCCTACGGAAGAGCAGCGCTACGCCATCGCTCCGCGTTTGACGTGGGATATGACCGACGACACCAGCCTGACCGTTGAAGCCTACCTGCAGGATGAACCCGAAGGCGGTTATCACTCAGGCGTGCCTTATGAAGGCGCCGTGGTACCCCGCAACGGGCGTAAAATCAGCAATAACTTCTTTGACGGCGAGGAAGACTACGACGCCTATGAGCGCACGCAGCGCATGTTCGGCTACTCGCTTGAGCACCGTTTTAATGACCAGATGACCGGTCGCCAGATGCTGCGTTACCTCAACTCGGACGTAGTACTTAACCAGCCTTACGGCTTTGGCTGGACGTCACCGACCTCCAATGAGCTGAACCGCTACTACTCCGGCAGCGACGAATCCCTTCAAGCCTGGACGATCGATAACCAGCTGGAAGCCCGGCTCAGCGACGGCTTTATGGATCACACGCTGCTCTTGGGGGTGGATTATCAGCAGCGCGAAAACGAGGTTGCCTGGCCTTCCGGCGCCTTTGAACCCATCAACGCGTTTGAGCCGGTCTATGGCACTGGTCCGGTGGCCTTTTACGACCCCATTCGCGAGCGTCATGAAATCGAACAGACCGGCGTTTATTTACAGGATCAAATCGCGCTCGATAACTGGCGTTTCACCCTGGGCGGGCGCTACGACTGGGTCAGTATCGATAACACGGACCTGGATACCGACGCTTCAAGCTCACTCAGCGATACCCAGTTCAGCGGCCGTGTCGGCGTGGTTTACCTGTTCGATAACGGCGTGGCGCCTTACCTTAGTTACTCCACCGCGTTTACCCCCACAAGCTTTGTGGACGCGCGCGGCGATTTACTCGCCCCCATGGAAGGCGAGCAGTGGGAAACCGGGGTGAAATACCAGCCCAGCGGTAGCGCCAGCCAGTACAGCGCGGCACTTTTCCACATCAGCCAGGAAAACGTGGCGACCAAAGAGCAGCCCTCTGACCCGTACCGCGCCGTGGGTGAAATCGAATCCCAGGGCCTTGAGCTGGAAGCCCAGACCCAGCTGACCGAAACGCTCTCGCTACAGGCAGGCTACAGCTTCACTGATATTACCTATGCCAAGAGCGACGACGGCAACCAGGGCAACAACGCCATTTACTCCCCCCGGCACCAGGTGCAGCTATGGGGCCATTATGCAGCCAATAGCGGTTGGCTAAACGGCGTGGATGTAGGCGTTGGGGTACGCCATTACGCAGACATCGCCGCGGACCGCGCCAATACCGAAACCGTGCCCGACTACACTCTGGTGGACGCCACCATCGGCTATGACTGGAGTCATGTCGGCGTTAACGGCGTCGAAACCCGCCTGAACGTCAACAACGTGCTGGATAAAGAATACGTCGCGTCATGCAACTCGCTGGACTACTGCTACTTCGGCGCCGAGCGCGGGATTACCGCAAGCGTTCACTACCGTTTCTAAACACGTTTTATGAAAGCCGCTGAGCCCCGTTGCCCTGTTGTGCCAACGCATCTTCGGGGTTCAGCAAGCGGCATGCTTTCATGCTCAAGCACCCACAGCCGATACAGCCGGTCAGGTTATCGTTCAGCGATTGAAGCCTGGCCATCTTGGCGGCCAGTTCCTTTTGCCACTTCACGGCCACCCGCTCCCAGTCGCGCTTGGTGGCCGTTCGGTTCATGGGCAGACACGCAAGCTCACCGGCGATTTCCTCCAACGTAAACCCCACCGACTGCGCCACCTGAATCAGCGCAATACGCCGCAGCATCGACGGGTGAAAACGGCGCTGGTTGCCGCTGGTGCGCACCGACGCAATCAGCCCACGAGATTCATAAAAACGCAGGGCGGACGCCGCTATGCCGCTTCTTTGCGCCAGCTCACTCACCGTAAGAAATCGTTTCAAACCATCCTCTCTGCTGTCGTCTTGTTAGTCATCGAATGCTTGGCCGAAAAGCCGTTTGACTTAATGTTAACTTGAACTTTTACACTTCGCCTGCCATTCCCACTTTATGAAAATCAGGTAGCGCGATGACTAAACCCCTGGAGTTTCAAAACCCCGACGCACTTTTTGACCCTACGCCCTACGGCTACTGCCATACGGTGAAAGCCCCGCCGGGCGGCCAGCTGGTGTATATATCCGGCCAATTCGGCGGCGAAGGAGCCGCGAATACGCTCAGCGACGACTTTCGCCACCAGACTCAGGCAACGCTCAACAATCTGGGCAGGGCGCTCAAGGCGCATGGCTTGGACTACACCAACATCATGAAAATCACCGTGCTGATCGTTGATCACAGCGCCGAGAAGCTGGCGGTCTGGGGCGAGGAGATGCGCCACTGCTGGCCGATGGAAAAACTACCCGCCAGCACGCTGATACCCGTTCCCCAACTTGCTCTGGAAACCATGCAGATCGAGGTGGACGCTGTGGCGTGGAAAGCCTGCTGAGGATTTATTTTCTTGACGGTGTAAAATGATCGTTTTACATTGAATGTATGACTATTAAAACGAAGCTTATCTCCGCCGCAGAATCCCTTTTCGACCGGCACGGATTTACCGCCACCGGGATGGACCGGCTTACGCAGGCTGCCGGCATGTCGAGCAGAACGCTCTATAAACATGCGGGCAGCAAACATTCACTGATCGCCAGCGTGCTTACGGAACGCGACCGTCGGTTCTTGCGCCGAACCGACGTGGACAGCGTTAATGCGCTTTTCAAGGCACTTGAAGACTGGGTGCGGGTAGAAGGCTGCCGAGGGTGCCTATTTCTACGCGCTTATGGGGAAACCGGTGGTGATATACCGGAGATCGCCGAGGCCATGACCGCTCACAAGGCCGGGGTCTGGAACAAGATTCAGGAGATCGTTGCACTCGAAACCAACGGACGTGGCGATGAGCAGCTCGCCGAGCAAATTCTGATTCTGTTCGAAGGCGCAACGGCGACCGCCATTTATCGCGGCGCGGATGCCGTTGCTACCGCTCGGCATTGCGCGGTTCGCCTAGTCAAACAGGCATCATCATGAGTCCGGGCATGACGCTCGGCGCCGTGGGATTTGGGCTCATTGCCATCTGCTACGGCTTTGCCCGCTTTGCTTTTGGGCTGTTTCTTCCCCAAATCGATGCGGATCTCTCTTTATCCTCAACCGTGGGCGGGTTGATATCAGGTGGCTCTTTTCTGGGCTATTGCGTGGCAATCGTAGTCTCTGCCCACCTGACCGAGCGGCTAGGCCCCCGCGTGGTGGCAACCGGCGCGGCACTCGTAGCCGCAGTGGGCATGACAGGCATCGCAGCAGCCCCCTCTTCGCTATGGCTTGCCGGTGCTGTAATGCTGGCAGGTTCCAGCACAGGCCTTGCGTCGCCGCCCATGGCTGCGGCCGTGGCCGCTGCGGTCAAGCCCGCCCGCCAAGGTGCTACCAATACACTCATCAACGCAGGAACCGGCGCAGGCGTGGTACTTTCAGGGCCCGTGGCGCTATTGATGGGCGGCCATTGGCGGATCGCTTTTTTGATCTTTGCAGCAACGGCATTGTGCATGGCGATAGCGGTCGCCATCAGCGTACCGGGTAACGCCCAATCAGCCGAAAATCGCGAAAAAGGCTTACCGCCACTCAACAAGACACTTAAACGACTAATTATCGCGGCCTTCCTGATGGGCGCTTCAAGCACTGCTTTGTGGTCTTTTGGCAGCCAGCTGGTCACGTTACGCCTGGATTGGGGCCATACCGGCGCGGGCCTCCTGTGGATGGCCATTGGCACGGCAGGCATGGCGGGCGCGGGGGCAGGGTCGCTCGTTGCCCGGTTTGGCATTGACCGGACACACTGGCTGTTTCTGGGTACGCTGGCAGGCGGCATCCTGCTGGTGGGCGTTGAAGGCACCACTCCCGCGCTGACGCTAATCGGTGGTGCGTTGTTCGGTTTGGCCTACATCATGCTTACCGGCGTCTATCTGGTATGGGGCGTTTCGGCATTGCCCAGCTGCCCCGCAACGGGCCTGACCATCGGTTTTCTCACCATCGCTATCGGCCAAACGGCAGGCGCCCCCCTGTTTGGGTTGATCATGGATCAATGGACGCCCACCTACGCCGTCATTGCCTTTGCCTGCCTTGCCTTTACCGCCGGATTGGCGAGGGTAGGCAATGCAGAAAATAAAAAATCTCCAGAGCCTGCCCTTCCGAATGCTTGAAGGCAAGGCGTTGCAAGCAAGAAGGATTATCGTTTAAATACAGCTCTTCTTTTAAAATGGCTCTTTCCCATGCGCCGTACCGTGACGCTTCTTTTCGCTCGAGCCGCGCTCCTGCTTACCAGCCTGCTGGCATTTACCAGCGCGCACGCTCAGTTTGCCACGGTGGACTGGACCATCGCCGAGACGCTGGTGGCCATCGGCGCACCGATCAGCGGCGTGGCTCAGCAGCCGGATTACTACGACTGGGTGGGCGAGCCGCGCATTCCTGCCAGTGCCACTGACCTTGGGCTGCGCGCTCAGCCCAATTTTGAACTGCTGGCCCAGCTTGCCCCCGAGCAAATATTGATATCGCCAATGTTCGCCTCGCTCACGCCGCGCCTGGAGCGTATTGCGCCGGTTACCTCGCTTGCGCTCTTTTCACCCGGTACGGATACCTGGCAGGAAATTCAGGCGCTGACGCGCGAGCTGGGGGAGCTGACCGAGCGTGAAGCGGCGGCGGAGGCGGAGGCGGAGGCGGAGGCGCTGATTGAAGACACGCAAGCGCTGATGGCATCGCTGCGCGACGCACAGCCAGATACCGCACCGCTATTGATGGTGCAGTTCATGGATGCACGGCACGTGCGAATATTCGGCGACAACAGCCTGTATAACGCAGTACTTGAACAGCTTGGCCTGGCTAACGCCTGGGAGGAACCCACCAATGCCTGGGGCTTTGCCTTGACAGGGATTGAAGCGCTCGCGGGCTATCCCGACGCCCGGCTGGTGATCATCGACCCGTTGCCGCTCGGCGTGGAGGAGCAGCTGACCACCAGCGGCCTGTGGCAGCAGCTACCGATTGTGAAAAACGCCAACCTGCTGCGCCTGCCGCCGGTATGGAGCTTTGGCGCACTGCCTTCGGCACAGCGCTTTGCTCGCGTGCTGACCTCGGCACTGAAGGAAGCACCAGCCGCTTCGCTAGATTGATAGGAAAGTAAACACGAAAAGACAGAACGTTAAGCCCCTCTAGCTATCATAAGGGCTGGCTATCATCGGGTCTCGCTATCATCCGCCGCCAACAGCGTTTTGAGATGCTCGGCGCCACTCAGTGAGGCGTTATGCAAGGCCTGCCAGCTATCCGGCGGATGGCCATCGCCAAGCATCTTCTTGAAGACGGCATACGCATCTTGCTTGCTTTCATAGGCGCGCTTTGTAGCGTCATCATTGACCCAGGCGTAAATGATGATTTTGCTCGCCGCATCAAAGCGAAAGAACAGCCGGTACTGCTGATAAAATTTTGCCCGCTGCCAGTGGGTGTGCCCAGGGCCGAGCGTATTTCCCTGCCGGTACTGAGCGCCGGATGGGTCCTGAGGAATATCGTTCAAAGCCAGTTTGATGATGGCAGCCAGACGCTTGGTGGCCGGTTTGCTGCGATAGCCTACGGAGTCCTTTGCCTGAAGGCGTTTGACCTTAACGGTGAGTGCTTCGACCTGCTCCATAAACAGCGGATGGGCGTATAGGCTCCATCCATTCACTGTGAGCGGCTTCATTCCTCTTCATCGTCCACTTCTTCCAGCACTTCATCAAGATCTACCGCCATCCCTGCGGTAAGACGCTCAGCCTCGGCAAAACTGCTCGCGGTAACCGGTCGAATGATTTCCGGATGCGCGACCAGATCGCGCTCCAGAAACTCGAGAAAACTGGCTACCACAGGATCATGCCGGACTTCATCACTGGTACGAGAGAGCATGACTTCACCGTTCGGGCGAACAGTGTAGTGGATACGGTCGCGACGCTTGAGCTTCAGCGCTCGACGAATTGAGGCAGGAACAGTCGTTTGATAGCGATCCGTCAGAGTAGAATCATCTTCGATAAGCGTGTTCATCACCAATCTCCGCTTAGTGGTAATGCAGAAGCAATGCATCAAAGTTAATGCAACTGCATTACCTCGTCAAGCGACGTTTACCAGCGGTAGCTGACGCTGCCGATCACGCTGCGCGATTCCCCGAAGTAGCACCAGTAGTCGCAGCTGGCTACATACTCTTTGTCGGTCAGGTTGTTGACGTTGAGCTGAGCCTGCCAGTTATCAAGAAACTCATAGCCGATCATGGCATCGGCCAGGGTAAAGCTGCCCACCTGGATATCGCCATCCACGCTTTCACCTACGTAGCGCACGCCGCCACCCAGGGTCACGCCATCCAGCGCGCCACCGGTAAAGGCGTAGTCCAGCCAGGTAGATGCCTGGTGACGCGGAATCAGGCTGGCGCGCTGGTCATCTTCCAGGCGCGAATCGGTATAGGTATAGGCCGCAGTGACTTTCAAGTCATCGGTGACGTAGCCTACCCCTTCCAGCTCAAAGCCCTGGGAGGTGCGCTCGCCTTCCTGCACCTGGAAACCGGCCGGTGAAGTTACCAGCGTGTTGCTCTCCTCCAGATCGAACACCGCGGCGGTCACGTAGCCATCCCAGCCGATGGGCGCATACTTCACACCCGCTTCCCACTGGCGGCCTTCACGCGGGTCATAAAGATTGCCTGCGCTATCGGACTGAGCAATCGGCTCGAACGATTCGGTGTAGCTGACGTAAGGGTTGATGCCGTTCTCACCCAGATACATAACCCCGCCAGACCAGGAGAGCTGATTATCGTCAGAGCGCTCGGAGGTGCCCGCAGTTACATTGGTGTTCTCGGTCTCGGCATGGTCGTAGCGCACACCGCCCAGCAGCACCCAGCGGTCATCCAGGCGCAGCTGGTTTTGCAGGTAAACGCCGGTCTGCTCTTTGTCGATATGCCGCTCGACCAAGTCTTCATCGGCAAACGGGGTGTAGTTGCCGTAGGTGGGCGTGAAGATATCGATCGGCGCGCCAAAGGCGTAGTCGTCGCCCTCCTGGCCCTTGAGGCCCAGGTTCTGGTAATCGACGCCCACCAGCAGGGTATTTTCGGTGCGTTCGGTGTACCAGTTGCCTACGAAGCGGTTATCCACCGTCCAGCTATCGGCCTTGCCATCGCGCAGCGTCAAACCACGGGAAGCGCGCCGGTCATCCACCATGGAGAGCGCGTAGGTACTGCGCAGTTCCAGGTCGAGTTCGCTGTAGCGCAAATCCTGTTCGAACGCCCAGGTGTCGTTGACCTGATGGCGCAGCTCGTAGCCTAGCCCCCATTGGGTGCGCTTGTTGCGGTCATAATCAGGCTCGCTAACGTTGGACTGCGGGCTGACCCGGCCAAAGGGCGTATCCTGGATGCTGCCGTAGGGCAGCTTGAAGCCATTGACGGGCACGCCGTCGTCCTTCTGCACGCTGGCCAGGAAGGTAACGCTGGTATCTTCACTGACATCCACCGCCAGACTGGGCGCAAAGTAGTAGCGCTCGTTATCGGTGTTATCCAGATCGCCGTCGCGCTCTTTATACATGCCCACCACGCGGTAGCGAACATCATCTGATTCGCCTACCGGCCCGCTGGTATCCACGCCTATTTGGCGATGGTTGCGGTTACCCATCTGCAAGTTCACGTTGCCCTGGGGCGTATCGGTCGGGCGTTTGCTCACCGCGTTGATCAAGCCACCGGGAGGCGCCTCGCCGTAAAGAATCGAAGACGGCCCTTTGAATACATCAATCCGCTCAAGGCCGTAAGGCTCCGGCAGCCACTGATAGAAGCCTTCGCGATAGATACGCAGGCCATCCTGGTAGGTGGATTGATCAAACCCGCGCACCTTGAACCAGTCGGTATCATTATCGCTGCCGTAATGGCCGGCCAGCACCCCCGCGCGGTAGCGGAAGGTTTCATCCAGCTGCTGCACGTTGCGAGTTTCAAGCTCTTCACGGTCAACGCTTGAAACCGGGCGCGGCGTTTCCACCAGCGGGGCGTCCACTTTCAAGGCCGTGCCGACCACGACAACGGTATCGTTATTGACCGTCTCCTGAGCGCTGGCGGTGGCGCATACAAGAACGGCGGTGACAGGAATCAACGCGGCAATGGAACGCGCCAGGGGGCGGCGCACAAACGGTAAAGACGGCATGTTGAGCACTCGGTTTGGTTAGGAGCAGAGGGGCAGAGAATCTTTTTTTAGTGATAATCGTTGTGATTTATATTCACTATACCGCCGCCAGCCCTGCGCTATCAACGTCTACTTAAATAAGTTAAGTTAGGGTTAAGTAAACCTAGCGAGGAAGCACAATGACATTGGCCATTGTTGCCACGCGCGCAGGCGTGGGGTTAGACGCACCGGCGGTGCATGTAGAAGTACACCTGGCCAACGGCTTACCGGGGCTGACGCTGGTGGGCCTGCCTGAAACCGCCGTGAAAGAGAGCCGCGAACGGGTGCGCAGCGCCCTGGTCAACGCTGGGTTTGATTTCCCCAACACTCGACGGATTACGCTGAACCTCGCACCCGCGGACCTCCCCAAGGAAGGCGGCCGGTTTGATCTGCCCATCGCATTGGGGATTCTGGCCGCCTCGGGCCAGATTCCAGTGGAGACGCTGGAAGGCATGGAGTGCGCGGGCGAGCTGGCACTGGATGGCAAGCTGCGCGCCGTACACGGCATTCTGCCCTTTGCTCTGGCAACGCGCCGGTCTGGAAAAGCGCTGATCATTCCCCGCGAATGCGCCGATGAAGCCGCGCTGGCGGGCGACTTGCCGGTGCTGCCGGCCGATACGCTTTGGCAGGTTGTCGCTCACCTGCTCGGCCAGGAAAAAATTCCGCCCCACCGCTTGCCTGCTTCTGTCAAGACCACCACGCCGATGGCCGATCTGGCCGATGTGCGCGGCCAGCAGCAGGCACGCCGGGCGCTTGAAGTGGCCGCTGCGGGTGGGCACAACCTTTTGTTCGCTGGCCCGCCAGGCACCGGCAAGACCATGCTCGCCAGCCGCCTGCCGGGCATTCTGCCGCCGCTTTCTGAAGAGGATGCGTTAGCGGTAGCCGCCGTGCGTTCGGTATGTGGATTACCCCTGGATGCCGACTGGGGCAAGCGTCCGTTTCGTCAACCGCACCACAGTGCCAGTGCTGCCGCGTTAGTGGGCGGTGGCTGTCACTTTCAACAATTGTTGCGACTAAACAATAATTACTGCGACAATCTCTATTTTGAGTTTACATAGGGCGCGCCCTTGTGACGGTTTCACTCAAACAATGCAGAACCTTTAGCTTTTCAGACGGCACTCTCAAAGACGAAGCTGAACGCTTGGTCGTTTGGTGGTATGGGCCTATCGAAAAAAATACCCGCGCAGAAAGCGTCCCTAAGATTTATGTGTTTTTCAAACCCATTGATAAGAATAACAATTTAGGGAATGTGATTGAGCGAACGACGGTCTTAACACATGTCGGGCTATTGAGGATCGGTTCCGTCTGGGAAAAGGGGGTGAGCAACTCTCGCATCGCGTTTGATGAGAGAACATTCCCCGTTTCATTCTCTCCAGGGGGCTGGCGGATTGTTTCTCTAGATGACTTACGCAAAGCAGGGCGCAGCCTCTATACCTCCTTTCATGATGAATACTATTTGCCACTGGACAGAAAACAAAGATCGTACCTGATCGAATTTGACCTTCCAGATGGCAAACACTTACTAATCCCTTGCACAGAATTTTTTACTCGCGTTTACGGCCGCTCTTCTGAAATCAAGCGGGTGCTCGCTACTTACCCTTGGGAAGAAGTTAAAGAACGTCTTTATCGACCGCTTAATACGCCTGCATCCCCAGGTACGTGGCCTGTCAAATTTACGTATCGTGTTCATAAACACGATGCCATCTTGCTAGCGCATATGCTGTACGATCCCTATGCTGAACAGGCTGCCAGAAGCATTTATTCACAGATTGAAGCCCGCTTCCCCGCAGATAGGATACTTTTTGAGGCCACGCCTTGGTTCCAGGGAAGCGGGGAACTCTCTGTTTCTGGCGTTCCGATTGATGGTGGCAACGCATTTCTAGGGTTGCAGATATTAGGCTGCACACAGCCCGATGGTGCCACGATCCATCGTGAAAGAGAGAAATCAGCGACAGTACCCGCCACCGATGGCGATGATGCTCCCACTCAATTCCCTTATCATCAGCTTCAAGACATTCCCGATGTCATTGACCTGACGGATGATGAAGAGCCCGACCATGGCTCTTCTTGGCTAGACCTTACTGAAGACGAATTCGTTATTTTGGGTAAGCCTCGCGCTGTCTTGGATAAGCGCTATACCCGGAAAAACGTGCCCGATACACGAGGCGTTCCCGTTCCTGGCGACGAAACGATTTTTTCCACCGGAGAGCCCTATGGGTCAGGGAAGGGAGTGGGACAAGCTTCTATTCACGCCCCCATTACACTGGAGTCGCAGGGCTTTCTACGTGATATGTGGAATGCGCTTCTCTATTTAAAATCAGCCTATCCTAAAGCGATTCATAGCGTTAGCTGGTTTACCTTTGAAGACGGCTTCAGCACGTCCCCTGATCCTCGATTAATTAGCCTCGAACCCTTCGGTACAGACGATGAGGTAGAAACGTCCGTGGCCAATTGGGTCTATATGGATACTCAGACCAAGGTTCTTCGCGGGGTACTTGTCATCAAGGTGCATGTGTTAGGTCAAGCGCTTTATCTCATGGAACTTCAGCGACGCCCTCCGAAACCCAGAAATGGCGGTAGGGAGGAAGGGTCAAAACCTCCGTCCTACAAAGGTTTAGTGTTTACGTTGGATCACCAAGACAGCTTTGAACACTGGTTGCGCCAAGTGCTGTCTAACGTGCGGCACGTTGAAGGTGTCGTTCAAAAGCTCGTTCGTCACTGCCCAGGATTCGCCGATACGTTCAAGCACCCGAAAGCCAAAAATGATAACGTTCCCGGCGAAGCTTCCGTGCTGAATGCCTTCAGCAAGGTCGGTATCACACGTTGAGATTTAGCCATGTATTAAGCGAGCAAAGCATGCCTTTGGTAACAACCAACTGATAAACACCTCAACTGAGTGAACGTAAATTATGGGTGAATTATACATCTCTCGTGTAGAGCAAGAGGCATTAAAAAAAATTGATTCAGATGAACTAAACTCGATAGTCAATGATTGCACTAGGGACGCACAAACAGGCGGGCTTTATCAATTTGGCTTAGAAGGCTGCGGCGTATATGTTTCAAACAAACTGAGAAGTTTCCAAAAGGCAGTTGATTCGCATAGCAGCGCGAAGTCTTCTAAAAAACGCGAAGAGACAGAGTACCAAATGCGGCGAGCAGCTGATGATCTGACACATGCGGTTCAGGATATGCAGGAGCGATTGAAAACAGAAGAGAGGGAGAAGCAATTATTTCTGATTGATGATTATACCACCCCCTTTTTCAATTTCAGTGGCAGCTTAGAAGTAAAACTAAGGTATCAGTGGCGCAAGAATACGGAAGATAATTGGATACATGGCATAATCACTTTTCAATATACTCCCGATCTTACCCCTGACTACAGAATACCATTACCTAAACGCAAACCGAGTGCTGCTAAGTTGGCTCAAGAGCGCCAAGAGAGGCTGAGACGCGAATGGGAACACCTAAAACTGCTAAGCCTCCACTCATTAAGAGATTTTTTTAGGGAAGGTGGAAATGGCCATGACATACCTCTATGTTTCAAGGTTACTCCTGACTCCTACAGCCGTGGCCTCAATAATTTCAGTGCTATTTTTTGGCGTCAAAATCCTTCTCCAAACCAAAAAAACTAGGCATTTTAAGACTATTAAATCTGCCAGCTTGCTTTTGGCAACCCAGCACAAAAGAAAACATTTCCCCAAGGGACACATTGTTATTATTTATTCTTTAAAGCTTAACCAGGTGAAATTAAAACGAGATAACAACTTTTTGATTTGAAATACAACTTCTCTGAAAAGATTGGCTAATCGTATGCTTTCACACGCTTAAAGCATCATAGCCCGACTTTAGGGTAGCAGGCTCCTCAGCTAAGACACCCCCTACATAGCGTAGGGGGCATGTTAATAACATTATATATCGTGCATTCTTCCAGTTTGCCGTGATAAGCGCATAGCCTCGTGTTCCTCTAATGTTAAAAGCGTTTCAAGTAATTCTTTGGCTCTACGAATTTCAGCTTTGCCGATTAGGCTGCGATATAAACTGATGGCTTGCTCATGGAAATCTAGCACTTCTTTGCAGATAGCATCGGCCCCTAGCCCGGATTTCTCACAGGGTATAAAAGAAAGCGGCTGAAAGTGTTAACGTTTCAGGGCCTTACACCAAAAACC
>NZ_JABUZA010000029.1 GCF_014897985.1 Halomonas colorata
GCCAGCGACTCGGCCCGTTCGTCGGTTTCGATATGCAGCGCACGGTCGGCGCCCAGCGCCAGCGCGGTACGCAGCTGCTCCTGAGCGGCTTTGGGGCCAATGCTAACGGCAACGACTTCCGTGGCCACGCCCTTCTCTTTTAGGCGCACGGCTTCTTCCACGGCGATTTCGCAGAAGGGGTTCATGGCCATTTTGACGTTGGTAAGATCCACGTCGGAGTGATCCGCTTTAACGCGGATCTTGACGTTGTAATCGATGAGGCGTTTAACCGCGACGAGAATTTTCATATGACATGCTCTCTTTGATCAGCCCTGGTACGTTGAGCCAGGGGCTTGTTCAACGTTTAAAGCGCGGATGAGGTTATTTTGCAGAGCAGATTTTGCACAGCAAAACTTTATTTCACTTTAATAAAACACCTTAAAAAAACGCTCGCGATAAATCAAGCGTTGCGACCTTTAGTATCTGATTAAAACGGCGACCATAAAAACCAGGCCGCCAACAGAGGGATACACGCTGCCAGAAACTTTCCATTCCAACGATAGCCGATGAGCGTGGCGGGCACGCCGGTAAATCTTGATAAAATCAGCATGGAAGCGGTCATTGGTGAAGACATCAGTGCCAGTGCCCAGCCCACCATTAATGAGGCACCGATCAGGATAGGCGAAAGACCTTCAATCATTAACGGCGGCAGCAGGCCCAGCAATAGTGTAACCGTTACGATGGGATTGACACCGATCTGGGCTAACCCGACGACCATGAGCATGGCTAAGACGGCGTTAAATGCTCCCCACTGGTCGAGTACGCCCAATAGAGGGGTAAGTTGCTGAACATCGACTAGGCCGACGCACAAATGCCCTAAGTAGCCTGCCGCACCCAATACCACAATTTCATTAGCACTGGGCGAAAGTAACCAAGGGAGCTGTCGATGCAGCGTACTCAACGCACCAGGTACTCCCGCATAACCAAGCCGACGACGCTGCCATGCAAGCCAGATAACCGCCGCTAGCGGTGCGCCTAGTAGCGCCGCAATGGGTAAACGCAATTCACCCAGCCAGGCAATTGAGAAGACCAGCGTTACAATGGCCATCAATAGCCAACTGAACTGGACCATTGGCCGCAACGATGGTGATACAGCTCTAGAGTTATTGGCAGGTGGATGGGGGCCGGTCAAAAAATCGACGGCCCAGCCGACAAAAAATATCAGCGCGGCGGCCCCCAAAATATACGGCGCAAGCTCAAGCCAGGTAATTTGCGGCAGACTTGAGAGCACAACGGCAACGCCAATGCCCATTGGCGAAATCAGCGGCGCCAAAGCAAATCCACGCAACAACCCAAGCATCATGCGCCGCTGGCGTGCCTGCTGCACCCATACGCGCCCTTGCGCCGCTTCTAAGGTGTTACTCTTTTCAATCATCGATGCAAACAGATTCAGCACGCCAATATTCAGAATAATGCCGAAGAGTGCCGAACCTAGCGATAGGATGGGGTAACGCCGACTGGGTAGCTGCAGCAGCATACTCTGCCCACAACGGCGCACTAAACGTGAACGGTAAGCTGGTAGCCTGAGCATACTTAGCGCCACCACAAAGGTCGCAAAAAACGCAAAGCGTCCTCCGGCGTCAAAAAGCAGCTGAGCGGGAGCAGGCGAGCGCCAAAGCGCCAATAAGCTTACCCCTCCGGCTACCCAGAGCAACCCTTTGGCCATCGTTGTAAGCTGACCGCCAAGGGTCAGTAGATATAGCAGTAGCGCGCCAATTCCCAATGCTTCGAACAGACGACTACCCAGTACCAGATGGATAAGCGTTGCTGAGGTTACGACTAGCAGAAAAGATACCCGCAGGCGGGCTGGGTTCACTCGTGGCCCTCCCCAGCCAGCGGGTCTGGCATCCCCTCAGGCGACTCGCTACCGTTGCGCCGACGAAATGCGCCCTCCCCGATGGCCACCAGGTTTCCCTGGGAATCCTTGATTTCACCGCTCGACATATACGTCTTTTGCCCGCCGCCGCGTACCGTGCCTATCGCTTGGATCACTCCTTCGCGGGCAGGCCCTACAAAGCTGGTGGTTAGCGAGAGCGTCATGCCGCGGCGAATATTGCCGGGTATGCTGCAGTGCAGGCCCGCAAGGCTCAAGGCGCTATCCAACATCGAGGCCAATACGCCACCGTGAACATTGCCGCTGCGATTAAGGTGCTGGGGCTTGATGGCAAGCTCGACCACGGCGCGCCCTTCCTGCCACTCCACTACCTGCATTCCCAGCAGTTCGTGATACCCCATAAGCGCCTGCTGCGGCGCGTTATCGGTTGACGACTCAGCGCTTGATGACTGACTCATGAGCGACTCTCCTGCTGGGCTAAATCACGTTGTTGGTCTAAATCGCGTTGTTGGGCTAAATCACGCAGCCGCCCTTTAAGAATTTTGCCGCTTGCCGTAGAAGGCAGCGCATCCATTAGTACAATTTGAGTCGGTCTCTTGTAGGGCGCCAGCCGCTCGGCAATAAATGCCTTGAGTTCAGCCATATCGACCTCAATGCCCGCCTCGCACTGCACAAACGCCACGACTTCTTCATTACCCGCGATTTGGCGTCCCACCACAGCGGTTAGCGTGACTGCCGGGTGCTCGTTGATGACTGCTTCGACATCTGGAGGGTAAATATTAAACCCAGAGCGAATGATCAGCTCTTTACTGCGCCCCACAATATACAGCTGGTTCTCGGCGCCAAGCCGGGCAATGTCTCCCGTATTAAGCCAGCCGTCTTCATTTAACGTCGCGCGGGTAGCTTCCGGCTGACGAAAATAGCCTTTCATGATATTGGGGCCGCGTACCCAAAGCTCGCCGACCTCATCGCCAGACGGCTCGTCGTTGCCGCTGTCACTTAAAGGCTCCAGACGATATTCCAGAAGCGGCAATACCCGGCCGACCGTACTGCTGGCATAGCGGTCATCGATGCGCGTTTGGCTGATGGTGGGGCTGGCTTCGGTCAAGCCGTAACCGTTATGCAGCGTCAGACCAAAAGCTGCTTCTACACGCACTTTGGTGTCGCTATCCAGCGGCGACCCGCCAGCAGAGATATAGATTAGCTCAGGGGCTTCTAGGGAGCGCTGTTCGCGCTTTAAAAACTCCAGTGCACGGGCGTACATAGCGGGTACGCCCTGAAGAACGGTAATCCGCTCCTGCTTTAACGCAGCCAGCAGTTGGGCGGCGTCAAACCGGGGCACGGTATAAAGACAGGCCCCGTTATAAAGAGAGCCCATGCATACCGATGAAAGCCCAAATACATGCGACATGGGCAACACGCCATACACACGCTGGCCTTGACTTAAATGGCGCATGCCGCCTGAAATCGAGGCGATATACAGAATACCCCGGTGGGTCAGCATGACGCCCTTGGGCGTGCCCGTTGTTCCGGAGGTATAGATCATCGCCGCGACTTGGTCAGCCCCACTGGCGCTTACCGGCTCGGGGTCGCTCTCGTACAAGGGCGAGATAGCCAATTCGCCCCATTGCGGATGCTGATAGCGCTCAGCCATGTGGCGCTCTGCATGCTGAGCGGCCTCAGGAGACGCTTCACAGGTATAAAACACTCGCCGAGGTAGGCAGTTAGCCTGAATCAGGTCAACCTCTTGAGCAGAAAGGCGTGAATTGACGATGGCTAACCACACATCCATTTCGCTGGCCGCGAGAAGCAATACCACCAGGGCACGACAGTTCTCACTCACCGTCATGATACGGTCGCCAGGACGAATGCCCAGCGTTTTTAGCCAGTGGCAGGCGGCATGTATTTCCTGACCCAGCTCGGCGTAACTCCAGCGCACCTGGCCATCCACAATGGCTGGCTGGCCGCCAAGACGCTGCGCGTTTTCAAGCACGCGCGTACTGAGCCGTTCAGGAAGTTCAGCCACCAGCTCGCTTGCCCAGCGTCCAAAAATCTCCTCATCCTGGGCTTGGTAGGCAACCGACAAAGTCATTAGGACGCCTCCCGCACCATATTGCGCGCAATGACGATTTGCTGAATCTGCGTAGTTCCTTCGTAGATACGAAACAGCCGCACGTCACGATAAAAGCGCTCTACCGCATACTCCGACATGTAGCCTGCACCGCCATGAACCTGCACCGCGCGATCAGCTACCCGGCCAACCATTTCAGCGCAGAACAGCTTGCAGCATGAGGCAAGCGTGGAGACGTTTTCACCATCGTCCTTGCGGCGTGCGGCGTCCATCACCATGGTTCTTCCCGCGTAGGCTTCGGTCTTACTATCGGCCAGCATCGCCTGAATCAGCTGGTGCTCGGCAAGCGCGGCGCCAAACTGCTTGCGCTCCATCGTATAGCGTAACGATTCTTCCACTAGGCGCTCTGCCACGCCAACACATACCGCTGAAATATGTAGCCGCCCTCTATCCAGCACTTTCATGGCGGTTTTAAACCCTTGGCCTTCTTTGCCGCCGATAATGTTCTCGGCGGGCACTCGGCAATTATCAAAAATGATATCGCAGGTATGCGCGCCCTTTTGGCCCATCTTGTTATCAGCCGGGCCGCGGATTAAACCAGGCGTGTCACCTTCAACGATGAACGCAGAAATACCCCCGGCTCCTTTATTAGCGGGGTCTGTACGCGCCATCACGGTAAACAGGTCGGCTTCAGGGCCATTGGTGATATAGCGCTTGGTGCCATTTAAAATGTAGTGGTCGCCATCGCGTACCGCCGTGGTGCGCAGGCTGGCCGCATCGGAGCCGGAATCGGGTTCGGTAAGACAAAACGAACTCAAGATTTCACCGGTAGCCAAGCGCGGTACATATTTGGCTTTTTGCTCCTCAGTGCCATCTATCAAAATGCCCTGGGCACCAATGCCGTTATTGGTCCCGAATACCGAGCGGAAAGCAGGCGAGGTTTTACCAATTTCCATGGCCACCAACGCCTCTTCTTCCATGGTAAGCCCCAGGCCGCCGTACTCTTCAGGAATGGATAAGCCAAACAGACCCATTTCTTTCATTTCCGCCAGAAGCTCAGCAGGCACCGCATCCTCTTCAGCTAAGCGCGTTTCATTAGGAATTAACCGTTCGCGAACAAAACGAGAAATGGTATCAACGAGTTGATTGAGCAATTCAGTATCACGAATCATGATGGCTCCTGGCGTGAATAATCGGTTTTAATCTTTTTAGAGTGAGATAAAGTGAATCAACCCACTAGATTCTGCCTAGCGGAATTAACGTTCACTTTTCTTGTCAGGCACTTTTGCATAGCCTAGGATGGCAGTCAATAAACGAAACGCCATTCTGCAATGCAGAACAAAATAAATTCAAAGCAAGGATTTAATACATGGCTAACGACTCAACATCGCTCCCCTTCACCACGCTTGGCATTGTTGGCACTGGCGCCATGGGGCGCGGCATTGCCCAATTAGCCGCTCAGGCAGGCCTTGACGTCATGCTTTTTGACCTCAAAGAAGGTGCCGTACAAGAAGCGCAAACCTTCATTAATGGCCTGTGGCAGAGAAGCGCTGACAAGCAGCGCATTACTGCCGAGCAAGCACAGCAATATAGCCAGCGCCTGCGCGAGGCAACCGAGCTGGCCGCCCTCGCCCCCTGCGATATTGTGGTCGAAGCGATCGTTGAGAAGCTGGAGGCCAAGCAGGGGCTGTTTAGCGATCTAGAAGAAATTGTTAGCCAGCAGGCGGTGCTGGCAACAAACACTTCATCGCTATCAGTAACAGCTATTGCAGCGGCGTGTCAGTACCCAGAACGGGTCATCGGCTTTCACTTCTTTAACCCTGTTCCGCTGATGAAAATCGTTGAGGTTATTCCTGGCCTGCGCACGGCCAGTGATGTTACCCAGCGAGTAAACGCGCTGGGCGACGCCATGGGCCACTTTACTGCCCAGACAACCGATACGCCTGGATTTCTGGTCAACCATGCCGGACGCGCCTTCGGCACTGAAGCGCTTAAAATTCTGGGTGAACGCGTCACCGAGGCGGCGACGATCGACCGTATCATGGTCGACCAGGGCGGTTTTCGGATGGGGCCTTTCACACTGCTTGATTTAACGGGTCTGGATGTTTCTCATGCGGTGATGGAATCGATCTATCACCAATATTATGAAGAAGCGCGTTTTCGCCCTTCACCGTTAACGCGTCAACGCCTGAGCGCGGGTCTATTGGGCCGTAAAACCGGCGAAGGCTTTTACCGCTATGTTGAAGGCCAGCAGCAGATGTCGGATGAGCCGGCCATAGCCTCAATATCCCCTTGCCCGGTATGGATCAGCCAAGACGCCCCCGATCATGCTGCCGCGCTTAGAGAACTGGTGGAAGCGGCTGGCTGGCCTTTAGAAACCGCTACACAGCCCACCGAAAAAGCGCTCTGCCTGCTGACCCCACTGGGCGAAGATGCCACCAGCTGCGCGCTTCGCCAAGGTCTAGATGCCAAACAGTGCGTTGCGATAGATATGCTGGCAGGCCTTGAAAAGCGCCGCAGCTTGATGACGACACCGCTGACCGATACTAACTTCGCTCAAGCAGCGGCCAGCCTACTCAGCCATGACGGCACCCCGGTGAGCACGCTTCAGGACAGCAATGGCTTTGTGCTCCAGCGCATTATTGCCTGTATCGTCAATGTAGGTGCCGACATTGCCCAGCAGGGCGTTGCCGCCCCAGCCACTATCGACCGTGCGGTGGAGCTTGGCTTGGGCTACCCCTTCGGCCCGCTACGCATGGGCGACCATTACGGGCCAGCACGCATTATGACGATACTCACCAACCTGCTGGATGCGACCGGCGACCCCCGTTACCGCCCTAGCCCTTGGTTGCGCCGCCGCGCCGCCCTGCAGATGTCGCTTACCAAAGCCTAATGCGTACCAGCACCCTCGTTCAGAACAACCGTTTTCATGACAGCTATCGGCCATAAGAATAATCGGGAGAATCATTATGCAAGACGCTTATATTTATGATGGTTTACGTACGCCTTTTGGGCGCCATGGCGGTAGCCTAGCGGCTATTCGCCCGGATGAACTGCTGGGGTTGACGCTGAAAGCCCTGGTCGCCCGTAATCCTTTCGCCCTTGAAAGCTATGAAGAGGTACTCGCAGGCTGCACTAACCAGGCAGGCGAGGATTCCCGTAATGTCGCTCGTCATGGTGCGCTGCTGGCGGGCCTGCCTATCGAAGTGGCGGGGCAAACGGTCAATCGCCTTTGCGGCAGTGGTTTGGCGGCGATGATGGATGCTGCTCGTGCAGCCCGGCTAAACGAGGGCGAGCTATTTCTGGCCGGTGGCGTGGAATCCATGTCCCGTGCGCCCTATGTGCTCGGCAAGGCAGACGCCGCGTTTGCCCGTAACCAGCCAATGTACGATACGGTGATTGGCTCACGCTTTCCCAACCCGTGGATTGCCAACGAGTACGGCAGCCACAGCATGCCTGAAACGGCGGACAATATTGCCCATGATCTGAATATTAGCCGTGACGCAAGCGACGCCTTTGCGGCCCGCTCCCAGGCGCGCTACGCCCAAGCGCTGGCCGCCGGTTTTTACGATGCTGAGATGTTTGGCGTTGAGGTCCCTCAAGGGCGTAAACAGCCGCCGCTAATAGTTGATAGAGATGAACACCCGCGCCCGCAAAGCACTGAAGACAAGCTTGCCAAACTAAATGCCCTGTTTGAAGGCGGCGTGGTGACGGCCGGGAATGCATCCGGGCTTAACGATGGCGCTGCGGCGTTAATTGTTGGCACATTGGGGGCCGGCGAACGGGTTGGGTTGCGCCCGCGCGCGCGTATTTTGGCGAGTGCCGTCGCTGGCGTTGCGCCACGCGTAATGGGCTTGGGTCCGGTGCCTGCTTCACAAAAAGCCTTAAGCCGAGCAGGGCTTACCCTTGAGCAAATGGATGTTATTGAAATTAATGAGGCGTTCGCCGTTCAAGTGCTGGGCTGCGTACAGCAGTTAGGGCTATCCGCCGACGATCCGCGCCTAAACGCTAACGGAGGCGCCATCGCGATCGGCCACCCGTTAGGTGCCTCGGGCGCGCGCCTGGCTCTGACGGCATTGCGCCAGCTGGAGGCAACGGGGGGACGTTACGCCCTGGTGACCATGTGTATTGGAGTTGGCCAGGGTATTGCGACGATTATCGAGCGGCTCAACCCTTAACCCAACTTCGCGAACCCAATACCGCTAGCGCCTGGGTCGTTTCGTTGATAGCGCTTTGTATGGTTATTAAGCACTTATGCGATACTTGCCGCTATAAGACATTCTCTGCTGGAATTATTAATGACCGCTATCGACAATACTGCTGATGATCCGCAGCTGCCGGAAAAAGATCGCAATTTCGTTACTGCACTGGCACGCGGATTAGAGCTGATGCGTGCCTTCGGCAATGGAGAGGAATACCTGGGTAATGCGGAGCTTTCCAACCGGACCGGGATTCCACGTCCCACGGTTTCGCGCTTGACCTATACCTTAACCCAGCTAGGTTATTTACAGCACAACACCCATCTGGAGAAATACCGCTTAGGCCCCGGCGTACTGGCGCTGGGGTATCGGTTTCTGGCCAATATGGGCATTCGTGAAGTCGCGCGTCCGCATTTGCAAAAGTTTGCCGATGCCACGGATTGTAACGTGAGCCTGGGCGGCGCTGACCGTAGCGATATGGTTTATCTGGAGACGTGTCACGGTAGCGGCCCTCTGATCATTCGCTTGGACGTTGGTTCACGCTTGCCAATAGCCACCTCGGCAATAGGCCGAGCCTGGCTATGCGGCCTGCCTGAAACCCGTCGCCAACAGATTCTTAAAGAATTAGCAGAATTCCATGGAAAAGAGTGGCCTGCTCTGGAAGCATCCATTAAGCAAAGCATGGAAGATTATGCCCATTACGGCTTTTGCTTATCCGAGCAGGACTGGCAACGCGATATTAGCGCCGTTGCCATGCCGCTGATTCTAGAGGATGGCGCTGAAGTGCTGGCGATCAACTGTGGGGGATCCAGCTTGCGTTTGGATCATGATCGTCTGGTCAATAATCTTGGCCCGAGGCTTAAAGAAGTGGCAGCTCAAATTAAGCAGGAACTCGCTCCAAAGCATAAACTGATGCGCTGAGTTTATGCTTCTTGGCCTTTCCCTAACGCTCGTTTGAATGCATCATAGAAACTTAACGATAGGCGGGTGTAGAGGAGCAGGGATGCCAAGTGAATGGATAACGCGCCAGGATGGACAGTTAGTTTTACAAGGGGAATGGACGCTTAACCATTACCCAGAGCTTAAGGAAGCCTCCACGTCTTATGCGGAGACCCAAGCAGACGAGACGGTATCGCTGACCGATATACAGCGTCTGGATACCGCTGGGGCTGTGCTGGTTATCGGCATTATCGGGGTTGAAAGAGCCAAGCAGGTGCCCGATTGGGCGGAAGATCTGCCCAAGGAACAGCAGGCGCTGCTGGTTCGCATCGCCGAGGCCATGGATGCACCGCTCGATGTATCTCGTCACAATACCCATCGTATTACCGATGCGCTAGCCAGCGTCGGCGAGCAAATGATGGGGTTGTGGTCCCAGCAGCGCCAGCTGCTGGCGTTTATAGGTTTGGTACTGGCCACCTTTGCCCAAACGCTGTTGCGGCCACGCCACTGGCGCTTTACCGCGACCATCGCGCATATTCAGCAAACCGGCCTGAATGCCGTCCCCATTGTTGCCCTGCTCACCTTCATGGTGGGCGCGGTGGTCGCTTTTCTGGGGGCTACCGTTCTTGCCGATTTTGGCGCTACCGTTTATACCATCGACCTGGTCGCCTTCTCGTTTCTTCGCGAGTTCGGTGTTCTTTTGGCTGCCATCCTATTAGCTGGCCGAACGGCGAGCGCCTTTACGGCCCAGTTGGGGGCGATGAAATCCAATGAAGAGATTGATGCCCTGCAGGCTCAGGGGCTTGATCCGATAGAGCTTTTGGTCTTACCCCGCGTCATGGCACTGCTGGTAAGCCTTCCCCTTCTCGCTTTTATAGGCATGCTTAGCGGCTTATTAGGCGGGGCGCTGGTTGCAGTTCTGTCGCTGGATATTTCATTTCACCAGTTTATGACCACGCTACAAAAAGATGTCTCGGTGGTGCATTTTCTGGTCGGGCTGAGCAAGGCGCCAGTTTTTGCCTTTGTTATTGCCGTGATTGGCTGCCTGGAAGGTTTTAAAGTCAGCGGCAGTGCCCAGTCGGTTGGCGCCCACACTACGTCCAGCGTGGTGCAATCCATTTTCATGGTAATCCTGATTGACGCCTTGGCGGCACTCTTTTTTATGGAGATGGGCTGGTGAGCGAGCAATCTTCATCCAAGGATGTATCCGCGGAGGCATCATCCAGCGATGCATCAAATGCTGCACCCAGCCAAGAGCCGGTTATCAAAGTCCGCGACCTGGAAAACCGCTTTGGTGATCATGTCGTGCATGAGTCGCTGGATCTTGACCTTCTAGACGGTGAAATACTCGGCGTGGTGGGTGGTTCAGGTACCGGAAAATCCGTTTTGTTACGCAGCATCGTAGGTTTAAAACGCCCTAATGCTGGAACCATTGACGTATTAGGCACTAACCTTAATGAGCTTAGTGAAAAAGAGCGTAGCCAGATAGAGCGGCGTTTCGGGGTTCTGTTTCAGCAAGGCGCACTGTTTAGCTCGCTTAATTTGCAGGAAAACGTAGCGCTTCCACTGATTGAGCATGCCAAGCTGGCCAGAGAAGATGCGGAGCACCTGGCCCGGGTAAAGCTTTCTCTAGTAGGGCTTGAGCCTGAAGCCGCTTTGCAATATCCCGAATCGCTCTCCGGCGGGATGATAAAACGCGCCGCATTGGCCCGCGCATTGGCACTGGACCCGGATATTTTGTTTCTTGATGAGCCAACGGCAGGACTCGACCCCATTGGCGCTGCCGCGTTTGATCAACTACTGGTCACGTTGCGCGATGCGCTGGGTTTTAGCGTTTTTCTGGTCACCCACGACCTGGATACGCTTTACGCCGCCTGCGACAGAGTCGCGGTTTTATCTCAAAAACGGGTTTTGGTGGTGGACACGCTGCAAAACGTTGCCGAAACCGATGATGAGTGGATTCAAAATTATTTCCACGGACCTCGCGGCCGGGCTGCAGAGCAGTCATCATCCTCTTCAACGGCTCAGCCTAAGGAGTGAGTAGCACATGGAAACGCGCGCTCATCACGTTTTAATTGGATTATTTACCTTACTCACCGCGGCTGCGGCGCTGCTATTTGCACTATGGATGAGCCAAGTGGCTGGCCAGCAGGACTATCAGCCTTATCGCATTCTGTTTGAGCGAAACGTTAGCGGCTTATCCGTGGGCAGTACCGTGCAATATAACGGCATCGAAGTGGGGGATGTGACCGAGCTGACGCTAGACCCCACTGATCCTCGCCAGGTGGTTGCCAGCATTCGCGTTGAGGAAGATACGCCAATCAAAACCGACACCCGGGCCAAACTCGCGTTTGCCAGCATTACCGGCAGCATGTCGGTACAGCTTCATGGCGGCACGCCGGAAAGCCCACGCCTTATTGACCAGACCGACGATGATGCGCCGTTTATTCGTTCCGATCCTTCTCCCATCGCCACACTGTTTGAAGAAGGCGAGGAAATGATCGATAACATCAACGCTATTTTACAGAACGTTAATGAGCTGTTTGACGATAATAACCGGGAACAGGCAGGCAATATTTTAACCAATGTTGCCCAGATCACCCAGATGATAGCCTCTCAGCAAGATGCGCTGGATGAGAACATGGCGCTTTTCGCGGACGCTTCACGCGAGGCGACTACCACGCTTGAAAGTATCAACACGCTTAGCCAAGAGGCCACTCAGCTCCTCAGGCAAGACGGGCAACAGGTCATACAAAGCGCTGCCGATGCAAGTAACGATGTGGCACGCGCGGCGCAGCGCCTGGAGCAGCTTATCGATCAAAACGCCGGTGCCGTAGAGAGTACCCTTCAAGGCACGCGGGATATAGCGCCCGCCCTTTCCGCGCTGCGCTCCACGCTCAATACGTTAGACCGCATTACCCGCCAGTTAGAAGAGAGCCCGAGAGACTTTTTACTGGGCCGCGATCAGGTAGAGGAGTTTCGACCATGAGCTTACGCCCTTGGGCTATTGCCGTAACCGCGACGGTGCTTTTATTGAGCGCAGGCTGCTCTATATTGCCGGAAAGCGATCCTGCAACGCTTTACCGCCTGCCATCTTCTGACCCAGCGCGCAGTAGCGTAGCGCCAACGGCCATGAGTGGTCAGAAACGCTTGGGCATTGCAGCACCCGAGGCGGGGTATCTGTTAAGCAGCAACCGCATCGTGGTGTATCCCGAGCACAACGTCGTGAATGTTTACGAAGGCGCCCGCTGGCACGAAGATACGCCGGAGCTTGTCCAGGCCAGGTTAATAGACGCCTTACAGCAAAGCCGCCTGTTTGCCAGCGTAGGCAGCGATCACATGCCGTCTGATTTACTGCTGCTCAGTGAGCTGCGCCATTTTCAAAGCGAATATGACAATGGCCGCCCCAAGGCGGTTATTCAGCTGGATGTGCAGCTTGTCGAAGCCAGTGCGCGAACGCCCATTGCTTCGCAAAGCTTTAGTGCCACAAGCCAAGCCGCAGACGTTGAAATTCCCTCGGTCGTAAACGCCTTTGGACGCGCCAGCGATACGCTTACCGAACAGCTCACCACATGGCTTTCAGATAATGCTCACGCGATCACTGAATCTGCCAGCCCGTAAGTGCCGTGTTTATTGTTTAGCTCACTGCGCTAGCTGCTTTATATACCCCCGCGGATCGCGGGGGTAATAGTATTCTGGTTGACGTTCCAAGTGGGTAAAAAAACGCGTGTCTTTATAGGGCATCTTCATAAATCCTGAAACCCCCAGGCCTTCAATCTGGTCGACACAGGCGAGAATACTCGCCAACAGCGCGCGAAACTCATCCTCCTTGGCCGGGTCTAGCAAACGGTAGTAGCTGTGAATTTTTAGATGCTGGGGTAGCGCTTCAAAGATGATCATGCCGGTATGGTGGATATCGTTGAGCCTTTGCAGGATATCCATGATCGATTGGGGAAGCGCTAACAGCTCCTCCGGGTCCGGCCCATCCTCAAAATAACTGTGCTGGCGCGTTCGATCCTCAAGCTCGGGTACCGCGCTTAACTCGTAGTTAATCGCCATCTTCGCTTCAGGATAAAAGGGCTCATCGAGCGCCAAACGCTCCAGGTGTAGCGTTTGTCGGGCGTTAAACAGGCAGCTTTTAAACACCCCCTGGCGATGAATCGCCCGAGCCAGGTGTACCATGTTATTGACGGCCTCGATGAACGCAGGCTTCAGAGCTGGGTCGTGAAGGTTTAACGACGAATCGATATACACGCCATCGCGTTCCCAGCGCACAGCCAAGCCACCCACTACCGGGTATTTGCCCAAGCGACTTACGGCGGCCAGGAAGGCTTTTTCAGTCTCCCCCATTCCCTGCATAAACTGCTTGTAGTAGCGGTCAAGCTGTACGTCATTGACGTCGTTTAGCGTTTCCTGAACGTTGGCTTCGCGCAGAAACGCCTTGCGAGAGCTATAAACCACGGTGTCGATTTCTTGTTTGGAGGAGCGCGCCCAGACCGGCACCAGCGGCGTTTTTAGACTAACCGGCAGGTCAATCATGACCATCTTGGAAAGCCTGGGCATCGCGCTTAAAAAATAGTCACCGGCTTTACGACGCACCTGCGGGTTGGGGTCCAGCATGCCGTCTAGAGTTTTTGCAAACTCCATGGGCAGACCTAACGAGCTTGCCGGTATTGCCCGATGACCAAATCGACATGACTGGGCTGATGCCAGCGCATAAAGCGTTCCGGCGGCGCCCTGCTCATCAAAGCGTGGCGAAGACAGCGCGCCGTTGAGCTGCTCCTCACCGATAAAGTAGACATCCCCCAGGCGGGCATTGGTCTGCTGCAGGTTATCGGACATCAGCTCCATCACGTTAGCGCCAACGAACTGCAGCTCGCTATCCAGCTGAGCAAATACTGAAGAGCCCCAATCAATAAGCCCAATCGACTCATCCACTGGATCAAACACAATATTGGAAGGTTTAATATCACCATGCACCACAGGCCGACACTGTGGCCCGGCTTCGCGGCGCAGCGCTTTTAAAATATCCGCCAGCTGCTGCGCGATACGCATAATCAGACGCGGTGACAAACGCCCTTCTCTCAGGGATATTTGCTCTAGATTCCATCCTGGGGCGCGCTCCATCACCAGGATCGACTGGCCTCTGGCGCGCTGGTAGGTAATCAGTTTAGGAATGCGGGGGTGAGAGACTTGCTCCAGCATGAACGCCTCTTCTTCCAGACGTTCTTGCAGGTGAGTGGGTAGCGTAATACGGGAAAACTTGAACACATAGTGAACTGAGTCGTTTCCCTGGGGCACGCTTCCCGCAAAGACAAAGCCATAGGCGCCCTTACCGATCAGCTCGATATCCCGATAACCCAATTGGGTAAGCTGTGCCTGGCACAGCGCTACCCAGTCTTTAAGCTTTTGGGCATCGTGATGGTTCAGCAGATAAACCGACTGCTCTTCGGGTATATAGAACTGCTGTAACGGCGCCTGCGGCATTCATTAGCCCCTGCGATGACGTTTTAGCCCAAATAAAGCAGCATCGTTTCAGGCGCTTCCAGAAAGCCTTTCCACGTATTACAGAAACGAGCAATAGTACCGCCATCAATAAACCGGTGATCGCCCGCCCAGGTAATCGTCATGATGGCACGGCGCTGAACGACGCCCTGTTCATCAAAGCGCGGTAGCCACTGGGTTTTGCCTATCGCCACAATCGCCGCTTCCGGAGCGTTGATGATGGGGGCGGCATACGTGCCCCCCAAGGCACCAATATTGGAAATACTAATCGTGCCTCCTTTAAGGTCGGCCTGGTCAACGCGCCCTTCACGCGCCGAGGCGGTCAAACGGCCTACTTCATGGGCAATCTCGAATAGCGTTAAGCGCTCAACGCCCTTGACGTTGGGTACTAGCAAACCGGCCTTGCTGTCTACCGCCATGCCGATATTGCACTGGGGATAGTAATGCAACGCGTCGCCAGCCTCGTTTAGCTGAGCATTGAGTATCGGAGTTTCGGCAACGGCCAATGCCATTGCTTTCATAAAGAAGGGCATTAAGGTGAGGCGTTGCCCCTGAGCGTCGACCTGGGGTTTTAACCGTTCGCGCAGGGCCAATAGCTCGGTGACATCGATCTCTTCGCCATAATGAAAATGTGGAATCGTTGTGGCCGAAACCACCATGCGCTTGGCCATTACAGCGCGCACGCCCCGCAAAGGCTCGATTCTGGGTGGCTCCTGGCCCTGGGCGCGGACTTCAGACTGATCGGATACCGGCTTATCGGGCGCTTCTACTGTCTTGCCTTGATCAAGATACGCCAGCACATCTTCTTTAAGCACCCGGCCATCTTTACCGCTACCTACCATATCGGTCAGCTTGACGCCGTGTTCGCGCACCAGCCGCCTCACGGCGGGGCTGGCAGGCACCTTGCCCTTATCGCTATAGACACCTTCGCCAGACGCTTTGGGCGGTGCAGCACCGGGCAGCTCCGCGGCGTCCTCTACTGCGTTATTAAAGGCTTGAGACGGCGCCTGGGACGGGTGAGTCGCCGAATGATCATCCTCTTGGGCCTCTTGAGGCTGGGTGGTGGACTCTCCCTCGCTCTCGCCCTGATAGGCATATAACGGAGCATGCACTTTGGCAATCTGCCCCTGGGCCACGTAAAGCTTGGTCACTACGCCAGCTTCCGGCGCAGTGATTTCTACCAGCGCTTTATCGGTCATTACTTCGACAATGGGCTGGTCTTCTTCGATCTGGTCGCCTTCCGCGACCCGCCATTCCACCACTTCACACTCGACGATGCCTTCACCGATATCGGGCAGCTTAAAATCGCTCATTGTGTTTCTCTCCATGCGTTCTTAGGCGCTTTAAACCGCTAAAAATTAACGCTTTCGCGAATCGCTTCATAAATTTTCAGGTGGTCCGGGAAATACTCTTTTTCCAGTACTAGCGGAAAAGGCGTATCAAGCCCGGTTACCCGTCTAATCGGCGATTCCAGGTAGAGAAAACAACGCTCTTGTATGGTCGCCGCTATTTCACCGGCAAACCCGCCGGTTAACGGCGCTTCATGACTGACCACTAACCGGCCCGTTTTTAGCACTGACTCGGCCACGGTATCGGCATCCCAGGGAAGCAACGATCGAAGATCAATGACTTCGCAGGCAATGCCCTGCTCTTCAGCAAGCTCTACCGCTTTACCAATCACTTCCATCTGCGCGCCCCATCCCACCAGGGTAATATCGCTGCCCTCCTTGATGATTTCCGCCTCGCCAATGGGCAGCTGATAATCCTCTTCAGGCACTTCACCAACTGAGGCGCGATAAAGACGTTTGGGCTCCATAAACAGCACCGGGTCTGGATCGCGTATTGCCGCCAGCAGCAATCCCTTGGCTTGGTAAGGGTTGCGCGGCACCACTACTTTCAGACCTGGCGTATGCGTAAAGTAGGCTTCGGGGGACTGAGAGTGATAAAGGCCCCCGGCAATACCGCCGCCATAAGGCGTACGAATGGTAAGCCCGCCGACGTTAAACAAATCGCCGGAACGATAGCGATATTTGGCGGTTTCATTAACAATCTGATCAAAGGCGGGAAAGATATAATCAGCAAACTGAATTTCTGCTACCGGAACGGAGCCTTGCGCGGCTAAACCGTTGGCAAAGCCAATAATCCCCTGCTCGACCAAGGGCGTATTGAAACAGCGTGCCTTGCCGTATTTTTCCTGAAGATGGCTGGTTGCTCGGAATACACCGCCAAAAATGCCCACGTCCTCACCAAAGCAGATGACTTTTTCATCCTCCGCCATGGCAATATCCAGCGCATTATTAATTGCCTGTAGCATATTCATCGTGGGCATATTACGCGTCCTCCTGCGGGCTGGTGGCGGTATCCACGTCTAGATCCAGCGATTGCATTCCGCGCGGGTATGCCTCGGGATAACGGCGAATATGGCTTTTCAGGTGATCGAATTGGCGCTGCAGCGCTGGGGTAACGTCGGCATAGACATCGCTAACCAGGCTATCCAGAGGCGGAGACGGACGTTTCTCAGCGCGCTTCATGGTTTCGAGCACTTCACGACGCAGGGTTTCCTGCAGGTGGGTCTCTTCCTCCTCACTCCACCAGCCCTTTTTAAGCATCCACTTCTGCATACGCAGCACAGGGTCTTTGAGCCGCCACGTTTCTTCTTCACTTTTCAGCCGGTAACCCGACGGGTCATCAGATGATGAATGCGCCGCAAGGCGATACGTCATGGCCTCAATTAACACGGGCTGATTTTGCTCAACGGCGATTTTTCGCGCCCGTTGCGTGGCCTCAAAAACCGCCAGCACGTCGTTACCATCCACGCGAATAACATGCATATGGTAGCCAAATGCACGCGGTGCGATGCCGTCGGCGGCAAACTGCTCAACCGCCGGGGTGGAAATGGCGTAGCCGTTATTACGGCAGAAAAAAATGACCGGTACTTTATGCACCGAAGCCATATTCAGCGCCGCATGAAAATCGCCTTCTGAGGCGGCACCTTCGCCAAAAAAGGTCAGCGTGCAGTTACCGTCTCCGGCAAGCTTCTGGCCGTATGCGTAGCCTGTCGCCTGAGGAATTTGCGTCGCCAGCGGTGAGGAAATTGTCATGTAATGGAGCTTGCGCGAGCCGTAGTGAACCGGCATCTGGCGGCCTTTGCCATAATCCAGCTCATTACCAAATAGCTGGTTCATAAATTCATCAATGGAAAAGCCGCGATACATCAGAGCACCCTGTTCACGGTACTGGGCCATGATCATGTCGGTGTCGCTCAGGGCAGCGGTAGAGCCGATAACGGCAGCTTCTTCACCGACACACTGCATATAGAAGCTAAGCCGCCCCTGGCGCTGAGCGGCCATCATGCGCTCGTCAAGAATCCGGGTGGAAAGCATGGCGTGATAAAGCCTGCGAGCATGGTCACGTTCAAGCGCCGGCTCTTCGGCGCCGCTATACAGCTCGCCTTCAGGATCAAGCACGCTGAAGGTGTCAATGGACAGCTCATCACCGGTCATGAATGTCGGCTGGTGTACGTAGTGCGTCATCATTATTGTCCTTGTTTTGCCCCTTTTGAAGGCAGTGTTGTTGGTGATGACCTTTTATGCCAGTGGATTTATCTGGTTTAAGTCAACGCAACTACTGCGACAGTAACGCAGCACAAGACAATAAGGGATTCAACTTAAGACGAAGAGACACGCGATAGCGCGCTTTGAGATGAGGCGACTTAGGCAAGGCGCCGCTTAACGTGTCGAATGACGGGCCAAATCCCCTGGGGAGGACGACAAATGCAGGCGTATCTTGCTTTGTAAGGCATCAAATAGGCTATCGATCGTCAGTGCCAGCAGCGCAATCAGTAGCGCGCCCTGGATAACATACGCCATATTGCCATTGATGATGCCGGCAATAATCGGGTCGCCCAAATTGCTGGCCCCAACGGTTGCACCCAAGGCAGCGGTGGCAATATTAATCGTCACCGATGTACGAATTCCGGCCAGGATAACCGGCGCGGCCAGCGGAAGTTCTACCTGATAAAGCGTTTGTAACGGCGTCATGCCCATGGCATGGGCAGCGGTTTTCATATCGGCGTCCACATCTTGAAGACCTGTGAGCGTATTGCGAACAATCGGCAGCAGGCCATACAGCATTAACGCCATGATAATGGGCAGCGTACCAAAACCCAGCACCGGCACCGCCAGCGCCAGTACCGCCACCGGTGGAAACGTTTGCCCAAGCGATGCAAGCTGCGATACTAAGGGTAAAAAGTCTTGGCCTTTTTTGCGCGTCACCGCAATCCCCGCGCCAACGCCAAGGCTAATAGTGACAATCGCCGCCACTCCCACCACCAGCAGATGACGCCCAAGCAGATCGTAGAAATGCGCGCGCTGATAAATCACCTGCCGGGCATTAGGTTCAAACCACCGAAAGAGCCCTTCTGCATACGGGATACCCAGCACACAGATCGCCAGCAATAAGCCCCAAAGTAGCGGCTGCCCCCATAAGCGATTGCTGGGGGATTGCGCTGACGGGCGAGCAGGCTGTTTTACGTTAGGTTTCACGCATACTTCCTTTTTCCAGCTGGGCCTCTTTAACGATTTTGCGCAGCGACAGTTCGCCAATGGGCACATCGTGCTGGTCGACAACGGCAAGGCGGTCGGTATGATCCCGCAGCATCATCGATAGCGCCTGGCGCAGAGAGAAGTCCGCGGGAATACGATACTGTGAAGGCAAGGTGGGTCCCATAGACGACATATGATCTTTTACGCGCGTCAATGCCGCCTGCTTTAAACCGCGCTCCAGTCCACCCAAAAGCGATTCGACAAAGGAGTCCTTCGGGTGCTGCAAAAGCGCCAGCGGTGTGCCCTGCTGCACAATCAAACCGTCACGCATCACCACTAGATGATCGGCAAGTTTTAATGCTTCATCCATATCGTGGGTAACAAATACCACCGTTTTATGCAGGCGAGCCTGAAGACTTGCCAGCTCATCCTGAAGCTTGATGCGGGTAATCGGGTCCAGCGCACCGAAGGGCTCATCCATCAATAGAATATCCGGATCCGCCGCCAGAGCCCGTGCTACACCTACGCGCTGCGCCTGTCCGCCGGAAAGCTGATACGGATACTTGTGGGCAAACTCCTCAACGGGCAGGCCGAGCAACTCCATCAGCTCTTTTACACGCGCCTGAATATCCTCAGCCGACCATTTGAGTAGCCGAGGCACCAGGCCGATATTGCGCGCGACCGTCCAATGCGGAAATAAGCCGGTGCTTTGTATCACGTAGCCAATCCGGCGACGCAGCTTGACCGGGTCGTAAGCCTCAATGGCTTGGCCATCCAGGATAATATCACCATCGCTACGCTCGATCAGGCGGTTGATCATACGCAGCGTGGTTGATTTACCGCAGCCCGACGTGCCTACCAGCGCACAAAATTTGCCTTTGGCGATCTTCAAATCAATCGCATTGACCGCCGTTTCATCGCCAAAGCGTTTGGTGACTTGTGATAGCTCAATCATCGAACACCTCCGGGGCGCAGCACTTCAGCCAAGGCACCCAGCCCAGCATCCACCACCAAAGCCAGTATCAAAATAGGCAGTGCGCCAAGCAGCACCATATCCATAGCAGCTTGGCCGAGCCCTTGAAATATAAACGTTCCTAACCCGCCAGCGCCGATTAACGCGGCAACCGCTGTCAGTCCTATGGCTTGTACGGTGGTAATACGCACCCCCTCAAGCATAATCGGAAGGGCCAGGGGTAAGCGCACCTGCCAGAACCGCTGGCTGGCGCGCATGCCCATGGCGCTGGCGGCTTCCAGCGTATCAGGGCTGACTTCTTCAAGCGCAATGTAGGTATTGCGCACCATGGGCAACAGGCTATAGGCCACCAATGCAATTAACGCCGGCGTATTACCAATCCCACTGACCCCTAACTGGGCAAGGATAGGTACGTTAGCGGCCAGCCAGGCAAGCGGCGCCAGCAAAAGGCCAAACAGGGCCAGACTCGGAATGGTTTGGAGAAAGTTGAGTATCGCAAAAGCACTTTTCTGCAGTTTTACAAAGCGTCGCATCAACAACGCCAAGAACGTACCCAAGACGATGCTAATACTGACCGCCACGCTTACCAGTAAAATATGCTCTAAAGCCGCCTGGATAAACTGTCGATCACGAGCTTTAAATTCTTGAACCAGCGCCAAATCGCTCAACCATAGCGATGCGCATAGCCACCAGACCAGCCCTATGCTCGAGAGTATCACCACCGGCCAAAAGCGCTTCAAGGCGAGTTTTAAGCGCAGCTCAATCAGGCATAGCATCAGGATAAACAACAAAACCCAGTAGCCTGCCCCAATGCCTAACCGTGCTTGAGGAAGCTCCGGGTCTATTAAAAAGTGGCCAGCAACCATTAATCCAAACGGCATCAGCGCTAGAATTAACACCACTACCCCGAGGGCTGCCCAGTAATTAGTGCGGCTGGGTTGATAGGCAAGCCCGCCCACCGCGATAATTAATAGCGATGCCAGCAGCACCCCGGGCCAGCCGATGGCATCCATTGCGCTAACGCCTGTCGCCTGGACAATTCGATTCGCCGCAACGCTTGCTGCGTCCAACCCCCACACCGCCGCAAGCATCGTCACGCTTAAACTGACTAAAACAGCATTAGGGTGCTTGCCACGCCCTAGCCTGGGCGTGGGTAGCGCATCCAAAAGCGACATTAATTAGTTATCCAGACTGTCGAGATAGTCGTTGGCGACTTGATCCGCCGATAGGCCATTAACGGCTACGTTGGCATTAAGTTCCTGCAGGGTTACTTCATCGAGAGTTGAAAAAACCTCTTCAAGCAGCGGCTCGATATCCGGATAGGCGTCTAAAACGCTTTCACGCACAACAGGCGACGGCTGATACACCGGCTGAACGCCTCGCGTATCCTCTAACACCACCAGACCCAGCGCGTTTAATCCACCGTCGGTCCCGTAGGTCATGGCACCATTAACACCGCTGGTCTGTTGGGCCGCAGCGCGCATTGTCGCGGCGGTATTGCCACCTGAAAGCACCAGCAGCTGATCTGCCGTCAGTTCAAACCCGTAAGCCTCCTGAAACGCAGGGAGCGCTTGGGCGGACTCAACGAACTCAGCGCTGGCTGCGAATTTGAAATCTCCGCCATCAGCGATATAGGCGGCTAAATCATCCAGCGTTTTTAAATTATGTTCGCTAGCGACATCTTCACGAATACTCATGGCCCAGGTGTTATTGGCACTCGCCGGCGTCAGCCACACCAGTCCGTTTTGAGCATCCTGTTCGCGTACGGTCTGGTAGGCCTGTTCAGGGTCTTTCCAAACGTCGCTTTCAGCCATGTCGAAAAAGAACGCGCCGTTACCGGTATATTCAGGATAAATATCTATCTCACCGGTTGTCAGCGCGGTACGCACAACATTGGTTGCACCCAGCTGCAGACGATTTTCAGTGGAGATGCCGTTGCGCTCCAGCGTCTGAATGATCAGCTCACCTAGCACGGCGCCTTCCGTATCGATCTTGGAAGACACTACGACGGGGTCGTTCGCGCTCGCTTGAGAGAGTGTTACCAGCGAGAGGCTGGTCACCAATAGCAAAGGTTTCATTGTAAAGCGCATCTTGGCAATCCTTTAGTAGACGTCTTTATTGAAGGGCTCGTTGCTGAGCGTTGTAGGCAAACTGACGCTCATGCCAGCTTGCCTACACATCCTGGCATTTACAGGTTCTACATTTATAAATGCTGTGTTTATAAGCCCCGTATCTATAAACCCTGTCCTTGCGAAGCGTGAATTTATAAATACTGAGGTTATAAACTCCAGTATAAGAGGCATTTGCGCGGATGCCAGACGCCGCTATCGCGGCGTCTGGACTACATATGCCTATTGCGGAGATTCAACCACCCAGGTGGTTCCTTCGCGGGAGTCTTTTAAAATAATGCCTAACGCGGCCAATTCGTCACGAATGGCATCCGCCTGGGCAAAATCCTTGTCCGCTTTCGCCGCTTGCCGCTGAGCAATCTTTTCTTCAATTGCCGTTTCGCTTAACGCAGCGGTTTGCGATTGCGTGCCCTTTAAAAACGCCTGGGGTGCTTGCTGAAGAAGGCCCAATAGGCCGGCGAGCTGTTTAAGCTCAGCGGCCAGCGGACGAGCTTTTTCAGGCGCTTCGCTCTTGGCGCGATTCAAGTCCCGGGCCAAGTCAAAGAGCACGGCAAGCGCTTCAGGCGTATTGAAGTCGTCATCCATCACGGCCGTGAAGCGCTCTCGATAGTTGCCGACAGCGTCTGCCTGAGCATCCTGGCTATCGCTCTCCACGCCTTCCAGCGCGGTGTAAAAGCGCGTTAACGACTTTCTGGCTTCATGTAGAGAATCGATCGAGTAGTTGATCGCGCTTCGGTAGTGGCTGGCCACTAACAGATAACGCACCACTTCGGGATCGTGGTCAACCAGCACATCGCGAATAGTGAAAAAGTTGCCCAGGGATTTCGACATTTTTTCCTGATTAACGCGCACGGCCCCCGCATGCATCCAGGTATTAACGTAGGTTTTACCCGTTGCGGCTTCCGACTGGGCAATTTCGTTTTCATGGTGCGGGAAGGTCAAATCAGGCCCCCCACCATGAATATCGAAGGTATCGCCCAGGCAGCAGGTCGACATGGCCGAGCACTCAATATGCCAGCCAGGACGGCCATTGCCCCAGGGGGACGGCCAGTGCGCTTCACCCGGCTTTGCGGCTTTCCAGAGCACAAAATCAAGCGGATCTTCTTTATGAACATCCACATCAACCCGTGCGCCTGAGCGCATATCATCGAGCTGGCGATTATTGAGCTTGCCGTAATCGGTAAATTTACGCACCCGGTAGTACACATCGCCGTTGTCAGCGGGGTAGGCGAAACCTTTAGCAATTAGCGTTTCGATCATCGCAACGATATCGCCAATATGCCCCGTTGCCCGGGGCTCATGACTGGGAGGCAGCACATTCAGCCGCGCTTCATCTTCATGCATGGCGTCAATCATGCGTTCCGTGAGCGCGGTAATGCTTTCCCCGTTTTCCTCGGCACGCTTGAGGATCTTATCGTCGATATCGGTGATGTTGCGCACGTAGGTAACATCGTAGTCCCGATGGCGTAGATAGCGGGTAATGACATCAAACGCGACCATGACGCGCGCATGGCCAAGGTGACAATAGTCATACACCGTCATGCCGCAGACATACATGCTCACTTTACCCGCGACCAGCGGAGTAAATGGTTCTTTGCGACGCGTCAGCGTATTATAAATTTGCATATGACTATTCCTTAGCCTTTCTGTTTGATTTTCGCCCAGCTATCTTTTAGTCCTACGGTACGGTTAAACACCAGCTGACCCGGTTTGGACAGATGGCGGTCAGCACAGAAGTACCCTACCCGCTCAAACTGAAAACGTGCTTCAGACGTCGCATCGGCAAGACTCGGTTCGCCAATCGCCTGACATACGGTGAGCGATTCTGGATTCAGGTGCTCCAGGAAATCGACGTCTTTATCGCGGTCAGGCTGCTCTACCATAAACAGGTTGTCATACAGGCGCACGTCCATGGGAACGCCGTGGGCCGCACTGACCCAGTGGATGACGCCTTTGACCTTACGCCCTTCCGGGTTTTTACCTAACGTATCGAAATCAACCGAACAGTGCAGCTCAGTGACCTCGCCCGCGGCATTTTTAATCACATCATCACAACGGATGACGTAGCTATTGCGTAGACGTACTTCCTTACCCGGCGCTAAGCGGAAGAACTTCTTGGGCGCGTCTTCCATAAAGTCATCCTGGTCGATGTAAAGCTCTCGACTAAACGGCACCTTGCGCATCGGCATATCGTCACGCGCGGGGTGGCCCGGCACTTCGTACGTTTCCTCATGGCCTTCTGGCACATTGGTTAGCACTACTTTAAGCGGCTTCAACACACACATGGCACGCGGTGCGTTATCTTCAAGGTCCGAGCGGATAGCGTGAGTTAGCATGGCAATATCCACCAAGCCGCCATCAGCGCGGGTTACCCCGATCATTTCGCAGAATTTACGAATAGAGGCAGCGGTATAACCACGGCGGCGCATACCGGAAATCGTCGGCATCCGCGGGTCATCCCAGCCGTCCACAATCTGCTCGTCAACCAACAGCTTCAATTTGCGCTTGGAGGTCAGCGTGTAATCAAGATTCAGGCGTGCAAACTCGATCTGACGCGGCTTTGCAGGCACCGGCAGATTGTTAAGGAACCACTCATACAGGGGACGGTGATCTTCAAACTCAAGAGTACAAATCGAGTGGGTAATCCCTTCGATCGCATCCGACTGGCCATGGGTAAAATCATAGGAAGGATAGATCTTCCATTTATCGCCCGTCTGGTGGTGGCTTGCATGACGAATGCGATACAGGATCGGATCGCGCAGGTTGATGTTGGGCGATGCCATATCGATTTTGGCGCGCAAGACTTTCTCGCTTTCGCCAAATTCACCGGCGCGCATACGCTCCAACAGATCCAGATTTTCTTCGACGCTGCGTTCGCGATAAGGGCTTGGCTTGCCAGGTGCCGTTAACGTGCCGCGATACTCACGAATCTCATCGGGTGAAAGATCATCCACGTAGGCTTTGTCTTCGCGAATCAGATGCTGCGCCCAGGCGTAAAGCTGATCAAAGTAGTCTGAGGCAAAGCGAACCGGGCCCGCCCAGTTAAAGCCTAACCAGCTGACGTCCTCTTTAATGGCATCGATATACGCCTGCTCTTCTTTTGCGGGGTTGGTGTCGTCAAAACGCAGATGACAGTCACCACCCATTTGCTCCGCCAACCCGAAGTTCAAGCAGATCGATTTTGCATGACCGATGTGCAGAAAGCCGTTGGGCTCAGGGGGGAAACGTGTCACGATTTTTGTGACCTGGCCGCCCTCGATTTCGTCGCGTACTTGGTTGCGAATGAAGTTCGGCGCTGGGGTGGTCTCGTTGGTCATGGTGGTGTTGAAAACCTCGTGGTGGATGGCGTGCCAGGCAACCAGTACCTACGCTAATCGGGTTAGCGCTTCGCGGTGCAGGGCAAAACCGCTATTATAGCGTGACGCCGATGCACAGCGCCAAGGCGAACGCCTTTATTGAACAGGAATTTATCTATGATCGTATTACAGACGAACCACGGTGACATCACTATCGCGCTTAATCATGAAAAAGCGCCGGTAACAGCGGCTAACTTTGAGCAGTATGTTCGTGACGGCTTCTACGATGGCACACTGTTTCACCGGGTCATCGACGGATTCATGGTCCAAGGCGGTGGTTTTGACCAGGACTTTAATCAGAAGCCTACGCGTGACCCGATCGAAAATGAAGCGGACAACGGCTTGAAAAACACCGTTGGCACGCTGGCCATGGCCCGCACCCAGGATCCGAACTCGGCTACCGCTCAGTTTTTTATCAATGTGGGCGACAACAGCTTTTTAGACCATAGCGGCAAAAGCCTGCAAGGCTGGGGTTACGCGGTTTTCGGTGAAGTAGTTGAAGGTATGGATGTGGTTAACGCTATCAAGGGCGTGAGCACTACTCGCCGCGGCATGCACGCCGATGTGCCAGCGGAAGACGTGATTATTGAGCGTGCCTATGTAAAAGAAGCGGAATAACCCTTCGGGAGCTTTATGCGCACACTGCTTGTAGCTGATATGCACCTAAGCAGCGACACCCCTGAGATCAATCAGGGGTTTTATCGCTATTTGGAACACACTGCTCAAGGAGCCAATGCCCTTTATATACTGGGCGATCTTTTTGATGCGTGGATTGGCGATGACCTGCTTGATACTCAGCACCCGCTGAGTGCGGTAGCTCATGAGGTTATCCAACGCTTACGCCAGCTGAGCGATAACGGTACAGCCATTTACATAATGCATGGCAACCGGGATTTCTTATTGGGTGATCGCTTTATCAATGCCTGCCAGGCATCGCTTCTCTCGGATGTACAGGAAGTGGAGCTGGAAGGCCTGGCGGTTGCCCTGCTGCATGGCGACAGCTTATGCACCAAGGATGAGGCCTACATGGCCTTTCGCCAGCAGTCACGCAATCCTGAATGGCAGGCTCAAATATTGGCCCTGCCGTTTGAGCAGCGCCTGGAACTGGCTAAAAGCTTGCGGTTACAGTCGGGTGATGCCAATGCCAACAAGGCTGAGGCGATCATGGATGTGACCCAGGACGAAGTAGTAGCACTGATGGAGCGCTTCGGCCTTACTACCATGATTCATGGCCATACCCACCGGCCAAAGGTGCACGACCTTACGGTGGAAGATGTGCCTGCCAAGCGCTTTGTGCTGGGCGACTGGGATAATCAGCACGGCTGGGATGTGATCATTGAACGATCAGATCATAATACCATGCCACACTTGCGCCAGTTTGACCTGACAACGCCTCCAGCGGCTTAGTCTGTTCATAATCTAGCGATAAAAAAGCCGATCAATTTGATCGGCTTTTTATCTCAGTTGTTATCTTAGGCGCTCGCCTTACGTGAGTAGACTAGCGCTTAATATCGGCATCCTGATGCAGGTTATCAATCAAGCCTTGAATCACTGCCTGAGCCCTTAACTGCTCTGACATTTGCGCGACAAAACCTGACATCTGTTCGTCAACCTCACCGTCAGAGACCTCATCCAAGGCCACCACGGCAACGCCCTGCGGCAACACAACTGCCCGATAAAGGCTCTCGCCATCTTCCGGATGTGGCATGCGGAAGGCTTCCTGCACTAATGCCTGAGGCAATGCGCTCTCCGACTGGCGGCTCACATTGGCGGCCTCCAGCCAATCGACATCGACTGACTCACCGGCATTAAGCTCAGCGGTCATGGCTTGCGCCTGCTCCAGCACGGCCTGCTGGCGCTGTTCTGCCGCGACGGATTGCTCTACTTCATCGCGCACTTCATCCAGGCCAATCAATGTTGCATCGCGATGCTCTGCGACACGCAGCACCAGGCGACGGTCATCATCCAATTCGATGACTTCGCTGTTATAGCCATCTCCCAAGACTTCGTCGCTAAAGGCTTCATCCAGCACGCCTGGCTCAGAAAGGACGCCTTCCCCTTCACCACGGGCAAGCCAGTCGGTCTGATTGAGGGTTAGGTCCAGCTGGTCGGCAACGCTTTGCAAATCTTCAGCGGCGAAACTTTCATCAATCAGCTGCTGCACTTTGGTATTAAACGTGTCGTTGACTTCAGTCAGGGCAACGTTCTGGCGCAGCATCTCACGCTGCTCTTCAAATGCAGGCGCATCGATTTCGGTCACTTGAAGGATATGGAATGCACCGTCAATCTCCACCGCCGAAGAAGTGTCTCCTTCTTCGAGGGCAAAGGCGGCATTATCAAACTCTTCGCCAAAAATGCCGCGTGAAATCGTACCTAAATCTCCGCCCTCTTCGGCACTGGCCGTATCATCAGAGTAACGCAGTGCGGTGTCAGCAAAGGTTTCACCGCTTTCTAGATCGCTTTTTGCGGTTTCAGCAATCTCGCGCGCTTCATCACGAGTGCGCTCATCGCCAAATGCCACCATGATATGCGAGATACGTCGATCGGCATTTTGATTCTGTTCACGCCACGCATTGCGCAGAGTTTGTTCATCGACATCGCTTTCAGAAGCCATCTCCTGACGATCAATCAGCACATATTCGACGCGCACTTGCTCAGGACGCTCAAAGCGCTCCTGATTGGCATCATAGTAGGCTTGCACCTGCTCGTCGGTGACATTGGTCTCGATATTGGCGTTATCGTTATCCAACAATACGTAACGGAAACTGCGCTGCTGACGCTGCAGCTCCGCTAAACGATTCTGTTCGCTTGGCAGGCTAAAATCACTAAACGCCAGACCTTGCTGCAAGTGCTGACGTTTGATGTCAAGGCGCAGGTCTTGCCTAAATGAGACAGGCGTGTAGCCTGCGCCTGCCAGACGGTTGCGGAAAATCTCAGCTGAGAAACGGCCTTCCTGGTCATGAAACTCGGGCAGTCCAACAATGATCTGATCTAGCTGTGCATCGGAAACAAAAAAACCGCCGTCATCGGCGTACTGCGTTAGCAGTTGCTGTGTAATCAGCTGATCAAGCATGTCATTGCGTAACGCGCGTTCCTGCTCTGGCGGCACTTGGCCAGAGCGCAGCGCCCGCTGCACTTCAAGCTCCACCTGCTGACGCATGATGGGCTCACCGTTAACGCTTGCGACCTCATTGGGATCACTACCAAAGACACTAAACAGGGATTCCACCCCAAACAGCGCCATGGCAGCTACCATGAGACCGATAATAATTTTGGCGCCCCAGCTTCTGGAGCCATTTCGAATACTTTGCAGCATGCTAGCCTCAGATAAACACAGCCATACAAATAAACCTTAATGTTGCCCGAAAATTGTTTTCGGATAACCCCTTAAATACCAGGCCAGAAAATAACATGGGCGCATCGCGGATGCGATGCGCCCATTAGATTACTTAAACACAGATCAATTAATTGACGGCGTCTTTCAGCGCCTTGCCTGCTTTGAAGCTGGGTACTTTAGCAGCTTTGATCTCAATAGGCTGACCAGTCTGCGGGTTACGACCAGTACGTGCAGCACGTTCTTTAATTGCGAAGGTACCAAAACCTACCAGTGAAACGCCTTCACCTTTTTTGAGGCTCTCGGTGACAGACTCCACCATGGCATCCAATGCGCGGGTTGCCGCTGCTTTAGGAATATCGGCAGACGCGGCAATGGCTTCAATCAGCTCGGACTTATTCACACTTCACCCCTTAACTGTTTCAAAAAAATGGCTCTGAACGGCATGGCCACCAGAAGGTACAACCTCAAAGCATAGCTGCGTTTTATAGCAATGCCTTGAAACACCTGTCAAGCAACCACGCCGTGAAATGCCCGCCGCACAAGGCATTGGGCAAATTCATTAAGTAAAATTAAAGACCAATGGCTTTAAAATTAATGGGTATTGGCGACGGCGGAGGCGTCAAACGATGACTCAGTGCTCTTTAACGGAGCACCTCCATCGTTTTCATTACTAACTAACGCCACTGCCAATACATCATCTATCCAGCGTACCGGACGAATATCAAGTGCCCCTTTGATATTTTCCGGTACTTCCTTGAGATCACGACGGTTTTCTTCAGGAATCAAGACAGTCTTTATACCACCGCGGCGGGCTGCCAGCAATTTCTCCTTCAAGCCGCCAATCGGCAGAACTTCACCACGCAGGTTCACTTCACCGGTCATGGCGACATCGCAACGTACCGCAAGCTGTGTATAGGCCGAGACCATTGCCGTAACCATTGCCACGCCCGCGCTGGGGCCATCTTTAGGCGTCGCGCCTTCAGGCACATGGATATGCAGGTCTTCAACCTCAAACCGCGCAGGGTCGATACCAAAGCCTTTGGCGCGCGCTTTGACAACCGTTTGCGCCGCGCTAACCGACTCTTTCATGACATCGCCCAGCGAGCCGGTTTTATGGATGCGTCCTTTACCCGGCGTAACCACCGACTCGATGCTTAAAAGCTCGCCACCCACCGATGTCCAGGCAAGGCCTGTCACACGGCCGATCTGATCATCCTGCTCTGCCAAACCATAGCTGTAGCGCCTTACGCCCGCATAGGTCTCAATCTGCTCGGCAGATAGAACCTGCTGCTCTTCAAGCCCCTTACTCTCAAGACGCTCACGAAGTACCTTACGACACACCTTCGCAATTTGCCGCTCTAACTCCCGGACACCGGCTTCACGCGTATAGTAACGAATAAGCTCTAACAGCGCGTCATCTTGAAGCGCCAGCTCGTCGGTTTTCAAGCCATTAGCTGCAAGTTGCTTAGGCAGCAGGTAACGCCGTGCGATCGCCAGCTTCTCATCTTCGGTGTAGCCAGGCAGACGAATAATTTCCATACGGTCCAAAAGCGGACCAGGAATATTCATGGAGTTGGCAGTACAGATAAACAGCGTTTCCGAGAGATCATAATCGAGTTCAAGGTAGTGATCGCTGAAACTGTTGTTCTGCTCTGGATCCAACACTTCAAGCAGCGCCGAAGCGGGGTCTCCGCGGTGATCCATGCCTAGCTTATCGACTTCATCCAGCAAAAAGAGCGGATTCTTAACACCTGCACGACTCATGCGCTGCATTAGCTTGCCCGGCAGCGAACCGATATAGGTGCGTCGGTGCCCCCGGATTTCAGATTCATCGCGTACACCGCCCAGTGCCAAGCGCACGTACTTGCGGTTCGTCGCCCGCGCAATCGACTGACCCAGAGAGGTCTTACCCACCCCTGGCGGGCCTACCAGACACAGCACCGGGCCTTTCATCTTGCGAACGCGCTTTTGTACGGCCAGGTACTCAAGAATGCGCGCCTTGACTTCTTCCAGGCCGTAATGATCCTCATCAAGCACCTCTTGCGCTTTGACTAGATCGTGCTTCACGCGCGTGCGTTTTTTCCAAGGTACTGCTATCAACCAGTCAAGGTAGGAGCGTACAACGGTCGACTCGGCAGAGTTAGTGGCCATCATTTTGAGCTTGTTAAGCTCTTGAGTCGCTTTAGCGGCGGCCTCTTGAGGCATGCCTGACTCTTTGATTGCCTTCTCGTACTTTTCCGCCTCGTTAGGCACGTTGTCGAGCTCACCCATTTCTTTCTGGATGGCCTTCATCTGCTCGTTGAGGTAGTACTCGCGCTGTGTTTTCTCCATCTGCTCTTTAACCCGCGAGCGGATGCGCTTTTCTACCTGAAGCAGATCAATTTCGGACTCGATCAACGCCATGAGGTGTTCGATGCGATCACGCACTCGATCCATCTCTAAAAGCTCTTGCTTATCGCCAATTTTCAGCGATAAGTGAGCGCAGATGGTATCCACCAAACGGCTTGGGTCCTCAATACCTGATAGCGAGTTAAGCACCTCGTTAGGCACTTTTTTGGACAGTTTGACGTATTGCTCGAACTGATTAAGCAGCACACGCACAAGCGCTTCCTGCTCGCGACTACTTAGTGGCTCGCTCTCACGCGGAGACAGGTGCGCCTGGGTGTAGCCCGCTTCGTTCTCTTCGATCTCAAGTACATCTGCGCGAAAGCTGCCCTCTATCAGCACTTTTACAGTGCCGTCAGGCAGTTTCAGCAGTTGCATAATATCCGCCACGGTTCCCATGGCGTAAAGATCAGCATTATCCGGCTCGTCCTGGGAAGCTTCGCGTTGAGCCACCAGCAATACACGCTTATCAGCTTCCATCGCCACTTCAAGCGCTTGGATCGACTTTTCACGACCCACAAATAGCGGGATAACCATCTGCGGGTAAACCACGACATCCCGCAATGGTAATAGGGGTAGACATTGAGTCTGTTCGGCGTTCTGCTGCATCGCAGACGTTCCTCAACAAATCGGATGAGTACTCGATAAAACGCTTAGCCAAGTACATCACTGTATGAAAAGTACTACGCAGTGTAGAGCATGCTACGCAGTGACACCTTATGAACAACGAGGGGCCGCCTAGGCGACCCCTCGAAATGGCGCAAGCGCTTAAAGCTAGGCCGCGGCTATTGATTCATTACTAGCCATCAGTGCCATCAACCTTCGCTTCTTCCTGCTTTGAGTACACTAAAAGCGGCTCGCTTTCACCAGCAATTACCGAATCATCGATAACCACCTTGCTGACGTTTTCCAATGAAGGAATTTCATACATGGTGTCAAGCAATACTGATTCAAGGATCGAGCGTAGGCCACGTGCACCTGTTTTACGCTCCATTGCCTTGCCAGCAACCGCCCGCAACGCTTCATCTCTGAACTCAAGCGTTACGCCCTCCATTTCGAAGAGCTTCGCATACTGCTTGATGAGAGAGTTTTTAGGCTCTGTCAAAATCTGCACCAGCGCATCTTCGGTAAGCTCGGTTAGCGTCGCGATCACCGGAAGACGACCAACGAACTCTGGAATCAAACCAAATTTCACCAGATCCTCAGGTTCGACATCCGCTAACAGCTCGCCCACACCGCGCGATGACTCTTTGCTTTTTACGCTGGCATTGAACCCGATGCCGCCTTTTTCAGCACGGTCACGGATAACCTTATCCAGCCCAGCGAAAGCACCGCCCACAATGAACAGAATATTGCCAGTATTAACCTGAACAAATTCCTGCTGTGGATGCTTACGCCCGCCTTGAGGCGGTACAGAGGCCGTGGTGCCCTCAATCAGTTTGAGTAGCGCCTGCTGCACGCCCTCGCCCGATACATCACGTGTAATGGACGGGTTATCTGACTTGCGTGAAATTTTGTCGATTTCATCAATGTAAACAATGCCGCGCTCGGCTTTCTCTACATCGTAGTCGCATTTTTGCAGCAGTTTTTGGATGATGTTTTCAACATCTTCACCCACATAACCTGCTTCGGTCAGCGTTGTTGCATCCGCAATGGTGAAAGGTACGTTCAATAAACGCGCCATGGTTTCCGCCAGCAGCGTTTTACCGCTACCTGTCGGGCCGATGAGCAGAATATTGGATTTACCTAGTTCTACATCGCCATCACGCACATCCGTTTTAAGACGCTTGTAGTGGTTATAAACCGCTACAGACAGCACCATCTTGGCGCGGTCTTGTCCGATGACGTAGTCGTCCAGGGTATGACGTATTTCGCGAGGCGTAGGTAAACGCTCCTCATCGCTCTCGGCATCGGCTTCGAGAACTTCCTCGCGAATGATGTCATTACATAAGTCGACACACTCATCGCAGATATATACGGACGGACCAGCAATTAGCTTACGCACTTCGTTTTGGTTTTTTCCGCAAAACGAGCAGTAAAGCAGTTTGCCACCTTCGTCCTTGCCTTTGCCGTCGGCCATTCGCGTACCTCTGTCACTGCGGCGGCTTACACCGCCATAAAAGCTCGTTAGAAAAGCAAAACCTCATCACGCTATCAGGATGTAGGCCGCTTATCCAGCACTGCGTCAATCAAGCCATACTCTTGAGCTTTATTGGCGCTCATAAAGTTATCACGATCAGTATCACGGGCAACCGTTTCTAAATCCTGGCCGGTATGGTGCGCCAAAATCTGATTGAGCTTCTCGCGGATACCTAAAATCTCACGGGTGTGGATTTCGATATCAGAAGCCTGCCCCTGATAGCCACCCAGCGGCTGATGAATCATAACGCGCGAGTTGGGAAGGCAATAACGCTTGCCTGCCGCACCGGCTGTTAACAGCAGTGCGCCCATGCTGGCCGCTTGACCAATGCACACGGTTGATACATCGGGCTTAACAAACTGCATTGTGTCATAAATCGACATACCTGCAGTTACCGATCCGCCCGGTGAGTTGATGTAAAGGTGGATATCCTTATCGGGATTTTCCGATTCAAGGAACAACATCTGAGCGACCACCAGGTTAGCCATGTAGTCTTCAACAGGGCCAACCAGGAAAATCACGCGTTCTTTCAGCAGACGCGAGTAAATATCATAGGCTCTTTCCCCTTTGGCGCTCTGCTCAACCACCATGGGCACTAAACCGCCGGCGTTTTGAATATCAAATTCACTCATTAAGGTGATTCCTTGCGTCCGGTAAGGGAAAGGCGCACCGCAAACGGTGCGCCGCGCTGATGGGGTAACTTAGGCGTCCGCTTTCTCGCCTTCTTCAGCACCCTCGTCTTGCTCAGCCTGTTGCTGAGCGGCAGCTAGTGCTTCCTGATAAGACATTTCAACATCTTTAACGTTCGTTTGCTCAAGCAGCTTGTCTACCGCTTTCTCTTCGAGAATGGCAGATTTTACCTGAGTTTTCAGCTGATCGTTGCTCATGTAGTACTCAACAACCTCGGAAGGATCCTGGTACTGCTCGGCAAGCTCTTCTACTTTCGCTTTTATAGCAGAATCGTCAGCGTCAAGCTCATTAGCTTTGATTACTTCAGCCAGCAGAAGGCCTACCTGAACGCGGCCTTTAGCCTGCTCTTCGAAAAGCTCATTGGGCAGCTGACTAACATCGAAGTCTTCTCCCAGACCGAACTGCTGTGCCGCTTGACGCTTCATGGCATCGGTTTCTTGCTGAACCAGTGCGCTCGGCACCATGATGTCATTGGCTTTTTTCAGCGCGTCCAGCACTTGCTGCTTAACACGATTATCGACGGCCTGCGTCGCTTCACGAGTCATGTTTTTCTTAATTTCAGCGCGGAATTTTTCCTGGTCGCCATCTTCAACGCCGAAGCGTTCAATGAAGGCATCATCAATTTCAGGTAGTTTCTGTGTGCTGACTTTATGAACCGTAACGTTAAAGCTTGCTTCCTTACCAGCCAAGTGTTCGGCTTGGTAATCTTCTGGGAAGGTCACTTTAATGGTTTTATCTTCGCCGGCTTTAGCACCGATCAGCTGCTCTTCAAAGCCTGGAATAAAGCTGTTGGAGCCAATAACCAAGGAGTGGCCTTCTGCACTACCACCTTCAAACGGCTCATCGCCCAGGAAACCCTGGAAATCGATAGTCACCTGATCGCCATCAGCTGCCGGCGCATCAGTCTCCTGCCAATCAGCATTCTGTTTGCGCAGTGTTTCAATCATTTCATCAACGTCAGCATCGCTTACGCTAACCACCGGGCGCTCAACATCGGTACCTTCAATCGATGTCAGCTCAACCTCGGGGTAGATTTCCATGATCGCTACAAATTCTAGATCTTTGCCAGTCTGGTTAACCTGGGGCTCGATCTGGGGGTAGCCAGCCGGATTAAGGCCTTCTTCGGTGATCGCACGTACATAGCGCTCGCGCATCACCTCACCCACCACTTCACTGCGGACGCTGTCGCTGTAGCGCTGACGAACGACGGACATCGGCACCCGGCCTTGACGAAAACCATTCAGGCGCACGTTTTTCGCGGTGTCTATCAGGCGAGCACTGACAGCCTCGTCGATTTCGGCAGCCGGTACTTGAATAGTAATACGGCGTTCGATCTGGGAGGTCGTCTCGACGGAAACTTGCATGAATTGTCCTCTAGCGGCTGGGCGTTATGTTAACTGTGTTTAAATAAATTCTAAGGGGCAATTTTATGAACCCTAGCGCAAGGTGGCAAGCGCCATGCTCGCAAGATGGGGGCACAGCGATTAATTACAAGGGAATAAGTGACTAATTTATTACTTTTAGACCTTGGCCAAAGAATTATTTGCTCAATACGGTATGCTACCTACAACTTAGCAACCTTTACTGGCTATCGTAACGATACTCATGACTATTCATCAAGATTTACCCATTTCACGCATCATGCAAACCAGCATTTTGCACTGCGCAGCCGACACTCCCCTTTACCAGGCTGCAAAACGCATGACCGAGCGTCACTGTAGCTCCATTGTCATTATGGAAAATCAAAAAGCTGTGGGTATCTGGACAGAGCATGACGCCCTAACAATTAATTTCGATACGCCCTCTGCCCTCATGCGGCCTATCGCTGATTTTATGTCTGCACCGGTATATACCGCAACGCATCAAATGTTGCTAAGCGAAGCGACTCTCCTTCTCAATACCCACAAGCTTCGCCATCTCCTGATCATTAATGAAGAACAGCAGCCAATCGGGATTTTATCGCAAACCGATATTGCCGTTAATCAGGGACTAGAGCCCTACCTTCGCCTTCGCGAAGTACATGCTGCCATGCGATGCAACCCACTAATAATTGATGGCTCGCTAAATTTGGCGGAAGCTGCATTACAAATGCGCAATCACCATCAAGATGCTGCGATTATTCTATGCAATGATCAGCTCGGCATTATTACTGAGCGTGACATCGTATCGTTTATCGCCAATCAGTCCGATGATACCCCGGTGAAGTATCTGGCTAGTCAGCCATTGATCTCTATTGAGGCAACCGCACCATTAATCAACGCACGGGATCTTTTGATTGATCACCGTGTACGCCACTTAGCTGTTCACAATAACGATGGCGATATCATCGGCTTGCTTGGATTTTCCGACATACTTCACGGCGCTGAATACTTGTATCTTGCCGACTTACGCGATGCCCTTAAGCAACGCGATCAAGCGCTGGCGCGCTCGAATCAAAACCTGCAGTTGGCAGAGCGAGTAATTGATTCATCGTTGGAAGGAATTATCATTACCGATGCTGCAGCATGTATTGAATTTGTGAATCCTGCCTTCACCCACCTAACCGGCTATAGCCTGGATGATGTACTGGGCAAGACGCCAAACGTGCTAGGTTCAGGCCGGCAAGATGCAGCGTTCTATGAGCAAATGTGGAATACCCTAAAAGCAGATGGCTATTGGCGAGGCGAGGTATGGAATCGGCGTAAATCGGGTGAGCTATATCTTGAGCTACTGACCATCACGGCTATTCGCGATGACATGGGCATAACACAGCACTACGCCGGACTCTTTTTAGATATCACGCACATGCGTGAAAACGAAGAGCAGATTCGCCACTTGGCCTACTACGATGTGTTAACCCGGCTACCCAATCGTCGCCTGCTTGAAGATCGCATCACTCTGGCTATTCGCCACGCCCATCGCGCCACAGAACAGCTGGCGGTGATATTTATCGATTTGGACCATTTCAAGCAGGTAAACGACACACTGGGACACGCCCTAGGAGATGACCTTCTGTTAAGTGTTGCCGAGCGTATGACGGCTAAACTACGCGAAGATGATACGCTCGCCCGACTGGGCGGAGACGAATTTATTGCATTACTGCCTAATATTAACGGTTTTTCCGAAGCCTCTTCCGTTGCCCAACGATTAATTGACGCCGTCGGCGCACCTTATTCGTTACACGGCCACAGTTTTCGCATTGGCTCCAGTTTGGGCATCAGCCTTTACCCTGATGACGGCAGCACTTCTGAAGCATTAATCCAGCATGCCGACGCAGCAATGTATCGTGCCAAACGTGAAGGGCGAAATACCTATCGCCTATATCAGGCGGCTGTCGATCAGCAGGCGCGTGACCAATTAAGCATGGAAACGGCCTTGCGTAACGCGGTTGAAACCGGCGAAGGCTTATACATGGCTTATCAGCCGCTAGTTCAGCGCAACAATCGCCGGCTCGCCTCTGCCGAGGCGCTCGTTCGCTGGAGACATCCACAGCGCGGCCTGATACCACCGGGTGAGTTTATTCCTCTTGCAGAACGCTCAGGCTTAATTTTGCCGTTAGGCGAAAAGGTAATCGACCTGGTACTTGCTGACATGCGGGCATGGAAGGCTACAGGAAAAAAACTAATCTCTGTGGCCATTAATCTTTCCACCGCTCAGTTTTGGCAGTCCAATTTCGTTAATCATATTACTCAGAAATTACGTGATAGCCAGCTTTCCCCCGCTTTGATCACCTTTGAGCTAACCGAAAGCATACTGCTTAACCGCGAAGCAGAGGGAGCGACCCTGCTCAAACAATTACGTGCATTGGGTTGTGGTATTGCGCTGGATGATTTTGGCACAGGCTATTCCTCACTAAGCTATTTGCATAACATTCCCGCCCATAGCCTTAAAATAGATCGCAGTTTTATTGAGGCCTTGCACCCACAAGAAAACAGCAGCCGTACCATTGTTGCAGCGATTGCAAGCCTTGCCCGTGAACTGGGTTTAAAAGTAGTCGCCGAAGGCGTTGAAACGGAGCAGCAATGGAATCTGCTGGGAGAATACGCTATCGACTTTATTCAAGGATTTTATATAGCCAAACCCCAGCCGGCCAGCCACTTTGCTGAATTACTCGAAGCGAACTGAACGCTTCACTACCAATGAACCACTCATGCCTGCTAAACAGCATCATGCCTACCAAACACAGTATAAAGGCGCTTAAAAAGGCGCCTTTATAATCTGCCTATTTAGCCAGCTATGGATTACCTGCGGCGTTCATGTCCCCACCATAGGCTTACCGCATGAATTAACAAGCCGCAGGTAGCCGCATGAGATATAAACACTTGCCAGCTAATCCAGGTGGTAAAAATTGCGTGCCAGATACCCATAATCACTGCGCCGATGACAAGCATTAGCGCAAACCGAATACCCAGCCTAGGCAGTTTCCGTCGACTATCGCTGGTTAATAGGCGCCATTGCGCTATTGCGGCAGCAGCTACGAAAACTACCGCCATTATAATCAGTGTTTGACGGGTGCTATGTCCGCCCGCCATAAAGCGTGGCAAAGATGCCAGCATCACTACACATAGCCCCAGCGCAACGCTGACGCGCTCAGCTGAATAAGGCGTTGTTTGCTGCATCGTTAGGCTACCTTTATCTGCTGCTCTTCGATCCATTCCTCGACCCAAGGTACCGCAGCGTCATCGGCCATAAAGGTTTCCATGGCATCTACTTCCAACCGCTCACCCATCCGACGCGCACCGTGATCTTCAAGCAGGCTATCCAGCTTTCTGCCAGCGCCGCAGAAAGTATCGCCATAGGAGCTATCCCCTAACGCAATCAGACCATAGCGAAGTCCCGTAAGTGCAGGGCTTTTATCACTCAGGCCACGCACAAAAGGAACGAAATTACCGGGAAAATCACCATTACCGGTTGTTGAAATCACAAACAATGAAATATCCTCATCGCTTGTCAAATCATCAAGCGTGGGCTGCTCAACAATGTCAACGCCGAATCCGGCTTGCTCAAAGAGTGGCTTTACCTGCTCAGCCACATCTAAAGCGCCACCGTACATCGTACCAACCAATATCTTTAATTGAGGCATTATTGCTATCACCTTTCATGTTCACGGCGCCAATCCGCTGCCTTGCAAATAGCCGTCTGAATTTGTACAAGATATTAACATAGCTTGCTTATACGACCCATTTTGATGGCGCGGGGTTCACCGTCGGCAACGCAGCCGATTTTCCTACCCCTACGCTCACATGTGCTTCTTAGCGCTCTACTGCGGATGCGGCCAATCGTCATAACCACGTCTTTTACCACTGTAAAAAAACGGAGTGCTTAGAAGCACTCCGTTTGTATAGCCGAGACAGTCTAATAGCAATGCGATCCCTATTAAGCACTATCCCTATCAAGCGCTACTTCCCTTCCTATCAAGCACTACTTGTTTTGCACGTAATGCTCGACTTGCTGCTTTAGCTTTTGGCCTGGACGAAACGTTACCACCCGGCGAGCAGAAATAGGTATTTCTTCACCGGTTTTAGGGTTGCGCCCTGGCCGCTCACGCTTATCACGCAGGTCAAAGTTGCCAAACCCTGACAGCTTGACCTGTTCATTTTCTCGTAAGCAGGCTCGAATCTCTTCAAAAAAAGCTTCGACCATGGCTTTTGCTTCTCGCTTAGATAGTGCCAGCTCAGTATGTAAATGCTCTGCCAACTCTGCTTTGGTCAACGCACCCATAGGGACCTCCTTATAGCAAACGCATTGCCAAGAACGTGATAAGCGTCGTGTCGTGGCATATTATTGTCAGCCGCGTAGCTCAGCCTCCAACTGGACACGCACTTGTGTCACGATGGAATCTACCAACTGGTTGATTTCTTCGTCGTTTAGCGTGCGTGAAGGATGCTGCCAGGTCAAGCCTAAAGCAATACTCTTATGGTCGTCCGCCACGCCTTTACCAGCATAGACATCAAATAGCGTAATGTCTTTTAAGTAATCACCGGCTTTTTCTTTGGCGCAATCCAGCAAGGCCTGCACGGGCACTGCGCTTTTAACGATGAAAGCTAAATCGCGACGCACTTCAGGATAACGCGACAAGGCTTCAAAGGCGGGAATCTGGCCTTGGCTTAGGGTATCCAGCCGGACCTCAAACAGTACAGCGTCTACTTTCAGGCCAAGTTTGGCGCGTACTTGCGGGTGCAGTGTGCCAATCCAGCCAGCATGCTCACCATTACACAGTATCTCGGCACTTTGTCCGGGGTGCAGCGCCGAATGCTCAGCGGGTTCAAAACGCCAGGCATCAGGGTTACCCCCCAAAGCTAAAAGACTTTCTAGATCCCCTTTTAGATCGTAAAAGTCGATGCGCTCTTTCGAGCCGGTCCAGCCTTCGGTTTCCCGAGTGCCACAGACTAACGCACCCATCATGGGCACCTGAGAAAGCTGATCTAATTCGCCATTAAATACCAAGCCCGTCTCAAATAACCGTACACGGGTCTGCTGGCGATTTAAATTATGCTCCATCGCCCGCACAAGGCCTGGAAACAAACTTGCCCGCATCACCGACAGATCGGCGGAGATAGGATTGGCAAGTACCGGAGAGACGGCATCAGGCAGTATAGCGGCCTGAAGCTCGGGAGCAACAAAGCTATAAGTAATCGCCTCTTGGAAACCACGAGCGACCATTTGGCGACGCAGTTGCGCCTGGGTCAGCGTTGCTTCATCACTAGAACGTAGCGCTAATCGCGCAGCCGGGCGGCGAACGGGCAGATTATTGTAACCATGAATCCGAGCGATCTCTTCGATCAGGTCTTCTTCAATCGCGACATCGAACCGCCAGCTAGGCGCAACAGCGGACCAACCTTCTGCCTGAAGACTTACCTCAAGCCCCAATCGCGTCAGAATATCAGTGACGTCATCGGTGGCGAGCTTCTTGGAAAGCGCACTTTCCAGGCGCGCTTCACGCAGTAAAATAGTGCGTGGAGCAGGCACATCAGATTCACTGACGCATTCAGTGACAGGCCCTGGTTGACCGCCGCAGATTTCGATCAGCAAGCGTGTTGCCCGTTCAACGGCCACTTTAGCAAGCTCAGGATCCACGCCACGCTCAAAGCGGTGTGACGCATCCGTATGCAGGCCGTAGGAGCGCGCCTGACCGGCAATAGCCAGCGGCGTGAAAAAGGCCGACTCCAAGAAAATCGACTGGGTGGTTTCGTTGACCCCTGAATTTTCTCCGCCCATGACACCCGCCATGGCAAGCAGCCCCGCTTCATCCGCAATCATTAGCGTTTCAGGGCGCAGGGCAACGTCTTGACCATCCAGCAGCGTTAACCGCTCGCCCTCTTTCGCCATGCGTACAATGATGCGGCCGTTCAGGTTATCGCGATCAAATGCATGCATCGGCTGCCCGAGCTCAAGCATAACGTAGTTGGTAACATCAACCACAGGGTCGATGGAGCGAATACCGCTACGACGCAGGCGCTCTCCCATCCAGAGCGGTGTTTCTGCTTTTACATTGATGCCCTTGATAACACGGCCAATATAGCGAGGGCACTGCTCAGACACTTCAACGCTAATAGCAAAGGTGTCGTCAATTAACGGCGCAACGGGTTCAATAACCGGCGGCGTTACGGCCAGACGGTTAAGCACACCCACTTCACGGGCCAGGCCTTTAACGCTTAAACAGTCGCCACGGTTAGGCGTGAGATCTACCTCAATGGTCATATCATTGAGGTGCATATACTCACGGAAATCGACGCCAACAGGTGCAGAATCCGCCAGTACCAAAATACCCGGCGAGGTATCTTCCTCAAGCCCAAGCTCTGATGCTGAACAAATCATGCCGCGTGATTCAACGCCACGCAGTTTTGCCTTTTTAATTTTAAAATCGCCAGGCAAGACACCGCCCACCTGAGCGAACGGTATTTTCTGACCGATATCGACATTGGCCGCACCGCAAACCACTTGCACCGGCTCGCCGGTACCATCGTTTACGGTACAAACGTTTAACTTATCGGCGTCAGGGTGCCTCTCTTTGGTAAGCACTTCAGCCACGACAACGCCACTAAACGCAGCGGCTACCGTCTCAACGGCATCGACCTCTAAGCCGGCCATGGTGATCTGATCTGCAATCGCCTGCGTGTCCAGCTGCGGCGATACCCATTCGCGCAGCCACTGTTCTGAAAATTTCATGATCGTTCCTGTGTTCGGCAGCGGTCTTAAGCGAATTGGCGCAAGAAGCGCAGGTCATTTTCAAAGAACAAACGCAGGTCGTTCACACCGTAACGCAGCATCGCCAGGCGCTCAGCCCCCATACCAAAGGCAAAGCCGGTATAGCGTTCAGTATCAATACCTGAATGACGGAATACTTCTGGGTGCACCATGCCGCAGCCCATCACTTCAAGCCAACCGCTGTGCGAACAGACACGGCATCCTGAGCCACTACACATGACGCACTGAATATCGACTTCGGCAGAAGGCTCAGTAAACGGGAAGTATGAAGGCCGGAAGCGCACAGAAAGATCATCACGCTCAAAAAACGCCTGCAGGAAATCTTCGATTGTACCTTTCAGGTCGGCAAAGCTGACCCCTTCGTCCACCAGCAATCCTTCAACCTGATGAAACATGGGTGTATGAGTCAAATCGGAGTCACTGCGATAAACGCGCCCGGGGCACACAATACGAATCGGTGGCTCGCTCTCTTTCATGGTACGCACCTGTACCGGCGACGTATGTGTTCTCAGCAGACGCGTTGCATCAAAATAAAACGTATCGGCCATGCCGCGCGCAGGGTGATGAGCTGGAATGTTGAGCGCCTCGAAATTGTGATAATCATCTTCAATTTCAGGGCCTACCGCAACGTCATAGCCAATGCGCGTAAACAAGCTTTCAATACGCTCAAGCGTGCGTGTTACGGGATGCAATCCGCCGCTCGCCTGATGACGGCCGGGTAACGTAACGTCGATTCGCTCAGCCGCCAAACGCGCGTTTAGTGCAGTGGTTTCAAGCTGCTGACGCTTGGCATCAATTTCACTTGCCAAGGTCTGCTTGGCCTGGTTGATGCGCTCACCGGCAGCCGGACGCTCTTCAGCCGATAGTTTACCCAAGCCTTTCAGCAAAGCAGTTACTTCGCCTTTTTTGCCCAGGTAGCGAACTCGCAATTCCTCTAGCGCAGCGACATCTTGCGAGGCCTGGATGGCATCACGAGCCTCAGATACCAGAGTAGGAAGGTGGTCCATCCGTTTCACTCCGAATTAAGCGGTTCCCTCGTAATGAGGGTGTAGCACGTTGAAGGTGACAAAAAAACAGGGGAAGAGCGGCTGCTCTTCCCCTGCGGGTCACACTGAAATGACCTTCGTCAATTCACGCTGGCAGTCGCGCAGCGTATGACGTTATTGGGCAGCCTTGGCTTTTTCCACGATAGCAGCAAAAGCAGCTTTTTCGTGTACAGCCAGATCAGCCAATACTTTACGGTCAATTTCGATACCGGCTTTCTTCAAACCGCCAACAAAGCGGCTGTAAGACATACCGTTGATGCGCGCAGCAGCGTTAATACGCTGAATCCACAGCGCACGGAACTGACGCTTACGGTTACGGCGGTCACGATAAGCATACTGGCCCGCTTTAATAACGGCCTGCTTAGCTACACGGAAAACACGCGAACGGGCACCGTAGTAACCTTTAGCCTGCTTCAATACTTTTTTATGGCGACGACGGGCCACTACACCACGCTTAACACGGGTCATAACACACTCCTGACTTTATAGCTGAGGCTTAAAGCACTCAGACAAGAAAATTCGACTTATAGGTTCGGCAGCATGCGTTGGATCAACGCTTTGTCAGAAGCATGAATCTGCTTCATACCACGCAGCTGACGCTTACGCTTAGTCGATTTCTTGGTCAAGATGTGGCTACGGAAAGACTGCTTGTGCTTAAAGCCATTAGCGGTCTTTTTAAAGCGCTTTGCAGCGCCGCTGTTGCTTTTGATTTTCGGCATGAGAAAACTCCGCTCGATATTTTTTAGAAAATCCAGGGCCGACCATCGCCTACGCGATGGCCCGTTGGTTTCGCCGCTGGATCACTTCTTTTTCGGGGCAAGAATCATGATCATCTGGCGGCCTTCCATTTTCGGGAAAGACTCCACCGCTCCGATCTCTTCCAGGTCTGCCGCGATCCGCTCCATCAGCTTGCGGCCGATGTCCTGGTGCGCCATTTCGCGACCACGGAAGCGCAATGTGACCTTACCCTTGTCACCACCTTCCAAAAAGCGAATCAGGTTTTTCAATTTTACCTGATAATCGCCCTCATCGGTGCCAGGACGGAATTTAACTTCCTTGACCTGGATTTGCTTTTGCTTTTTCTTTTGAGCCGCTTTCTGCTTCTTCGTCTCAAAAACGAATTTACCGTAATCCATAATCTTACAGACGATGGGATCGGCATTCGAAATTTGCACAAGGTCTAAACCGGCAGCTTCCGCACGTTCGATTGCTTCAGTGGTGGGCACAACACCCAACTGCTCACCTTCAGCATCGATTAGACGCACTTCTTCTTCGGTAATTCGCTCGTTCATTGGTGGGCGTTTGTCTGCTGGACGCCCGCGCTGGTTGCTTCGCTTGATCGTTCCGTCTCCTTAGGCAATTGACGATGTCGCCAGGGCTGCTCGCTCTGCATTAAGACGTTCAATGAGTGCATCGATTGTCATAGTGCCGAGGTTTTCGCCGCTGCGAGTTCGCACGGCCACTGAGTCAGCTTCGACTTCCTTATCTCCCACCACAAGAAGATAGGGAATTTTCTGTAACGTATGCTCACGGATTTTAAAGCCGATCTTCTCGTTCCTCAAGTCCGCTTTGACCCGTAAGCCACTTTTTTGCAGGCGTTGCTCTAATTCAAGCGCATAATCACGCTGCGCATCGGTGATTATCATCACTACCGCCTGCTGAGGTGCTAACCATAATGGCATAGCGCCAGCATAATGTTCAATCAAGATACCAATGAAACGCTCCATAGAGCCCACAATTGCACGATGCAACATAACCGGCGGCTTGCGCTCACCCTCTTCGGTCACATATTGAGCACCCAGGCGCTCAGGCATCATGAAATCAACCTGCATGGTACCAACCTGCCACTCGCGCCCCAAGCAATCTTTCATGTGGTATTCAATCTTGGGACCATAGAACGCGCCTTCGCCAGGAAGTTCCTGCCATTCGACGCCACAGGCTGTTAACGCACCACGTAGGGCATCTTCAGCCTGATCCCAAACATCGTCACTGCCAATACGCTTTTCTGGGCGCAGAGCAATTTTAATGGCAATGTCTTCAAATCCAAAATCGGTATAAACCTTCAACGCCTGACGATGAAAGTTAGTAACTTCGGGCTCGACCTGGGCTTCGGTACAGAAAATATGCCCGTCATCCTGAGTAAAGGCTCGAACACGCATAATACCGTGCAATGCACCGGAAGGCTCGTTACGGTGGCATCCACCAAACTCGCCAAACCGTACAGGCAGTTCGCGATAGCTGCGCAGCCCGGAATTGAACACCTGCACATGGCCGGGGCAGTTCATCGGCTTAAGCGCATACTCACGCTTTTCGGATTCGGTAAAGAACATACCGTCAGCGTAGTTATCCCAGTGCCCGGACTTTTTCCAAAGCGACACGTCCATTACTTGAGGGCAGCGAATTTCCTGATAGCCACCTTCTTTATAAACGCCTCGCATGTACTGCTCGACCTGCTGCCATAGCGCCCAACCATTCGGGTGCCAAAACACCATTCCCGGTGCTTCTTCCTGCATATGGAAGAGATCAAGGCGACGGGCAAGCTTGCGGTGATCGCGCTTCTCAGCTTCTTCAAGGCGCTTCAAATAGGCTTTTAGCTGCTTCTTATCGCCCCAGGCGGTCCCGTAAATGCGGGTTAGCATGGCATTTGAAGCATCCGCTCGCCAGTAGGCCCCGGCAAGCTTGGTCAACTTGAATGCTTTTAGATGACGAGTATTAGGCACATGAGGACCACGGCACATATCCGTGTACTCTTCATGATGATAAAGCCGAATGTCTGCGCCTTCAGGAATATCGTGAATGATTTCCTGCTTATAAGTTTCGTCACGCTGCGCGAACGTTGCCATCGCTTTATCACGATCCACATATTCACGCACTACATCGTATTCACGCTCAATTAAATCTTGCATCCGCTTTTCGATGGCATCTAAATCTTCTGGGGTAATTGAGCGGCCAAAATCAATATCATAATAAAAGCCGTTTTCGATCACCGGCCCGATCGCCATCTTGGCATCGGGATAAAGCTGCTTCACTGCGTGACCAATCAAGTGCGCGCAGGAGTGGCGAATAATTTCCACGCCTTCAGGATCACGCGCGGTAATAATAGCAACATCCGCGTCACGCTCAATCAGGTCGGCGGCATCTACCAGCACGCCATCGATCCGCCCGGCTATGCATGCCTTGGCCAAACCAGGGCCAATGGACTCTGCAAGCTGCATGATGGAAAGCGGCGCTTCAAAGGTTCTTTCGCTACCGTCAGGTAGTGTCACAATAGGCATTCAGATATTCCTTGAGCGCAGTGGTGATCCATACCAAGGATCACATTTCGCTATCAATGATCGTAGGCGTAAAAACAATACAAAAAATACGCGCTTAGCCTACCAGACTTAAGCGCGGCGGAAAATAAAAACGGGAGGCTTGCGCCTCCCGTCGTTACTTACTTTATTACTTACTACGCAACCATTAGCGTTATAACAACCGCGCTAAAGAGCTACGTCTTAGTTCCACTCATCAAGTTCAACACGACGGTTTTGCGCGCGACCTTGATCAGTCTCGTTAGAAGCGACCGGACGCTCTTCGCCGAAGCCAACTGCACGCATACGGTTTGCGCCTACGCCACGCTGAGCGAGGTAGGTGGTAACAGATTCAGCACGACGCTGAGACAGGTCTTTGTTGTACTCAGCACTACCGCGTGAATCAGTATGGCCTTCAATGCTAACGCGTACGTCAGGGTTGTTAACCAGACGTTCTGCAACACCGTTTAGGATATTGCGGGCATTAGCAGTCAGCTGAGCTGAATCGAATTCGAAGTTAACGTCGTTAAGAACAACGCTGTCTGGGCAACCCAGCGCGTTCACTTCGGTGCCAGCTGGCGTATTGGGGCACTGGTCACGGTAGTCCGGCACGCCGTCGTTATCGGAGTCAAGCGGGCAGCCTACAGCGTCAACTTCAACACCAGCAGGAGTACCTGGGCACTGATCACGGTAGTCCGGCACGCCGTCGTTGTCAGAATCTAGCGGGCAGCCTTGAGCGTCAACTGCAACGCCAGCAGGCACTTCACCGTAGCTCGGGCACTGGGGCGCTACAGGCTCAGGTGTACGGTCTGCACACAGCAGGCCACCGATTGCGGCACCCGCTACAGCGCCAGTTGCCGCACCGCTTTCTTCATCAGAAGAGCCGCTAGTGGCATAACCAATGCTACCGCCAATCAAACTGCCCGCCAGACCACAAACGGCCGGGTGCTGGTACCAGCTACGATCGCTGCTGGCGCTAGCTTGACCAGATGATTGGTTGGCCGAGGTGGCACAGCCTGATAGGCCCACTACTAGAGCGGAACCGATTAGCAAGCCAGTCGTTGATTTTTTCATGCAAGACTCCTTCTTGATCCAATGCTGACATGGCCATATGACCAAATCTATCCAATGCTTCTTATTGCGAGAGCATCCATTTTTCGCCTGTTCAATAGTACCACGCGGGCGTTCCCCTGCTTGGCATTGAACGGTGCGCCTATCATTAACGTTTCAACGCTAGAAGGCAACAATGCCGAGATATCAACTTCTTGCCAATATCGACATCTCAAGCATAGCAAAGCTGCCACAATCGGCACCAAAAAAACACATTACACTATTAATTTAAATAAAATCGTCTTATTAATTCCAAGCTAGTGTAACGCAGAAGGCCCTTTTGCACGCCATTTTATAACGGCCTCGGCCGCAGCCAAAACAGCCGGACGCATCTCGTCCTCAACCGCTAAGCGCTGTTTATCTTCAGCCATGCGCTCGCGTGGTGTTAATTTCGCACGTGCCGAATGTGTTTTTAGATGCCGTGTACGGTTATAAACATCGGCAAATGCCTGAAAATCCGGCCGCTCGGTAAGACTGGGGTCAACGATTTCAAGCAGCACCTTACAGCGCCATGCACCTTCTGTAATCTCGACCTGCTCCTGAATCAACGCACTCGTAACGTAATCCAGATTTTCCAGGCTGTTTTGCTGGGCTCTACGATCTTCATCTATGCGAAAGGCCTCGCGGCGCTTTACCTCTTTACGCAGCTTAAGGGCATAGATTGATAAGCCGACAATGACAGCAAGCGCTAACGCTAGCGCTACAAGTGCGCTGATCGAATTCATAATACTCCCAGTTGCGCTTTTAAAAATAGCTTAACAGAAATTGTACATCAATTTAGCACTGAACCGTTAATTTCCATAATTCAGCGGCATACACCACCAAAATTAGTAATAAACCTGATCTTTCTTACAATTTTTTATGAAGGCACAGGAGGATGGGAAGAATATAAATCAGCTTGAGCAGTGTAGTTTTCCTCCTTACTCAATCGCCAACGCCACCATGCCCATAATAAGCTAACCGTCAGTAAAACGGCACCGGCTGTATGCAGCAAAGCTAGCCATAACGGCAGCCACATCAGCACGTTGGCCATTCCCAGCAGCGCTTGAAAAACATAAATTGCTACCACTAAGCCTAGCGGACCTGCAACATGACAAGCGCGTCGATGTCGATACCAAAGCATCAGCAACGCAATGCCTAACAGTAGCGCTCCCATACGGTGGATAAAGTGGATGGCAACTCTAGCTTCGGCATGTAATTGCCCGTGTAAGTAATTAGGCCCTACTGTTTGGGTCACATGAAAACCTTCGCTAATATCCATGGCGGGCCACCATTGACCATTACAGGTAGGAATATCCTGGCAGGCAATACCCGCGTAATTACTGGTAACCCATCCGCCCAATGCAAGCTGCACAATTAACAGCCCTACAGCCATCCCCCACCAAATATTTAGCCGTTGGACATTGAGCAGCTTTTGCTCGGCGACACCTCTTATCCTTAGATGCAGCCAGAGAAATAACAGCAGCACGCTTAATCCACCAAGTAGATGTAACGTCACTACTTGCGGCCAAAGTTTTAGCGTGACGGTAAAAGCCCCAAATGCACCTTGTACTAAAATAGTGGCAAGTAGCGCTATGCTAATAAACCAAGGATATTGGGGATGTTTCCTGAATGGCCAACCAAGCGCTAAAACGCTCACTACCAAGATGCCAAGTAGCGTTGCAATATAACGATGGATCATTTCAACCCAGGCTTTAGAGGCATCCAGAGGGACATCAGGATGGTGTAACGCAGCGTGATCATTATCAGGTACCAACAGGCGCCCATAGCAGCCTGGCCAATCAGGGCAACCCAGTCCAGCATCGACTAGTCGCGTCCATGCGCCCACTAAAATGACTAAAACTGTCAGTAACGTTCCTAAAAGTGATAAGCGCAAAAGCCACTTTAAGCGCCTCTCTAACGATGCTTGCATGATGTATCCTTACACTCATTAGCAATGGCAATACCCTTGGTTTTAATACAGAAAACCGAGCCTAGATCGCCAAATATATCCTTGAAAACTTATATTAGCACTAATCGAAATGATCGACCTGAAGCCTTAAAACGTGCTCATTGTCTTACTACAAACATTTGCCCTCCTCATAGCGGGCCACTTTATGATTTCAGCGTTGAGCTTTCCATGAGAACTGGCCATGAAAACTGGCGAGCCCGATGCGCATTTCGCACAGGCTAGCTGCAAATAAAATAAGTATAGATATTATTGGTTATTCGCTACGCTTTCGTGATTAATAGGTAGCTTTTTAACAAAGCGTTAACCTTATTGGCGATCTATAATTCACTGACTATCAATCTATAATTTTATCAATGATCCTGGCCATTCCTAATAGGGTCGGGCAACAATGGGAGCAATATATGCAGAAGTACCCCCTCACCACAGGGATAGTGGCCCTCGTGGCGTTCATGACCTTGGCTTCTCTCGCTGGCTGCACCACTTACACTTGGCCGGATGGCTCAAAGGAAACGGTGCTAGGTGTCGCCCCTGAAGATGAAAACAAACGCTTTGAAGAGCAGCAAGCTGATGGCGTTCGTTATCGCACCCCGGGTGAAATCCCCGAATAACAACCGTAGCGTTTAAATAGCCCCACCCACTGAGCACCTAATCGCTATACGCTTATTTACGTTTTTTAGTGGTGGCTGTTGCCTTTGCAGCGAGTGGATCGTCAGGCCACGGATGCCTTGGATAGCGGCCACGCATCTCTTTACGTACCTCTGGGTACCCATTAAGCCAAAAGCCTAGCAAATCCTGGGTCACTTGAAGTGGCCGGCGCGCGGGCGAGAGTAGATGAACCGTTAAAGCAATGCGCCCCTCAACCACAGTGGGCGTATCACGCCAACCAAAGGCTTCCTGAAGCTTTAACGCCAGCACCGGGGATTGATGCGCCAAACAGGGCGAATAGTCAATAACCGTAGATTTACCGCTAGGCACTATCAAGGCTTGAGGTGCCAGCCGCTCCATTTCATTTTGCTGATCCCATGTCAGGGTATTCAGCAGATAGTGATGAAGCGGTAGTTTTTCAACTTGGGAAAGCCGCGTTATATCGGTTAAGTAGGGGGCAAGCCAATGGCTTAGCGAATCTACTAGCGCCGCGGTAGACCAGTCTGGCCACGGCTTACCCAATGTCTCGCGCAGCAGCGCTATCCGCCCCTGCAGCTGCTCCAACGCTTGGGAATGTAACAACGCTGGCCGCTGGCTTACGGCATTTAGCAAGGCCTCTACTACAGCGTCTTTAGGCAGCGTAGCTAAAGGGTGCCTGGCTATCGTCAAAGCACCATAGGCCTGGACCTTCTCACCGATCAGCCGTCCCTGTTCTTCAGACCATGTGACGCGTGTCTGCCACTTCACTCGCTCAGGATAAAGCTCTATTAATGCCTCAAGTGTTAGTGGTTCAGCCGCGTATATTTTGGCTTCGCTTGAGGCACTCTCCAGACTTGCCACAATAAGATACGGCTGATGCGCCAGCGGGTCGTTTAACGAAACTACCGCCGTTTTTCCTGAGGCGAGCTGAAATCGCCCCGGCGTAATTTGCTGACCTATCCGGTCCGGATAAGCCAATGTCAACAGCCTACCTAATGGGGCCAAGTCGATCCGATTCAATGCAGCATGCGCCTGTTTGGCGAGCCGCCTGGCTTCCTGCGCCCATACAGGGAACTGCTTGGGTTGATCAAAGCGCTGACTAAGTGCTTTTTGAAAAGAGCGATCATTGCTTTCACAGCTTTCAAGCAATGCGGCCAAGCCACACGCCAGGGGGGTGGCCTCTAGCGCTTCCGAGCGCTCCATCATGACGGCAAGGCGTGGCGATAGAGGCCAGCGCGCGCAGCGCCGACCTAACAATGTGAGCTTATGTTGCTCATCCAACAACCCCAGCTGGACAAGCAGTGCCTGACCACTCTGCCACGCCCCTTTAGGCGGAGCTGAAACCCAGCAAAGCTTATCGGGTGAATCCACGCCCCAGCGTGCCAGTTCAAGCACAGTGCTCGACAAATCCGCCTGGAAAATTTCGGGTTCGCCGTGAGCGACCAACGGCTGCTCTTGAGACCATAAACGAAAACAGACACCCGGGCACTGGCGCCCCGCCCGCCCACGGCGCTGGTCTGCACTGGCACGATTAACGCGCCGGGTGGTTAAGCGCGTTAATCCTGTACGAGGTTGAAATAAAGGCACACGCTCAAGCCCCGCATCAATAACCACATTCACACCATCCACCGTTATGCTTGACTCCGTAATAGCGGTAGACACAATAACGCGGCGCTGCGAATTCTCTGCTACTAGCGCAGCCCGCTGCTCGGCAATGGTCATTCGGCCATGTAATGCGCTTACCGCTATGTCCGGCAGAGATTGGCGAAGGGCTTGAATCAGGCGCTCTATCTCGGACACGCCGGGGAGAATGACCAGTAAATCACGAGCATTTGAATCGCCTAGGGCCTCTTCCACGACTCTAAGCGCCGTCTGCTCGATTTTTTCGTTTGCCTGAGCGGGTCGATAATAGGTAGCGACCGGGTATTGACGCCCTTCACTAACAATTAGCGGCGTATGCTCGCCTATTACCTGCCGTAATGCATTCACATCAAGCGTTGCTGACATTACCAGCAGGCGTAAGTCATCACGTACACTAGCTTGAACATCCAGCGCGAACGCCAGCCCCACATCCGCTTCTAAGCTGCGCTCATGAAACTCATCAAAAATGATGCCCGACACGCCCTCCAGCAGCGGATCTTCTTGCAGCATTCGCAGCAAAACACCCTGCGTAATAACTTCTAGCCGAGTATTTGAGCCAGTACAGCTCTCCCCGCGCATCCGGTAACCAACCGTTTGACCTACCGTTTCACCTAGCGCTTGCGCCATAAAACTTGCCGCTAATCGAGCGGCTACGCGACGCGGTTCAAGCAATAATATTTTTTGTCCAGCCGCCCACTCACTGGTCAAGAGCATCAGAGGAACACGCGTAGTCTTTCCCGCGCCCGGCTGCGCCATGAGAATTAGTCGGTTATGATTTTCAAGGCCCGCTTGTATGGCCTCCAGATGCTCCTCGATGGGCAATGCATTCATAACATCAATTCGCTGCAGAAGATGCTTGGGAAGAAGCTAGCAGGGAGATACCACATCCTTTCAAAATAACGTGTTCCAGAAACTGGGTAATTGAGGCGAGGTCTTCCTCATTCAAGGCATCGCGCCCTAGCACCCGGGTTATCTGAGCACTATATTCAGTGTAATGCTGAGTCGCCGACCAGATTAAAAAAATCAGCCAGCGTGGATCTACATCATCCATTTTCCCCTGCAGGGACCACTGTCGAATAATCGCTGCACGAGATGCCACCCAATCACGCAGCTCACCGGCGAGATACTCATCCAGGAAAGGCGCCCCGGCTAATATTTCTGCCGCAAACAATTTTGAACCATCAGGGTAGCGCTGCCCCAGCACTATTTTAGTGCGAATAAAATCGCTAAGCACTTCACCGGGATCGCTCTCCGGCGTTATGTTCTCAAGAACGGCATTCCAGCGCCGCATCATACGATTGAGCAATCGAACATAGAGCGCCTGCTTGCTGCCCATATAATACAGAATGTTAGCTTTGGGCAGCTCCGCCTTATCAGCAATGGCTTGCAAGCTAGCCCCACGATAGCCATGCACTGAGAATATTTGTTCGGCAGCATTTAGAATTCGCTGCTCTATTCGCTCACGGTTTGCACTTTCGTTTGGTGCGGTTTCGACTGTCATTGATAGACTTCCTGGAAAACTTGGTTGCAAACGCTTTAGAAGGCGCATAAGCATCGCTTATTGCACAAAAATCCTGCATTTTTAATTACTTTGCCCCATATCAGTGCGTCCAGTAAATACTTGCAAGACACGCTATTTTGTCTCAAGCTCAAACCATATTGACCGATCGGTCAGAACAATCACAATGGAGTTTGGTATGGCTATTATTGAGTTTCTTCTCAATGGCGTTCCCAAACAGTGCACCGTATCGCCAGATACCAGTATTTTAACGCTATTGCGTGAGCATTTGGGGACCACAGGCACCAAAGAAGGCTGTGCCTCAGGCGATTGCGGGGCATGCACCGTTGCCATTGGTGACTTAGCTGATACTCCGCGCGCTTACACAAGCGCCAATGCATGTATCACGCCAGCCCACCAACTGCAGGGCAAAGCGCTTGTCACTATTGAAGGATTGGCTGCTGAAGGCCAATTACACCCAGCGCAAGCGGCCATGATTGAATGCCACGGAAGCCAATGCGGCTTTTGTACCCCAGGCGTTGTCATGTCTCTGTTTACGCTTTACGAATCGCCCGACAAAGACACTTTATCGTTAACACCTGAGCAGCTTGAGGAAAGCTTGGGTGGTAATTTATGCCGCTGTACAGGGTATCGCCCGATTCGTGATGCAGCACTTCAAATGCACACTCATTCTTACGAGCGGCCAAGCTGGTATAATGCCACCTCACCCAAAGCTTCGTCTTCTAGTACAAACACTCAAAATTCCAACGAATGTTTTTTCGTTCAGCCGACATCGCTTGCAGATTTAACGGCGGCTCGCCTGCGATTTCCAGATGCTCGCCTTGTGGCTGGTGGAACGGACCTATGGCTAGAAAGCACACAGCGCTTAACACCTCTTGATCAGCTAATCGACGTTACACACGTTAAAGAACTGCTGACCCTTAAAGCGGATGAATTTAATAATCAATCTGGTTGGTGGGTGGGTGCAGCAGTCACCTATACCCAGCTTGAGCCATTATTAAATAGCCACTTTCCCGCCTTTCGCCACTTGCTACAGCGCCTGGGCTCCCAGCAGATTCGTAACCGTGGCACGCTGGGCGGAAATATCGCAAACGCCTCCCCTATCGGAGACACCCCGCCCGTGTTGCTAGCCCTAGGCGCATGGGTTGAGCTGGCTAGTACATCAGGCACTCGCTGCCTACCGTTGGATCATTTTTTTAGGGGATATAAAAAAACCGCCCTGGCGGCGGATGAAATTCTGTCACGCATATTTATTCCCAAACCTCCAAATACCCATGCATTACGCGCCTGGAAATTGTCTAAGCGGCGAGAGGACGATATTTCAGCCGTGTTAGGTGCTTTCAGCTACCGCCTGGAAAAAGATACCCTGCACGATGTACGCATTGCTTTCGGCGGCATGGACGCCATACCCAAGCGCGCGCTGGCAATGGAAAAAAAACTGGAGGGTCAAAAGGTTACAGTAGACACCTTTCGTGCAGCACAGGCGGCTATCGCCCAGGATTTTACTCCGATGAGCGACGTTCGAGGCAGCGATGTTTATCGCCAACAGGCAGCAGCCAACTTGATTGAACGGCTTTACTTAACGCTTTCAACGCCGGATCAGGAGGTGATGCTGCATGCGTACGCTCACTAGACTCGATAAAGACAGCCAACGCGCCCGCCAAGAGCTTAAAGATCAAATCCAAGGCGATGGCCCACTCGCTTGCCATACGGTAAAAAGCAGCGGAGCACGCCAGGCCGGCCAATCCAGCATTCATGAAAGTGCTGAGAAACACGTTACCGGCAAAGCAGCTTATATTGATGATTTAAAAACGCCGTCTGATGCACTGCATGTAGCGTTAGGCCTGTCGCCGGTAGCACACGGTAGACTAACCGAGCTAAATCTTGACGCCGTGAAGCAAGCTTCGGGTGTTATCGATGTCATTACGTTTCATGATGTGCCGGGCGATACTGATATTGGGCCGGTTTTCCCTGGCGACCCTATCTTCGTTGATCAGGAAATTAGCTATGCCGGTCAGTGCCTGTTTGCTGTAGCGGCTACCTCTCTAGATTCAGCCCGCCGCGCGGTAAAACTTGCAAGCATTGAAATTGCCGAACAGCCTGCAAGCCTTGACCCCGTGACTGCCACTCAGCGTGAAGAATTCGTGCGTCCCTCTCATGTGCAGGAACGTGGCGATTGGCAGCAAACCTTACGCAAAGCCACTTATACTGTCGAAAGCGAGCTGTCCGTCGGCGGGCAGGAGCACTTTTATTTAGAGGGACAGGCATGTGTAGTGCTGCCGACCGAAGATGAAGGCGTGATTGTTCATACCTCCAACCAGCACCCCAGTGAAACGCAGAAACTTGTTGCTGAAGTGCTCGGTATTCCGCTTCATGCCGTCACGGTAGAAGTCCGTCGTATGGGCGGCGGGTTCGGTGGCAAAGAGACCCAGGCATCCTCCTGGGCCTGTATTGCCGCCATTATTGCTCGCCGTACAGGTAAAGCAACACGTCTTCGTCTGCCGCGCAGTGAAGATATGCGCGTTACCGGCAAACGCCATCCCTTTCATAACCGCTATAAGCTGGCCATTGATCAACAGGGCATTATTCAGGGCGGTGAAATAAGTGTTATCGGCGACTGCGGCTACTCACCTGATCTTTCTGATGCGATTGTTGATCGCGCCATGTTCCATACGGATAACGCCTATTCGTTAGGCGATGCCAGAGTGGTTGGCCATCGCGCTAAGACACATACTGCTTCCAATACGGCCTTTCGTGGCTTTGGCGGCCCTCAAGGCATGATGATTATTGAGGCGGCCATGGACGATATTGCCCGCCAGGTGGGTGAGGATCCACTGACTATACGTAAGCGAAACTTTTATCGTGATGGGCGAGACACAACTCACTACGGACAGCATGTCGATCAACGCCAGCTACTGCACACGCTTGTTGAAGCACTCGAAGCAGACAGCGCTTACTGGGCACGTCGTAAAGCCATTAAAACGTTTAATGCCAAAAGCCCCGTCATTAAGAAAGGTCTTGCGCTTACTCCCGTCAAATTTGGCATTTCGTTTACCGCACAACATCTTAATCAGGCCGGTGCGCTGCTACATGTCTATACCGACGGAAGCGTCATGATCAATCATGGCGGTACCGAAATGGGCCAAGGGCTACATACCAAAATCTGTCAGGTTGTTGCTCGCGAATTGGGTCTGAGCCTTGAGCAGGTGCGTATAACGGCAACCCGCACGGATAAAGTCCCCAATACCTCTCCCACTGCCGCTTCCAGCGGTGCCGACCTAAACGGCATGGCTGCTCGGGACGCGGCCAGTAATTTACGTGAACGGCTATTCGATTTTGCAGCCTCACATTTTACAGCGGGCTTGGATCGAGAAGGAATGCGCCTTGAAGATGGCATGCTGGTTTCAGGCAGTAACGAAAGCGAGCAGCGAATTCCCTGGGGCGAGTTGATTCAAACCGCCTATCTCAATCGTATTTCGCTTTCAGAAAAAGGCTTTTATGCCACGCCCCTGATCCACTACGACCGCGCGACCGGACAAGGGCGACCCTTTTATTACTACGCGTTTGGCGCAGCGGTATCCGAGGTCAGTGTTGATATGCTGACCGGGGAATACCAGGTTGATCGGGTTGATATACTGCATGATGTAGGTACGTCGTTAAATCCCGCCATCGATATTGGCCAAGTGGAAGGCGGCTTTATTCAGGGGATGGGCTGGCTTACCAGTGAAGAGCTTAAATGGAACGCTAAAGGGGTACTGGTAAGTGATGGCCCAGCCACTTACAAAATTCCGACCTTTGGCGACTTACCGCCTGTCTTTAATGTAGCGCTAATGGAAGGCCACCCGAACTCCATGGCAAGCCTTTATCGCTCTAAAGCGGTGGGCGAGCCTCCGCTTATGCTGGGCATTAGCGTATGGTCGGCATTACGGGATGCCCTTTCAAGCTTGACCAACTACGCTACTTCACCGCGCCTGGATACACCGGCAACGCCCGAACGCGTTATGCTGGCAGCCAACGCCATCAGGGAGAAAACCCTGTGACAGCCCCCATGGCATGGCATGCCGCGATTGACTGCTTACAGCGCGCAGGCACGCCTCATGTATTGGCAACCCAAGTCACTAGCGCTGGCTCTACTCCCAGGGAGCCGGGCGCGCACATGGTTATTACTCTGGATGCTATTTTCGATACGCTAGGCGGCGGCACCTTTGAGTGGCAAACCATTCAAGCTGCTCGCGACTATTTACAGCAGCAGCGCTATGGATTTCATTTGGAAGCTTTTTCGCTAGGCGGGCGAAGCGGGCAATGCTGCGGAGGGTTCGTCAATATATTGCTTGAGGTCTTTCCTGGTGCCGAAGCTAACATCGCGATATTTGGAGCAGGTCACGTTGGGCAGGAAATTGTAAAGTTAAGTGCGCCATTACCCTGGCGGCTGACCTTACATGACAGCCGCACCGAGATATTGAGCGAGTTACATCAACAGCCGCGCTTAACCTGCCATGCCCTGCGGGATGTCAGTCGCAATGTAGCTCAACTGCCACCTCACACTCACGTGCTAATACTTACCCATAGTCATGATGAAGATTATGCTCTGATTGCTGAGCTTATCCAACGTGACGATTTAGCCTCCATTGGACTCATTGGCTCTGATAGCAAATGGGCAAGCTTTTCAGGGCGACTGATACGTGCAGGCTATACTGCGGAGAAAATTCAACGGGTTCGTTGCCCCATCGGCCGCCACATTGGCCATAAGCCAAGTAATAAAACCCCTTATGCGATCGCCTTAAGCGTTGTATCTGAACTTCTTTGTTTAACTGACATTCCTCCTGCTCAGGAAACCCGCGGTTTACCTAGCCAGGCACTGCGCCCCGTTTTTAATGTTCCCCCTACTACCATGAGTTAATATGACCTCCTCTACCAATACGCTTATTCGTGCCGAACTGGTGAGCTTTGCCCGCAACCCCGGTGAGGGTGACAAGCCAAGCCCAGGCAGTTTGGAGCACTACGGCGATGGATTACTCTGGTTACAAGGCCAGCATATTCATGCCGTAGGTCATTTTAGTGAACTAGCGCCCTCACTACCCGAAGGCAGCGAAGTGCTGGATTATCGCGGCAAGTTGATCATGCCAGGCTTTATCGATACCCACGTGCATTATGTGCAGCTAGACGTTATGGCCTCGTATGGTCGGCAACTACTTGATTGGTTGAACGACTATACCTTTCCCGAAGAGTGCCGCTTTGCTAACCATGCTCATGCAGAAGCACTCTCCAACGCTTTTTTAGACGAAATGCTGCGGGCAGGTACCACCACGGCACAGGTATTTGGCTCAAGCCACCCTGGATCCATGGATGCTTTCTTTTCCGCCTGCAATAAGCGTCAGCTACGCATGCTGGCCGGCAAAGTACTGATGGATCGTAACGCGCCTGAAGGTTTGTTGGACGGTGCGTCGGGCATTGCCGATACCGAGCGGCTAATTGAGGATTGGCATAACTCTCAGCGACTTGGCTATAGCGTAACGCCTCGTTTTGCGCCGACCTCCACGAAAACCCAAATGGATGCAGCAGGCGCATTGCTTCGTAATGACCCGACTCTTTGGCTACAAACCCACTTAGCGGAAAACAGCGGTGAACTGGATTGGGTTGCCGAACTTTTCCCCGGTAACCAGGATTACTTATCCGTATATGAAGAAGCTGGGTTAGTAGGACCACGCAGTACGTTCGCCCATGGAATACACTTGGATAATGGCATGCGTACGCGTTTAGCAGAACGAGGCGCAAATATTGCCTTCTGCCCAAGCTCCAACCTTTTTTTAGGCAGCGGACTGTTTGACCGTTATGCCGCACAAGAAACCGGCATGGCATTTAGTTACGCCAGCGATATCGGTGCGGGAACCGATCTTTCAGGATTTGATACGCTTAAAAGTGCTTACCAGGTTGGCCAGCTAAGCGGGCAACCTCTCACTGCTTGGCAGGGCTTTTATGGCCTTACCCATGGCAATGCTAAAACACTCGCTTTGGACAGTCACATTGGTCAGTTAGCGCCGTCTTTTGAGGCTGATTTCGTGGTCATTGACCCCAACGCCACACCGCTTCTCAAACGAAGAATTCAGCGCTGCTCTACTCTGGGTGAACGTTTATTTGCCCTGATGATACTGGCTGACGACCGAGCCATTTATGAAACCTGGGCCGCAGGTAAGTGCCAACATCAGCGCGATCAGAGCTGATGATTTAGTTGTGCCTCTGAGGATGAGGAGTGAATTAGGTTAAGGTCTATGCACTCACTCTTTCTGCTTATTAATTCTGCTTGCTAAGAAAATCCCCAGCTTTTATAAGACTGGGGATTTTTTAAATACGTGTGATTTTCTTCCACGCAAACAAAAAACCCAGCCGGTTGGCTGGGTTTTCTGCGGTATAAATGCCTGACGATGACCTACT
>NZ_JABUZA010000002.1 GCF_014897985.1 Halomonas colorata
TACCAGAATGCTCATGCGTTCGACTCCTCTTAAAGCACCTTGGCTTCGTTTTTAAGTTTATCGATCAGTTCGTCCACGGAGGCGACTTTAATACCGCCTTTGCGCTCGGCCGGGGATTCCACCTTGAGCAGGCTGACCTTGGACGCCACCTCAACGCCGTAATCAGCGGGGGTTTTGACGTCCATGGGCTTTTTCTTGGCCTTCATGATGTCTGGAAGCTTGGCGTAGCGCGGCTCGTTCAGGCGCAGGTCGGTAGTCACGATCGCCGGGAGCGTCAGCGCAATCGTCTGCAGGCCGCCGTCGATTTCACGGGTGACGTTGACCTTGTCACCGTCGACAGCCACTTCCGAGGCAAACGTGCCTTGCGGCAGGTTGGTCAGCGCGGCGAGCATCTGGCCGGTCTGGTTGTTGTCGGTATCGATCGCCTGTTTCCCCAGAATCACCAAACCCGGCTGTTCCTCATCGACGACTTTGGCCAGAAGTTTGGCGACCGCCAGCGACTCGGCCCGTTCGTCGGTTTCGATATGCAGCGCACGGTCGGCGCCCAGCGCCAGCGCGGTACGCAGCTGTTCCTGCGCGGCCTTGGGGCCAATGCTGACGGCAACGACTTCCGTGGCCACGCCCTTCTCTTTGAGGCGCACAGCCTCTTCCACGGCGATTTCGCAGAAGGGGTTCATGGCCATTTTGACGTTGGTAAGATCCACGTCGGAGTGATCCGCCTTGACACGGATCTTGACGTTGTAATCGATGACGCGTTTAACCGCGACGAGTACTTTCATAGGTTCCTCGCTTGGCTGGTGGCAAAAGCCGTTTACCCAAGTCGGCACCCGCTTTGCGGACACCGCTTATAAAAGAGTCAGCCTCGCCATGGTGACGTAATGGCAAGGCTTCGATAAATTCATGCAAGCGTTTGATAGGTACGCAATCAAAAAACCCTATCAATTTGCCACAGCCTGCTGGGTGGCAACAATACCCATTCTCAGCGCAATGGTCGAAGGGCTGCCCTAAATAGCACTACCTTTGGCTCACTTAGCCGGAAAGGCGGGTTTTACCATCGTAGGCGTGACCTGACACAGGTATTATGCCTATCATGGAGTATAACCAGAAGCAAACGACCGTTTTAAATTAAGGCCGTGTTTTTATAAGGCACTGCACTTATGAGAATAAGGAGAAACCAGGTGGAAAATGTTGAACGCGATGTCATGGACTTTGATGTAGTGATTGTTGGTGCGGGTCCGTCCGGACTTTCCGCAGCCTGCCGCCTGATGCAGCAAGCCAATGAAGTCGAACAGGAGCTGACCGTTTGTGTCGTGGAAAAAGGCTCTGAAGTCGGTGCACACATTTTATCCGGCGCTGTTTTTGAACCGCGGGCTCTGGCGGAGCTGTTTCCCGATTGGCAAGAGCGTGGCGCTCCCTTAAACACCCCCGCCACTCGTGACGATGTTTACCTGCTTAAAGACGCGCACAAAGCTCAAAAGCTGCCAAATGCCGTAGTGCCTAAGAGCATGCACAATACGGGCGGCGATATGACCCGCTATGTGATCAGCGCCGGCAACCTATGCCGCTGGCTCGCCGAACAGGCAGAGAGCTTGGGCGTTGAAATCTTCCCGGGCTTTGCCGCACAGGAAGTGATTATTGAAGAAGATGCCGTACGCGGAATTATCATTGGCGATATGGGTGTGGCCGCTGACGGCACGCCGAAAGATGGCTATATGCCCGGCATGGAGCTGCGTGCCAAGTACACGCTGTTTGCCGAGGGCGCGCGTGGCCATTTAGGCAAGCGCCTTATCGAGCACTTCTCTCTTGATTCAGGGCGCGATCCGCAACACTACGGCATCGGCCTGAAAGAGCTGTGGGACGTACCCGCAGACAAGCATGAACCTGGGCTGGTGGTACACGGGTCTGGCTGGCCACTGGACAAAAACACCCACGGCGGTTGGTTTCTTTACCACGCTGAGAACCAGCAGGTGGTAGTAGGCCTGATTATGGATCTGGGTTACCAGAACCCTTGGCTTTCACCTTTTGATGAGTTCCAGCGCATGAAGCACCACCCGACGCTGAGCCAGTACCTGGAAGGGGGCAAACGAGTTGCTTACGGGGCGCGTGCCTTGACGAAAGGCGGTTTTAACAGCCTTCCGAAAATGACTTTCCCTGGCGGCCTGCTAATCGGCTGCGATGCAGGCACATTGAACTCCGCCAAGATTAAGGGTTTGCATACAGCAATGAAGTCCGGGCTGGTAGCCGCTGAAAGCGTCTTTGAAGCGATTAAAGGCGGTGACGAAGGTGCGCAGGAGCTTGTGAGCTTTACTGAGAAATGGCAAGCCAGCTGGGCGTATCAAGAGCTCAAAGAGACTGCTAGCTTTAGCCCGGCCATGCATAAATACGGCACGGTGGGTGGTGGCGCCTATAACTTCGTCAGCCAGTTGCTGGGCAACAAACTGCCCAATGTGCACGACACGTCTACCGATCATGGCGCGCTAAAGCTTGCGTCTGAGTTCGAAAAAATCAACTACCCAAAGCCTGACGGCAAGCTGTCTTTTGATAAGCCCTCTTCGGTGTTTCTCTCCAACACCAACCACGAAGAGGATCAGCCGTGCCATCTGCGCCTTGATGACCCCAAAATCCCTATCCAGGAAAACCTGCCCAAGTACGCCGAGCCTGCTCAGCGCTACTGCCCAGCTGGGGTTTATGAAGTGGTGGAAGATACGGCGGGCGAACCACGCTTTCAGATCAACTTCCAAAACTGCGTGCACTGCAAAACCTGTGATATTAAAGACCCGGCCCAGAACATCAACTGGGTAGCGCCAGAAGGCGGCGGCGGCCCCAACTATCCGAACATGTAATACCCACACCTGCTCTTTAGAGCACGTCCAAACGCCAGCCTAAACCTTACACGTTCAGGCTGGCTGAGCGGGCGGCTCCAGCCGCTCAATGGGGGCCCGGCGAGCAATCAAGCGTCGCCGTCCTGCCTGGACAAAACGTACATCAATCACCGGATCAGCAGGGTTACCCTCAACAGACGCAATCTCTCCCTCACCAAATACCGCATGATGCAGCCGCTGCCCTGGATAAAAGGGTTCGCCCGGCGCATAAGAAGCCTTGGGCTCCCGAACCTCAGGCACCGCGAGGGTAATGTCATCGCGCCCCAAGCGCTCTAGATAGCGTTTAACAATAGCGGGTGACGCCACGCTCAGAGCAGCGCTGCCAGGCGCACTCTGCGCCAGACACTCAGCAATACGCATACTGTCCTGCCACGCGCTTTCAGCGATAAAGCGGCTTGGGCGATGCGCACCGCCATCGTGCAATACTATTAGCTGCTCTTCTGCACGGGTAATCGCCACATAAAACAGCCGTCGCTCCTCTTCCAAGCGCTCATCACTTAGCGGCGTTTCACGACTATAGTGGGGGAAATCTTCTTCATTGACGCCAGCCACCACAACCAGCGGCCACTCCAGCCCTTTGGCGCCGTGTACGGTTGAAATCAGCACGCCCCCCGCCTGGTTTTCAACCGGGCGCTCTAAAAGCTCAATAAACGCATCCGGGTCTTGAACGCTTTGCGCCTGCTCGATCAGCACGTCCAGAAGACGCACATCCTCTTCGCCTTTATCACGCCGTGCCGCAGCACGTTTTAAGGTCTTCTCGGCGTCGATAGTTTCCACTACATGACTGAGTAGTTTGGCCGGCGGCCAGGCGCTTAACCTGGGAAGCTCACACAATAAAGCCCAGCGTTTTTTTAGCGTACGCCGTTGCAGAGGCTTTAGCTCCGTGAGGACGGGGTCACGCCGCTCTGGCCAGCTCTGTGTAGTTGCCAGCTGATACGCCAAGCGCTGTAGCCGATCGCGCGCCACGAAGGGCGTGGGCTGCGAAAGCAACAGCAGCAGATGTTCAGGCTGATGGAGAAGTTCGGGACGACGCGAAAGCTTTAAATAGCCGACCAATGCCTGCACCAGCGGCAAACGAAATACAAAGCGGTCTTCACGCAGCAGACGAAACGGAATGCCCGCCTGGAGAAGCGCCAATTGAAAAGGTACGGAAAGCGCCCAGCTACGCACTAAAAGACTCACCTGGTTAAAGGCGCGGCCCTGCGCTTTCCAGTCTATCAAGGTATCCAGCAATACGGTATTGCCCTGCTCGACCGACACCCGCGTATTCGGGTTATACGGCGCGGCCAAACACAGCTGATCAGGACGCCGCCGATTAGCCACGATCGCGTGGTTCGCGGTAAGCGCCAGCGCGTGACCGTGGCGGAAGGTCGTGGAAAGCGGGTAGTCGGTTGCCTGCCCAAACGTGGCGGTAAAGTCTTCCAGCATGGTATCCGGCCGGGCGCCGCGCCATTCATAAATGCACTGGTTAGCATCACCTACCGCCATTACCGACGCCGTACTGCCCGCCAGCACTGCCAAAAGGCGTTGCTGAGCGGCGTTGATATCCTGATACTCGTCAATAATCACGTGATCCAGAAAGCCTTCGACCCGCTGGCGTAGTGTATTGTCAGCTTCCAATACCTGTAGCGGCCGATACAAAAGATCGGCGTAGGTCATCAGACCTTCGTTACTGAGCATTTTTTCCGCCTCATCAAAGGCGGCAGGAAAATAATCGGTATCGGGCTCAAAATTAAGCCGCTCATAAAGCGCTTGGGGCGCGGCCATTTCAGCTTTAACCAAGTTACAAAAATGCGCCAGCGCTTCCAGGCGGTCACCTTCAATCGCCGCATCGCGGCGCTCCACGCTGTCACGCAGCACATTGATACTCGCCTGGCGCAGCAAGCGCTCCAGCTGCCAGTCAGCCGAGAGTAACCGCCGTGGAGCAAGCGCGCCCCAGCGGCACAGGCTTTGAGTAAGCCGGTGACCCAGGGAATGAAAGGTGCGCACGGCGGGCAATACCTGGCCGTCAGGCGCCATCTTGACCAAGCGCTGATGAAAGTCATCGCGCGCCGAGCGGTTGAACATCAGTACCAGCATCCGTTTTGGCTCTACGCCGCTGGCAAGCAAGTGCAAAACCCGCGCTGCCATAGTGGTCGTTTTGCCGGCCCCCGCGACAGCCGCTACCCGCGCATGGCCACCGTTATGATGCACTACGGCATGCTGCTCAGCGGTTAACTTCACGAAACCTCACTTGGCGAGCCATCATCCATAGCGTCCACCTGGCCTAGCGGATACCAGTCACCGGCGCTCCAAATACCCACCTCACACTGGCCGTTAGCAAGTTCCCGGGTGCTGGAGGCCTCAACCAATTGGTAAAACACATGGCGATGCAATCTGGCCGCCAGCCCATAACGCACGCTGACTTCCGGTACCCACTCCCCTTGCGGCGTCTGACTAATGGATAAAGGATGCGCTTGGTCCAGACGTACGACATCATCAAACTGGGTGGTAAACCACCAGGCGTCATCACGAAAATCGGCCTCGACCGCCACGAAAGGCAAATCTTCCACCTGAACGCGCCAGCGCTCAACCGGCGTCACCAGGCAAACACCGTCTGAATCATGGCGTAAAAGCGTTGATAGCAGGCGCGCAATATTCGGCCGGGCAAACGGCTGCCCTTCGTGCAGCCAGGTACCATCGGCCTGAATCACAATATTGATATCACCCGACAACGCCGGCTGCCATTGATCTAAAGGCGGAATACTGGCCGCGCTTTGACGTTGCTGAAGTAGTCGGTCAATATTCATCGCACCCACCTTACGCTTGCACAGTTTAACGTGATGACACTAACCCAGCCTGCGCCAGCGCATCTTTGATATGCGCCGGGGCATCGGGCACTGCCGCTTTAAAAAGCTGATAGAAATTAGCGGTTGTCTGCATGGCCACCTCATCAACACTCACCCCGCGCTCCTTGGCGATACACTCCGCCACCTCGACCACCCACGCAGGCTCATTGGGTTTGCCACGGTATGGCACAGGCGCCAGATAAGGGCTGTCGGTTTCAATCAATAGACGATCAAGCGGCAGTTGGCGAGCCAGCTCACGCAGTGATGCGGCGTTGTTGAAGGTAATAATACCTGACAACGAGATATAGAAGCCAAGCCGCACGGCCTCGCGAGCCATATCCAAATCTTCGGTAAAGCAGTGAAGTACGCCCCCGACCCGCGGGTTACTGTGATCGCGCAATAAGGCGAGCGTATCTTCTTTAGCTTCACGAGTATGCACGATGACCGGCAGTTCAAGCTCCCGCGCGGCCACCAAGTGACGCTTGAAGCGTTCATGCTGCACAACAGCCGACACGCTGTCCTGATAGTGATAATCGAGCCCCGTTTCGCCAATGGCCACCGCGCCATATCGCTCGGCGGCTTCTTGAATATCGCTGACGCTGGGTTCCTGCTTAGGCGTGTGCAGCGGATGCAGGCCTGCCGAGATAGCGACATCAGCATGCTCGCGGGCAATCGCAGCAAGCCCCGGCATATCGTCAAGCGTTACCGCAACCGCCAAAAACTGGCTGACGTCGGCCGCCCGCGCCGCGTTCAGCGTGGCGGCTATATCGCCTCCATGGGTATGTTCAGATAAACGATCTAAATGACAGTGCGAATCAACAAACATGAACGTCTCAGCAACAATAAAGAAGAATAAGGCAGGATATTAAAGCGTAAACGAGGGAGTCGTAGAACTTACCTCTGCCAGCAACGTTTCGATACGTTCGCGCAGAGCATTATCCTGTGAGCGAAAATGCACGCCAATGCCAGGCGTACGCTGGGTGTCTGCTTCGCTGGGTGTCACCCACACAACATCACCCGAAACGGTGATCCGCTCGGTTTCATTCGGCAACGTAAGTAGTAAAGTGACCTGATCGCCCAACGCATACGGCGTTTTGGTGGGAACAAACATGCCCCCACGGTCTAAAAACGGCATATAGGCAGACAATAGCGTAGCAATATCGGGCACGGTCAGGGCAAGGGCTTTGTGAACATTCATATCATCCTCGCGCGCCATAGAAAATTACGACCGCAGTAGCGCGGCCCAACGCACTAGCCAGGCTTCCAGCACCAGCTGCGGATTGGGGTTGGCTCCCACCGCCAACAGGCGCCGCTGTTCACGGGCGTAGTCCAATAAACGAAACCAGTCCTGAACACGGCCGTTTTTAACCGCCTGACGATAAAGAGGCTCTAAATCGGGGTTGTGTAATACGTCCGCTTCGCCGGAGATACCCAACCGAATGAGATCTTCAAGCCAGGCAATACCGTACCACAGGATGGCATCAATCGCCTGACGATCAAGCCGCGCGGCTTCTGATACCGGCTCAGCACCGCGCACCAGCTGCTCAAAACAGTCATGTATCTGATGGCGCAACGCCCGCTCTTCAGGCGAAGCCAACTCAACTGCCAACAGTGGCAAACCACCCGACACACGCCACCAAAAATATGCCTCATCCTGGCTGCCCAACTTCTCGATCAGCCAGCCTCGCGATGCCTCGAATGCGACATTGGGCAATGACCACTGCTGACACCGCGAGCGTATGGTGGCCAACATGCGCGAGGGCACATCAGACAGCAGAATAAATAGCGTCTTGGCGCCCGGCTCTTCGAGGCTTTTCAGCAACGCATTGGCAGCGGCGATGTTCATGCTCTCAGCAGGAGAAATCACAATCACGCGATAGCCGCCCTGCTGGGCGGTCTGCGACACAAACCGATTAACGTCGCGGATAGGGTCAATACGTATCTGTCGTTTGCCCTCTTCAGGAGAAACGCGCAGCAGATCAGGATGGTAGCCCGAGGCCAGCATGGAACAGCTGTGACACTGGCCGCATGCCAACACATCGGGGTTTGCGCATAGCGTGCGGGCAATCAATGTCTCAGCCAGCTGCTGCTTACCCACGCCGTGGGCGCCGCTGAGCAAAATCGCATGCGGCATACGCCCCTCATCCGCCAGGCGCACCAGCTGTCGCCAAGTGGCTTCCTGCCACGGCAGTATGCCGGTTAACGCCATAGCGCTATCCGTTCGGCGAGCGTGTCGTGAATATCGGCTTGCACATTGGCAAGTGACTGATGCGCATCAATCAGCGCAAAGCGCTCCGGTTCGGCGTCGACTCGGGCCAAATAGGCTTTACGAACAGCCTGGAAAAATTCGCCACGCTCCTGCTCAAAACGGTCACGCTGCTCGTTTTGACTATTTAAACGTGACTCAAGGCGCGATTGCGCGGCAGTTAACGGCATGTCCAGCAGCAGGGTCAGATCAGGTGCGAGCCCCTTTTGCACGAACGCTTCAAGTTGGGCAATCCGCTCAACCGGCATGCCTCGCCCGCCCCCCTGATAGGCAAAGGTTGCGTCAGTAAAGCGATCACACACGACCCATGCCCCGCGTTCCAGCGCCGGGACTATTTTTTCGGCCAGATGCTGGGCACGCGCGGCAAACATCAATAAAAGCTCAGCATCGGCATGTAACGGTTCCTGCGGAGCAGGGTCGAGCAGGAGCGTACGGATCGCTTCGGCGCGCGGCGTACCACCTGGCTCCCGCGTACTTACAACCTCAAAACCCTGCGCTTCAAGCGAGGCGACCACAAAGGCCATATTGGTGGATTTGCCTACGCCTTCGCCGCCTTCCAGCGTAATAAAGCGTCCCCGCTTAGTCATTGCGATCCCTTAATCAACGGTTGCGAATATAACGATTAACCGCATTATTGTGCTCACGCAGCGTGCGTGAGAACTGGTGCGTACCATCGCCACGCGATACAAAATACAGCGTATCACCGGGCAGAGGATTAACGGCCGCTTCAAGCGACGCCCGCCCCGGCATGGCAATCGGCGTGGGCGGCATACCATTAATCACATAGGTATTGTAAGGCGTGGCTTCGCGCAGGTCGGCATAGGTAATACGCCCCGCGTAGCGCTCACCCATGCCGTAAATCACGGTAGGGTCGGTTTGCAGGCGCATGCCCTGCTCCATACGGCGCTTAAAGACACCGGCAATTTCACGCCGCTCTTCAGGCGCCCCGGTTTCCCGCTCGATAAGCGATGCCATGATAAGCGCCTCGTAAGGCGATTCAACGGTCAGGTCTTCTGCACGAGATTCCCACACTTCCTCTAAAATACGCTCCATGCGCGCAAGCGCTTGACGCAGAAGATCGACGTCATCCATCCCTAGGTGATAACGGTACGTATCGGGGAAAAACCAGCCTTCTGGAAAGGTACCTTCCCGGTCCAGCAGCGCCATGATCTCTTCATCACTCATATCGGCCGTTTGATGGCCAAGCTTTGGCGCATTATTGAGCAGCTCACGCAATTGATTAAACGTGCGCCCTTCGGGAAGCGTTAATGCATAGGTAACTACATTGTTACTGCCTAACAGCGCGATCATCTCAAGACCGCTCATCCCGGGTGTCAGCTGATACTCACCCACGCGAAGACGCGGAACGCGCTCTGGATGAACCCGTGCCAGCAATTGAAATGCCCAGGCATCATCAATAATGCCTTGAGACTCTAACTGCGCTACCACCTGATTAAAGCCAGCACCGGCGGGTACTTGGTAAAGAACTGGCTCATCAAGCGTTAAGGGTGCTTCCAGGCGGTTTTGCCAATACAGATAGCTACCTGCCGCGACAGCAACGCCCAACACCAGGATAATTCCAACAGCGGCCAATAACCGTTTCAACGTTTCACCTCAACAAAATAAGTTAGGGCTTACTGCATAGGAGTTGGCGCATAGCCCAACAGGCGGTGCGCCAGCGTTTGAAACTTGTCGTGCCTATCGCCCTGAAAGCGTTGCAGGCAAACATTGTCTTCCGATAGTAACGTGTGAACGGGCCAGACACCCTGCACGGAGTTAGCCACCCAAACGCGCTCCATCCTGGGTAGCAATTCAAGTGACAGGCTGGCTTCACTGACAGCGCCCTGATCAATTAACGCGCGACGCAGTGTGCCCGCCACGCCGCATTTATCCAGCGGCGGCGTAAACACCTGCCCTCGCTGTTGCCAGAACACGTTCATGCTTGTCGCTTCAACCAGCTGCCCTTGCTGATCGGCAAGCAAACCTTCGGCAATCATGGCATCGCGCCATTCCTGACGCGCCATTACGTTTTCAAGCCGATTTAAATGCTTGATACCGGCTAAAGCAGGCTGATGACCCAGACGTAAACAGCATATACGCACCGTTACCCCATTTTTCCAGCGTTCAACCATGGGGGCAAACACAGTCCGTTGGCTTAGTAAACGGGGCGCTGGGGGATCGGGTAGCGCATACCCTCTTCCACCGCTTCCCCGGGTGACGATCAGTTTTAATACTTCAAGCGGTGCCGTGGCCTTGCCCTGCCAAGTGGCTTCGATCGCCGCCTGGCAGGGAGTGGGGATACCCAGACACTGACATCCACGCACCAGCCGTGCTACGTGATACGGCCAAAGCACCGGCTCGCCGTGACGCAGTAGCACCGTTTCGAACACGCCATCCCCATACGCCAGTCCGCGGTCATCAAACGGTACCTGAGGCAGGGTCATCTTGCGTTATACCTTTTTAAACAACAGCGAACCGTTGGTGCCGCCAAACCCAAACGAGTTGGACAGCGCAACATCAATACGCATGTTACGCGCAGTGTGCGGCACATAGTCCAGGTTGCAGCCTTCCTGGGGGTTATCCAGGTTAATCGTGGGCGGTGCCACCTGATCACGAATGGCCAGAATGCTGAATACCGCCTCAACAGCGCCAGCAGCTCCCAGCAGATGCCCAATCATGGATTTGGTAGAGCTTACCGCCACATTCTGAGCAGCGCTGCCCATTACCCGCTCAACAGCCCGGCTTTCAGCCAGATCGCCCGCTGCCGTGGAGGTTCCATGTGCGTTGATATAATGCACTTCGGAAGGATCCATTTGAGCATCTTTAATCGCATTACTCATGGAAAGCGCAGCCCCGCGGCCATCTTCAGGCGGTGCCGTCATGTGATAGGCATCGTCACTCATGCCAAACCCGATAAGTTCGGCGTAGATATTCGCGCCCCGCGCTTTGGCATGTTCGTACTCTTCAAGCACCAGCACACCGGCACCGTCAGAAAGTACAAAACCGTCGCGATTTTTATCCCACGGGCGGCTTGCCGCTTCAGGATCATCATTACGCGTTGAAAGCGCTCGGGCGGCCGAGAAACCTCCCAGGCCAAGCGGTGTAGTCGCCATTTCAGCACCGCCACAGATCATGACATCTGCATCACCATAGGCAATGGTACGCGCGCTATAGCCAATATTGTGCGTGCCACTGGTACACGCAGTCGTAATGGCAATATTAGGGCCCTGGAAGCCATGCTGAATCGCCAGATTGCCCGAGATCATGTTGATGATGGAGCCCGGCACGAAAAAAGGTGATACGCGACGAGCGCCGCCCTTATTCAGCGCATTGTGGTTATGCTCGATCATGGGCAGGCCACCGATGCCCGACCCCATCGCCACCCCGATACGCGGTGCATTCTCTTCTGTGCAGGCAATGCCCGCATCTTGTATTGCCTGAGCGCCAGCCGCCATGCCGTACTGAATGAACAGATCCATCTTGCGGGCTTCTTTAGGATTCAGATAAGGGCTAATATCAAAATTCTTAACCGAACCACCAAAGCGTGTATTAAAGCTACTTGTATCAAAGTGCTCAATGGGCGCGATACCGCTCTTACCGGCCGTAATATTCGCCCACGTTTCATCCACGCTATTGCCCACTGGGGTCACCAGGCCTAACCCAGTTACCACTACCCTTCTTCGCGCCATTAGCTTTCCTCCAGGCATCCATGGTGACTCGACCCATCCGGGTCATTTTCAGCAGAAATCAGATGACTAGTATAACGGAGATTGAACGTTATGTTCACGGTGAAGCACAAAGCAAAAAAGCCGCCCTTTAAAAGGGCGGCTTTTAAGGGGGGTGCTAGCACCACACCCTCGTTTGATGCATCAACTTGCCCTTACTGGTGGGCGTTTACGTAGTCGATGGCTTCCTGAACAGTGGTAATTTTTTCCGCTTCTTCATCAGGAATTTCAGTATCGAATTCCTCTTCCAAAGCCATTACCAGCTCAACAGTGTCAAGCGAGTCAGCACCCAGGTCTTCAGTGAAAGAAGAGCTGTTCTGGATATCTTCTTCTTTAACGTTCAGGCGCTCTGCTACAACTTTCTTAACGCGCTCTTCAATAGTACTCATTAACGTACTCCAGTCGTTCACATTAGCCGTTTTGGATAACCAGCTATTTGGAAACCGCAAGCCAAAAGCTGCGGGGTAGTTTATAGACGCCCTTAGACAGAAGCAACCGCTAAGCCTAAGGCCATCAACGCATATTCATGCCGCCGTTCACATGAAGGGTTTCACCAGTGATGTATCCTGCAGCATCGCTGGTAAGAAACCCTACTGCGGCAGCGATTTCTTCTGGACCGCCTAAGCGGGCCAGCGGAATCTGTTTCAACAGCATTTCATGCTGAGCTTCTGGCAACGCTTCGGTCATATCGGTAGCAATAAAGCCAGGCGCTACCGCGTTAACGGTAATCGCACGGGAAGCCACTTCACGAGCCAACGCACGGCTAAAGCCTTCCATGCCTGCTTTCGCAGCGGCATAGTTAGTCTGGCCCAGGTTACCCATGGTTGCCACTACCGAACTGATTGACACAATACGTCCAAACCGTGCTTTAGTCATACCGCGCAAACATGCCTTGCTTACACGATAGACGGATTTAAGATTGGTATCCATTACCGAATCCCATTCATCCTCTTTCATGCGCATCAGTAGGTTATCGCGAGTGATCCCTGCATTGTTGACCAGAATCGTCGGCGCTTCAAAACGCTCGGCAATATCTTTGAGCACTGTATCAATGCTCGCCTGGTCTGTCACATTCAGACAAACACCAGCGCCTTCGATACCGTTTTGCTTTAAATCAGCATCGATTTTTTGGGCACCGTCCTCGCTGGTCGCGGTACCAATCACTATACGGCCCTGGCGACCCAGCTCATGAGCGATCGCCCGACCAATACCACGACTGGCACCAGTAACAAGCGCAACCCTGCGTTCTTGCGTCATAACGTTTAGCCTTTAACTATTTGCTTTTTAACCACTCAAAAAGCAAGGATAGCGAAAAATTGCGGCGTATTAAGCACCGTTAGCCTGTGCTTCACGAGCCAACTCAAGCGCTGAATCCAAACTATCCGGGTCATTTACCGCCAAGCCTTTGGCTCCGCGGGCGATGCGTTTATTTAGCCCGGTTAACACTTTACCAGGCCCACACTCGATAAACACATTAACAGACTGAGCTACCATGGTTTCAACACATGATGACCAACGAACCGGCTGGTAGAGCTGCTCAATCAGCCGTGTGCGCAGTGTATCAATATCAGCATGCGCCTTCGCATCGACATTTTGCACGACAGTATAGCGCGGGGCACGAAACTCAACGCTTTGCATAGCCTCCGCCAACCGCTCGGCCGCCGGGCGCATCAATTCACAATGAGACGGCACTGAAACCGGTAGCGCCATCGCTCGCTTAGCGCCCGCTTCCTGGCAGGCCACAATGGCACGCTCAACGGCCGCCTTACTACCGGCAATGACAACCTGACCAGGCGAATTATAATTAACAGCGGAAACAATATCGCCCTGTGCAGCATGGGCACAAGCTGCTTCTACCGCATCATCAGCAAGCCCCAAAATGGCCGCCATACCACCTTCGCCGACAGGCACGGCGTCCTGCATGGCTTCGCCACGCAAGCGAACCAGCTGAACACCTTCAGCAAAGCCCATCACGCCCGCACACACCATGGCGCTATATTCGCCCAGGCTATGCCCGGCCATGATAGTGGGCCGCGGGCCTTCCAGCTCCTGCCACACCCGCCAAATCGCAACACTAGCAGAAAGCAGCGCAGGCTGCGTACAGGCAGTTGCGTTTAGCGTTGCCTCGGGGCCCTCCTGGACGACTTTCCACAAGTCGTACCCAAGTGCGTCCGAAGCTTCCTCAAAAGTTGTTCCCACCACACTGTAGCGCTCGGCCAGCTCTCGCAGCATTCCAAGCTGCTGAGAGCCCTGCCCGGGAAAAATGAGGGCAAGGGGTTGAGACATGTCGTTCACCTTTGCTCTTGTAGGCATTTGCTCATTTGAGCGATAGGCGCGGTTACGGGCACATCCTGCTGCCACCTGTAACCCGCAAAATACGTTCTAACGTTTTATTATCTAGTCGAGTAACATCCCTACTCTGATGCCTACGTTCAGTTATCGGGCACCTAAATCTAGGCTTCACACCTGCGCCATTAGCGACGCTCCCAGCGGCCGGCGATTCGTGCGGGCAGATTATGCTCCACCTCGCTTAGCGCACGCTGGATAGCATAGTAGAAACCATCCGCCTGGGTACCACCATGGCTTTTCACCACGATACCCTTCAGGCCAAGCAAACTTGCCCCGTTGTAACGCACAGGATTTAATTCCTGCTTCAGGTATCTAAGCACAGGCTTGGCCAGTAGGCTTGCCAGACGTCCACTCAGGCGTGATTCAAACGCCATCTGTACACGCTCTACCAGCATACGGGTCAAACCTTCGCTCGCTTTAAGCACTGCATTGCCTACAAAACCGTCGCAGACAACCACATCAAGCTCGCCATCAAACAGATCACCGCCCTCGGCATACCCCTGATAGGCAAAGGCCGTGTCATCAGGATACTCACGCAAAATCCTGTCGGCCTCGCGCACACAAGCATTACCCTTGGTGGCTTCTGAGCCCACATTAAGCAACGCGACGCGGGGCAGCTTTACGTCATCGACGCACTGCGCCATTGCAGCACCCATTACCGCAAAATCAACCAGACGGTGCGCCGGCGAATCCACGTTAGCCCCCAGATCCAACAGATAGCAGCGGCGGCCGTGGCGCGCTGGAATCGCGGTACTGATTGCAGGCCGGGAAATTCCGGGAAGCGTGCCCAGCTCGCGTCGCGCAAGGGCTACTAATGCTCCTGTATTGCCTGCACTGACACCGGCATCGGCCTCACCAAGGCTAAGACTTCTTAGCATACAGGCCATACTGCTCGTCTGCCCATGGCGAAGCGCCCAGGCAGCACTGGATGTCTGGGAGATACTTAACGGCGCATCACTTGCCACTAAACGTGACGTTGCCGCAGCCAAAGGCTGCGGCAAGCGTGAAAGCTCAGCAATCACTTGCTGACGCGGGCCAAACAGAGTCAGCTCAAGATCAGGATGTTCCATCACTGCTCTTGCCGAGCCTTCGATAACGGCACGAGGGCCTTGGTCGCCCCCCATCACATCAATCGCTAGGCGCACGTAGCACCCACTCTATTTGGCCGCTTTACCGGACAGTTAAGGCTTATACCTCAACTACCTTACGACCACGGTAGAAACCATCGGCAGCTACGTGGTGACGCAGGTGCTTAGTACCGGTTTCCGGGTCCTGAGACAGTGTCGGAGCGGTCAGCGCATCGTGGCTACGACGCATGCCGCGCTTGGAACGAGTTTTACGGTTCTTTTGAACTGCCATGGGTGTTTACTCCAAGGTATATAGGATAAGTGGTGCTTACTTTTTGCCCTTCAAGGCGTCTTTGCTTTTCAAGACATTGAGCACCGCGAAAGGGTTCGTGGCGGGCGCCGCTTCTTCCGCCTCGCCGCCTGTTTTGCTGACCAGCTGCTCCGCCGAGACATGACATTCAGTCTCCTCGTGATAGACCACCTGCGGCAAGCTGAGGATAAGCTCATCCTCAACAACCGTGAGTAGATCCAGCTGTTCATTTTCCACCAGCACCGGCTCATGGCTGGCAGGCAGCTCGGCGGCCAAGGCTTCGTCAGTAATCATCCCAAGCAGGAAGTCACTGGACACGTCTTGACTTAGCGGCACCAAGCAGCGACGACAGGGCAATGCCAGCGTCGCTTGCAAATGGCCACGAATTTCACGACGACCTTGGGCATCCACACCAAATTCCAGGACAACATGACAGTCGCCTGTTTGGTCACCTGCCTCTTCGGCAAGCCGTGGCAGCTTAGTAAGTGCCACTAAGCCTTCTAGTCGTTCGTGGCGGGCTGCAAGCTTATAAGGCTCAACCCGGCTGGGGAGTTGTGAGGTCAACATAGGCGCGCAATGATAGGCACTCCCCCCGCTGGTGTCAAAGCTGTCAGCATAATTCTTCATGGTTTATCGCACAAACCTGCAAATTAGGCACGGCTATCGGGTTTAGCTACACTCACTTTTCATTCCCAATGGCTTAGGAGAAAGAGCGTGCCGCTTACCCAAGACGCGTCATTAGTATTGGCATCAAGCTCTCGCTGGCGGCGAGAACTACTGGACCGCCTGCAGCTTCCCTATCAGTGTTATTCGCCAGATATCGACGAAACGCCGCACGCGAATGAGTCGCCTAAAGCGCTTGTGCATCGCCTCGCACTCAGTAAAGCCAACGCCGTGGCAGAACGCTTTCCTGACCACTATATTATCGGCTCAGATCAGGTGGCGGTATTTGAAGGCGATATTCTTGGCAAACCGCATACTCAGGAGCGCGCCTGCGCCAATCTGGCACGCTTTTCAGGCCAGCGGGTTACCTTTTTAACCGGCCTTGCCCTACTTGATACGCGCCAGCAGCGCCACTACACCCATATCGAGCCTTTCTATGTGGTCTTCCGCTCGCTAACCGAGCGCGAGATCGAGCGCTATGTCGCGCTCGAGCAACCGCTGGACAGCTCAGGCAGCTTTCGCATGGAGGGCTTAGGGATCACCTTATTTGAGGCCTTAGAAGGCCGCGACCCCAATGCACTGATAGGCCTGCCGCTAATTGCCCTTTGCAGCATGCTGCGCCAAGTGGGCATCAGCCCGCTTGGCGCTGAATAGCAAACCTACTGGGCCTGATAGCGAAGCGGTGAGTTAGGCGCTTGAAGGCCTAATACACTGGCTGCCACTTGCGTAAAGCGTCGCGTCAAACGATCAAACGGATCAAGGCGCGGCGTATAGTCTTCCCAACTTGCTTCACCGACATGAGCGCGGGCGACCTCCTCAAGACTGCCCATCTGATCGACAAGCCCTAACTCAAGACCTTGCTCGCCGCTCCATACCAGGCCCGAGAAAATTTCTGGTCGATCGCTTAGACGATCGCCACGCCCTGCCCTGACGTCATCAATATACTGTTGATGGGTCTGGGTTAGCACGCCCTGCCAGAACGCCTCAGCGTCATCATCCAAAGGCTGAAAAGGGTCTAGAAAGGCTTTGTTCTCGCCAGCCGTCATAACGCGGCGCTCAACCCCGATACGGCTAATGGCATCCTGAAAGCCAAACCCTGCGTAAATAACCCCAATGGAGCCCACCAAGCTCGCCGGTGATGCAATAATTTCATCGGCTGCCGAGGCGATATAATAAGCCCCGCTCGCGCCAATATCTTCGATCACCGCCAATATCGGCTTATCGCCCTGTTCACGCAGACGCATAATTTCCGCGTAAATGCGCTGTGACTGTACCGGACTTCCGCCAGGGCTATCGATATGCAGCACAACGGCTTCGGTATTATCTGAATCCCAGGCGCGATTCAGCCCCCGAATGATCCGCTCGGCATTTGCCGGTGCATCGCTGGCAATAACGCCATTAACTTCAACGACGCCCAGGTGACGTTGCAAGGTAGATGAATCGCCCGCTGGCGCCCAGAAGACGTTATATACGACGGTCGCGACTAGCGCTAATATCAGAAACAGCGTCATAAACCGGAAAAACAGCTTCCAACGCCGCGAACGACGCTGCTCGGTCAATACGCCGCCAATCCAGCGATCCATCATCTCGACTTGAGCCAGCCGTTGTCGCTCACGTAGCGTTTCAGCATCATCGCCTGCGGCACCCACCGAAGCAGCTTCATCTGTATAAGCCGCCACGTCAGGGCCCTGTGTCCAGCGATCATGATCTGATCGACCAGGCGCGGGCCTATCTGCAGGACTTTGGTCTGCAGGACTTTGGTACCCATCAGCATCACTGCGGCGCCAATCATCACTCATATATCATCCTTTTTGAGTCTAGGAACGCCAGGTCATTGACCATCCACCCAACGTCGCATCATCTATCCATACAGCCAGCCAAAAAGATCCTCAACGTTATGAGCGACCCATTTAGGCTGGCTTGCTGCTAACCGCGCCGGCGTATGAACACCGTACGTTACCGCCACACGGTCCATGCCGACGGCCCTCGCCATTTCCAGATCATATTCCGTATCGCCCACCATTACCGCACGCTCTACGGGTACGCCAAGCTCAACAAGTATCTCGTTAAGCATTTGCGGGTGCGGCTTTGAGCGCGTTTCATCAGCGGTACGACTGGCATGAAACCAGGCACCGCTTCCCGTTTCGGTAAAAACACGATCAAGCCCACGGCGGCTTTTACCTGTAGCCACAGCCAGACGCTGCTGCTCGCGCTCACGCAGGCGCGCTACTTGCGCCTCAACACCACTAAAAAACGGCATGGGCGTTGTATTCCCACTCACAAAGTGGTGCGAATAGCGCTGGCGCAAGCGTTCCGCCTGAGCAGGCAAAATACCCGGGCATAGCTTGGCAATGGCTTCAGGCAGCCCCAAACCAATAATATCCTCAACCGCTGCGGCTTCAAGCTCGCCCCACTCTGCTTCCTGGGCTGCTGCCTGCATGCAGGCAACAATCTTGGGCACCGAATCCATCAAGGTGCCATCCCAATCAAAAATAATCAGCTCGTAGCGCATGAACGCTCCTTATCGGCGTGCGCGTTTCAGTATGTCTTCCAGCACATCCGGCAGCGGCGCTTTAACCGTCACCGGGCGGCCGTTGGTAGGCTCTGGAAATGTTAAGGAGCGGGCATGCAGAAATAGGCGACTAACCCCCAAGTGCTTCGTCAAATGAGCACTTTCGCGCGTTGAATACTTGTCATCGCCCAATAGCGCGTGTCCGGCATGAGCAGCATGAACGCGAATCTGGTGCGTTCGCCCGGTGACCGGCTCAGCTTCAATCAGCGTGGCTTTTTCAAAGGTTTCAACAACGGCGAAATGGGTACGCGATACTTTGCCGTTAGGATCGACCCGCACCCGCCGCTCGCCGTTACCCGCATCGAAACGGTCAAGACGAGCACTTTCATAGGTTTTACGCGCAGGCCAACGGCCATTGACTAACGCCAGATAGCGTTTGTCCATGCCGTGCTTTTTTAACGACTCGTTGAGCGTTACTAGTGCATCGCGAGATTTAGCCAGCAGTAAACAGCCCGATGTATCACGATCAAGCCTGTGAACGAGTTCTAAAAAGCTCAAATCATCACGCACTTGCCGCAGCGCCTCGATCAAACCAATCTTCACGCCACTGCCTCCGTGCACGGCAAGCCCGGAAGGTTTGTTGAGCACCATCCAGTCAGGGCCTTCCATAATGACGCTGCCCACCAAGACATCACGCAGATTATCGCTAACTTCCTTTACGGCTTCGCGAGGCGCCAGACGCAAAGGTGGCACACGCACCATATCTCCTGCCTGGAGGCGATAATCTACTTTGACGCGCTTTTTATTAACCCGCACCTCACCTTTACGCACGATGCGGTATATCAGCGCTCTAGGAGCACCTTTCAGGCGAGTCATCAAAAAATTATCGATTCTCTGACCCGCTTGTTCCGGGGCGATATCCACCCACTGTACTTCACGCCCTTCGGCCATTGCCGCGCACTCCTGCTGTGTCTCGATGATGCTAGGCTAAAAACGGCATTCTAACGTAGACCCAAGGGCATTGCGTCAATTGCTGGTGGTTGTCTTTACTGTTATATTCCAAATCGTTCACCCGCTAAGCGCGGAAGGCTTGTTGAGTATTCCTGTTTTCACAAGTGTTAATGCCGCGTTTAGCTTAAGCGCCTGCCCGACCAACACGCAGGCCTGAGCACAAGAAGCGGCGTCAGTGTACGCACTGCCTGATTCTTAACGTATTAAAAAATGTAGTTACTCTGCCGCCCTTATTCACAAGTACGACAGATAAGGACGACAGATTTGCTAACGCTTAGCCTAAAACGGCAAGCGATTGCTTAATAAAAACGCCACACTCAGAACCGCTTCGCCTTTTCGTCACAAGGCATTGGCCAATTCTGGGTGACAAGTTCAACGCTGTGCCGGTGGCCGGCGTTGGCGAATCGATAAATGCTAGGTGTAGGCGGTGTCAGCAGGGCCGGATGGACGTGACAGCCACCGAAACATGTCCTGCCTCCGCCACGTACTCAACCTGTCAGCCGGGTCGGCGATCATGCCTTCCCGGCTTGCCGTGTCAGCATAACCATGCGCCGAGCACAAGCACGCAGCACCTGCGATTCGTCTACGTCCCCCTTTTGGGCGGTTCGCCGGTACTCAACGCTATGCGAGACAACATGAAACGGATGCTTATCAATGCGACCCAACCCGAAGAGCTTCGGGTCGCGCTGGTTGATGGACAACGCCTTTACGATCTGGATATTGAATCAGGCGCACGAGAGCAGAAAAAAGCCAATATTTACCGCGGCAAAATTACCCGCGTTGAACCCTCCCTTGAAGCGGCCTTCGTGGACTTTGGTGCAGAACGCCACGGCTTCCTCCCGCTCAAAGAAATCTCCCGCGAATACTTCGTTAAAGACGTCTCTGGTCGCCCAAGTATCAAAGAGGTACTAAGAGAGGGCCAGGAAGTTATCGTGCAGGTGGATAAAGAGGAGCGCGGCAATAAAGGCGCAGCGCTTACCACCTTTATCAGTTTGGCAGGCCGCTTTTTGGTGCTGATGCCCAACAACCCCCGTGCAGGCGGTATTTCCCGCCGTATTGAAGGGGAAGAGCGCACCCAGCTGAAAGACGCCATGGGCCAGCTCACCGTACCCGACAAGATGGGCCTGATCGTGCGCACAGCGGGCATCGGCCGTAATCCGGAAGAACTTCAGTGGGATCTGGACTACCTGGCCCAGGTATGGGAATCGATCACCACTGAAGCAGCCAAGCAGCCTGCCCCGTTCCTGATTTACCGTGAATCCAACGTTATTATCCGGGCCATGCGTGATTACCTGCGCCAGGACATTGGCGAGGTGCTGATCGACAGCCCCGAGATTCACGCTGAAGCGCTGGGCTTTATCCGCCAGGTGATGCCGTCATACCAGCAGAAAATTAAGCTTTATGCTGACGAAGTGCCGCTTTTCTCGCGTTTTCAAATCGAATCACAGATCGAAACGGCCTACCAGCGTGAGGTAAAACTCCCCTCTGGCGGCTCGATCGTGATCGATCATACCGAAGCGCTGGTGTCGATCGACATCAACTCCGCCCGGGCAACCCGCGGCAGCGATATCGAAGAAACCGCTCTGCAAACCAACTCTGAAGCGGCCGATGAAATCGCCCGCCAGCTACGCCTGCGTGATATCGGCGGCCTGGTGGTTATCGACTTTATCGACATGGGCCCGGCACGCAATCAACGCGAAGTTGAAAATCGCATGCGCGACGCCTTGAAGCTTGATCGCGCTCGCGTACAGATTGGGCGCATTTCACGCTTTGGTCTGATGGAAATGTCCCGTCAGCGACTACGCCCCTCACTGGGTGAAACCAGCGGCGTGGTATGCCCGCGCTGTAACGGTCAGGGCACTATCCGCGACGTACGCTCGCTTTCGCTCTCGATCATGCGCCTGATCGAAGAAGAAGCCATGAAAGAGCGTAGTGCGCAGATCCGCGCGATTCTCCCGGTGCCAGTGGCTACCTACCTGCTCAACGAAAAACGTAGCGTACTGGCCGATATCGAGTCGCGCCAGGGTGTGCGCGTTGTGCTGCTGCCCAACCCGGAAATGCATACGCCTCACTACGACGTGCAGCGTTTGCGCGATGATCATTTAGACGAAGACGACACCCAAACGCTATCGAGCTTCGAGCTATCGACCGATACCGAAGTAGGCAAAGAGCCAGACCCAAGCTTTGCGCCACCGACTCAGCGTGCTGAAGCCGCCGTTAAAAGTGTCACACATAACGCACCGGCCCCGGCGTCACTACAAACCGAAGAACCTGCCCCTAAAGCAAAAGCAGCCGCGCCTGTGGTCAACACGGAAGAGCAGCCGAGCGTTATCGGACGCTTTATTCGCGGTTTCGCAAAACTCCTGGGCAGCGATGACAGCAGTTCCGCAGAGCCTGCGGATAAGCCAAAAGAACCGGCACCTCGTCGCCAGACCGAACGCAGTAGCCAAAAAGCGGCCCAGCCAGGCAGCGAGACTAAGCAAAAGCCTGCCCGCAACGAGCGCAGCGAAAGCAGCAAGTCTGAGCAACGCAATAGCCAGTCGCGTAATGCAAATACCAGCGCCAATACCAGTACCAACAACAATGCCGGTGACGATGCCAACGATAAGCGTAGCGGCCCTACCCGCACCCGCAATCGGCGTCGCAACCCGCAGCAAGATGATGCAAAAACGCAGGATAACACCAGCAAGAACAACCGTCAGAAAGACACGCCTGCGGTAAAACCTGCGGTAAAAGAAGAAAGCCGCGACGCCCCCAAAGCGGCGCAGAAAGAGCCTCGTCGCGAGACCCAACGCGACACTCAGCGCGATGCCAAACCTGCCAAAGAGGCGGCACGCAACGAAGCAGAGAAGCCAGTAGCGAAAGAGGATGACAAGCCTAAACGCACGCGCAATAACCCGCGTAGTCGTTCACGCAAACAGGCCGTTAACCCGCAGGCAGAAGCAGAACAGCTACAGCTGCAGACTCAAGCAGCCGAAGAAGCGTCAAACGCTGATACGGCTGCCGCAGAGCCGGTAACACCTGAAGCTAACGCGCCGCAAGAAACGCTTACCAGCGCTACAGCGACACAGCTGCCGGATGCTCAGCCGACCGACGAAAGCGCAAGTGCCAAAGCGCAGGAAGCCAGCCCCGCCGAGGAAAACACCTCAGCGGCAGCGCCTGTGTCTACGCCTGAAGCCTCTCAGCCTGAAGAGCTAACGTCCGAGACGACGCCGTCTGAAGAGACTGTCCTTGAAGAGCCTAATCTTGCAGAGACCAAGCTTGAAGAGACTAGCTCTAAAGAACCCGGCTTTGAAGAAAACAGCTTTGAAGAAACCAGCCTTGAAGCAAACAAGCATAGCGAGGCGAAGCCTGAAGAACTGGCTATAGAAAAGCCTGCATCTGCAACGCTGATTGCTGAAGAGCCTACTGTTGAGAAATCGGTTGCCGAAGAAGCAGCTGTAGAAGAGCGCTTAAGCGATGAGCTGGCAACCGCAGCAAAAGGCGACGAGCCGATAGCTGCAGATGCTCAGCCACAGGCCGATGAAAAACCAGCTTATACCTCTGAAACCATTGCTCCTGAAGCCAGCGGCGCAGACGTTATTTCTCAGCCTATCGCCGAGACTCATAGCGAGACAGCGAACGAAGCCGATAACGAAGCAGACAGCCACGCCGATAAAACGCTGGCCCCCTCTCCTACGGAGCTTGCTGAAAGCGGCGTAGCCGATGAGCCAAAAGAGATTGCCCCGGTAAGCGCCCAGGCAGACGCGATGCCTGCTCAGGAGGCTAATGCAAGCCAACCTGAGACAGATACCGCGCCCGCTATTAATTCGGCCCCGGACGTGACCACTGATGCCATCGATGCTGAAAAAGCACCGTTTTCAGAAGCTCAGGCCACACTATCGACTAGCGACGAAGTAACGGCTGAAGAGACGCCTAAACCTCGTCGTCGTACCCGTGCGCATAACGATCCTCGCGAACTGCGTAGGCAGCAAGCACAAGAGGCTAGCAAAGAGTAATTTGCTAACTGCGCAAAAAACCCCGCCGAGGCGGGGTTTTTTTATGCATCAAAAGCATTAGATCAGACGCGGCTCAGGCTCTAGCAACACGTTAAAACGCGCATTTACCTGCTCGACAAGAGAGTCAGCAAAGCGCATAAGCCCCTCTCGGTCACCACCCCCTAGATGCACCAGCACTAACGCTTGGCGGTCATGCACGCCAAAAGCGCCTTCACGCGTGCCTTTTAAACCACACTGATCAATCAACCAGCCTGCGGCCAGCTTGGTTTGACCATTGCTTAACGGAAAATGCGGCATGCCTGGGTAGCAAGCGAGTAACGCCAGCGCCTGCTGGGATGAAACAATCGGATTTTTAAAAAAACTGCCTGCGTTCGCCAGTTGCTTGGGGTCAGGCAGCTTCTCTTGTCGGATAGCCGATACTGCATTGGCGACATCCAACGGGCTCGGCGCATTAGATAAACGCGAGGCAAGATCGCCATAGTGAAGCTTAAGCGCAGGCTGCCTGGAAAGCCGCAGCACCAGTTGGGTAATCACGACGCGCCCATTTAAAGCATTTTTAAATAGGCTATCGCGGTAGCCAAACGCACAGTCGGCATTGTTGAGCCAGCGCGTTTCTCCCGTTGCAAGTTCCATGACCTGCAAAGCCTGAAGGCTATCGGCAAGTTCAACGCCATAAGCACCAATATTCTGCACCGGCGCTGCACCACAGTCACCGGGAATGAGGGCCAGGTTTTCGATGCCCCATAGGCCACGGGCAGCCGTATTAAGCACCAACGCATGCCAGTTAACGCCCGCCCCCACATGCACCAGCACATCATTACCATCGCGGGTCAGCCACCACTGGTTTAATGCCGGGCGTATCGCAAGCCCGGCCAAACGGGGCGGCAATAATACGTTGCTCCCACCGCCCAGCAGGGTTACCGGCCATTGCTTACGTCTGGCATAGGCCAGCGTACGGCGTAAAGCGTCAAGCGATGCAGGCTCAGCGTAATAGTCGGCAATACACGGCAGGCGCAACGTATTGGCAGAGGTGAGATCAACGCACTCATCGATTAGCGCAGTTTTTTGCGTAGCTAAAGCTATCACGCGGAGTCACTTCTTAAATGTTGAATCAAACCGTGCGACGCGGCTTCAATCATATCCAGCACGTCCTCAAACCCCTGGTCACCACCGTAGTAAGGATCCGGTACCTCTGCCCCTGGCGTACCCGCGAAGTCCAAGAAAAGCCCCACATACGCCTGGCTTTTAGAAGGCTTCAAGGCGTGCATTGCTTGAAGGTTAGCGTTATCCATAGCCAAGATGTAATCGAAGTCTAAGAAATCACTGGCCGTTAACTGACGAGCGCATAGCGGGCTCAAATCGACGCCCCGGCGCTTGGCCGCCACCTGCGCCCGTTGATCAGGCGCTTTGCCCACATGCCAGTTGCCTATCCCGCAAGAGTCGATCACTACCTGCTCACCCATGCCCGCGTCTTCCAGCGCGCGGCGAAAAACGCCCTCGGCAGTGGGCGAGCGACAAATATTGCCTAAACAAACGAACAGTACCCGCGTCACACAGCGCTTCCTTGTACGTTGAGAGTATTTAAAAAAATGTTTTAATCATCCGGCGTTAACAAAGCGCGTACGCGATCCAGATCTTCCTGAGTATCGACCCCGGCAGGATTAACCTCGCAGGCCAGTGCCACTTGAATTAGGTGACCATTGTGTAGCGCACGCAATTGCTCGAGCTGCTCTAACTGCTCAAGTGCTGACGCTGGCCAGTCACGATAAGCGGCTAAAAAACCTGCCCGGTAGGCGTAAATCCCGATATGGCGTAGCCAAGCATCCGTTTCAAGCATCGCAGGCGGTTGCTTGAACTGCTCACGATCCCAGGGAATCGGTGCCCGGGAGAAATACAGTGCGCGACCCTGCAAGGAGCGCACTACTTTGACCACGTTAGGATTAAACAGCGAATCGACATCGTTGATCGGTTCAGCCAACGTAGCGATAGATGCCTCGGGATCCTCAGCCAAGCGTAACGCTACCTGATCAATCAATGTAGGGGGGATCAGCGGCTCGTCGCCCTGCACGTTCACCACTAGCTCATCGTCATGCAACGCCAGGATTTGGGAAACTTCAGCCAGCCTGTCAGTGCCCGAAGCATGATCCGCGTGGGTCATGACGACTTCTGCTCCGTAGTGCACCATAGCGTCGCGAATGCGGGCATCATCGGTGGCGACTACCACGCGGCTGGCCTGACTTTGACAGGCGCGCCGCCATACGTGAGCAACCATGGGCTCACCGGCAATATCAAGCAGTGGCTTACCCGGCAGCCGGGTCGATCCAAAGCGGGCCGGCACAATGGCCGTAAACGTGGGAAACGCCATTACAGGTCTCCCGTGCGTCCTGGTGAGGTTGGCAGCTTTTCATCTGCATCCATTACCCGGGCTTCTTCAGGCAGCATCACGGGAATGCCTTCCTGTATCGGATAAGCCAGGCCATCGTAATGACAACGCAACTCTTGCGACTCGCGGTCGTATTTTAGCTTGCCGTTACATAACGGACAGACCAACATCGCCAGCAGTTCCTTATCCATGCGTGCATCCCCTTCAGGATAAAGCCGACAGTTTGACTGTCAGCCAGTGTTCGAATTCTAGCGGAAGCGTGGCTTCCACTTCTAATACCCAGCTATTGGACGGGGCAATCTCTTTACATTTCACCGCATCTTTGGCGGTCATGACCACGGGGCGCTGCTTAGCAGGGGAAAATATAGCCTCACTAAAGCGCTGGTGATCTGCAAGCGCCAGCATCTCGCCTTCCACACCCAGTTCGCGCAGCGTGGTAAAAAACCGCTCAGGGTTGCCAATGCCGGCAACGCCATACACAGGCAGACTAAAGGGTAACGGGGTTAGTGGAAAACGCTCACCATCTTTCAGGCGCCGCCAAGCGACCGGCATTAACTGCATTGAGGTTGCATCAATTGGCAGTGAGTGGCGCATTTCACCATTCACGATCACGCCATCGACACGCGCTAACCGCCGGGGTGATTCGCGTAGCGGCCCTGCAGGCAGGCAGCGTTGATTGCCCAGCCCCCGCGCGCCATCAATCACCACAAGCTCTATATCGCGCTCAAGCGCCAAGTGCTGCAAGCCGTCATCGCTTAAAATTATATCGCAGCCGAGATCCACCAGCGCCTGCGTGCCGCGGGCACGCTTTGGGTCTGCAACGACAGGCAGCGCGGTTTGCTGGGCAAGCATGACCGGCTCGTCACCGCTTTGTGCCGGGTCAGTAGCCGGGGTAACGTGAAGCGGGTAGTGTTCAGCGTTACCCCCATAGCCGCGGGTCACAATGCCCGGCGACCAGCCTTGTGCCACCAGCCAGCGGCCCAACCACGCGACCAAAGGTGACTTACCCGTACCGCCAAGCGTGATATTACCTACCACGATCACCGGTACCGGCGCTCGCCAGCTGACCTTTTTCCCACTGGCATACGCGGCTTCACGGCGCTTCATGATGTATCGATAAAGCGCCCCCAAGGGGCGTAACGGGATAAGCCAAGGGCTATTATGATAGCCCCCTTCAAGCCAGCGTTGGGCTAGCGTCATGGCGCTTCCTGGAACTGCAGTTGATGCAAGGCCGAATAGGCGCCACCCGCTTCCAGCAGCGCCTGATGAGTGCCCTGCTCAATAATCCGTCCTTGATCCATGACCAGAATACGGTCGGCGCGCTCAATCGTTGATAGCCGATGGGCGATTACCAGCGTGGTACGCCCTTTGCATACATGCTCCAGGGCTTTTTGAATATAACGCTCTGACTCGGTATCGAGTGCCGAAGTAGCCTCGTCCAAAATCAGTATCGGGCTATCTTTAAAGATCGCTCGGGCAATTGCCAGACGCTGCCGCTGGCCGCCAGACAGCATGACACCGTTTTCCCCCACTACGGTTTCATAACCTTGAGGAAGCTTTTCGATATACTCACTGGCATAGGCAGCCTTTGCCGCCGCTTCGATAGCCTGACGATCAGGATTCGACGTGCCATAGGCAATATTATCGGCAATCGTGGCGTTAAACAGCGTTACCTGCTGTGAGACCAGACCAATCTGCTGACGCAGGGGCCCTAACGCGTACTCATCAATATTCACGCCGTCAATTAGAATGCGCCCTTCATTGAGACGATAAAAACGCGGCAACAGACTGACCAGCGTTGATTTACCGCTGCCCGAGCGGCCCACGATCGCCACCAGTTCGCCTGGCGCGACGTGCAAATTGATATCGTGAAGCACGCCCGGCTGCTCGTCTGCATAGCGAAAGCTAACGTTCTCCAGGGCCACTTCACCGCGTAAACGCCCAGGTATGCGTGTGCCGGTATCCTGTTCGGGCGCCAAATCCATCAGCCCAAACAGTTCAGAGGCCGCGGCAATACCTTTTTGAATATCGCTATTAATTTCGGTGAGCTGACGCACTGGCTTGATCATCAGGGCAGCGGCCGTAATAAATGCCACAAATTCACCTGGAGTCATATCGGCCATTAATGCCGGTGACATGGCCAACCACACCAGCAGCGCCATGGAAATGGCGACCAGCATCAGAATGACAGGAGAGCTTATCGCTCGGGTCTTGGCCTCTTTCATGCTCTGCCTGCGGTTTTCTTCGCTTACGCTTTTGAAACGCTGCTTTTCGTAATCTTCCGCGCCGTGGGTGCGCACCACCCGATAACCCGACAAGCCTTCTGAGGCAACATGCGTGACATCGCCCATTGAGCTCTGAATCCGCTTGGAGATACTCCGAAAGCGTTTGCTGACATAGCTTACGACCGCGGCGATGACTGGCGTAACGCCTAAAAACAGCAGCGTCAGCATCCAGTTCGTCCAGAACAGATAGCCAATCAACCCGACGACAAACAGACCTTCGCGCAGAATAACGGTAACGGCATTGGTTGCCGCCCCGGCCACCTGCTCGACATGGTACGTTACCCGGGAAACGAGATGACCGCTTGAGTGCTGGTCAAAAAAGCGCCCTGGCAAATGCAGCAAGTGAGCAAATACATCGCAGCGCAACGTGTGGATGACATAGCGACCTACATACGCCATGTAATAGGTACTCAAAAAAGTACCCACCCCGCGCGCGGCAAACATTAAAACGACAAACAGCGGCAAAAATAGCCGAAAAGCCGCATCCGGATTTTGAATACCGTCAATGAGGCGTTTCATCATTTCCGCAAGCGCCGTACTGGATGCGGCATAAACCACAAATCCAATGACCGCTAGGGCAAATGCTCGCCAATGCGGTTTTACATAGCTCAGCAGTCGTTTATAAAGAACCCAACCTGAATCAGTCACACGCGCTCCTGGCAATAGTGTGCAATGCGCTGAATTCTACCTTATGGCGAGGCGCATCAACACCGCTTAGCGCTATCCGGTTGCGGGCGCATGGGTGTGATAATCACTGGATGATCTTTTTGCAGCCAAAAGCGCAGCGCACCATCGTGTCCCGTATTCCACAGGCAGCTGCCTTGTTTTCGAAAACGCCGTACCACATCATCCACTGGGTGCTGAAAAGGGTTGTTACGTCCAGCACTAAAAATAGCGTGATGGGGCGCGGCATGCTGAACAAACTGAACGCCGGAACTGGTGCGGCTACCGTGATGTCCGGCCACCAATACGCTGACGGGCAAATCAACATCGCGCAGAAAGCGCCGTTCGATATCGCGACTGACATCCCCGGTAATTAACAGCCGCTTTTCGCCTACGCTAACTTCCAGCACGCATGAGCGATCATTGGCGGAGTAAGTATTAGACCCGGCGGGTGGCCATAAAAAGCGATAGGCTATGCCATCACGCTGCCAAGCTTGCCCGCGCTCGCAGGCGGTGGCCATTACCGGCAATGATTCACCTACCGGTGCTTGCCAGCGCGCCACGCTGTGGTCTTCAAGCAACGCTCCAATGCCCCCGGCATGGTCGATATCGGCATGGCTTACGATCACTTGATCAAAATGCTGGTTAGGCGACCAAAGCGTTTGTAGCGGCATAAAGCCTGCCTGAAAACGCGGGCCCGTATCGTAAAGCAGGCGGTACTGCTGGCTGCGCAGCTCAACAAGCTGGCCTTGGCCCACGTCATGCACGGTCACGCGCAGCTTACCTTTGGGCATGGGCTCCTGAGGTGACCACCAGGGAAGCAACACCGCGAGCAGCACCGGTCCACCTCTTAACCAGGGAGGCACACTCGGCAGCCCCCAGCACAGCGCCAGCCATAAAAGCACACCGCTTAAGGGATAGATGAGCGTCTGGTCAGGCTCCCATAGCGGCCATAGCTGCACTACCTGGGTAAGCAAAGCGTAAAAAACGCCCAGCGCCTGCTCAAACAGCCACCAGACGCCTGTGCCAAGCAAGGGTAGCGGCGCGAAAATCCAACCCAACAGCGCCAAAGGCACCATCACAGAACTGACCCAGGGCACGGCGATTAAATTGATAAGTGGCGACGCAGGCGCGATACGTTCAAAGGCAATAAGAACGGCAGCCGCCATTAGCGGAGCCAGCAATAACTGTGAGCGCAGCAGTGCCCAGCACCAGCCTTTAATGCCCCGCGGCCGAGAGCGTCCCTGCCAGATAATAATCAACCAGCCAACGGCCAGAAATGAAAGCCAGAGTCCAGGGCGCCATAATGACAGCGGATCGATCACAACAACTAACCCAAGCGCCAGCCACCAGGCCTGCCAAATGCCCGGCGCATGCCGCCCGCTCAGCACCCAGAGGCCCACCAGCGCCATCACCATGGCCCGCATCGCCGGGGGTGCCAAGCCTGCCAATGACGCATACCCAACGGTAACCACCGCCGCTGCCCACCACGGCCAAGCGCGCATCCGCCAGTTGGTGGGAGTGATTAACCGTGACGCCATTCTCGCCAGAAGTAGCGCAAACCCGGCCACCAAACCAACATGCAAACCTGAAATCACCACTAAGTGTGTGGTTCCCGTGGCGTTGAGCAGCGCCCAGTCATCCTGGGTTAACCGGTCGCCCTCACCCAGCGTCAAGGCGGCCAGCCAACGGCGCGTCCGCTCGCTCAGTGGCTGGTTATCCAATACATCTAGCGCCATTAGGCGTACAGAGAAGCCAGCATCCGCCAGTTTTACCGCTGCTGGCTCCTGACGCACATACCCGGTTGCGTGAATGCCCTCTCGCCATAGCCACTGTTCAAAATCAAAGACATCAGGATTAGCAAAACCACTGGGGGGGCGCAGGCGCAGCGTCAAACGCCACTGCTCTCCGGCTTGATAAACGCTATCGCCATACGCCGTGACACGTACTTTTTGGAGCGCCCGGAAAGAAGGCGCATCGCTGGGCGCTTCACACGCATTAACGCTTAGCAGCAGCCGCTGGGAGCCACCGGATGCGGTGACGCTAAGCAGCGTGGCATCCACAACGACATCTTCACCATTGAGCCCAACCGGAAGCTGGCTAGCCCACTCCTGATGAATACCTACAAAAACCCAACCACCGATCAATAACCATATAGCCGCCTGAGGCCGCCAGACCATTAACAACAACGCAGCCAGCAAACCAACGCCTACAAAAGGATTAATGAGCCCTGTCATGCCGCTTACCCCAGCGATAATAGCGCCTGACAGGGCCGCCATTGCAGCCGGTATCGCAACGCCCAACGGCATACGACTCTCCTTGGCATAAGAACTTCACACACTCGGCATAGCCTAAGCACTACGCTATATGGATAATGGGTGCACTAATAGGCAAGAGTACCTGACATGCCGCGCCGTTTCCTGCAGCGCTATATGCCTAAACCCGATATGTTACGGCAGCAGCGATCTCTACGCTTTATGGCGCCGCTGATTGCTGACCCGGGTCTGTGGCTTTTAACTCGCCGAAGCGTTGCCAATGCGTTTAGCGTCGGCTTGTTTTGCGCCATGCTACCCATACCTTTTCAAATGGTGGTCGCGGCTATCGGTGCACGACTTAGCCGCTGTAACCTGGCCCTGTCGGTAAGTCTTGTCTGGATCACCAACCCCCTCACCATGCCGCTTATTTTTTACTGCAACTATCGGCTGGGTACCTTCATTCTCGGCGCGCCGGTACGCGAGGCGCCAACGCGTATTTCAACGCGCTGGATTGCTGAACAGATGCACGATATTTTGCCCCCATTGGTGGTCGGATCACTTGTTACGGCCATTGTTTTGGCGCTGGTGGCCAATGTCGGCATTCGCCTTATCTGGCGTTGGCACGTGTCCTATAACTGGAAACGCCGCCGCCAAAACAGGCAGCGGCGTCGGGCGCGGGTCGAATCTGAGTTCGATGATTAAGGCGTGCGGGGCTGCTCGATAAGCTTGCCTGCATCCAGTTTAAGCACCCTATCCTGATGCGCCGCCAGGCCCACGTCGTGGGTCACGATAACGAAGGCGCAGGCGCTCTCTTTAGCCAACTCATCCATCAAGGCCAGAATGGTCGCGGCGGTCGTTTGATCCAGGTTCCCCGTCGGCTCGTCCATCAGCACAAGGCTTGGATCAGTTACCAGCGCGCGGGCAATTGCCACACGCTGACGCTCACCGCCAGAAAGCTCGCCCGGCTTATGGTCGGCTCGCGCTTTCATCCCGACTCGCTCAAGAATCTGCATTGCACGTTTTTCAGCGGTTTTTTTCGACTGACCGCGAATAATCAATGGTAACGCTGCATTTTCAACCGCGGTAAACTCCGCCAGCAGATGGTGAAACTGGTAGACAAAGCCGATATAGCGATTGCGAAACTTCCCTAAGGCCGCCTCGTTTAATGTAGAAAGCGGTTCGCCCGCGATCACTACTTGGCCATTGCTAGGCCGATCCAGCCCGCCCAGCAGGTTAAGTAGCGTCGTTTTACCCGACCCTGAACTGCCCACGATCGCCACACGCTCACCGGCACGCACGGATAGCTCAAGCTTATCAAGCACGGTTAAGTCTTGCGGACCTTCGCTATAAACGCGTGTTAAATCATGGCAATTCAGCATAATGGGCGGCTCCTGAGCCTTTGCCCCGGAGCCTGGCGTAGCGGTAGACGACGCGGCAGTTAACGGCGTAGTAGTAGACATGGAAGCATCCTTATTCATAGCGCAGAACATCCGCCGGTTGAACACGAGCAGCGCGCCAAGCGGGGTACAGCGTGGACAGGAACGTTAGACCGAAGGCCGCCAATACAATGTTGCGAACGTCGTCCCACTGCAGTTGAGATGGCAAGTCGCTAATAAAGTAAACGCCTGCATCCAGGAACTGAATACCAAAGGCCGCTTCAAACCAACCGATCAGATCCGAGATTGTCAGCGCCAGCAAAATGCCCACGGCCACGCCAATGGCAATCCCCATCAGGCCAATGGCCAATCCTTGAACGATGAAAATACCCATGATAGAGCGTGGCGTTGCGCCAATGGTGCGCAAAATAGCGATATCCGCTCGCTTGTCGGTGACCACCATGACCAGGGTAGAAACAATATTGAAAGCGGCGACGGCCACAATAACGGTTAACAGCAGCGCAATCATGCGCTTTTCCATTTGAATGGCCTGGAAAAGGTTGCCATGCGAGGACGTCCAGTCAGTACCGCGGTAGCCCGGCCCTAAATCATTAACGATAGCCTGAGTTTCACTGCCGGCTATAAACAGATCGTTAAGCTCCAGGCGCAAGCCACCTACCGCATCGCCCAGGCGGGCCAGCGTTTGCATATCTTCAATATTGGCGTAGGCAAGATTGGCATCAAGATCAGCGCCAACGCTGAAAATACCGCTAACGGTAAAGCGCTTTAAACGCGGGAAAACACCTGCCGGTGTAATGGATGCTTCAGGCACCAGCAGCGTCACACGATCGCCGACGCCAACGCCCAACTGGCGTGCCAGCATTGAGCCAAGCACCACATTCCACTCACCCGGCACCAGGTCGGCAAGCGCACCTTGGCGCATATGCTGACCGATAATGGATACCTGATCTTCCCAATCAGGGTTAATACCGTTGACCATTGCCCCTTGGTTACGACCAGCGGCAGAGAACATACCCTGCTGCTCAACATACGGTGCTGCACCAATGACGCGCTCGCGCTGGATCAGCTCGTCGGCCAGCGCTTCCCACTCGACCATCCCTTGGGTTGCCTCGATTTTCGTATGCGGCACCATTCCTAGAATGCGCGTGCGCAGTTCGTGGTCGAAACCGTTCATGACCGATAACACCAGGATGAGCACCGCCACCCCCAGCATGAGCCCCAGCATCGATGTTAATGAAATAAATGAAATAAAGTGATTCCGGCGTTTGGCGCGCACGTAGCGCAGCCCCACCAGGAAAGGCAAACGATCAAGCATGGCGTCATTCCTTATTAATAAGCGCTCATGGTACGGTTTTTTTAGCAATACTGCATGTGCAAACGGCCATTAGAGCGACAGAATACAGGCCCGTTCCCTTAAACCACGTAGGGCTTGCAAGTTACCCCGCGACCCCCTACATTGCGCCCATTTACGCTGGCGCAATCGGCGAGCGTTTGTGTTTATCAAAAGATCTTACCAAGAGGCTCTGCGACGTTGGCTAACATGACTTATCGCCTGCTGCCTGAATGGCATCCACAAGACGGTTTACAGCTCACCTGGCCACGCCCTGATGGCGACTGGGAGTCGCTGCTATCGCGCATTGAGGCAACGCTTGAGCGCATTGTACTGGCAACCGTTCGTTATCAGCAGGTGGTTATCAGCATGCCTGATGAGGCAACCTGCGCCCGGGTGCGGGCAACATTCGATGCCTACGGCGTGCCGGCTCACAAGCTATTACTGATAGTGGCGCCCACGGATGATACCTGGGCACGCGACCACGGCCCAATCAGCGTGGTTGATGACGAAGGCCAGCCAGTAATGCTGGACTACACCTTCACCGGTTGGGGCGGCAAATTTCCGGCCAGCAACGATAACCAGCTGACACAAGCGCTAGCGGACGCAGGCGTTTGGGCGTGCCCAATTGCTTCACGCGATATGGTGCTGGAAGGTGGCGCGATTGAAACCGATGGTGAAGGCACGCTTTTAACCACTGAAGCCTGTTTGCTCAACCCTAACCGCAATCCGCATTTGACCCGACAGGACGTTGAAGCGCTGCTGGCTGACGACTTTGGCGTCGACCGCGTGCTGTGGTTAACCAACGGCCACCTAGAAGGTGACGATACGGATAGCCACGTTGATACATTGGCGCGTTTTTGCAATCCCACGACGATTGCCTATGTTCGCTGCGACGATCCGCAAGATCCGCATTATGCCGCGCTACAGGCCATGGAGCAGGAGTTAAAAGCTTTTCGGCAGCGTAACGGCGAAGCATACCGGCTTGTACCACTGCCTTGGCCACAGGCATGCTTTGATCCTGAAGACGGCCATCGGCTGCCAGCCACTTATGCCAACTTCCTGATTATTAACGACGCGGTGCTGGTACCCACCTATGGTGATCCAGCAGATACTTTGGCGCTCATGGCGCTAGCCGATGCGTTTCCAGACCATGCGTTGATCCCCATTGAGTGCTCAAGCGTTATTCGTCAGCATGGCAGCCTACACTGCTTAACCATGCAGCTACCCAAAGGTACGCTGACAGCGGCCTCTTCCAACCAGTAAGGAGCTACGATGTCTATAAAGTCGACAACTGACCTAACGGTTGGAATAGTTCAGCAGCCTGCCTGGCCCGATAAAGCGCAGAGCCTTGACGCCAGCGAAGCGGGCATTCGGGATGCGGTAAAGCGCGGCGCGCAGCTGGTCATGCTTCAGGAGCTGCATGCTACCCACTACTTTTGCCAGTTTGAAGACCCGGCGCTGTTTGATTTGGCCGAGCCGCTGGATGGGCCGACCGGCCAGCGCCTGGAAGCGTTAGCCCGCGAGCTGGATATCGTACTGGTGGGTTCACTGTTTGAACGACGTGCGCCTGGGCTTTATCACAACACCGCCGTGGTATATGACCGCGATAAAGGCCGCGTAGGTCAGTATCGTAAAATGCATATTCCCGATGACCCGGGCTTTTATGAAAAGTTTTATTTTACGCCCGGTGACCATGACGCGAGCCGTGCAGAAGGGTTTACCCCGATTGATACATCGCTTGGCCGTTTAGGCGTTTTGGTATGCTGGGATCAATGGTATCCGGAAGCCGCACGCCTGATGGCCTTGGCGGGCGCCGACTTGCTGCTTTACCCCACGGCCATTGGCTGGGACCCCAACGATGATATCGCCGAGCAGACACGTCAGAAAGATGCCTGGACGCTGATTCAGCGCTCCCACGGTGTCGCCAATGGCTTGCCGGTGATCGTCGCTAACCGTATTGGCTTTGAGGCCGACCATTCAGGTGTCGGTGACGGCATTCAGTTCTGGGGTGGAAGCTTTATCTGTGGGCCTCAGGGCGAGCTGCTTGCCCATGCAGGTGAAGAGGCCGAGCAGCTGGTCGTCACTATCGATATGGCGCGCTGTGAAAACACCCGGCGCATCTGGCCTTATCTGCGTGATCGCCGCATAGATGCCTATAGCGATTTAACCCGCCGCTTTCGCGATTAGGGTCGTAACAAGCTCATAAAGCAAACGCCTGCCAGATGACTCTGGCAGGCGTTTTTTTGGCGCTTATCTTCGGTACTAATCTTAGATGCTAATTTTAAGTGCTTATCTTAAGTGCTTATTTTAAGTACTTATCCTCAGCACGTAAAAGCTTACTTCCAGAAATCGCGAATCGAGGCGATACCCTGAGCGCCTACAGCACGGGCATGATTTGCATCAAAGCGGGTCATGCCGCCCAGCGCAAAGACCGGCATACCGGCACGCTCAACCAGCTGCTGGAAATCATGCCAGCCAATGGGGGCTACTTCTGGATGGGAAGGCGTTGTACGCAGTGGCGACAAAGTCACGAAATCACAGCCCAGTACGGCTGCTTTCGAAAGCTGGATCTGATCATGGGTCGATGCCGAAAGCCACTTCTGTTCCGAAATAGGACGTCGGTCCAGCTGCATTAACCGTTCACTGGTTAAGTGGATACCGTCAGCATCCACTTTTTCAAGCAAGCCAGGCTCACCGTTAAGCAGCAGGCTAGCGCCATGCTCACGACACATACGCAAGGCACGCTCGGCACGCTCAATGTAGGCGGCCTCATCAAGCGCTTTGGCACGTAGCTGCACAAGACGAATATTATCTTCTTTCAACGCCCGTTCCAGGAACGCATCAAACCGTGCTTCATCCGCCTCTTCACTGGTAATCAGGTACTCAGTGGGCAGCATGACGGCGCGCAGAATAGGCAGATTGGCGGCAGGGAACGGATATTTTACCAGCTCTTCCATCGGCACCCAGCGTACCGCCTGACCCTCGCGCCCAAACGGCTCGCCCGCAAACTCATGAACCTGCCAAACATCCAGCAAAATATGCTTGTCAGGATATTCATGGTGGATACGGATCAAAGGCTGGGCGCGAATAATCTCGACACCCAGCTCTTCGTGCAGCTCGCGCTTAAGCCCTTCAAGACCCGTTTCATAAGGCGCCAGCTTGCCACCGGGAAACTCCCATAAACCGCCCTGATCGACATTCGAGGGCCGACGCGCGATCAATACTTTTTTCTGATCGGCACTAACGATTGCAGCTGCCGCGACATGAACCCGTCGTTTTACCATTACATTCATTACGTCTTTATCCACTGTGTACGCGCTGGCAAGTTAATGCCAGCGCCAACTCGCTGCGTGAGCCCTTTTATGACTGCTGATCCAGCCTTTCGACTGAACTTAGCTACGATAACCCTAGCTAGGATAACCTTAGCTACGATAATCCGCGTTAATCGTCACATAGTCATGGGAAAGATCCGAGGTCCAAACGGTGGCGCTCTCGTCACCACGTCCCAGGCTGATGCGAATAGTGATCTCTTCTTGTGCCATCACCGCACTGCCCGCCTTTTCAGTGTAGCCGCTTGCCCGGCCGCCGCCTTCGACCAGACGAACATCAGCCAAGTCAATGACTACCCGACTCACGTCAAAATTATCCACGGGCGCCCGACCCACTGCGGCCAATATACGACCCCAGTTAGCGTCAGATGCATAAAGCGCCGTTTTAACCAGCGGTGAATGGGCAACCGTAAATGCCACATCCAACGCTTCCTGACGGCTCTTTGCGTCATCGACCTGAAGCGTGACAAACTTCGTCGCGCCCTCACCGTCACGAATGATTGCCTGCGCTAACGTGGTCATTACCTGCTGCAACGCATCACGAAACAGCTCGATATCTGCGTCATTAATGACCGCAGCCCCCGCCCCCGTAGCTGCCAGCAGGCAGGCATCGTTGGTGGAGGTATCGCTGTCCACGGTAATGCAGTTGAAGGAAGCATCAACGGTTTCGCGCAGCAGACGATCCAGCAACGACTGCTCAATCGTCGCATCGGTCACCACAAAGCCCAGCATGGTCGCCATATTCGGCTTGATCATGCCGGAGCCTTTAGTGATCCCGTTGATAGTGATCGTGCCACCACTCACGTCAAGCGTAATGCTTGCGCCTTTAGCTCGGGTATCGGTGGTGAGAATCCCCTCGCCCGCCTGCTGCCAGGCCTGGCTACCCTCGGCTGTTGAATAAAGCGCAGGGGCCAGGCCCGCCAGCAGCCGCTCCATGGGGAGCGGCTCACCAATGACGCCGGTTGAGAAAGGCAGCACCTGATGCTCTGCAACGCCCGCCTGTTCTGCCAACGCTTTGCAGCTGGCATAGGCATCTTGAAGCCCTTGTTTACCGGTGCCCGCATTCGCATTACCAGTATTCACCAGCCAATAACGCGGCGACTGACCGTTCTCGCGGCAGCGCTCGATATGCGCCTTGGCAACCGTTACGGGTGCTGCACAAAACGCATTACGCGTAAAGACACCGGACACCGCAGCTGATTCAGGCAGTTCAATCACCACCACGTCACGGCGACCCGGTTTTTTAATACCCGCCATTGCACTTCCTAGGCGCACCCCCGCAAGGGGTGGCATCACCGGAAAGGGACTTTTACCCACCGCCATGATCGTCTCCTCTACCTTTATTCAGCCCGCTTCGTTAGCTTAATTTTCCACAGCACTGCTTGTACTTCTTACCTGAGCCGCAAATACAGGGATCGTTACGCCCGACTTTAGGCCCTTCGCGACGTACAGGGCGTGCATCCATGTCAGCGTCATTGTCATCGACGCCACTCATTTCCGCTCCCGCTGCTGCATTCTCATTCGATGAAGCGTCATCGTGACGGGTAGCGGCGGCCGCTTTTTCACGGGCCAGCTCGTCACGACGTTTTTGCTCCAGCGCATCGACCTCTTCAGGCTGGCGTACCTGGACATGGCTCAAGATACGGGTAACGTCCGCTTTGATATTGGTTAGCAAGTGCTGGAACAGCTCAAAGGATTCGCGCTTGTACTCTTGCTTGGGGTTTTTCTGGGCGTAGCCGCGCAGATGAATACCGCGACGCAGGTGATCCATGGACTGCAAATGCTCTTTCCAACGCGTATCCAGAACCTGCAGCATTACTTGCTTTTCAAAGCGACGAATCAGAGTAGCCCCGGCTGCATCCACCTTGGCCGCATAGGCTTCCCGGTGCATGGTCTGGAGACGTTCGCGCAGTTTCTCTTCACTGAAACGCTCATCTTCAGCCGCCCACTCAACCACCGGAGCATCCAGGTTAAATTCCGCCTTGAGATGCGCTTCCAAGCCAGGCAAATCCCACTGTTCGGCCAGGCTTTGCGGTGGAACGAAGTCGCTGATGGAGTCTTCCATCACTTCTTCACGGATACCCACGATCGCTTCTGAAATATCGTCAGAGGCCAGGACTTCGTTGCGCTGTTCGTAAATAACCCGGCGCTGATCGTTGGCGACGTCATCATATTCAAGCAGCTGCTTACGGATATCGAAGTTACGTCCTTCAACTTTTTTCTGCGCCCGCTCTACCGCGTTAGATACCATCTTGTGCTCGATGGCTTCACCGCGCTCAAGGCCTAGCGCCTGCATCAGGCGTTTGACGCGATCAGAGCCGAACAGGCGCATCAAGCTGTCTTCCAGCGACAGGAAGAAGCGAGTCGAACCCGGGTCGCCCTGACGACCTGCACGGCCACGCAGCTGGTTATCAATACGCCGGGACTCGTGGCGCTCAGAGCCGATAACGTGCAAACCACCGGCTGCCAGCACGCCGTCATGGCGCTGTTGCCATTCGGTTTTTAACGCGTCAATCTGGGCTTGGCTTGGGTTCTGTAGCTTGGCAGCGTCCGCCTCCCAGTTACCGCCCAGCATGATATCGGTACCCCGACCGGCCATATTGGTGGCAATCGTAATAGCGCCAGGACGACCCGCCTGAGCAATAATTTCCGCTTCGCTTTGGTGCTGCTTGGCATTCAGAACGCTGAACTTGAGACCTGCATCATTCATCAGGCGCGCAAGATATTCTGACGTTTCAATTGAAGCGGTACCTACCAACACCGGGCGCCCTGCTTCGGTTTCGGTTTTAACGTCTTTGATAATCGCTTCGTATTTTTCTTCAGCGCTCAGGTAGACCAGATCGTTAAGATCCTTCCGTGCCAACGGACGGTTGGTCGGAATGACGATAACGTCAAGGCCGTAAATCTGGCGAAATTCGAACGCTTCGGTATCGGCGGTACCGGTCATACCTGCAAGTTTTTCATACAGGCGGAAATAGTTCTGGAAGGTCGTGGATGCCAGCGTCTGGCTTTCACGCTGAACGGTTACGCCTTCTTTGGCCTCAACGGCCTGATGCAGGCCTTCAGACCAGCGGCGGCCCGGCATCGTCCGGCCGGTATGCTCATCAACGATGACCACCTGATCTTCCGAAACGATGTAGTCCACGTCGCGGTTATACAGATAGCGCGCGCGTAGTGCAGAGTGCATATGTTGAAGCAGGTTAAGGTTTTGAGCCGCATAGAGCGACTCGCCTTCTTTAAGAAGGCCTTCCGCCTGCATCAGTTCTTCTACCTTGTTATGCCCCTGCTCGGTCAGCTCCACCTGTTTCTGCTTTTCATCCAGCACGAAATCGCCGGTAGCAGGCACATCGTCGTCTTCAGACACCTCGCCTTGCTCTAACTGCAAAGAGAGCTGGTTCGCGACGTTATAAAGATTGGTATTTTCATCCACTGCGCCAGAGATGATTAGCGGCGTACGCGCTTCATCAATCAGGATGGAATCGACCTCATCGACAATGGCGTAATGCAGGCCACGCTGCACCTTGTCTTCCAAGGAGAACGCCATGTTGTCGCGCAGGTAGTCAAAACCAAACTCGTTATTGGTACCGTAGGTGATATCGCACCGGTAGGCATGGCGCTTCTCTTCACCCGTCTGACCCGAAAAGATAACGCCGATGGAGAGTCCGAGGAACTCATACAGCGGACGCATCCACTCGGCATCACGGCGCGCCAGATAGTCGTTCACCGTCACAACGTGCACGCCCTTGGCGGGCAGCGCATTCAGATAAACCGCAAGCGTTGCGACCAGCGTTTTACCTTCACCGGTTTTCATTTCGGCGATACGCCCACGATGCAGTGTCATGCCCCCGACCATCTGCACATCGAAATGGCGCATCCCCATTACGCGCTTGCTCGCCTCACGTACGATTGCAAAGGCGTCGGGTAGCAGGTTATCCAGCGCTTCACCACTGCTCAGCCGCTGGCGTAGTTCTGCCGTTTTGCCCTGAAGCTCTTCATCACTCAGTTTTTCAAACTCTGCCTCAAGCGCGTTCACACCGTGAACGTTTTTGTGCATGCGCTTTACTTCACGGTCATTCTTAGAACCAACTACTTTACGTAACAAATTATTAATCATGAAATATCCACATCATCATGAGCGACCCAATGGGTTTCGCCCTGTTCCATATAAGGCAAATAGAGTGCGTTTTTAGTGAACCGTGAAATAAGCAGGCGGGCCACGCTGGGTAAGCACATCGCGCGCGGCCACCTGGCGCTTTATAAAGCGGTACGCAGGCAAGCTGTGACGCAGCACCCTCACCTGCTTGATGCGCCGCTGCCAACGCTTTAAGGCGCGCCGCCTTCTGGCGATCCATTGAGACTGGGCACGTAAAATAGCGGGCACCCACAAACAGACGCTAACGCTGCGTTCAGTACCGCGAAAAGCATCAGAAGGCACTAGACTGCTGGGTAAAAGACAGCTTACTAGGAGACCCGCCAGCCACCAACGCGCCAGGCCATAACGACGGTAACGTCGCGGCGAAGCATAAAAGGCATTAAGCGTTGAGGACATGCTGTGGGTTGGCTCCTGAGCGTGTTAGGCTCTGCTGATAAGTAGCTCGTCAAAAAATTTACATGGCTACTTAGTAATATTGAGAGGGTTATCCTAGGATTCAAGCGTATGAGTATAAAGGTTAAGCGTTCTCAGGCCCAGCCCATCGCCCGCCTGCTAAACAAGTCTGGCGATATTGGCCAGTTAATGCGCCAATCTCGTCTTATTGACCAGGCCCAGAGCCACCTACGCGCGCATCTGCCTGAAGAAATGCGCCAGCATATTTTTGTGGGCGGCTTTCGTGAAGGCCGCCTGACCCTTATCAGCGGCCAAGCCAGCTGGCTGACGTGGCTACGCTTTGAGCAGCGGCGTTTATTGACGCTGCTTCACCAGCTACCCGGCTTTGAAGCCGTAAGCGGCTTTACCTTTAAAGTTCGCCCCGTACACCCGGTTGAAGCCCCACTGCGCAACACGCGCAAACTATCAGCCAGCGCAGGTCAAACCCTGACGGAGTGCGCAAGCGACATGCAGAACCCCGCGCTTCGCAAAGCGCTTGAGCGCCTGGCATCCCACGCACCAGAGAAATAACAGTATTCGTGATACCTAGAAATGCAAAAGCACCGCCAAAGCGGTGCTTAACATCCAACCTGAACCGTGCCACAAGTTCGAATAGCGCTATTACCTAAGCCATCAGGCCATTGCGGGTGCCGCGTACGAAATAGGCGCGACGGCTTTCTCGCCTTCAAACGTCACAATCTCGTAAGCATCGGGCTGCGCCATCAGTTCACGACATAGCTGATTGTTCAGCGCATGACCGGACTTAACACCATGGAATTCGCCAATCAGGCTGTGGCCCAACTGATACAGATCACCAATGGCATCCAGCACTTTGTGTTTTACAAACTCGTCTTCGTAGCGCAGTCCGCCCTCGTTGACGATACGGTAATCATCGACAACGATTGCATTATCAAGGCTGCCGCCAAGAGCCAGGTTATTAGAGCGTAAAAATTCCAGGTCCTTCATGAATCCGAAAGTACGCGCCCGGGAAACTTCTTTCACAAAAGATGTGGTCGAGAAATCAATCAGGGCCGTTTGTTTCTGCTGCTCAAATACCGGGTGATCAAAATCAATCGCAAAAGAGACCTTGAACCCCTGATGAGGTAGAAAAACGGCTTCTTTATCGCCATCGCTAACCGCTACGCGACGCTTGATGCGGATAAATTTCTTTGGGGCATCCTGTTCAAGAATACCCGCCGATTGAATCAAAAACACAAACGGGCTAGCACTGCCGTCCATAATAGGAACTTCAGGCGCACTTAAGTCAACATACGCATTGTCGATACCCAAGCCTGCAAACGCAGACATCAGGTGTTCAACCGTTGCCACTTTGACGCCTTCAAACGAAAGTGCAGTGCAAAGCTTTGTATCTTCGACAAGCTCGGCACGTGCGGGTACGTGTACCACGGGATCCAGATCGGTTCTAACAAACACAATCCCGGTGTTTGCCGGCGCCGGACGCAAAGCCAAATGGACTTTTTTACCGGAGTGCAGACCCACTCCAGTGGCGCGGATGACGTTTTGTAGGGTGCGTTGTCTGATCATGGGCAGTGGTCGAACTCTAATGACGGCAGTACCGTAAGGAAAGGGGAAGTTATCAAACAGTGTTCACTTTAACAGCAAACGAGCGTTTTAACCAATAAAACACTCGTTTGATGTATTTGACACCGATTGAAACAATCAGTCAGCCTGACGGCGCAAGAACGCTGGAATGTCCAGATAGTCATCAGCATCAGCTGAACGGCTTTTTTCAGGCCGCGGCTTAGGCGCATGTTCCGGCGCTTCTGCACGAGCCGTGGCCTGCTGGCGCATTACTGTTGGCTGCTGGAGCTTGCGATAATCAGAAGAGTCCGTGGCGGAGCGGCGCACCGGCTCGCGCGTTGCTGACGCTTTAGAAGACTTGCTACCATCCAAGCCGGCAGCAACCACCGTTACACGCAGCTCATCGGACATTTCCATATCAATGGAAGTTCCGACCACGATGGTGGCTTCTTGCGACGCAAATTCCTGAACCGTGGCACCCACATCGTTGAATTCGCCAATCGAAAGATCCGGGCCAGCAGTAATATTGACCAGAATACCCCGTGCGCCATGCAGATCGATATCTTCCAACAGCGGGCTGCGGATAGCTTTTTCGGCTGCTTCGCGGGCACGGTTTTCACCGGTAGCCCCGCCTGTGCCCATCATCGCCATGCCCATTTCAGACATAACGGTGCGCACATCAGCAAAGTCGACGTTGATAATGCCGGGACTGGTAATCAGCTCGGCGATACCTTGTACGGCACCTAGCAGTACATCATTCGCGGCGCTGAACGCCGTGAGCAGCGTAGCGTTCTTGCCTAATACGGAAAGCAGTTTTTCGTTGGGGATAGTGATCAGCGAGTCGACGTGCTCGGAGAGCTCTTTCATGCCCTCTTCGGCCGCGCGCATACGCTTGGGACCCTCAAACGGGAAAGGCCGTGTAACCACTGCCACGGTTAGAATACCTAGCTCTTTGGCCACCTGAGCAACCACGGGAGCGCCGCCAGTACCTGTACCACCGCCCATACCAGCAGTGATAAAGACCATATCGGCGCCCTGCAATAGCTCGGCGATACGATCTCGATCTTCCATTGCGGCCTGGCGCCCCACTTCTGGGTTAGCACCAGCGCCTAGCCCTTTAGTGATTTCACTACCGAGCTGTAAGACTGTTTTCGCGGATACGCGTTTAAGTGCCTGGGCATCGGTATTGGCGCAAATAAACTCAACGCCTTCAATATTGCTTTCGACCATATGGTTGACGGCATTACCGCCGCCACCACCAACACCGACTACTTTGATGACCGCACTACTCGAGGGTGCGTTATCTACCAATTCGAACATAAGCCCCGTCTCCTGAACCGCGCTTGCGGCCCTGTCAGAAATTTCCTTTAAACCAGCCTTTAACTCTGGCCAGCGCCGAATGGCCTTCCTTGATATCACGCCGGGCAAGCTCGTTGCGTCCTTTATGGGCAGCAACCACTCCCCCGTGGCTTTCTAGACCTCGCCCATGACGCACTTCTTGCAACGCATAATGCAGTAAGCCGACACCTGTCGCATAAATGGGGTTACGCACGACATCTGCCAAACCTCGAACATTTTGCGGACAGGCGATACGAACCGGCATATGAAATATTTCCTCTGCCAGCTCACTCACACCTTCCATGCGTGAGGTGCCACCAGTAAGTACCACACCAGCGGCCACCATATCTTCATAGCCACTACGGCGTAATTCGTCTCTTACCAGTGTAAATAGCTCTTCATAGCGTGGCTCCACTACTTCAGCGAGCGCCTGACGTGATAAATCACGCGCGGGGCGGTCACCCACACTAGGAACTTTGATCATTTCATCGCTGGATGCCAGCTGCGTTAGTGCGCAGGCATACTTAACTTTAATCTCTTCAGCGTGCTGAGTTGGCGTACGCAAGGCCATAGCGATATCGTTGGTTACCTGGTCGCCAGCAATCGGTATAACCGCAGTATGCCGGATAGCACCTTCGGTAAAGATAGCCATATCGGTGGTTCCACCACCAATATCCACCATACACACACCGAGCTCACGCTCGTCTTCGGTTAATACCGCCATACTGGAAGCCAGCTGCTCCAGGATAATGGCATCAACATCCAAACCGCAGCGGCGAACACACTTCTCAATATTTTGTACTGCATTAAGTGCCGCAGTTACCAGATGAACCTGCGCCTCTAACCTGACACCCGACATACCCAAGGGTTCACGAATACCGCCCTGAGTGTCAATTGAAAACTCTTGAGGCAGCACGTGTAAAACACGCTGACCTTCTGAGACGGCCCGGGCTCTGGCGGAATCGATAACGCGGTCAATATCGGAGGGCGTAACTTCGCGCTCTTTAATAGCCACCACGCCGTCGGAATTCATCGAACTAATATGGCTACCGGCGACACCGACATATACTGAGTGAATATCGCAGCCCGCCATTAGCTCGGCTTCTTCCACGGCACGTTGAATGGACTGAACCGTTGACTCAATATTAATCACGACGCCACGTTTCATGCCCCGTGAGGGGTGGGAGCCGATACCCGCAATTTCGATGCCGCCATCATCGGTAGGTTGCCCGACGATTGCGACGACCTTGGACGTTCCAATGTCCAGCCCGACCACCATATTAGATGCATTGGGTGAGCCTGCCATGAGTCGGGAATACTCCTTATAATCTTTTTTTAAATAGTAAAATAAATAAGGGACACTTAACTCAACTCATCGCCTAATGATTACAACTTAGCAGTCAACAAGCGTTGATGACTAATTATCATTAAACGCCGATGAGAGAGAATAAACCCACAAAAAACTTTCACTGGCCCATAGTATAGAAACAATCGCCAGAATACGACTAGCGACACCCCACAATAATGGGCTTGGCAAGTAATTTAAACCCCATTAATGGGTTTTTCCACGTTGGCGATCACTAACTCTGGTTAAAAAGCGTTAAGTAAACCGAAGATTACTCTTCTGAGTCCTCAAAATCACTTTCACCATGCCAGGCAACTGCAACGCCATTAGGGTAACGCAGGTCAATATAGCGGATATGTTCGCCGGACCTGGATAGTTCTCGCTGCCAGGAAGCCGATAACCGTGCCAAACGCACCTCATGATCGCGTCTACCCAACATTACCCAGGCGCCGTTATCTAACTGTAACCGCCATGCTCCCCGCGGCTCTAAACGTAACTGGGCAAGCGACAGCGATAAACCTTCAAAGTGCGGCATTAAACGATGATAGTAACTTAAGACTTCTTCACTACTTCCATTAGGCCCAGCCAGATCAGGAAGCCCTTTGGGTACATCAATAGGCGCAAAGGAAAAAGGTTCGCCTTCTGGGTTAAGTAAAAAATCATCGTTCCAACGTGCAACCGGCGCTTGCTCAACCAACTCAAACACCAAAGCGTTAGGCCATTCACGGGAAATACGCACTTCTTGAAGCCAGCCCACCTGCAGGGCACGGTCACGTAAATCGCCCAAATCAGCCGACAACCATGTAGCCCCCTGGACCAATGGCGCCAGCTGAGTGCGCAAATAATCAGCGCTAACGTAGTCCCATTCGCCGCGAATCGATACCCGCTCGATGGGGCGATCGAGCCATAGCCATAGCGCGCGGCTTCCCGCTCCGAGCAACAGCGCCAGGAGTATGAGGCCAAACCAAGCATTACGCCTTTTCATAAGGCCTCTTCATGATGCGGCGCTCTGCTTGCCAGCCGTTTGCAGGATCTGTACGACCAGGTCATCAAATTCGATACCGGCATACGCAGCGGCTTGCGGTACAAGACTGTGATCGGTCATGCCCGGCACCGTATTGACTTCGATCAGCCAGAACTGCCCCTTTGCATCGCGCATGACGTCTACCCGCCCCCAGCCCTCACAGCCGATTGCTGCAAAGGCTTCACGGCACAGCCCGGCAAGCTCGGCTTCATCCGCGCCTGAGAGCCCGCAGGGCAAGTGGTACTGAGTGGTATTGGAAACGTATTTGGCCTCAAAATCGTAAAAGCCGCCGGGCACTTCTACACGAATGGCGGGCAGCACCTGCTCATTCAGCAGTGCCACGGTATATTCATCACCTACCACAAAGCGCTCGGCCATGACGCGGGCATCAAACTGAGCGGCTTCGCGGTAGGCGGCTTCCAGCGCCTCGCGCGTTTTGACGATACTGATACCCAGCGTGGAACCTTCATGCACCGGCTTTACCATCATTGGCAAGCCAAGCGTTGCCACGACACCATCCCAATCAGAGCCCTTATTGAGCATGATGCTTTCTGGGGTAGGCAACCCAATGGCCTGCCACACCTGCTTGGTACGCTGCTTGTCCATGCCCAGCGCCGAGGCGAGTACGCCGCTACCGGTGTAGGGAATGTTCAAGAGCTCGAGCGCGCCTTGCAGCGTGCCATCCTCACCGCCCCGACCGTGCAGAGCAATGAACACCGCCGAGGGTGCCAGCGCCTCTAGCCCGACCAACCCCTTATCACGCAGATCATAGCCTTCTGCGTTCACCTTCTGGCGCTTTAGGGCCTCGAGAACGGCCGCGCCACTTTTAAGCGACACTTCACGTTCAGCAGAGGAGCCGCCATACACCACGACTACGCGAGAGCGATCCACTTGGGCGTTATCTGCGCTCACAGCTCTACCTCACTTAATACCAGTTCAGCCTGGGCTAAAGAGAGCGAAATCCCGCCAACATCGCCCGCCCCTTGAGTAATTAAAATATCGTTTGGACGCAATACGTTCGCCAGCAGTGCGGGTAATTCCTGCTTATGCTCGATAAACAGCGGATCCACTTCGCCACGCTGGCGAATCGAGCCGGCAAGCGCACGCCCGTCAGCGCCAGGTATAACGGCTTCACCGGCACTGTAGACATCTAGAAGTACCAGCGTATCGACCTGTGAAAGGACCCTAACAAAATCTTCATACAAGTCACGCGTCCGGCTATAGCGATGAGGCTGATAAAGCATGACCAAACGACGCTCCGGCCAGCCTGCACGCACCGCTTTGATAACCATATCCACTTCACGGGGATGATGGCCGTAATCGTCTACCAGCATAATTTCGCCGGAGGCTTTAGGCGCCGGAAAATGGCCGTGAACCTGAAAACGCCGCCCTACCCCGGCAAAGCTTGCCAAGCCACGCAGGATAGCCGCATCGCTCACGCCTGCATCGGTTGCGACCACAATCGCCGCCATCGCGTTTAGCGCGTTATGCCTCCCTGGCATGGCCAAACAAATATGCAAAGGCTCGGCGCTACCAGGGCGCAGCGCGGTAAACGTGACTTCACCGCCCTGCTGGGCAAAATCCACAATGCGGTAATCCGCATCGGCGTCAAACCCATAGGTCACAAACTGCCGTTTAACCTGCTCACACAGTTCACGGACGTGCGGGTCATCAATACACAGTACGGCCAGTCCATAAAAAGGCAGATTATGTAAAAACTCGATGAAGGTGCTTTTTAGACGCTCAAAATCGCCGCCGTAAGTAGCCATATGATCCGCGTCGATATTGGTTACAATCGACATCATCGGCTGAAGATGAAGGAATGAAGCATCCGACTCATCGGCCTCAGCGACCAGATAATCGCCTTCACCCAAGCGGGCATTCGCGCCGGCGCTGGTTAAACGCCCGCCAATCACAAAGGTCGGGTCCAGGCCGCCCTCGGCCAACAGCGTCGCCGTCAGGCTCGTGGTTGTGGTTTTACCATGCGTTCCAGCGACCGCAATGCCATGACGAAAGCGCATTAATTCAGCCAGCATCTCAGCGCGCCGCACCACGGGCACGCGATGCTCATGCGCCCAGCGAATTTCAGGATTGGTCGTATCCACGGCACTTGAAACAACGACTACGTCCGCCCCTTCCACATTGGCTTCAGCGTGGCCAATATCAACGCGAATACCGCATTGGCGCAACCGCTCGACAACGGAAGAGGCTTTCATATCACTGCCGCTAACCTTGTAACCTTGGTTTGCCAATACTTCGGCAATACCACACATACCCGCACCGCCAATGCCTACAAAATGGATGTGCTGAATACGGCGCATCGCTGGGCCGCTGGGCATACTCCGTTGCGGTAAGGGCTGAGTTACTGAGTCGGTCACACTGCTTCTCCTTTCGGTAATATCGCCAGACATCCTTCGGCTAATCGCTCAGTGGCGTCTAAATAGGCCGCTTGGCGCGCGCGTGATGCCATCAGTGCTAGCGTCGCGGGCTCTAACAAGTCGCTCAAGTAATGCGCCAACCGATCAGGCGTTAACGCAGACTGGACAACACACAGGGCTGCACCGGCTTTGACCAATACATCGGCATTAACCCGCTGATGGTCATCCACCGCAAACGGAAAAGGCACCAGCAGTGACGGCTTGGCTGCCGCGGCAAGCTCCGCTACCGTCAACGCGCCTGACCGACATACCACAAGGTCAGCCCAGTCATAAGCCGCCGCCATATCATCAATAAAGGGCGTCACCTCAGCGTCTATACCGTATTTGGCATAGCCTTCGGCTGTTAGCACATCCCGCGACTTGCCCGCCTGGTGGCGAATTTCAGGACGCGTTTCAGTCGGCAAACTGGCAACCGCCTGAGGCAAACGCTCATTTAAAGCTACCGCCCCCAGGGACCCCCCCACCACCAACAGGCGCAGCGGGCGGCCCTGCAGCACTTGCACGGTACGCGGCGTTTCACCCAGCGTGGCAATTTCTTCGCGCACGGGGTTACCAATCACCTCAGCACGCTCGCCAAACGCTTCGGGAAAGGCGGCGTAACTGCGTGTGGCTAAGCGTGATAACACGCGATTGGTTAGCCCCGCGACGGCATTTTGTTCATGTACTACCAGCGGTATACGCGACAGCCAGGCGGCAAGACCACCGGGGCCACTGGCAAAACCACCCAGCCCGACGACCAGCTGAGGTTTAAACGTGCTAATAACCTGGCGTGCCTGCCATACCGCCCGGGTAAGGTTGACCGGTGCTTTGAGCCATCCAGCCGCGCCATTACCGCGCAATCCGCTCACCGCAATAGTGTGCAGCTTGATACCAGCGTCAGGCACCAGCCGGTTTTCAATGCCGCGGGGGCTGCCCAGCCACTCAACCTCGATATTCTGTGCTTTGAGCGCACGAGCCAGAGAAAGCGCGGGCACGACATGCCCCCCGGTTCCTCCTGCCATGATTAAAACGCGCCGATGTGCGTGCGTCGTCACAAACGACTCCTTAACAAAGTATTACGATAATCGCGGTTCGCTGCGCGATTTATAAGGGGTTGGCGTACGGCGCGGCCGGTGTCTGGTTTCCGCATCTACGCGCAGCAATAAGCCAATCATCATACCGATGACCAGCAGGCTCGACCCGCCATAACTTACCAGCGGTAGCGTCAGCCCCTTGGTGGGCAACAAACCTGAGCTAACCGCCATATTAATAAATGCCTGAGAGGCAATAACAAAGCCGATACCGTAACTCACATAGGCACCGAAAAGATGACCCGCGAGCTCAGCCTTACGTCCAATCAGCATGGCCCGGCTAACCAGTAACGCAAACAGCAGTATGACTACGATTGCCCCAATCATGCCCAGCTCTTCGGCAATGACCGCAAAGATAAAATCAGTATGGGCTTCGGGTAGATAGTGCAGCTTTTGAACGCTATTGCCTAACCCGGTGCCGGTTACATGACCACGTCCAAAGGCAATCAATGCCTGGGTAAGCTGATACCCGGTCGCGAACTGATCGGCCCAAGGGTCTAAAAAACTGGTCCAGCGAGCTAAGCGATACGGCTCTAATACCACCAACATCACCGCCCCGGCGGCGAGTGCCCCGCCACTACCAATCAGTAAAACAAGCGATGCGCCGCTCATCATCAGCATGCCAATCACACATACTGAGTACACCACCATACCGCCAAAGTCGGGTGCTAAAAACAGCAAACTGGCCGGCACGGCCAATACCGCGATAGGCCGCCATAGCGTAAACGCACGAAGGCGCAAATCGTAGGTGAAGCGCGACATAAACATCGCCATGTAAAAAATAAGGCCAATCTTGCCAAGCTCTGACACCTGGAGGTTAGGCAGCGGCCCGGGCAGCGCTATCCAACGCTTACTGCCGTTAATTTCCTGACCGAACAGCAATACCACCACCAACAGCCCAATACTGATTAAGAAAATAAGTGCCGCATTTTGCCGCCAGGCCTCAAGCGGTACGCTGAGCATAAACAGACAGCCTAACGCTGCCACCACCAAGAAAATGCCGTGCTGGCGGAAGTAGTAAAAACTATTATCTAAAAGGCCTACCGAGGCAGAACTAACCATCACCCAGCCTAAGCCGGCGAGTGCCACAGCGGCGGCAATTAACCATATATCGCAGGGTAAATCACGCGTAGTTAGTACGCGATGCAAGCGCTGTACTCGGCTCATAAGGATACCTCCGCCGCTTTGTTTTCGACCCAGTCACGAAAAGCCTTACCGCGGGCCTCATAGCCGGCAAACTGATCAAAACTCGCGCACGCAGGCGATAAGAGTACGCAGTCACCGGGCCTGGCTAAGGCGAAAGCCTCCTCCATCGCCTGCGTTAAATCCCTCACTTGCCGCACCGGCACCTGCGAGGTTATAGCCTGGGCGATGCGACCACTATCTGCGCCAAACAGTAGCGCCTGACGCGCGCAGCGCGCCAAAGGTGTGGCAAGCGGTGTAAAGTCAGCCCCCTTACCAACGCCACCGGCAAGCCAGATTAGGCGACCTTCAAGCGTAGCGCCAAGCCCCTGGATCGCCGCCAATGTGGCGCCCACGTTGGTACCTTTAGAGTCGTTTACCCAGGTAACGTCGTTAATATGCGCCACCGTTTCACTACGATGCGGCAGTCCGGTAAACGTTTTAAGGGTATCGATCATGGCAGATGCGTTAAGCCCTAACGCCTGGCCCATGGCAAGCGCTGCCAAGGCATTGGCATAGTTATGCTGGCCGGCCATTTTCAATTCGCGAGCGGAAAGCCACTGAGTCTGCCCTTGCATTAGTTTGAGATCAGCCTCCTCCCAAACGAGCCCCCAGTGGTTGTCTAAGGGCGCATTCACTGAAAACCGGATAGTCGCCACGTCTTCCTGGGAAGGCCAGGTCAAAGGGTCATCCTGGTTAACAATGACATGCTGTGCACCGATAAAGATGCGCTGTTTGACCTGGCGGTAGGCCTGCATATCGCCATGCCTGTCCAAATGATCTTCACAAAGATTTAAAAACGCAGCGGCCTTGGCGCCTAACGCTGGCGTGGTTTCCAGCTGAAAGCTGGAAAGCTCTAGAATATACAGCTCGGCATCGGGCTGGTCGGCTAACAGGTCGAGCGCGGGAGTGCCGAGATTCCCCCCCACCGCTACCCGCAAGCCAGCGGCTTTGGCCATTTCACCCAGTAATGTGGTCACCGTGGATTTAGCATTAGAGCCGGTAATTGCGGCAATCGGCACTTGGTTGGCCCGCACAAACAGAGCGGTTTCGCCCACCACCATCGAGTCCCCTGTATGCGGGTTGATACGTTCAGCCAAGCCCTCCAGCCCGGGCGTTGCGGGATCAACACCAGGGCTAAGCACCACTTCATGGGCATCGGTAAAATCCAGCGCGGTTAGCGGGCCACACACCACATCCACACCGGGATGAGCCGCATGAAAAGCCGCAAGGCCCGGCGGCTCACTGCGAGTGTCCGCCACCATGAAGGGCATATTCGTGCGTGCCAAATGCCGACAAATTGCTCGACCTGAAAGCCCTAGGCCAACGACAACGCTCATTCCGTTAGGTACTCGCACCATATCTGGCTCCTTTGCGTTATACGCTTAAGGCTGCAGCGGCCCTATCACCGCATCGATTAACGAACCTTGAGCGTCGCGAGGCCCAGTAGTACCAATACCACGGTAATGATCCAGAAACGCACAATGACACGTGGCTCCGGCCAGCCTTTCAATTCGAAGTGGTGATGTAGCGGCGCCATGCGAAAAATACGCCGTCCGGTCATTTTATAAGACCCCACCTGCAGTATGACCGACAGGGTTTCGACGACAAAAATACCGCCCATAATGAACAGGACGATTTCCTGGCGAACAATTACCGCGACCACGCCAAGCGCTGCACCTAACGCAAGCGCGCCTACATCGCCCATAAATACCTGGGCGGGATAGGTGTTGAACCACAAAAAGCCGAGCCCTGCTCCGGCGATGGTCGCACAGAAAATCGCAAGCTCCCCGGTACCGTTAATAAACGGAATATGCAGGTAGTTGGCGAATACAGCATTACCACTGGCATAAGCAAAGACTGACAAGCCCATCGCCACCAGCACGGTGGGCATGATCGCCAAGCCATCCAAACCATCGGTTAGGTTCACCGCGTTGGAACTACCCACAATCACAAAGTAGGTCAGCACGATATAAAACACGCCCAGCGGCAGCGCGATATCTTTAAACAGCGGCACGAGGAGGCTGGTTTCGGCCGGCGTCGCTGCCGTGAAATAAAGCACAAATGCCGCACCAAGCCCGACCACTGACTGCCAAAAGTACTTCCAGCGAGCGGGCAGACCGCGGGGATTTTTCTCAACCACCTTGCGGTAATCATCAACCCAGCCAATGGCTCCGAATCCCAGCGTTACGGCTAGCACCACCCACACATAATGGTTGGTTAAATCGCCCCAGATGAAAGTACTGATAGCCATCGCCAGCAAAATCATCACGCCACCCATGGTAGGCGTGCCCGCTTTTGAAAGATGGGATTGCGGACCATCATCGCGCACGGCCTGGCCTATCTGGCCTTCAACGAGCCGACGGATTACCCACGGCCCCAACCAAAGGCAGAGCATAAGAGAGGTAAGTGCCGCCAAGATGACGCGCAAAGTGAGATAGTTGAAAACCTGAAAGCCCGTTTGGTACTGAGCTAGAAAATTCGCCAAGTGAAGTAACATGAACGGCGTTTACCTTATTTCATCCGAGCGCAGCGCAGCAATGATTTGCTCCATACCCGCGCTGCGCGACCCTTTCACCAGAAGCGTGGTGGCGGGCGGCAAAGTATTAATGACATGACGCGTTAGCGTCTCGTGGTCGTCAAAATGCTGCCCGTGACCAAAGGCGTCACAGGCCGAACGCGCAGCATCACCCAGCGTCAGCAGCCTGTCGATGCCAAGCTCAGCCGCGTAACGGCCAACCTCGGCATGCAATGTTTCAGCGTCATCGCCAAGTTCACCCATGGCGCCCAGCGCACACCAGCGTGGCGCAGGAAAACGCATCAATGTTTCCATCGCAGCCTTGACCGCTCCGGGGTTGGCATTATACGTATCGTCGAGCAGCGTGGCACCGTGCAATCCGGGTACGATGCTTAGTCGCGCGTTAAGTACCGGCAGATTTTGCAAACCGGCCATAACATCGGCAGGCGTAATACCGACCGCCAATGCAGCCGCCGCTGCTGCCAGCGCATTGCTGACGTTATGCTTACCCAGCAAAGCAAGCTGTACATTACCCAGCGGCTTACCATGCTGAACAAGCGTGAAAGCATACCGCCCCTGGGAGTCACAAGAAAGCGCCGACGCGCATACATCCGCTGAGCTATCAAACCCAAAGCTGATGACGCGCCGGGGAGCCGCACAGGCAGCCCAGAAGGCGTAGTAATGGTCATCGCGATTAAGTACCGCAACGCCCTGATCGCTTAAACCGTTGAGCAGCTCGCTTTTCGCCTGAGCAATAAGGCCCATGCCGCCAAACTCACCAATGTGCGCACCCGTAACATTGGTGATAATAGCCACATCAGGCAGCGTTAAACGGCTAGACCAGGCAATTTCGCCCAGATGGTTCGCCCCCAGCTCGACTACGCCCGCTTGATGCTCTTCGGTTAGTCTTAAAAGCGTTAACGGAACGCCAATATCGTTATTGAGGTTGCCTTGGGTCGCCAGCACGTCACCGAGAGGCGCCAGCAAGGCAGCGGTCATTTCCTTGACCGTTGTCTTACCGCTATTACCCGTGACGCCGACCAACGGTATAGACCAGCGGCCACGCCAGGCACCGGCTAAAAGCCCCAATCCAAGGCGAGTATCCGGACATACAAGCTGGGGCAGCGGGCTATCTACCTGCTCTTCAACCAATGCTGCGGCAGCACCCTGCTCGTAGGCCTGTCCGATAAAATCATGACCGTTAAAGCGCGGCCCTTTCAACGCTACGAACAGGCAGCCGGGCACAATTTTTCGGGTATCGGTAGCCACAGCCGTCAGCTCTAACGCGGCTTGATCTTCAGATATTGCTACACCCAGCGCCGTTGCTACCTCAGCAAGCGTCCAGCTCATGGTGCATGGCTCCGTAACGCGAAGGCCCGTAACACTTCATCTTCATCGTTATAGGCATGGCGTACGCCATTGATTTCCTGATAGGCCTCGTGGCCTTTTCCAGCAATAAGCACCACATCGTTGTCACCAGCCTGTTGAATCGTTTGGCTAATGGCATGACGACGATCACCTATTTCGATTGGTACCGCAGCCGAGGAGAGCCCCGCGATAATTTGCTGGCGAATCTGCTCTGCTGGCTCGCCCCGCGGGTTGTCATCGGTGACAACTACCTGGTCTGCGAGCAGCTCCGCCGCTTTGGCCATTTCTGCACGCTTACCCGTATCGCGCTCACCGCCACAGCCAAACACACACCAAAGCTTACCCGCTTGACCTAAGTGCGCGCGCAGGGCTTGCAATGCACTGTGCAGCGCATCCGGCGTATGGGCATAATCAATCACAACACTGGGCGTTGATTTCGCGTGGTACAGCGCCATACGCCCAGGTACTGGATCAAGTGCTGCGGCCGCCTCGAACAACGGGTCAATCGCTTGACCCAGACCGTAAAGCACAGCCATCGCCAACAGGACGTTATCCAGGTTAAAACGGCCCATCAGGCCTAGCGTCAATACGCGTTCGCCTTCCGGCGTGGCAATTAGCGCCTGCTGGCCCGTTTCTTTCAGTTGGACATCCAGCACCCGAAAGGTAACAGCTTCATCCTGGCCGGTGGCTAATACGCGCACGCGCTGATCACAGCCAGCCAGCATCAACCGGGCCAGAGGATCGTCCGCATTCACAACGGCAAGCTCGAGCTCGCTACGCCGAAAAAGCTTGGCTTTAGCTGCCGCATAGGCAGCCATACTGCCGTGGTAATCAAGATGATCGCGGGTCAGATTGGTAAATACGCCAACTTTTACGTCGACAGCGTCCAGGCGGTATTGATCCAACGCGTGCGAGGAGGCCTCAAGCGCCACTCGCTTGATCCCCTGGCGGGAAAGCTCGCCAAGCGTTGCCTGTAATGCCAAAGGACCTGGCGTGGTCAAGCCACTATCAGCCAGCTGGCCAGGGCGGCCAACGCCTAATGTACCGATCACACCAGCAGCAGTACCCAGGGCCTCGCTCAACGCCGCAATATAATGTGTGACGGAGCTTTTCCCATTGGTGCCTGTTACGGCGATCACTTCAAGATCAGTAGGCACATCAAAAAGCTGCCTGCCCAGCTCGCCTAAACGTACGGATAAGTGAGGCAGGTAGAGTACTCGTTCTTCCCAAACAGCATGGGGCTGCTTGGTATGCGCTAACACTAGCGAAGCGCCCTGCTCCAGCGCCACTTCAATATAGTCACGCCCATCGCCCTGACTACCCGGCACGGCAACAAACACATCACCTGCTGCCAGCTTGCGTGAATCGGTAATCAAACGCAGCGACTCAGGCAGTGCGGGTAGTGTCTGAGTAAAGGGCTCATTCGGCCATACGCTACCCAGCGCTTCCCATAAATCATTGGGAGCCAACGTCATGCAATCTCCTTAGTCATGCTACTCTTCGACCTCATGGTCTGGCGGCACGTCAAGTAAGCGCAACGCATTACCCGTCACGCTTGAAAAGACCGGCGCGGCAACCGCACCACCATAAAATTCGCCGGCTTTCGGATGATCGATCATTACCACGGTCACAATACGGGGATCAGAAATAGGCGCAATGCCGGCAAACACGCTGCGATAGGCATCCATGGTGTAACCGCCTTGGCCGGATTTACGCACCGTACCGGTTTTACCACCTACTCGATAGCCTTCCACGCGGGCTCGTCGGCCACCGGTATAAGCGGCAACAGATGTTTCCAGAATACTCAGCAGATCGTTGGCGACTGAAGGATCAATCGCGGGTATTCCCTGGGGTGGCTCAGACAGGCGCAATAAAGAAGGTGGTAAACGCATGCCGCCATTGGCTAATGCCGTGTAAGCACTCGCCAGCTGAACGGCGGTAACCGACAGGCCGTAACCGTAAGACAGCGCTGCCCGCTCACTGCGCGACCAGCGCACGGGCGCTGGCAAGCTGCCGTTTGCCTCACCGGGGAACCCCGTGCCAGGTGCCTGCCCAAGCCCCAGCTGATTGTATTTTTCCCAGATAGCCGTATCGCTTAGCTGCAGCGCCAAGCGCGACATACCGATATTGGATGAGTGCTCCAGAATACCCGCTAACGTCAAGTCACCATAATTACGAAAATCGCGAATGGTAAATTGATCGATACGCATCCAGCCAGGCGAAGTATCCACCACCGCATCACGGTCAACAATACCGCTTTCCAATACAGCGGCCATGGCCAGCGGTTTCATAACGGAACCCGGTTCAAAAACATCGACCAATGCTTGATTACGCAGGCCACGCGGATCAAGCCCGGTGCGATTATTAGGGTTATAGGAGGGCAGGTTAGCCATCGCCAACACTTCACCGGTGCGGGCATCCATGGTAACTAGCACTCCGCCGTCGGCATCGTTTTTGGCAACGGCTGCGCGTAGCTCACGATACGCCATATATTGAATACGCTGGTCGATCGACAGCACCAGATCACCGCCTGGTTGGGCTTCGCGCATAACGCCCAGCTCACGCACCAAACGGCCACGACGATCTTTAATCACGCGGCGCTGGCCTGGGTGCCCGGCCAAAAACGGCTGGTAGGAAAGCTCCAGGCCTTCTTGCCCCACATCGTCAACGTTGGTTACGCCGAGTATCTGCGCCGCCACTTCCCCTGCGGGGTAGTAGCGCTTGTACTCTCGTTGCGGGTAAACACCTGGAGTGCGTAAATCAAGGATGCGCTGCGCCGCCTCTGGCGTCATCTGACGGCGCAGATACATGAATTCGCGGCTTCTGTAGCGCTCAACCCGGGACTCGAAATCGTCTAGTGACATGCCCAGCGCCTGCGCCAGCATAAAGCGTTGGATACCGTCGGAAGGCAGTTCCTGAGGATTCGCCCATAGCGTCACGACTGGCGTTGAAATAGCCAGAGGCTCACCGTTGCGGTCAGTGATCATACCGCGGTGGGCAGGTATCGCCTCATGGCGAAGCGTTCTCGCATCCCCCTGGCTTTGCAGGAAAGGCCGGTCGATAACCTGCAGCAACGTGATCCGCCCAATAAGAACGCACGTCACTAAACCGACCATGATCAATATAAACACAAAACGGCCGCCACTCAGCGGTGGAGCAATAGGCTGCTGACGGGACATACCTCCCCGACGCTCGTTTCTCATGGCCGAATGACCTCAACGTCATGCACGTCAGGAATACGCATATCCAGGCGTTCCGTGGCAATTTGCTCAATCCGGGCAGGCGTCGACCACGCACCCTCTTCCAATAAAAGTTGCCCCCACTCGGTTTGCAGCTGGTTTTTTTCCTGCTGAAGATGCTGCAGTTGGGCAAACTGAACGCGCGTCATATGGGTGACGGCAACCGTTGCCAACCCACTGATGATGCAAAGAAAAAACAGCAGACAAATAATAATGGGCCACGTACGAAGACGTAACTTGAAAGGCCATTCGGTGCGTAGCGTTGAGGCCCAACGCTCAATCCGATCCATGCTCATGCTTATACTCGTTTTCGGGCAGCCCGCATAACGGCGCTCCGCGCACGTGGATTACCAGCTACCTCATCATCACTCGGGCGTACGCCTCGACTTAACGCTTCAAGGCGACGGTTTAGTTGGTCATCACGGATAGGTACACCGCGCGGCAGGTGGGTATCGCCACGTACGTGATGACGGATAAAGCGTTTTACGCGACGGTCTTCCAGCGAGTGAAAACTGATAATCACCAAATGACCACCCGGCGCCAGCGCTTCAAGCGCTGCGTCTAAGGCAGCATCTAGCTGATCAAGTTCGCCATTTAAATAAATTCGTAACCCTTGAAATGCTTTTGTCGCCGGATGCTTGCCCTTTTCCCAGGCGGGATGGGCTTTTTTCAACACCTCAGCCAAATCGACCGTATGGGTAAACGGCGCTTCAACACGCCGCTCGACCACAGCACGAGCCAACCGTTTGGCGTAGCGCTCTTCACCATACGTTTTAAATACCTGGGCGATATCGGCCTCCTTCGCGCGCGCGAGAAACTCAGCAGCGCTTTCTCCCTGAGTGGGGTCCATGCGCATATCCAATGGACCATTGCGCATAAAGCTGAACCCTCGCTCAGGATCATCCAGCTGTGGAGAAGAAACGCCGACGTCCAGCAATACACCGGACAGTTTTCCGTATACGCCCTGCTCACGGGCATAGTCTGCCAAGTGGGCAAATTCACGCTGGGTAATTTGAAAGCGAGCATCATTAACTTCAGCGGCAGCCGCAATGGCTTGAGGATCGCGATCCATCGCCATGAGGCGGCCCTGTTCACCCAGGCGCGACAAGATCAGCCGCGAATGGCCTCCTCGGCCAAACGTGCCATCCAGATAAACGCCATCGGGATTATGTATAAGGGTATCGACAGCCCCTTCCAGTAATACGCTGGTATGGCGAAACGGGGAAACGACCTGGTCAGCGTCAGGAGAAGGCATGTTACTCTCACACAATATTTAGAGGGCACGCTAGTGCGAGCCCCTTTATGGAAATGGGGAGTCGGCCGATAAGCCGGGTTCTGTCGTGGACAGTCATTCCTCTAGGCGTTTTGTCACCAAAGCGCTCAAGCAACCTACCCGGACCCAGCGCGGGCCGCGCCATTGGGTCCCTATTTGGTCTTGCTCCGAGTGGGGTTTACCATGCCACGCACTGTTGCCAGGCGCGCGGTGCGCTCTTACCGCACCCTTTCACCCTTACCGGCCCCTTGAGGTTTATTTCAAAGGGCTTAGGCGGTCTACTCTCTGCTGCACTTTCCGTCGGCTTACGCCGCCCAGGCGTTACCTGGCACTCTGCCCTATGGAGCCCGGACTTTCCTCCCCCAGCCCATCCAAAAGATGGGTTAGCGGCGACTGTCTGGCCAACTCCGGCGGCAAGCATACCAGCGCCCTCGCTTCGCCTCAATGCTCGGTTTTAATTGCCTGCAATCTTGCATACCATTCCTGCTTGCGCCCACCCAGCATTCGAGCCACTATCGCCGCCCCCTGCTTGACCCCCACTCCCTCATCCAGCAGTACCTTCATCAGCTGATCGGCGCTAATATCCTGATGCTCACTCTGTGTAACCGGTGGCGCGCCCGCCAGCATGACGACAAACTCACCCCTTGCCTGATTAGGATCGTCAGCCAACTGGGCCAGCAGTTCTTCAGGCGTGCCTTGCAAAAATGTCTCAAACGTTTTGGTCAACTCTCTGGCAAGCACTACACTGCGCTCGGGCATCTGCTCGTGCAGCGCTTCAAGGGTATGCACAATACGGTGCGGCGACTCGTAAAACACCAGGGTCTCTTCCCGGGCTTGCCACTCTTCCAGCGCCTGACGGCGCGCCCCCGGCTTGGCGGGTAAAAAGCCGCCAAAGGTGAAGCGATCTGTAGGCAAGCCGGCGCCAGATAACGCCGTTACCAACGCACACGGGCCAGGTAATGCCACCACATGCCGACCGCGGAGGCGCAGCTCTCTCACCAGAACGAAGCCCGGGTCGCAGATAAGCGGCGTTCCCGCATCACTTATCAAGGCAATATTTTCACCCGCCTGCAGGTAGGCATCCAGCGTATCCACCCGGCGCGCCTCGTTATGTTCATGCAGCGACAACATGGGCGTATTAACCCCTAAATGGGCCAATAAGCGTGCACTATGGCGCGTATCCTCTGCCGCGATGCGCGATACTTCCGCTAATACCCGAGCTGCACGCGGCGATAGATCGTCCAAATTCCCAATTGGGGTGGCAACCACGTACAATGTGCCCGGATTGTGGTGTGTCATCGTGACTCCAGATTTGTTAATGGCTTGCTCTGACGGTGCGCTATGCTTGTGCAATGCCAACGAAATGCCAACAAGCGGCGACAGCGCAAATGAAAACTAAGGAAGGATACATGAAACAGTCTCTGCGTGGCGTACTCGCCACTGCCCTCATAGCACTTCTCATGACCGGCTGTGCGATGCAGTCACCTAGCGTGGTTGACCGCGCGGATGATCAGGAAGCGAGCCGCTTGCTAAGTCAGGCGGAACAGCAAGCCCCGGATCAAGCCGCCAAGACGCGTCTGGAAGCGGCCACTATTTTGGCGCAACAAGGCCAGCGGGAAGATGCCTTTGCAGCCGCCGATGCCATCGATGAAGCCAGGCTGTCAGAAACGGATCGCGTTCGCTGGGCGCTGCTTTTCTCAGAACTCGCTCGCGCAATGGATGACCCGCGCGCCGTATTACGCGCAACCCAGGTGCTCAACGATGACCTGCCAATGCAGGATGACCAGCAGGAAACCCTGATCGACCGCCAGAGCTGGGCACGTAATGCCTTAAATCAGCTTGACCCTGACAACCTAGCGCTGCCCGGCCTTGAAGGCCAGGATATCCGCCGCATCGTGGTTGCCCTGCCTGAGTCCGGCCCGCTTAGCAGCGTTGCAAACACATTAGCTACCGCAATGCGCCGCCATAATGAGATCAAGGGAGACAACGTACAGCTGAGCTTCCTAGACGCCTCTCAATACTCCATGGATGAGCTTTATAGCCGTGCTGAACAGATGAATGCCCAACTGGTCATCGGCCCGCTTGAAAAAGAACAGGTTAGCCAGCTGGAACAGCGTAATAGCGTGCCGCTGCCTACCCTCGCGCTTAACTATGGTAGTGGTGAGCAAAACCGTGCTGCGCGCCTGTTCCAGTACGGGCTTTCCGCTGAGGACGAAGCCCGTCAAGCTGCCCGTCGCGCCTATCAAGACGGCCGCCGCAGCATGTCGGTGATGGTGCCTGACAACGACTGGGGACGCCGCGTGGGCGAGGCTTTCTGGAATGAATTCCACCGCGAAGGAGGCGAGGTTACCAACGCCGTTCGCTATAACCCCGAAAGTCCGGTCGCCAATGCCGTAAAAACGGCCCTGAATGTGAGTGGCGAGCGCGCCCAGCTTGGCAGCATCGACGCTCTTTTCCTGCTCGCGCTGCCCGACTACGCACGCCAGGTACCGCCCACACTGGATTACTACTACGCGCCCAACCTACCTATCTATGCAACCTCACACCTGCATGAAGGCCGTTTGCAAACGCGCCGCGACCAGGATCTAAACGATGTTATGTTCGTGGATATCCCTTGGCAAATTCCTGATGCTGCGGTGGGTGGCGAAGAAATACTGCCCTTTTACCCCACCTATCAACGCTTGAGCGAAGAAGCCGATGCGTCCATGTTCCGCCTGATGGCCATGGGCGTGGATGCTTATGAAATCGCGACTCACCTATCGGATATCGCCTCGCTTGACGGCATGCGCGGCAGCACTGGTACGCTCTACCTAACCGGCGACGGTCGTATATACCGCGAATTGCCGTGGGCCAAGTTCCAAAATGGCACGCCTTCTCCCATCTTGATCCCGAGTCAAACCAGCGGTAATGAATAACGCCCAAACGGCGCGCAAGCGCGGTGCAGCCATTGAGCAGTTAGCCGCTCAATGGCTGCAGCAGAAGGGCTTGACGCTTGTGGCTCAAAACCACCATGTCAAAGGTGGCGAGCTGGATATCGTGATGCGTGACGGCAGCACGTTGGTGTTTGTAGAGGTCAAACATAGGGTAACCACCCGCTACGGCCACCCGTTGGAAACCATAACGGCTACAAAACGGCAGCGCCTGATACGTGCGGCCCAGCTATATATTGGCAAATACGGCCTTACATCTCCCTGCCGCTTTGATATTCTTGCTATTACTGGCGCGCCGCCCAACCTTGAGTTCCACTGGGAAAAAGCGGCTTTTGATGCCTACTGATTCTATTTTAACTAGGAAGCCCTAATGGATTTTCAATCGCGTATTCTTGACCACTTTAACGCCAGCATTGATACGAAAACCTATGCTAGCGAAGTACTGCCACCGTTTATCGAAGTTGCCAGCCAAATGATGGTGCAGTGCTTAGTGAGTGAAGGAAAGATTCTTGCCTGTGGCAATGGCGGTAGCGCCGGTGACAGTCAGCACTTTTCGTCGGAGCTGCTTAATCGATTTGAGCGTGAACGCCCCAGCCTGCCGGCCCTGGCATTAACCACCGACACTTCAACGCTAACCTCTATCGCTAACGACTATAGCTATAACGAGGTGTTCTCCAAGCAGATCCGCGCATTGGGCCAGCCCGGCGATATTCTGCTTGCGATCTCAACAAGCGGCAATTCCGCGAACATCGTGCAAGCGATCCAGGCCGCTCATGATCGGGAAATGACCGTGGTGGCTCTGACCGGGCGCGATGGTGGTAATATGGCCTCTCTACTTGGTCAGGATGATTGCGAGATTCGCGTTCCCGCGACATCAACGGCAAGAATTCAAGAGGTTCATTTACTGGTCATTCACTGCTTGTGCGATCTTATTGATGAGCAGCTGTTCGGCAGCGCGGCATAACTCGTCGCCTCACCTCTTATTACTTTCATTAAGATAAGGAGTCATTCACCATGGCCATACGTTTTTCTACTCGCCAGCTGCTGGTCGCGACCCTGTTATCTGCTGCACTTATTAGCGGCTGTGCGACCAATACTGCGTCAAACCCGTCCAACTACGGCCAACGCAGTGATGACGTGCAAGCAGTGGACGCCACCATTGAGCGTGAGGCTGAACGTGCGCTGGATCGCGCCGATGCACGCCTGGGCGATGCCCGCATTCGCGCGCACAGTTACAACGGCTCGCTGTTATTAGTGGGCCAGGTGCCCAGCGAAGAGCTTCGCACGAAAGCCGGCGATGTTGCACGCAACTTGCGCGGCGTTAATCAAGTGCATAACGAACTCACCATCGCCGCTCGCCTTCCGGCCAGCCAACGCCTGACAGATACCTGGTTAACCACCAACGTGGTGAGCACACTGGCGACCAACGATCGCATCGATTCATCCAAGCTCAAGGTGACGACTGAAAATGCCAGCGTCTACCTGATGGGCATGGTGACTCACGAAGAAGCCGACCGGATAGTCAACGCCGCGTCATCGGTCGGCGGAATTCAGCGAATCGTCAAGGTATTTGAATATATCGACTAAACGCTCAGCGCTAGTCAAAAAAAACCTCGCACATTGTCTGTGCGAGGTTTTTTTATGACCAGGTCAATCACGATGCTTAGTTATTTAACCACCCGAAGCGTCGGTTTTTTCTTGGGCTTTGAAGGCGCCGATGATGATTCAGAAACATCATCAAGCTCGCTTTCAGGCACCGGATCCGTCACAGATAGCTCAGGCTTGGAAGGCGCATCGGGTGCTTCATTAAATAAAGCCTCCTCATCATCCGTCGTTTCACCCAATTCCGGCTCATGACCAAAGACCATGCCCACACCGTTCTCACGCGCATAGATAGCGATAAGCGCCGGAATCGGCACCATCACCTGCATTGGCTGGCCACCAAAGCGGGCATTGAAACTGATGGCTTGATTTTCCATAAACAGATCGCGCACAGCCGTCGGCGCTACGTTCAAGACAATCTGACCATTTTGCACAAACTGACGCGGCACCTCGACCCCGGCTTGCGTCGCATCAACGACCAAATAGGGCGTCAACTCATTATCCAACAGCCACTCATAGAGCGCTCGGGCGAGATAGGGGCGACTCGACTTCATAAGACTCCCTCCTCCTAACAAGTAAGACCCCGGCCTTTCTCAGGCGACGGGGCCATGTAAATTCAAGCACGCATCTCTTTTTCATGCTCATTCAAGGATGCTTTGAACGCTTCCCGCTCAAATACTCGCGACATGTAACTTAACAGTGGTTTTACCTGTTTTTCAGGCAATTCGATATTCAAGTCGGGAAGGCGCCACAAGATCGGTGCAAGGCAACAATCTACTAACGTGAATTCTTCGCTCATAAAGAAGGGCATATCTTCAAAAATAGGCGAAATACCAATCAGGCTTTCACGTAGCTCTTTACGCGCTTTTTCAGCTTCTTTTTTCCCGCCACTGCGAATCTGGTCGACCATGGGGCACCATTCACGCTCAATACGGTGCATCCACAAACGGCTTTGCGCACGGGCAACAGGATAAACAGGGAGTAAAGGAGGATGCGGAAAACGCTCATCCAGATACTCCATCATGACCTTAGACTCATAAAGCACTAAATCACGATCTAAAAGCGTAGGTACGCTATTATACGGGTTGAGGTCTGCTAAATCTTCAGGTGGTTGTTCCACGTTAACATCAACGATATCAACAGCCACCCCCTTCTCAGCCAGCACAATGCGCACGCGATGACTGAAATGATCATCACTACCTGAGTAAAAAATCATCGACGACCGCTTGGCCACAACACCCATGAAAGCATCCTCGCATCAAAACAATTATGGATAATAACACGCCAAAGCCACCTTATGGTAAGGCAGCCCGTTTTGGGTTACTGCTTGACATCAAAACAACATAAGCATGGCTTATGCTGCCAACTTATTTACGTCCAACCACGTCAATACACATCTTTCCAGTACTCACGCTTAAGAAAGTAGACAATGACGCTAAAAATAAATAAAAAAATCATAATCTTAGGCGCCACAGCTTGAGCTTTCAGTCGATAAGGTTCACTAACATAGGCTAAGAAATTAGTAATATCGTATACCGCACTTTCAAACTCATCGGGCGCCATCACCCCAGGTGTTATCACTTTCAAGCGATCGCATCCTTGCTGCTCAGCTTTAGAGCAATCCAGCACCTGTACCCCCTGAAGCGGCTCAAGCACATTGGGCATGGCCACTGAGTCAAACAGCGTATTATTGACGCCATTCGGACGACTAGAGTCTTGATAAAACCCCAGCAGATAAGCATTCACCCAGTCAGCCCCCCGCAGACGTACCGTCAGCGACAAATCCGGCGGTGCAACGCCCCACCACTGCGCTGCTTCTTCCGCCCTCAAGGCATTATGCATAGGGTCATTAAAGTCGGCCGCCGATGAAAACATGACGGCCTCCTCCATCAGCGCCTGAGGAATATCCAGATCATTGGCTGTGCGTGAAAATCGCTGATAGCTCAGCGTATGGCAACCCAAGCAATAATTGACGTAAAGCTTTAGGCCATTCTGTAGTGACGCCTGATCCTGCAAGTCAGGCGCCCCCGAGCGTAATTCGCGCTCGCCCTGCCCGCCTACTGCTATTATGGGCATTAGCAAAAAGTATACTGCTATCCATAGATGCTTCATCAGCCGGTCACCCTTTCGGGCACAGGTTTGGTTTTTTCCAAACGGGTATAAATAGGCATGAACAGAAAATAGGCAAAGTAAGTCGCGGTAAACAGTTGCGCCAAGTGCGTTCGCACAGGCGTGGATGGCAACATACCCAGCACACCCAAAGCGACAAAACTTACCCCAAACAGCCCCAACATTAGCTTTGATAGCCAGCCCTTGTAGCGCATGGAACGAACTGGGCTACGATCCAACCACGGCACAACAAAAAGTACTGCAATGGCGCCGCCCATGAAAACGACGCCCAGAAACCTGGCGTCCAAACCAAATATTGAAAAGTTGATCGCACGCAAAATGGCGTAAAAGGGCGTGAAGTACCAAACCGGCGCAATATGATCAGGCGTTTGCAGCGGATTGGCCGGCTCAAAGTTTGGCTGCTCAATAAAATAACCGCCGCCTTCTGGAAAATAAAAAATAACCCCACAAAAAACGCACAAGAAGATCGCCACGCCAAGTAAATCCTTGACGGTATAATACGGATGAAATGGGATACCATCCAGCGGTTTACCCGCATCGTCGATGCGCATTCGAATATCAATACCGTCGGGGTTATTCGACCCTACTTCATGCAGCGCCACAATATGCAGCACTACCAGGCCCAGAATAACCAGCGGCAAGGCGACGACATGTAACGCAAAAAAACGATTCAAGGTAACACCCGATACCAGGTAATCGCCACGCACCCACTGAGCAAGCCCCTCTCCGATACCTGGAATCGCCGAGAATAGCGATGTAATTACCTGCGCCCCCCAGTAGGACATCTGCCCCCAAGGCAGCAGATAGCCCATAAACGCCTCAGCCATCAGCACCAGATACAAGGCCATTCCAAACACCCACACAAGCTCGCGCGGCGCCTTGTATGAGCCGTACAGAAGCCCACGAAACATATGCAGATAGACAACGATAAACAGCGCTGAGGCGCCGGTGGTATGCATATGACGGATCAGCCATCCCCACTCCACGTCACGCATAATGTACTCAATGGACGCGAAGGCCCCTTCGGCAGTCGGACTATAGCTCATGGTTAGCCAGATGCCGGTTAACAGCTGATTAACCAACACCAACAGAGCAAGCGAGCCAAACACATACCAGACATTAAGGTTTTTAGGAACGTAGTAACTGGCGAGATGGTCGCGCCATAGCCTGCTTGCCGGAAAGCGCGTGTCCAGCCATTTCATAAAACCACCGCCTGTCTTGTCCTGCGACGCCATCAACCCGCCTCCTGATCCTCACCCACTACGATAATATGCTCGCTTAGATAATGATAAGGCGGCACCTCCAGATTGATTGGCGCGGGCATGCTTGCATACACACGCCCGGCCAAATCAAACCGCGAGCTATGGCAAGGACAGAAGAACCCTCCAGGCCAGTGATCATCACCCGCCTGAGCATCAGGCTCGGGGCGATACAGCGGCGAGCAGCCAAAATGCGTACACAGGCCAACCAGCACGCCGACCTCAGGCCTGAGCGAACGGAGCTCCCCTTGCACGTAAGCAGGCTGCTGCGGCTGGCGTGAATCAGGATCTGCCAGATAATCCGCCGGCAGCGCCTGCGTACGCGCGATCATTTCAGACGTACGGCGAATGATCCATATCGGCCGCCCCCGCCACTCAACGGTCATACGCTGCCCTGGGCGCAGCTTGGATATATCAGCCTGAACCGGCGCACCCGCCGCACGCGCTCGCGCGCTCGGCTTCCACGAAGCCACAAATGGAACGGCCACGCCGATAACACCCACCGCCCCCATAACGGAAGTAGCCCCGACAAGGAAACGTCGTCGACCTTTATTAACGCCGTGGTCTGCCATACGGGACTTCTCCCATTCAAATCTTCATGTGGCTATAAACATGTGACTATAAATTAACGCTTAACAATAAGCGTGCAGAGTGTTGGATGCGACACACAGAAAGGTTGCCACTCACTGCTTTAAAGACAGCAAAATAGCATAACGCCCAAGCCATAGGGATTTTGATTTTACAATAAAAAACGCCCAGGCCGGTGGCCTGGGCGTTTTGCCGCACAGCGTTGGAAAATTAACGCTTGGAGAACTGCGGACGACGACGTGCTTTGCGCAGGCCGACTTTCTTACGCTCAACTTGACGAGCATCACGCGTAACGTAGCCAGCGGCACGTAGCGCAGGACGCAGGTCTTCGTTGTAGTTCATCAGGGCGCGAGTAATACCGTGACGAATAGCACCTGCTTGAGAGGAGCCACCACCGCCAGCGACAGTGATGAACAGGTCAAACTGGTTCAGCGTCTCAGTCAACTCAAGCGGCTGACGAACCACCATACGACCAGTCACACGACCGAAATACAGGTCGAGGTCTTTATCGTTAACGGTGATTTTGCCAGAGCCCGGCTTCATAAACACGCGAGCGGTGGAAGTCTTGCGGCGCCCGGTACCGTAATACTGCTGTGTCATGGCGAAGATTTCCTCAGATGTTCAGTTCAAGCGGCTGTTGAGCAGCATGCGGATGCTCGGCACCGGCGTACACTTTTAACTTGGTATACATGGCACGACCCAGCGGACCTTTCGGCAGCATACCTTTAACGGCGAACTCAATGATGCGCTCGGGCGCATGATCAAGCATTTTGTCAAACGTCATGGAACGCAGACCGCCCGGGTAACCGGTATGGCGGTAATAGGTCTTAGCCTTCGCCTTGTTGCCAGTTACATGGACTTTCTCGGCGTTAATCACAACGATGTAGTCGCCAGTATCAACGTGAGGGGTAAATTCGGGCTTATGCTTGCCACGCAGGCGGCGAGCAATCTCGGTTGCCAGACGACCGAGCGTTTTGTCCGTGGCGTCGACTACATACCAGTCGCGCTGGACGGACTGCGGCTTAGCACTGAACGTCTTCATGGATGAAATCACCAGATTAAGTGTGTTGGGTGACTACCACCGCCAAGCGGTGAAGCACCATCCCTATTTTTTTTGGTTGCCAGGAAATTACCTTAGCAACATGCAGCGAGGCGGCATTCTACAGTAAGACACTCGACAAGTTAAGGCCTATCGATGTTTTTTCTCTACCCTGCCGCTTCGGCAAAACAGCCATAGCGTTCTATCAAGGCTTATGGGATCAAGGCTTATGGGGCAACGCCAGATATTCGCGCGACTGCATCTCCTGAAGCCGCGACAGCGTGCGTTGAAACTCAAAGGTTAGCTTACCGCCACTATAAAGCGACTCAATAGGTACTTCTGCGGACATTAAAAGCTTTACGCCACGGTCATAAAATTCGTCGACCATGTTGATAAACCGACGCGCCTGATCATCATGCTTTGCATCCATTGGCGTGACGTTGGACACCAGCACGGCATTAAAACCTCGCGCAAGCTCGATATAGTCGTTCTGGCTACGCGGCCCGTCGCACAGTTCCAAAAACTCGAACCACGCGACATTTTCCTGAAGCCTACGGGTTTTAAGCACCCGGTGATTAATTTCCAGCGGGGCATCTGCCTCACCTTCCTGCCCGGCGATCTCCCGAAAACTGCGCGCAAGCTCCAGCTCTGCCGCCTTATCCAGCGGCGAGTGAAAAATTTCAGCGCGTTCAAGCGCACGCAGCCGGTAGTCCACGCCGGAATCAACGTTAACGACATCGCAGTGGCGCTTGACCAAGTCGATAGCAGGCAGGAAGCGCGCCCGCTGCAGACCATCCTTATAAAGGTCATCGGGTACGATATTGGACGTAGCGACCAGCACAACCCCACGTTCAAACAACGCTTCCATTAAATTCGCCAGAATCATGGCATCGGTAATGTCTTTGACAAAAAACTCATCAAAGCAGATCACTCGCGCTTCCGAGGCGAACTTACCGGCAATTAAGGTAAGCGGATTTTTTTCGCCTTTATAGTGGGTCAGCTCATTGTGAACCCGCTGCATAAACCGATGGAAGTGGGTGCGCATCTTTTCGGGAAAAGGTAGCGCCTCATAAAAGGTATCCACTAGATACGTTTTGCCGCGCCCCACGCCACCCCAGAAATACAGGCCACGCACCTGAGGCAAGGCTGGCTCGCCTGAAGACGCTGATTTACCAAACAGGCCCGCCATCTTGGCCTTGAGTCCTCTGTTGGCGATCACCGTTTTAGGCACGGTAGTCGGCGCGGCGATCAAATCGTCATAAAGCCGCTGCAGATGTTTGACTGCCGACTCCTGAGCCGCATCATACTGAAAGTCTTCGCGCGTTAAATCAGCGCGATAGCGCTCGATCGGCGTTGGTCGAGATGACGGACTCACCTTTTTATCTGCAGAAGTAGATGGCATTTAATCGCCTCCAAAACGTATTACGACGGTGTTGACGATGCGACCGACCGCCCTTCAAAAAGGGGTGATTATACGCGGCGAACACTCTAAGCGCATGGTTGGATTGACCTAACCAACCAATCGACGCTTATAATGAAGATTGTTCGTTCGCAAACCGCTCACCTTACATTGGCGGAGCGCATCAAGCGTCAGGGAGAAAACTGTGGAAGCAAGCTCGCCTTATACCTTTGCCATTGTTGGCATCATTATCGGCTTCATCATCGGTTTAGGATGCTACCGTTTGTTCAGTAAAGGAGAGCGTAACAATGCCTCCTTGCGCCAAACACTGCTGGAACGAGAACATCAAATTGCCGAGCTCAAGAAAGGGATGGGCGGCCATCTCACCGGCGTTTTTCAACGCCTGGACAGCATTCGGTCCGAGGCCGACCAGCTTGAACACCAGATCAGAGAGGATGCCGAGGAGTGGCACCTAGGCAGCAGCACCCCGCCTGAGCTCAAAGAGCGCCAGCCGATACACCAACCAACTGCCAGCCAGGCTTCAGATAGCCCGCTAACGACGCCTCGCGACTATGCCGATGGCAAAAACGGCACGCTATCAGAGAATTTCGGCCTAAAAGATAGCGCCACGAACACGAACGCCCCTCAACCACCCCGCTATTAAGCCAGCGCTGCTTATTAAGCGAAGGGCGGGCAGCGATGAAGGCTGCCCGCCCCCTGTCGCATGGTCAGGCGGGGTTATCTATATCGACAAAGCGGTGCTCAATCCCGTGCTCAGCAGCCAACCACTCCCCCAGCGCCTGAACGCCGTAACGCTCGGTGGCATGATGCCCCGCGGCAATATAGTGAATGCCCAACTCGCGCGCCAGATGAGTCGTCCGCTCGGAAATCTCCCCTGATATAAAGGCCTGGGCACCGGCGTCATAAGCAGCCGTAATCATGTCCTGCGCCCCGCCTGTACACCACGCAATTCGCTCAATATCGTTGTCATTATCCGCCTCAATCACCAGCGGAGAACGATGCAACGTACCAGCTATCTGAACCGCCAGGGTGTGAATACGCTGTGCCTGAGGCAAGCGCCCCGACCAGAGAAATCCCTCGCCCAACTCACCGTCCAGACAGCCCTCCACTTTCCAGCCTAAACGTCTGGCAAGCTCTGCGTTGTTACCCATTTCACTGTGTGCATCAAGCGGCAAGTGATAGGCAAGCAAGTTAATCTCATGATCCATCAGTGTTTTGATGCGCTTATATTTCATGCCGGTAATCGCGACCGGTTCATTTTTCCAAAAATAGCCATGGTGAACCAAGACCATATCGGCCTGCCAAGCGACAGCTTCATCCAATAGCGCCTGGCAAGCAGTGACGCCCGTCATCACGCGACTCACCTGCTCGCGTCCGGCCACCTGCAAACCATTGATGGTAAAATCCTTAAATGTCGAAGCCCGCAACTGATGGTCGCAAGCGGCTACTATCTGATCGCGATGGGTCACAAAGACTCCTTTAATGATTCTCTGACTACCGTGAGGAACTAAGCTAGAAAGTGTTACCATCATGCCATAGTAAAACTCGCTTCGTGTTATCGCGAACCTCACATTTGATAAGACCACTACCCGCTGAGGAATTTTTGCATGCACCGCTTTGTGCTGCCTTATGTATGGCCTATTTTGACCGGGGTACTGCTCGCTGCCCTGCTTTTATTTGCATTTCCAGAGCACATACCCAATCCATTTAATAATGCGCCCGCACCTGCGCAGACACCCGCCTCGCCGCTAGTCACCGCAAGCGAGCAGGCAAGCAGCCGTCCGGCGCCCGAAGTTCGCCAGGCAGCGCCCCTTTCCCGCGACCAGGGCCCGGCCAGCTATTCACACGCGGTCAATCAGGCCGCCCCTGCGGTGGTTAACGTTTACTCGTCGCGCATTGTCGAGCGTGACCAGCACCCCTTGATGTCGGATCCTTTCTTCCAGCAATTTTTTAATGGCGATGACGCTACGACGCACCAGCGTATGCTCTCAAGCCTCGGGTCAGGGGTTATCATCAGCCACGATGGCTATGTATTGACCAACCATCACGTCATTAATGGCGCAGACGAGATCCAGGTCGCGCTACGCGATGGCCGCGAAACCCTTGCCGAAGTCATCGGCACCGACCCAGAAAGCGATTTGGCCGTTCTGCGTATCAATCTTGAAGACCTACCGGTTATTGAAATGGCTGACTCAGAAGATGTCGCCGTGGGTGATGTGGCACTGGCGATCGGTAATCCCTTTGGCGTTGGCCAAACCGTAACCATGGGCATTATTAGCGCCACGGGGCGAAGCCATTTAGGACTAAATGCCTACGAAGACTTTATTCAGACCGATGCGGCGATCAATCCCGGTAATTCCGGCGGCGCACTGGTCAACCCCGACGGGGCACTGGTGGGTATCAATACTGCGATATTTTCCCGCTCGGGCGGCTCTCAAGGTATCGGCTTTGCGATCCCCGCCAACCTTGCACACAGCATTTTAGATGAACTGGTAACTCAAGGTCGGGTTATTCGTGGCTGGCTGGGCATCGAAGCGCAGGCGCTATCCCGGGAACTGGCCGCCTCGTTTGGATTACGCACCCCTCAAGGGGTTATTGTGGCAGGCGTCGTCAGTGGCGGCCCGGCAGATAAAGCAGGCCTTCAGCCCGGCGATATTTTGCTGTCGGTTGACGGAAAAACCGTTCTGGATGCCCGCGCCACCATGAGCAACATTGCCTCCATCGAACCCGGTACATCGTTACCGCTCACCATAGTACGTAGCGGCGAGCGGATAGACGTAACGCTTGAAGTGGGCGAACGCCCGATTATCAATGATGCGCCGGCAGGCGAGCGACCCAGTGACTCCTGAGGCTCGCCTGACGCAAATACCTCAGCTATGGATAGCTCAGTTGCGGATACGGTACTCAGCTGACCGCGCATGTGCGGTCAGCGACTCTCCACGCGCCAAAACAGAGGCAACCTTGCCAAGCTCTGAAGCGCCTTCACTTGAACAGTGAATAATCGAAGAGCGCTTCTGAAAGTCGTAGACACCCAGAGGCGATGAGAAGCGCGCTGTGCCCGACGTGGGCAGAACATGGTTAGGACCTGCACAGTAATCGCCGAGCGCCTCTGCCGTGTAGCGCCCCATAAAGATGGCACCCGCATGACGAACCTCGCCCAACCATGTATCGGGCGCTTCGACAGAAAGCTCCAAGTGCTCTGGCGCAATACGGTTAATCATGGCAATCGCGTCGGCTTTATCCTGGCAAAGAATCAGCGCGCCGCGGCGGCTCAATGACTCACGCACAATGCCTTCGCGATCCAGAGTAGGCAGCAGGCGCTCAATGGAGGCCGCTACCGCATCCAGATGCGCGCTATCCCAGCTCACCAGAATTGCCTGAGCATCCTCGTCATGCTCTGCCTGAGAAAACAGATCCATCGCCAGCCAGTCAGGATCGGTTTGCCCGTCGGACACCACCAGAATTTCTGAAGGTCCCGCGATCATATCGATGCCCACTTGCCCGAATACCGCGCGCTTTGCCGTGGCAACATAAATATTGCCGGGGCCTACAATCTTGTCCACTCTCGGCACGGTCTCGGTACCGTATGCCATCGCGGCGATAGCCTGGGCGCCGCCGATGGTGAAGACATAGTCAACACCTGCCAGGTGAGCGGCCGCCAAAACCAGCTCGTTCACAACACCATCCGGCGTAGGCACCACCATGACGATTTCACGAACGCCAGCCACGTGCGCCGGGATCGCATTCATCAATACAGACGATGGATAGGCAGCCTTGCCACCCGGCACGTAGATACCCGCCCGATCAAGCGCGGTTACCTGCTGGCCAAGCACGGTGCCGTCGGCTTCCTCATACTGCCAGGACGTGGGTTTTTGGCGTTCGTGATAAAGCCTTATACGCTCAGCGGCGCTGGCAAGCGCATCGCGTTGCTCAGCAGGCAGGTTATCGAAGGCCTGTTTTAGCTGCTCGGGCTTTAAGCGCAGCTCTTCCATCCCTTCAACCGATAGCCGGTCAAAGCGATTGGTCGCCTCAATCACTGCGGCGTCGCCACGTTGCTTAACATCGCTCAAAATTTCATCAACACGTGACTGAACCGCCGAATCCGAGACGCCCTCCCAATCCAGGAGCGCCCCCAGGTGCTGATCAAACGTGGCATCAAGCGTTGAGAGCCGGGATATAGTAGCCGTACTGGCTGAAGACATAGTGCTCATAAACTCTCCCGGATCATTCAGTTGCGAGGGCCTGGCGCTTTTTAACTGCGCTATCCAAGCGTGCCAACAGTGGCTTGATACGCTCGTGCTTCATGGTCATGGCGGCCTTATTAACCACCAAGCGCGTACTGATATGGGCAATCAGCTCACGCGGCTCCATGCCATTGGCACGCAGCGTATTGCCGGTATCCACAATATCCACGATTTCATCGGCCAAGTTCATCAAAGGCGCCAGCTCCATCGCACCGTAAAGCTTGATGACTTCGGCCTGAATACCCTGCTCGGCATAGTAACGTCGGGCAATATCGACAAACTTGGTCGCAACGCGTCGGCGCGCAAGCGCTGGCTGCTGTCCGGTAACGCCCGCCGTCATCAGCTTGCAGCGGGCAATTTCCAAATCCAACGGCTCATACAGGCCTTCGGCGCCATGCTCCAGAAGAACGTCTTTACCCGCAATACCCAGGTCAGCAGCACCCAGCTGTACATAGGTAGGCACGTCGGTTGCCCGAATGACTACCAGCTTTACATCAGGCAGATTGGTGTCAAACAGCAGCTTACGACTCTTGCCTAAATCTTCCGCTGGCGTAATACCTGCATCGGCGAGCAGTGGTAGCGTTTCATCCAAAATGCGCCCTTTGGAAAGGGCTAAAATTAGTTGCTTACTCATTGTATTGGCCAATGGTTAATAGCATGGCTTAGCCAGGAATACGGCGAATGCGTGCACCCAGCAGCTGCAATTTCTCTTCGATACACTCGTAGCCACGATCAATATGGTAGATACGGTCGACCAGCGTTTCGCCTTCCGCCATCATCGCCGCGATCACCAGAGAGGCTGAGGCGCGCAGATCAGTAGCCATCACGGGAGCACCGGAAAGCTTTTCTACGCCATTGATTAGCGCAGTGTTGCCTTCCAGTGTGATATCCGCCCCCATGCGGTTAAGCTCTTGCACGTGCATAAAGCGGTTTTCGAAGATGGTTTCCACCACCCGCGAGTGCCCAGTGGCCACCGCATTCATGGCAACGAACTGCGCCTGCATGTCGGTTGGGAAAGCCGGATAAGGCGCGGTGCGTATATTGACGGCTTTTGGCCGCTTGCCATGCATATCCAGAGCGATCCAATCATCACCGGTGGTGATCTCGGCACCCGCCTCCTCAAGCTTGGCAAGCACCGCATCGAGAATATCCGCTCGCGTACGCTTTACCTTTACTCGCCCGCCAGTCATGGCGGCAGCAACCAGGAAAGTACCGGTTTCGATGCGATCCGGCATCACGTCATGGTGGCAACCATGAAGCTTCTCGACACCTTCAATCACAATCGTATCAGTACCGTGACCACGGATATTGGCACCCATTTTGATCAGGCACTCAGCAAGGTCGACAATTTCCGGCTCGCGAGCAGCGTTCTCAAGAACGGTTTTGCCCTCGGCAAGCGTTGCCGCCATCAGCAGGTTTTCAGTCCCCGTGACCGTCACCGTATCGAAGAAGATCGTGGCGCCTTTTAAGCGACCATCAACACGAGCACGGATATACCCGCTCTCAACACGAATATCAGCACCCATGGCTTCAAGGCCACGAATATGCAGATCAACCGGACGCGAACCGATCGCGCAGCCGCCGGGCAGCGATACATCCGCCTCGCCAAAATGAGCAAGCAGCGGACCCAATACCAGAATAGAGGCGCGCATCTTCTTGACCAGCTCATAAGGCGCGTGGCAATGCGTCACTTGCGAGCCATCCAGCTGAATGCTGAGCTTTTCACCCATGACGGGCTCAACGCCCATGCGGCCCAATAGTTCAAGCGTGGTAGTGATATCCTGAAGATGCGGCAGGTTACCAATGACTACCGGGCCATCCGCCAAGAGGGTGGCACATAAAATAGGCAGCGCGGCATTTTTGGCACCGCTTACCCAGACTTCACCGTCGACCGATCCGTTGCCGGTAATAATTAACTTATCCATGCAGCCGCCGTTACTGGGCGTTTTCCGACGCAGTGGACCACTGCGTCGGAGTAAACGTCTTAATGCTAATGGCGTGCAGAGCGCCTGAAGCGATCTCATCACTGAGCGCTGCGTAAACCAATTGCTGACGCTTAACCGGAGAGAGACCTTCAAAGGCTTCACCAACCGCAATCACTTGGAAATTACAGCCTTCGCCCTGGATATGGAACTCACATCCGTCGACACGGGATTCAAGCAGCGCTTTTACCTCATTGGGTTGCATGAGACAGGAAACTCCTTCGGGTCAGTGTGAATAATGCTAATAGGGCAACATAATAAAGAAAAGCGACACGCTTGGCGATGCCAAGGGTGCCAACCCTAACGGGCGAGGGTCGGCGAATGAATCAATGCTTCAACTTCAGACAAAGCGGCTAAACGCTCAAGCGGTGCAGAAAGCATTACGCCGCTAACCGTGATCTCGCATGCCTGACAGGTGCGTAGCCACTCAAATAGCACGCTGACGACGGCACTACTGGCTTTTTGAACGCCGCTAAAATCAAGCGCCACTGCGTTTAACTCAGTAGCCTTTAGCCACTTGCTGCCAACGGCGGCAAGCTCAGCCGCCGTTGCCATACCGGCATCGCCGGCCACATATAGCGTGCCCTGCTCTACCTTAAGGCTTACCTGTGACTGTGACAGCAACAGCGTCACGCATCGCCCCCTTGCTCTAACTCGTCTACGCCAATTTCAGGCGCCCAGGCACGAATAACCGCGTCGTAATCACGATTGTTTTCGCGCATTGCCTGATCAAACTGGTTACGGAAGGTCAAGCCCAAGTTAATACCGTTGACGATCACGTTTACTACACGCCAGTCACCGCCTGAAAGGCGCAGGCTGTAGCTAACCGGATAAACCTGACCATTGGTGGCCACCACTTCCATATCCACGCTGGCCTGGTCTTCATAGCGTTGGCTGCGCTGATTATCCAGTACGCGCAGATCCTGATAATCAAAGGTCACCAAACCGCGCGTGTAAGTATCAATCAAGGTTTGACGGAAAACATCCGCAAAGCGGCTGCGCTGCTCAGGTGTCGCGTTACGAAAGTAGCTACCCATCACGCTTGCGCCGATGTAGCGAAAATCCGCCACATCTTCAAGGCTATCGTCAACCAGCGCTTCAAGCTCATCGATATTGCTTGCGTAGTAGTCTTTTTTGCCTTCGATCTCACCCATCAGCGCATCCACGTTTTCGCGAACCATCGCTTCAGGTGACTGTGATTGAGCCTGGGCCTGAAGCGGCAGTGCCAATGCCAGCACCATCAGAGCAACCAGCCAACGCATTAACGGCAGTGTCGTTTTTCGCATTACCTTCACCTCTTCTACTTAACGTTTAGTTACTAGCCATATTGGATACAAATTGCTGGATAAGTTCTTCTAGCACCAGCGCCGACTGCGTATCGCGTATGGTATCGCCATCTTCCAATACTGCCGGGTCACCGCCTACGCTTAAACCGATATACTGCTCGCCCAGTAAGCCAGCAGTGAGAATCGCCGCGGTGGTATCCTGGGACAGCTGGCCTTCCAGGTCATTATCCAAGCGTAGCGTGACATTGGCGTCATACCATTCAGTATCCAGATCAATCGACTCTACGCGCCCCACCGTAACGCCTGCCATGGTGACCCGGGCACGGGGCTTCAGCCCCCCGATATTGGCAAAGTTAGCTTCCAGACGGAACGTTTCAGAAGGGGCGGAAAGGCTTAAGCCACTTACACGCAGGCCCAGAAACACCAGCCCGACAATTCCCGCCAGCATAAACAGGCCGACACCAAACTCCATGGTTTTACTGCGCTTCATGAAATCACTCCACCCCTTAAAGACCGCCGAACATGACGGCGGTTAATACAAAATCAAGCCCCAGCACCGCAAGCGACGAATACACCACCGTGCGCGTGGTAGCGCGCGAAATACCTTCAGACGTAGGCACCAGATCATATCCCTGGAACACAGCGATCCAGGTGACCACCACAGCGAAAACCAAGCTCTTGATAATGCCGTTACCCACATCGCTGACAAAAGAGACGCTGGCCTGCATATTGCTCCAGTAAGAGCCTTCGAAGACGCCCAACCACTCCACCCCTACTAGATAGCCGCCCCAGATACCCACTACACCAAACCCTACGGTAAGAATCGGCAGCGCCACAAAGCCGGCCCAGAGCCTGGGTGCAATGACCCGGCGCAAAGGGTCTACCCCAATCATTTCCATGCTGGTCAGCTGCTCGGTTGCCTTCATCAAGCCGATTTCAGCGGTGAGTGCCGACCCTGCTCGCCCGGCGAACAGCAGTGCTGCGACCACCGGCGCCAGCTCGCGCAGCAGTGAAAGTGCCACCATTTGCCCCAGCGCCTGCTCAGCGCCAAAATCAACCAGAATAGTGTAGCCCTGCAGCGCCAGCACCATGCCGATAAATAGCCCCGAAACGAGGACAATGGCGAGCGAGAGCACACCGACAAAGTGCATCTGGCGAAGCCACAAATACCACCCTTCACGGGAGGGCACCCCCACCGCTGACTGGGCCAGAAACAGACCGGCACGGCCTAACGCCTCCATCACGTCGCACCCTTTTCGCCCTAATCTGGCGATCTGATCGACGCCTTGTTGAAATCTTGTGTGCATTACCCTGCCCTAGTCGCGGTAGCTTGACCGAGAATATCGCGATAAAGCGTCTCGGCGGGATAGTGAAACGGCACCGGCCCATCAGGCTCGCCATGTACAAACTGGCTGACACGCGGATCCTGGTTGGCATTGAGGGTGTGTGGCGTCCCTTCGGCAACCACCTGTCCGTCGGCCAAAAGATACAAGTAATCAGCAATGCTCAACGTTTCTTTAATATCGTGCGATACCACTACCGAAGTGAGCTCAAGCGCCTGATTAAGCCGTTTGATTAACTGCACAAGCACGCCCATTGAAATAGGGTCCTGGCCGACAAAAGGCTCATCATAAAGAATCAGCTCTGGGTCGAGGGCAATTGCCCGGGCAAGGGCGACGCGTCTTGCCATCCCTCCAGACAGCTCGGCAGGGGTAAGATGACGAGCACCGCGCAACCCAACGGCCTCAAGTTTGAGCAATACCAGATCACGGATCATGACATCCGTTAAATCAGTGTGTACGCGCAGCGGAAAAGCCACGTTTTCAAATACATCCAGGTCCGAAAACAGCGCGCCGCTTTGAAACAGCATTCCCATGCGCTTACGTAATGTAAATAGCGCCTTTCTTGATAGTCGGTGCACGTCCTGGCCATCAACTAGAATGCGCCCGCGTTCAGGCGTTAACTGTCCCCCTATCAACTTAAGCAGCGTGGTTTTGCCCGTGCCGCTAGGCCCCATGATCGCAGTTACTTTACCCTGAGGGATCACCATATTGATGCCGCGAAAAATCTCATGGCTCCCACGCGAGAAGTGCACGTCTTCAATTTCAATGAAGGGAACGTCTGTCATGGGTTGATTGACTCCCATTATCGCTGGTTCAGAGCGGGCCAGTAGTACTTCTGGCCTATTCTACAGTTTAAAAACAGTGTTTTCGAAATATTATCGAACATCGTATCTTAACTCTATTGGCACTAACAGACGAGTCTACGTTCCAATGCGACATAAAAACCCTTCAAGACGCTATGCTTATACGCAGTGACTAAATGTTATTCTTATGGGCTTGTCGCTGTATGTTTCATTCAGAACGTTTCAATCAAAACGAGATTTCCATGCCTCAACCCTCCTCTACCCTTAGCCTGCTGCGTGAAAGCGCTTTGCGCACGCTGCAAATTGAACAGGCCGCAATCGGCGGCCTTCAGGCCAAGCTTGATGAGAGCTTTGACCGTGCCTGTGAACTAATGCTGGCCTGTCAAGGCCGCGTAGTGGTGACCGGCATGGGCAAGTCAGGGCATATTGCCGGAAAGCTTGCCGCGACGCTTGCCAGTACGGGCACGCCGGCTTTTTTTGTTCACCCCGGCGAAGCCAGCCACGGTGACTTAGGCATGATTACACGTACCGACGTGGTACTGGCGCTTTCCAATTCCGGCGAAACTGCTGAGGTAACCGCGCTGCTTCCCTTACTGAAGCGTCTGGGCACACCGCTGATCAGCATGACCGGCAAGCCCAACTCAACGCTTGCCAAGCATGCCGATGCGCACCTGGATAGCGGCGTCGAGCGCGAGGCCTGCCCGCTTGACCTGGCACCGACAAGCTCTACCACGGCGGCGCTAGCACTAGGCGATGCCCTTGCCGTTGCTTTGCTTGAAGCCCGCGGCTTCACCGCCGATGATTTTGCGTTATCTCATCCAGGCGGCAGCTTAGGCAAACGGCTTTTATTGCGGGTTAAAGATCTCATGCATGATGGTATACGTTTGCCACAGGTAGCGCTTGGCAGCCCGCTGCGTGATGCACTGCTTGAAATTACCCGCCAGGGACTCGGTTTTACCTGCGTGGTGGATAGCGAAGGCCGCTTGGCAGGGGTTTATACCGATGGCGATTTACGTCGCACCCTCGATCAGTTTCACGACCTTCGTGAGGTGGTAGTAGACGATGTCATGACGCGGCCCGGCAAACGCATTAGCCCCGACATACTGGCCGCCGAAGCAGTACGCATTATGGAAGATAGCCGCATTACCGCTCTAGCCGTAGTCGATGATCAACAGCGGCCCATTGGCGCGCTGCATATGCATGATCTGCTTGCCAGCGGCGTTATTTAATTATTTTTCTGACAAGGATTCCTTTATGGCCCTCCCCACCACCCTGCTTGATCGGCTTCGCCATGTGCGCCTGCTTGCCCTGGATGTTGATGGTGTTCTCACCGATGGTCGCCTCTACTTCCAGACCGACGGCGTTGAGATCAAAGCATTCCATACCCAGGATGGGCATGGTTTGAAACTGCTTAAACGCGTGGGCATTCACGTGGCCCTTATTACCGGCCGCGATTCCCCCATGGTAAGCCTGCGCGCATCGGCGCTGGGAATAGCCCATGTGCATCAGGGCTGCGAGGATAAGCTCACTACGCTGAAAGAGCTTTGCCAACAGTTGAATCTGGATCTCAGCCAGGTCGCCTACTGCGGTGATGATTTGCCCGACCTTGCTCCGATCAAGCGCTCCGGTATAGGCATTACGGTTCCCAATGCACCAGATTATATGCATACGCATGCCGACTGGATTACTGATCGCCTAGGTGGCCACGGCGCCGTACGTGAAATCTGCGATACGCTACTCGAAGCGCAGGGCCACTGGGACGCTGTACTCGATACCTATTTACCCGGGCGCTCATAATGTTTAGCCGGATTAAAAGACGCGCCTGGCTCGCAGGCTTGGTCATTGCTTTAGGGGGTCTGCTGGTATGGCTGGATCCGCGCGGCCCACAAGACCAGTCAGTTGATCCGGCGGCCCAGGCCGAAGAGCCTGGCCACGTGCTGGAAAATGCCGAGATCACCCTGTTTGGCGAGTCGGGGCGCATTCAGCAGTCGCTGGCCGCCCCGCTGCTGGTATATATACCCCAAAGCACCATGGCCCAAGCGACGCAGCCTGAAGCCACTCTGTTTGACAGCGACAACCGTGAGTGGCTCGCCAATGCCAACGAAGGCGAGCTTAATACGGATACTCAGGAACTGACGCTGTCTGGCGAGGCTCGGCTTATCGCCCCGTCAGAAGGCTGGCAGCTAGATACGGACTTATTGCGCTATGATGGCCTGACGCGACACGCCTGGAGCGAGACGCCAGCGTTACTGCAACAGCCGCCCCAGCGCATGAGTGCATCACGTATGGACGTCTGGCTTGATGATAGCCAGGTCCGGTTAACCGATAACGTACGCGGGCACCATCCTCCCGTGACACAAACTCCTTAGGAGTCGCTATGAAAGCTTTTATTCGCACTGCGCTTTTTGCGCTTGCGGTGCCGCTATCGGCGGCGGCCCAGACAAGCCAAGCCCCGGTTGAAGTAGAGGCCGACCGTCTAGACCTCGACCAGCGTGCGGGCACGGCCGTATATTCAGGCAACGTCAATATTCGTCAGGGTAATATGCAATTACGCGGCGATCGCGTTGAAATTTTCCGTAACGATGCGGGTGAGCTTTCCCGTGCGATTGCAACGGGTGACCGCGCCTACCTGCGTAACCAGCTGGAAGACCAGGATACGCCGATGGAAGGCTGGGGCAAACGGGTGATTTATCACGTCTCTGAACGGCGCGTCGAGCTGATTGACCAGGCCGAATTGACTCAGGCGGGCGACAAGTTCACCGGAGGTCGCCTGGAATACTTTATTGATCGCGAAGTAGTGCAGGCACGCTCAGATGTGAGCGGCAGTGAGCCGCAGCGTATTCGTATGACACTTCAGCCAGCGCAATAGGAGTGGCCGATGGCTACTGTGGAATCACCACCAATCAAGACCCTCTACGCCAATCATTTGGCCAAAAGCTACAAGCGTCGCCGTGTGGTCAAGGATATTAGCCTGGAGATAGCCCAAGGCAGCGTTGTGGGCCTTCTAGGCCCTAACGGTGCGGGCAAGACCACCTCGTTTTACATGATTGTGGGCCTGGTGAAGTCTGACGCGGGCACCGTAAGTATCGACGAGCTTGATTTGACCCGCGCCCCCATGCACGAACGTGCCATGGCAGGCATTGGCTATCTCCCCCAGGAAGCCTCTATTTTCCGCAAACTGTCGGTGGCGGATAATATTATGGCGATCCTGGAAACCCGCAAAGATCTAGATAGCGCTGGCCGCGAGCAACGCCTCGAAGCGCTGCTTGAAGATTTCCATATTACGCATATCCGCGACAACCTGGGCATGAGCCTTTCGGGTGGCGAGCGGCGCCGGGTCGAGATTGCCCGCTCACTGGCCACAGAGCCTGCCTTCATACTGCTGGATGAGCCGTTTGCCGGGGTCGACCCCATCTCCGTCGGCGAAATTAAAAGTATCATTCGTGCCTTGAAGCAGCGCCATATCGGCGTGTTAATTACTGACCATAACGTGCGCGAAACGCTGGATATCTGCGATATTGCTTACATTGTGGGCGATGGTCATATCATCGCGGGCGGCAGCCCAGAGACTATTCTCAATAACCAGAAGGTCAGAGAAGTTTACCTGGGTGCTGATTTCCGTCTTTAAATTTATGTTCACTGCTAAACAGGGATCTGCAGCAGAATTATTATCAATGGCATGCTTATTGCACTTGCACATAAACATGACTCGCACTAGGGTAAAGCTTTCCGAGTAACGAGTGGTTCTCAGATGGTCATGAAAGCTTCTCTCCAATTGCGTATCGGTACGCAGCTGACCATGACACCTCAGCTGCAGCAGGCCATTGCCCTGCTCCAGTTATCCACATTGGATCTGCGTCAGGAAATTCAGCAGGCGCTGGATGCCAATCCGATGCTGGAACAGGAAGATGAATTCGGTGAGCAGGCAGCCGTTGAAACGCAGGAAGCGGAGTGGGCGGAAAGCATACCCAATGAACTCTCCGTTGATAGCGACTGGTCCGACACCTATCAGGATGTAGGCAGCTCAGGCAGCAGCACTGAGGGACCTGACTTTGAGCGCCAGGCAGCGGGACAAAGCCTGCACGGTCATTTGCTTTGGCAGCTCGCCATGACCGACTTCAGCGCACGTGAACAGCAGATTGCAGAAAGCTTGATCGACGCGCTGGATGCCAACGGCTACCTGACGCAGCCCTTAAACGATATTCGCGACGGGTTGCGCGCTCAAAATATCGAAGCGCTTAGCCAGCGCGAGATGGAAACCATTCTGATGCGTTTGCAGCAGTTTGAGCCGACCGGCGTTTTTGCCCGCGACCTGCGCGAATGCCTGATGCTTCAACTGGCTACCCTGCCCGATGACACTCCCCTGCTTGTCCCGGCGCGCCGTCTGGTACGCCAGTTTCTGGAAGCACTCGGCAAAAATGACATTCGGCTACTCAAGCGCCGCCTAGGGCTGGACGATGAGCAGCTAGACGATGTGATTGGCCTGATCCGCAGCCTGGACCCACGCCCCGGTAGCGCTTACGGGGTGACCGATGATAGCTATATCACGCCTGACCTGGTGGTACGCCACGATCATGAAGGCTGGCACCTGGAGCTTAACCCTGAAGCTCTGCCTCGCCTGCGCATCCAGCCCGACTACGCCAGCTTGATCAAGCGTGCCGACAAGAGCCAGGATAACCAGTTTTTAAAAGAGCACTTGCAAGAAGCACGCTGGTTAATCAAAAGCCTCTCCAGCCGCAACGATACACTGCTGCGCGTAGGGCGCGAAATCATCACCCGTCAAATCGGCTTTTTAGAGCAAGGTGAAGAGGCCATGAAGCCTTTGATTCTTGCGGATATTGCAGAAGCCGTGGAAATGCATGAATCCACCATTTCACGTGTGACAACGCAGAAATATATTCATACCCCACGGGGTGTCTTTGAGCTTAAATACTTTTTCTCAAGCCAGATCAGCGGTCAAGACGGGGGCGACAGCCACTCAAGCACGGCGATTCGCGCCCGGCTCAAGAAGCTGATCCAGGACGAACCCCCTGGCAAACCGCTCTCAGACAGCCGTTTGGTCACGCTGCTTGAAGAGGGAGGTATTACGGTGGCACGGCGTACTGTGGCCAAATACCGCGAGTCATTGGGCATTCCATCCTCCAGTGAACGCCGTCGCTTAAGGTAGGCTTTTAGGAGGTCTTGAGACAGTTTTGTACAAGAGAAACAGCAAAACTCGCGACAAGGGCTTTGCAACACCGTAAAAAGGGTTACAATCGAAATACAGTCCGATGGATAAGGAGTACGTCAATGCAAGTAAACATCACTGGTCATCACGTAGAACTGACTGACGCCTTGCGTGACTATGTTAATGAAAAGCTTGAACGCGTCGAACGCCATTACGACAATATCACCACGGTACAAGTAACCTTATCCATTGAGAAGGAGCGCCAGCAGGCGGCATGCACCCTTCATGCAGCAGGCGCCGACCTGCATGCCGATGCGGAAGATGTCGATATGTATGCAGCCATCGACGCATTAGCCGATAAAATCGATCGTCAACTCGTTAAGCATAAGGAAAAAGCACAAGCTCGCGCCCAAGGCGCAGGCGTGCGTTAACTCAATGACGTTGGAAACTATCCTCCCCCCGGAGCGCGTGCTTTACGATGTGCCTGGGGGCAGCAAAAAAAGGGTGCTGGAGTTTTTCAGCACCTTTATCGCTCAAAACACACCTAGCCTGGACAGCCAAGAAGTGTTCAGCCGACTGATTGGTCGCGAACGACTTGGAAGCACGGGGATCGGCAACGGCGTTGCCATTCCCCATGCACGTAGCCCTCACTGCGCTACGCCCATCGCAGGTTTTCTAAAGCTATCAGAGCCCGTTGATTTTGACGCTATAGACGGTGATCCGGTTGATCTCGTATTTGTGCTGCTGGTACCTGAAGAGGCCGATGATACACATCTGTCGCTCTTGGGCCAGGTAGCCACCATTATGAACGATGCCAGCACACGCCAAGCGTTACGAAAAACCAATAGCCAGCGTGAGTTGTTTGATTTGCTTATGAGTAAAATTCGTGAGCAGACAGCAACGTAGCCTGTAGAGCGTTTGGCATCTCTTCTCGCTTTCACATCCATGCTTTTACCAAAGCACGCAAAGAGAGCCATTATGCAACTGGTGATCATTAGCGGCCGCTCAGGGTCCGGTAAATCTATCGCTTTACAGGCGTTGGAAGATATTGGCTACTATGCCATCGACAACCTGCCTGCAATGTTGCTTGGCTCGCTGGTAGATGAACTTTGCGAAGAAGGCGGGCGTACGCACCTAGCAGTGAGTATTGATGCGCGCAATTTGCCTACGGCGCTGGAAAGATTGCCAACGCTGCTTGATGAGCTGCGTCAGCGCCCCATTGACTGCCAGGTCATCTATCTGACCACCGATGCGCGTATTTTGCTTGAGCGCTACTCTGCCACACGGCGACGCCACCCATTAACGCGTGATAGCCATATGACGCTTGAAGAGGCGATCACCAAAGAGGAAGAGACGCTTAATGAGATACGCGACTTAGCCGATCTTAGGATAGACACCTCACGTTTATCGGTACACGATTTGCGCCGGCGCATAGCCGATCAGGTCGCCCACCAGCACAAAGACCAGCTAACGCTTACCTTTGAATCGTTTGGCTACAAGCACGGCGTGCCCATGGATGCAGATTTGGTGTTTGACGTGCGCTGCCTGCCCAATCCCTACTGGGACCCAACGCTACGTCAGTACACAGGACGTGACGCAACGATTATTGCGTTTCTGCGCGGCTATCCGATTGTCGAAGATATGAGCAACGACATTCAGGCTTTGCTAGAACGTTGGCTGCCAGCTTATCAGAATAGTCAGCGTAGCTATATGACCGTGGCCATCGGCTGTACTGGCGGGCAGCACCGCTCCGTGTATATCGCCGAGCAGCTGGCCCAAAAGCTTGCGCCGTTAATAGGCGAAGTACAGTTGCGCCATCGCGAGCTTGGCCTGCAATATACGTTAAGCGGCACGCAAGCAGAGCCGCTTGATAAAGCTTCATTGGCAGAGCAGGCGCCTAGCGCTCAGTAAACGCATACTGCATACATCATTAATGACACCACTCGGAGAAAGGGAACCAGGGTGCCAGAAAGAACGCTAACACTTACCAATCAACGTGGCCTACATGCCCGCGCAGCAACCAAACTGGTCAAGTGCGGTCAGCAATATTCCGCCAGAATTCACGTGTACAAACAGCAGCAAATGGCTGACGCTGCCAATATCATGTCGCTTTTGATGTTAGCCGCACCTTGCGGCACCGAACTGCGTATTCACGCGGAAGGTGACGACGCCGAACACGCGCTTGAAGCCATACAAGCCCTGTTCGACGCCCGCTTTGACGAAGACCAGTAGCGCTTAGCTACCCGCCACCGTCATCGCATCAATCAGCCAACTACCCGTATGAACACTACCACGCGTATCAGTATCGCTGCCGATACCGACCAATCCTGAGAACATGCGCTCCAGGTTTCCGGCAATGGTGAACTCTTCAATTGGATACTGAACTTCACCATTCTCGACCCAGAAACCTGCCGCCCCGCGGGAATAGTCGCCGGTCACCCCGTTGACGCCCTGCCCCATCAGTTCGGTTACCCAGATACCCCGCCCCATTTCCTTGAGCAGCGCTTCGCGTGTTTTCAAGGGCGCGTCAAGGCGCACATTGCGTGCACCGCCCGCATTCCCGGTGGTCTGCATGCCCAGGCGACGAGCGCTGTAGGATGAGAGCATGTAGCTTGCGATGCTCCCCTGATCGATAAAGCGATTGTTGCGCGTTTGAACGCCTTCACCATCAAACGGCGTACTGGCCGTGGCTCCAACTTCCATGGGTCGCTCTTCAAGACTGAACCACTCGGGAAAAAGCGGTGTCCCCAGACGATCGCACAGGAAAGAGGACTGACGATACAGCGCGCCGCCAGCCAAGGCGCTGAGCAGATGACCGATTAACCCTGCAGATAGCGAAGGATCAAACAGGACTGGAAATGTACCCGTGGGGGGTAACTGGGCGCCTAACCGGCGTAGCGTGCGCGCAGCCGCCTCTCGGCCAACCTCAGCAGGGTCACGTAAATGCAGAGGGTTACGCGCAGAGGTATAGTCGTAATCGCGCTGCATGCCGCTCTCATCCTGCGCGATCAACATGCAGGAAAGTGAATGACTGCTGCCTTTCTGGGTGCCTAAAAAGCCGTGACTATTGGCATAGACCCGAACACCTTCGCCACTGGAGAGCGAAGCGCCCTCTGACTGGCTAATACCGTCAACATCGCGACCCGCCTGCTCACAGGCAAGCGCAATCTCAATAGCCTGTTCGGTGGTCAGCGCCCACGGATAATGCACTTTCAGATCCGGAAGCTCAGTGGCCATCTGGTCAGCATCTGCAAGCCCAGCGACCGGGTCTTCACCGGTGTAACGGGCAATCGCCAATGCCTTTTCAACCACGGCCTGAATAGAGGCGCTGCTTGCATCGCTTGAAGACGCACTTCCTTTACGCTTACCCACATAAAGCGTTACCGCAATGCCTTGGTCGCGGGAAAGTTCAACGGTTTCCACCTCACCCAAGCGCACGCTGACACCCGTGCCCTGATCGACGCTTGCGCCAACCTCGGCGGCATCTGCGCCCAGTCGTTTGGCCAGGGCCAGCGCTTCTTCTGCACGTGCTGTCAGAAGTGCCTGCTGCGAGGATGCATCAAATGCCTGTGCCATATGGCCTCCTTTTTCGTACGAATTGCATCGCCGAATCAATGTTATGGTCGCAGCCTGATATAATGCTGCCAACGAATCTTGTCTGTGAGTTTAATTATGCCGAAACTACGCCCCGAGCCCTTTGATACTCAAGAGCCCGAAGAGCGGCCGAGCAAATCGCAACTCAAACGCGAAATGCATGCGCTTCAAGCGCTTGGCGAAACCTTAATCGCCATGAAGCCCGCCGAGCGTGCTCGTTTTCCTCTCTCTGACGATATGCTCAGGGCCATTGAAGAGACCTCGCGTATCCGCTCCCACGAAGGGCGTCGTCGTCATATGCAGTACGTCGGCAAGCTCATTCGTAAAGAGGACCTGGTCGCGATTCAAGGAGTATTTGACTCAATCGAGCAGGAAAAAGAGCAGCGTGATCATGCTTTTCACCGCCTTGAAAAGTGGCGGGACCGGCTGGTTGAAGAAGGCGATCCTGCCGTTGACCTGTTCATGGCGGAATACCCCGACGCCGATCGCCAGGCGCTACGTCAATTAATCCGTAATGCCCAGCGCGAACGTGACCAGGGCAAACCGCCCACCAGCTCGCGTAAACTGTTTAAACATCTACGCGAGACGCTGGCGCTTTAACGCCCTAAGCTTCAACCCCGTTAAGAAGACTGCGTACCGCCAACGGTCAGCTCATCTAATTTTAGCGTGGGCTGACCTACGCCTACCGGTACGCCCTGCCCTTCTTTACCGCACACGCCAATACCGGTATCCAGTGCCATATCATGGCCAATCATGGAAACGCGGCCCATCGCCTCGGGGCCATTGCCTATCAGCGTGGCACCTTTTACCGGCACGGTGATACGCCCGTCTTCGATTAAATAGGCTTCACTGGCGGAGAACACGAATTTACCCGACGTGATATCCACCTGGCCGCCACCAAAACTGACGGCGTAGATCCCGCGCTTGACGCTTTTGATAATATCTTCAGGCTCATCCTGGCCTGCCAGCATGACCGTATTGGTCATACGCGGCATGGGTAAATGCGCAAACGACTCACGGCGCGCATTACCGGTTGGCGCCATATTCATCAGCCGTGCATTCAGCTTGTCCTGCATATAGCCGGTCAGAATACCGTCTTCGATCAGCGGGGTGTTTTGGCCCGGTGTGCCTTCGTCATCAATGCTTAACGAGCCGCGCCCGTCGACAATGGTAGCGTCATCCACCACGGTGACGCCTTTAGCCGCCACACGCTGCCCCATACGCCCGGAAAACGCCGAGCTGCCTTTACGGTTGAAGTCACCTTCAAGGCCATGGCCCACAGCCTCATGCAGCAAAATACCCGGCCAGCCCGACGCCAGCACCACAGGCATTTGCCCGGCGGGCGCGTCAACGGCCTCAAGATTCACCAGCGCCTGGCGTACGGCCTCTTTAGCGTAACGCTCAGCGACACCTTCATCGCGCAGGCGCGACATCGAGTAGCGTCCACCACCGCCTGAGCCGCCCCGCTCTCGACGGCCATTTTTCACCGCAATCACGCTCACGTTAAAACGCACTAGCGGGCGAATATCAGCCGCCAACGTGCCGTCACTGGCGCGCACCATGACCACTTCGTAAGTACCCGAAAGCGACGCACTAACCTGCGTAACGCTTGGGTCTGCTGCGCGCGCCGCGCGATCGGCGTCTTTTAGCATGGCAACCTTTTCTTCAGCGGTTAGCCCCGCCAAAGGGTCCACGCCCGCATAAAAAGATGCTGCGGCAACAGGCTTTACTACCTGCCCAGGCAAACGCTTGCCGCTACGCACAATACCTGACGCCGTACGTCCGGTATCGATCAGCGCATCGGCCGTAATTTGGTTGGAGTAGGCAAAGCCGGTTTTTTCGCCTGCCAGCGCACGCACGCCGACACCACCATCAATGTTATAACTCGCTTCTTTGACTTCGCCGTCCTCTAATACCCAGCCTTCCGTCCAGGTACGCTGAAAGTACAGATCAGCATAATCCACACCCGCACCCATGGCGTATTCAAGGCCTTTATCAAGGCCATCAAGGTCGAGACCACCCGGCGTGAGCAGAATGGAAACAGCGGACTCTATATCGCTCTTAATTGCGGTCATTGGGGGCCTTCTAAAGTAACCTGCGGCGAAGCCCAGGGGCCTCGCACGCGATAATGAATGGTCGTCGCTCGATCCAGCGCATCACCAAATAGCTGGTCGGCAATAAATAATGCGCCACCCACCACAGGAGCACCCACTGCGATAGCGGCAATTGGCAAGCTCTGTGTCACTGGTAGTACAACGCCCAGGCGTTGGTCGAGCTCGCGATGAAGTAGGTTAACGTTGCCCGTTAAGGTTAAGTTGGCGGCAGGCGCGTCAATTTGCAATGGCTCGCTCAAGGAAAGCTGACCATTCGCTACATTCGCCGAGCCATGAACTCTATCAAAAGCAGTGCCCTGGCCGGTTACGTCAGAAAAATCCAGGCGTAAGCGGCGAAAAATATTATCCAAGTTTAGCAGACCAACGAGCCGCACCGGGGCGGACTCCAGGGTCATAAAGCGGCCATCTTGAAGATCAGCATCAATCTCACCCTGGGCCTGACTTAAATCAAACTGCCACGGCGCCCCCGCCCAAGAAAGGTTGGCGTTTGCATCAGTGCGCCGGCTGCGCAAGGCAACGGGCTGATCCAGCCGCTCTAGTGCTGTACCTATATCGCCACCCTGAAGTGAAATATTAGCGCGGGTACGACTAGTGGAAACATCACCCTCCCAGTAGAGTTCACCACGGGCGGAAAGTTGCCCGAGCGTCAGCCCAACCGGCGTCAGCGAGAATCGATCATCATCGGTGTGCCAGTAAGCCGATAAAGGCCCAAACCGGCTCGCGCCCATACTTATTTCTGCAAGCCTGAGTCGGCCATCGGGCACTTGGGCAAGCCAATCGGGAATAGCTGCCGGTGTGGCTTTGTGGGTTTCTACTTCCTGCATCCAGGATTCAGGGGAAGACGCGCCATCTTCCTCGGAGGATTCTGCCAAATTAAACAGTGGATCCAGCGCCAACTGCTCAATAGTGATATCCAGCGGGTATTGGGAGGCGGCGTCATAATGAACCCGCCCCGCGATCAACTCACCGTCAAGCGCTGCATTGATAGCTCCGTTGTGGACATCACCGGTTAACGCCACCGCCCCCACACAGGTCTGCTGATACACCAGACAGGCGGTTTCCAGATCAACCTTAAGTGGAGGATGATCGTTCATTGAGCCTGCTGATACGCTTTGCTCACCGGCCAACAGCGGGGCTATGGCCTGCTGCCAAGCCTTAGGATCAATGCGGGGAATACTTGCCTGTAAATCTACGCCTAGCTGTGAAGGCCATTCAGGCGGGCTAACATCCGCCTCCGCCAGACGCAGACTGGCAGACAATCCGCCGTGCTGGTGTAAGCGCAGATGGGCAATATCAGCCAGGCGGCTTTCCACACGCCCGCTTTCAAAATCAGCGTTGAGCATCCAGGGCCAAGGCTGCCCCGCCGCTTTAGCAAATGGCGCAGGTAGCTCACTGGTAACCCCCGCCAGCTGACTTTCCAGCGTTAAACGTGGCGTTGGTTCAAGCGACACGTTGCCCTGCCACTGGATCGCGCCACTAAATAACTGCGTCCCCTGCTCGGCAGGAATCCCCGCCAATGGGAACAGTGGTGCAAGCGGGGTTTGGCCGCGCAAGGCGATGCCGTGGCGCTGGGTATGCAGCTCAGCATTAATGTCACCACCGAGTAACTTTCCGCCCACATCGCCTATCAAAGCCATGCTCTCACCGTGCTGCTGCCAGGTTAACTGGCCACGCAGGGCCTGAAGGGCCAGATTAAGCGGCGTATACACAATACGAGTTAAGGCCGGCGTGGCATTGATCTCAAGCTGGAGTGCTTCAGGCGTCGAGAGGGGTAGCGACAAGGCTAAATCACCCTCCACCTCACCTTCCACCTGAAGATCGTTGAGGATATCCAGGTCAATATCGGGCATCGACTGTAGAAATGCTTTCAATGACGCCCCATCGCTCTGCAAATTCCCCGATACGTTGAGCGTTTCATCCTCCATGATCAGCTCGCCTTGAGAAGCCGTGACCCCATGGCTTTGCGCATGGTCTATCTGGGCTTCAAGCACCTGGCTTTGCCACTTCAAGCGTCCCTGCACCTCATCAAGACGCGGCCAGCCCGGGGCGATGGGCAGATGTCCCTCAATAACGTTCAGAGCAAGCGTTGCAGATATATCATCAGCACTTACGCCCTCACCAAGCGGCAGGCTAAGTTTGAGCGAGCCATTGGGCACCTTGCCACCGATATCGTTAAGCAGCCAGGTGCGCAGCTCTTCATCAAAAGCATTAAGCGGCAGCCATTGCGCCAGCGGACGATCCAAGGCGTTCACATTGGCAAAATCGATATCTAAGCCAAACTGGCCCGAATTCTCACTGGCGATTAAACCAAATCCACCGCTTACCTGGGCGCCATCCCAATTCACGTTGAGCTGACGCCCACTTATCATAGTTCTGGGGCCGTCGTAGACCCACTCCACCACGCCTTCTGCGTTTTGTAGCTGCATGGGAGCGATAAACAGATCGGGGAAATACAGGCTAGTTTGGCCAGCGCTATCAAACGTGACGCGCCCACGCAAATCTCGTGCCTGCACCCAGGCGTCCACAGGCCCACCACCGGGCGCCTGCTGCCAGGGCGATACTTCCACATTGGTTAATGCTGCATCAACACCCCAGCGTCCTTCATTCTGGCCCAGGCGCAGGCCCTGCACCTGACCTTGGGGAGCCAGCGTCTGCAAGACACGCGTTACCGATTCGGGAAGAAAAACGTAATCGCGCCATGCCGTCAATGAGGCAAGCTCGAATGCGCTGGTACGCAGCTCCCACTGGCCGGGCTGGTGGGCAAGATACCAATAGTGCGGCAAAGCAGGCCCTTCGGTGACGCCTTCCGGCTGCGCCCACTCAACGTTTTGCGCATTGCCTCTCAGCCACGCTTCTCCGCCATCGCCATCGCGCTGCCACTCGCCATGCGCCTGGATATTTTTTAATACGGCGTATTGAATATCCTGACGCAGAACCAGCTGAGGAACATCGACAGCCAGCCGCGCCTCCTGAAGTCGCCCTTCATACCAGCGGCCCCATAGACGAGCATCGCCGCCCATTTGCTCTAGAAAAGGCACATGATCGGGGCGAAACATTTCCGCCAATACCAGAAGCTGATCAAACTGCGCTTCCAGCGAGAGCGTGGCAGAAAAATCATCGATACCACGTTTGCCCGGCTGCATCTCTGCCAGCAGTTGCACTGCCGGGGTTGATGGTGCTTGTTCCTGGTCGGCAGAAAGAATATCCACCGTGCCCTGCAAGCTGGTCCCTTGCGAATTGCCCGTCAAGAGTAGCGTTGGGGCTTCCAGCATAACGCGGTCGTGCTGGCCGTGGAGCACAACACGGGTATCGTCGATCCAGATACGCTGGCGCAACAGCCACTCTGTCAGGCCATCAATGGTGGCTAAGTCAACCTCTGGTTCAGGGGCTATATCAAGGGGTAAGCGAGCCGGTTCTGGCCATTGCCACTGATGCTCAAGCCCTTGATAAAGGTGAAATTCGGTTTGATGAAGCCTGATATCACTGAAGATGGGTAGGAAATTGCATAGCGAAGCCACTATATCCAAGCGTAGTTCGGCTTGCTGCAGTGAAAACAGTGACTGCCCGCTGGGCGTTTCAGCCTCAAAGCCTTCAAGCTTAAGAATCAGGTCATTACGGGCCATGGACACAACAAGATTCTCTATGTGCACCGGTACGCCAATCTTGGCTTCAAGCCAGCTTTCAAGGTGCGGCGTCAAGGCATCCGCCTGACTAACCGCAAGCCTAAAAAGCAGCAATACAACCGCAAGAACGCCCAGACCCCAGGCGAGCAGAAGTAAGCTCCAACGCGTCAGAGAACGGTTCTTCATACAATTACATCAACACAATATCGTACTGCTCTTGTGAATAATGCTGCTCCACCTGAAAGCGAATGGTTTTGTTGATAAACGTTTCCAGATCAGCGACGGCTGCTGACTCTTCATCGAGCAAGCGATCAACAACCGGCTGAGACGCCAATACCATATAGGTTTCTGGACTATAGGCCCGCTCTTCACGCAGGATTTCACGGAAAATTTCGTAGCATATCGTTTCGGGCGTTTTTAACGTACCGCGCCCGCTACACGTCGGACATGCCTCACATAGCGTCTGCTCAAGGCTTTCGCGGGTGCGCTTGCGGGTTAACTGCACCAGGCCTAATTCTGTCACCCCAGTACACTTGGTTTTGGCGTGGTCGCGCTCCAAGGCTTTTTCAAGCACGCGCAGCACCTGCCGCTGGTGCTCCACTTCTATCATATCGATAAAGTCGATAATGATAATGCCACCTAAATTGCGCAGGCGAAGCTGACGGGCAATGGCGGTGGCTGCTTCCAGATTGGTCTTGAAAATAGTCTCTTCAAGATTGCGATGCCCAACATAACCGCCCGTATTGACATCAATCGTGGTCATCGCCTCGGTGGGGTCAATAACCAGATAACCGCCCGATTTAAGCTGTACCTTACGCCCCAAGGCCTTCTGAATTTCATCTTCAACGCTATACAGATCAAAGATAGGCCGCTCACCAGGATAGTACTCAATTCTATCCACGGCATCGGGCATAAACTCTTCGGCAAACTCGACTAACTTGACGAAGTTTTCCCGGGAATCAATACGCACTTTCTCGATATCATCGCGCATTACATCGCGCAAGGTGCGCATAAATAGCGGCAAATCGTCATAAATAACGCTGGATGGCGCTGCGGTAATTTTGCGCTCGGCGACTTTTCGCCAGATGCGCAGCAAAAAATGCATATCGCCTGCCAGCTCTTCATCACCCACACCTTCTGCCGCCGTGCGCACAATAAAACCGCCGGTGACTTCCAGCGTTTGCTCGGCAATACCACTATCTAGTAGCGCCTTGAGGCGCTCGCGCTCCCGCTCATCCTCTATACGCTGAGAAACGCCGTGATGGGGGGAGTCCGGCATATACACCAGATAGCGTGAAGGGATCGATAAATGCGTGGTAAGCCGCGCCCCTTTTGTACCGATAGGGTCTTTGGTTACCTGTACCACCAGCGCCTGCCCCTCGTGCAATAGCTGGCCTATGGTTTGCTGCTCGTCGCTTGGCGTGCCGGAAGGCATAACCTCATGGGCATGAATAAACGCCGCTCGCTCCAGGCCAATATCAACAAAGGCAGCCTGCATTCCAGGCAATACACGAACCACCCTGCCTTTGTAGATATTGCCTACTATCCCACGCCGCCTTGAGCGCTCAATAAGCGCCTCTTGTAAAACGCCGTTTTCAACAAGCGCAACGCGGGTTTCCATTGGCGTTAAATTGATGAGGACTTCACCACTCATGCAAAATTCCTTCTCGGTTCACGTATTTCACGCCCGTCTATAGGCAATGAGACGACGACTAGGTGTGCGAGTAATAATGCCCCATCCAAATAGGCACCCCCTGCTGATTTAGCAATTGCGCCGTTTCATAAAGCGGCAAACCAACCACTGCTGAGTGGCTACCCTTAATTTCTTCCACAAAAATCGCGGCCAGTCCCTGTATAGCATACCCGCCTGCTTTATCTGCCGGCTCACCGGTTTGCCAATAGTCGGCGATTTCCCGAGTGGTGATCTCACGCATTCGCACGTGTGTGGTGACGCAGCGGCAAAGCACGCCCTTAGGGCCGGTAACGGCAACCGCGGTAAGCACCTCATGCCATCGACCGGAAAGGCGCGCAAGCATAGCGGCGGCGTCATCTGCATCCACAGGTTTGCCTAACAGTACGCCATCCACCACAACCGCGGTATCTGAACCTAACGTAGGTAGTGAGCTCAGCGGCGCCGACGCTTCGGCTTTAGCAACGGCTAGACGCTCGACATAATTCTTGGCAGACTCACCCGGTTTGGGCGTCTCGTCCACATGGCTGGGTAGAATACTGACAGTGACGCCAATTGAGGCCAGCAGATCGCGCCGCCGGGGTGAGGCAGACGCCAAACACAGCATAGGTGATGAGGTAGTATCCAGCGCAGCCATGCTCAAGGCCCCAGTAAGCGTCGTTCCAACGCTTTAAACATAGTGGCTAACCACGGCCATAGAAATGCACTGATTAATGACGGTATTAAAAAGGATAGGTGTATCGAGAACTCACCGGTCAACGTACGCAGCCACTGTTCGACCAGCTGTACCAAGCCGAGCAGTACCAGTACGAGAACTGACTGCTGAACCAGCGAGTAGGCACGAAAACGTGGATATACCAGGGCGCATAGAAAGGCTAGCAGCGACAAAATCAGAGCATGCTGACCAAGCGATGTGCCCTCAATCAAGTCCAGAAGCACCCCGAGTATGAATCCGTGAAAAACACCTACCCGATCAGGCGCACGCATACACCAATAGATCAGCATTAAGCCGATCCATTCAGGGCGATATACTTGCCATCCTTCGGCGAGCGGCATCACTTGCAGGCAAAGCGCCAGAACAAGGCTAAACCACACGACTATCAGCGGCACTACAGGAACACGCGCCATTAGCGATCCTCCTGAGCGTCGTCTGGCTCAATCGGGGCAAGCCGCTGGGCTGCGTGTATGGCATCGGCTGAGATATCCATGGACTCATCCCAAATGGGGTCGTCGACGTCTTCACGCGGCGGTGGGAATAACAGCAGAAAATGGCGGGCACGCTGCAACTGCGCCGTTGGCTCAGCGGTAACCCGGGCAAACGGCTGCCCGGGGTCGTGATAAACCTCAGTGACTCTCGCAACGGGATACCCCGGCGGAAAACGCCCTGCCAGCCCCGACGTGGTTAACAGGTCGCCTTCGCGAATATCGGCTGTATCAGGCACATGGAGTACATTAACGCTGCCGTAGCGCCCGGCTCCCTGCACAATAAAGCGCAAGCCATTACGGTTAATTTGAACCGGAAGCGCATGGCTTGCATCGGCCAATAACAGTACCCGGCTGGAGTACGCCGACACTGCAGTTACTTGCCCGACAAGGCCAGACGCATCGATGACCGGCTGCCCTACGTACGCCCCATTACGATGCCCACGATCGATCACCATTTGATGACTAAACGGGTCGTTATCCAACGATAGTAGTTCAGCGGTAATATACGGAATACGACGCCGCTCGCCGGCTTTAAGCAATTGGCGCAGCTCGGTATTTTCAGCCGTCAAATTAGCTAGTCGCTGACCTCGGTGAGATAGCGTCAGAATTTGTTCGCGCAGCCGACGATTTTCATCGACCAAAGCCTGCTGATCAGACAGCGCAAGCGCGCCCCAATTCAACAAGTCGCTAGGCACGCTAACAACCCATTGAACAGGCGCAACAACCATCGTCATTTGAGCGCGCACGTCTTCCATACGTGTAAAACGATGGTCGGCAAACATCAAGATGCTTGCCGCCAACACGCAAAAAAACAGCCGGTAGCCCGGCAGCGGCCCGTGTGAAAATAGCGGTTTAATAGGCAATCCCCCGCGATAAACCGCTAAACGTTAGTCGCTCGACAGCAGCTCAAAGGTATGCTGATCGATCATTTCAAGCGCTTTACCGCCACCACGCGCAACACAGGTAAGCGGATCTTCTGCCACAATCACCGGCAAACCGGTTTCTTCAGCAATCAGCTTATCCAGATCACGCAGCAGTGCACCGCCACCTGTAAGCACTAAACCGCGCTCAGCAATATCGGAGGCAAGCTCGGGAGGAGACTGCTCAAGCGCGCTTTTAACGGCGGCCACAATCGAGCCAAGCGTTTCCTGCAGCGCCTCTAAAATTTCATGGGAGTTCAGCGTAAAGCTACGCGGGATCCCTTCTGCTAAATTGCGGCCGCGTACGTCGATTTCACGCAGTTCGCCACCGGGATAGGCGCAGCCAATCTCTTCCTTGATTCGCTCAGCCGTGGCTTCGCCAATCAAACTGCCGTAGTGGCGTCGCACATACGCGGTGATCGCCTCATCGAAACGGTCACCGCCTACGCGGATCGATTCTGAATAGACCACGCCATTGAGCGAAATAATGGCAATTTCAGTGGTACCACCACCAATATCCACCACCATGGAACCCTGCGCTTCCTCAACCGGCAGGCCAGCGCCTATGGCGGCAGCCATAGGCTCTTCGATAAGAAACACTTCGCGGGCGCCAGCCCCTTCAGCCGATTCTCGGATCGCGCGACGCTCAACCTGCGTAGACATACACGGCACGCAAACTAATACGCGCGGGCTAGGCGTCAGAAAGGTACTCTGGTGCACTTTGCGAATAAAATGCTGAAGCATCTGCTCGGTGACGGTAAAGTCGGCGATAACACCGTCTTTCATTGGCCGGATGGCGGTAATATTGCCAGGCGTACGTCCCAACATACGCTTCGCGTCAGCACCTACCGATGCAACGCTACGCATATTGCCAGACTGGCGAATGGCGACTACGGACGGTTCATCGAGAACGATGCCACGACCGCGTACATAAATCAGTGTGTTGGCCGTACCCAAGTCGATCGACAGATCGCTGGAAAACAGCCCCCTCAAACGTTTGAACATGGATGTTGTTACCTAGTGCAGACCGGGAACCTGTGCGGATGCAAACGGTATCACCGCAACCCCCCGGCAGCAAGCACGAGTCGCGCTGAACACTGCCCGTGAAGGCCAAGATGTGGTACCTTTTGCGGCTATTTTCCACGTCTGTTACAGAAGACGATTTTTTCGATGACAGACTGTATACCGCACAAAGCGGAATACGTTCCATCACGTTTTAGCGAGGACTTTTCGATCATGGCGCTTGAAGAATCTCATGTGCGCCGGGCCGCACACCTGGCCCGACTCGCCGTCAGCGATGACCAAGCCACCGGTTTTGTCGACGATCTAAGCCGCATTCTGGACATGGTAGACCAACTTCAAAGCATTGATACAGAAGGCGTTTCTCCACTCTCTCACCCGCTGGACGCAACTCAGCGCCTGCGTGCGGACGAAGTCACAGAAACCAACCAGCGCGATGCGTTTCAACGCTGTGCGCCAGCCGTGGAAAACGGCTTGTATCTGGTTCCTCGTGTTGTTGAATAAGCAAGTCCCGGGCTTTCCAGGCGCAGTTTCAACACTTCTCTTTCGTTCTCGAACGGAGCTTTCGGGTCATGCATGATAAAACTTTAACGCAACTCGCCACCGCCTTAAAAAGTGGTGAGTTTTCCAGTCGCGAGCTGACCTCGCACTATTTACAAAAAATTGAGAAGGCCGACGGCACGCTCAATAGCTTTATTACCGTGACCGGCGAACAGGCACTCAATCAAGCAGAAGAAGCCGATAAAGCGCGCGCCGCGGGTAACGCGGGGCTGCTTACCGGCATTCCGCTGGCGCTCAAGGATATTTTTTGTACCCGCGATGTAAAAACCAGCTGCGGCTCCAAAATGCTGGATAATTTTATCGCTCCTTACGATGCCACGGTCGTTGAAAAGCTTAACGCGGCGGGCACGATCAGCTTGGGTAAAACCAATATGGATGAGTTCGCGATGGGCTCTTCCAATGAAAACAGCCATTACGGCGCGGTTAAAAATCCCTGGGATTTAACCGCGGTGCCGGGAGGCAGCTCAGGCGGAAGTGCCGCGGCGGTAGCCGCAGGCCTTGTACCGGCCGCCATGGGTACCGATACCGGCGGTTCGATCCGTCAGCCGGCGGCGTTTTGCGGCATTACCGGCTTGAAGCCCACCTATGGGCGCGTTTCGCGCTATGGCATCATTGCCTACGCTTCAAGCCTGGACCAGGCTGGCCCAATGGCACGCAGTGCCGAAGACTGCGCCCACCTGATGAACGTGATTGCCGGGCACGACGTGCGCGACTCCACCAGCGTTGCCCGCGGCGTACCGGACTATACCGAAACGCTGAACGCCCCCCTCTCAGGCCTTAAAATTGGCCTGCCGAAAGAGTATTTTGGCGACGGGTTAGACCCCGAAGTAGAAAAAGCCGTACGCGATGCGGTGAAAGTCTATGAATCATTAGGCGCAACGGTGCGCGAAGTGAGCTTGCCGCATACCCACTATGCGATTCCGGCCTACTACGTTATCGCCCCGGCGGAAGCCTCCTCCAACCTGTCGCGTTACGACGGCGTGCGCTTTGGCCACCGCTGTAAAGACCCCGTCGACCTGATCGATCTTTACAAGCGCAGCCGCGCGGAAGGCTTTGGTGAAGAGGTCAAGCGGCGGATTCTGATTGGCACCCATACCCTGTCAGAGGGCTTCTTTGACGCTTACTACACCAAAGCGCAAAAAGTACGCCGCCTTATTCGCCAGGACTTCCTCGACGTTTTTGAAGACGTTGATGTGCTCATGGGCCCGGCCTCGCCAACCCCGGCATTTGACCTGGGCGCCAAAAAAGACCCAGTTTCGATGTACCTGCAGGATATCTACACCATCGCTGTGAACCTGGCGGGTATTCCCGGCATCAGCGTTCCAGCAGGCTTTGCAGGTGGCCGCCCCATAGGTCTACAGATTCTGGGCACACATTTTGCCGAAGCGCAGCTTTTAAACGTGGCGCATCAGTATCAGCAAGCGACTGACTGGCACCTTCAACTTCCTGCTTTCGCCGAGGAGAACGCCTAATGCAATGGGAAACCGTAATTGGGCTTGAAGTCCACGTTCAGCTCGCGACCCGCTCCAAGATTTTTTCCGGCGCCTCAACCGCGTTTGGCGCTGAGCCCAACACCCAGGCGTGCGCGGTTGATCTGGGGCTTCCCGGAACACTGCCGGTACTCAACGAGCAGGCCGTGGCCATGGCCGTTCAGTTTGGATTGGCGGTACATGCCGATATCGCCGAAGTCTCGGTGTTTGATCGTAAAAACTACTTTTACGCTGACCTGCCCAAGGGCTATCAGACCAGCCAGATGTACCACCCCATCGTCGGCCCGGGTGACGTGGATATCACCCTGGATGACGACACCACCAAGCGTATCCGCATCCACCACGCCCACCTAGAAGAGGATGCCGGCAAGTCGCTGCATGAAGACTTCCTGGGCATGACTGGTATTGATTTGAACCGTGCTGGTACGCCGCTTCTGGAAATCGTCTCCGAGCCGGACATGCGCAGCGCCAAGGAAGCGGTGGCGTATCTCAAGGCGATCCATGCCATCGTGACCTATCTGGGCATTTCCGATGGCAACATGGCCGAAGGCTCCATGCGCTGCGACGTCAACGTCTCGGTACGCCCCAAGGGGCAGGAAGCCTTCGGCACGCGGGCCGAGATCAAGAACGTCAACTCGTTCCGCTTTGTCGAGCGTGCGATCGCGTTTGAAGTAGAGCGCCAGATTGAGCTGATTGAAGACGGCGGCACGGTGGTTCAGGAAACCCGCCTGTTTGATCCTGAGCGCGACGAAACTCGCAGCATGCGTACCAAAGAGGAAGCTAACGACTATCGCTACTTCCCCTGCCCGGACCTGCTTCCCGTCGTGCTCGATGAAGCCTATCTGGATCACTTGCGCAGCCAGCTGCCTGAATTGCCCGCCGACAAGCGCGAGCGCTTCCAAAGTGAACTGGGCCTGTCGGCTTACGATGCCGCCGTGCTATCGGCCAGTCGGGAAATGGCTGAGTTCTTCGAGGAAGTGCATCACGTGTGTGGTGATGCCAAGCAGGCCGCCAACTGGGTGCAGGGCGAGCTTTCCGGCGCGCTCAATCGTGAGAATCTGAGTATCAATAACAGCCCGATCTCGGCGCGCCAGCTGGGCGACCTGCTAAGCCGGGTGATTGACGGCACGATCAACGGCAAAGCCGCCAAGCAGGTCTTCCAAGCACTGTGGAACGGCCAGGGCGAAAATGCCGATGCGATCATCGAAGCCAAAGGCCTCAAGCAGGTCACGGACACCGGCGCGATTGAAGCCATGATCGACCAGGTGATCACCGAAAGCCCGGCCCAGGTGGCCCAGTATCGTGATGCCGAGCCTGAGAAACGCGGCAAGATGATCGGCTACTTTGTGGGTCAGGTGATGAAAGCCTCACGCGGCACGGCAAACCCGCAGCAGGTTAACGGCGTGCTGATAGCGAAGCTTGACGCTCTCCTGTAAGCCTATCGCTATTGTGTTCGCGTAATAAAACGGGCTGCCTTCATTCAGGCAGCCCGTTTTAGTCAGTGTCGCACTATAGTTGCCAGAAAATGCTAAGCCAGTTGGCTGGGTGACGTATAGCGCTTTAGCTGCGCGCAGCCCGCCGCCCAAACGTCCGCCTCTAACTCAGCAATACCCGCAGTGGCGAAGCCCAACCCCTGCCCAAACCTGCCGTCTACCAGAAGCTCCGTCAGGTTGCCTACCAGCGGCATATGGCTCACCAACATGGTAAGCGCGCTTTCCGGCTGGCTTAACAGCCAATCACATACCTCGGCCGGGTCGTCCTCGGGCGTGATAAAGTCCAACGTATTGAGCGGGCAACCCAATGCATCAGCAATAATGCCCGCCGTTTGCTGGGCGCGCGCATAGGGGCTTGCGTAAAGAATGGGCAAGGCAAGCTCTCCTTTTGCCCTACGCGTCATAAGCCAACGCGCCATGCGAGCGGCCTCATTTTCACCCTGCGGCGTCAGTACCCGCTGGCTATCAGGAAAACCTGGCGCGGCCTCCCCGTGGCGCATAATCAATAAGCTACTCATGCCAGCCTCGGTTATCCAGATGCGCCTGCTGCACGGCCTCACGGGGCAGAATGAACTCCACGTCGCTGCTCTGCTCGCCCATCATGAGAGTACGCGCCATATCCTGCGCAGGAACACCGTCGAACAAGACATGATAAAGCCCTTCGGCAAGCGGCATATAGACGTCTAGCTCTTTCGCCTTGGCGCAAACCAGCTTAACCGTATTGACGCCTTCAGCTACCTGGCCCAGGGCAGCGATAGCCTCTTCCAGACTGCGCCCTTCTCCCATGGCATAGCCCACGCGGTAGTTACGCGAAAGATTGGATGAGCAGGTAACAATCAAATCGCCGACTCCCGCCAAACCCAAAAAGGTCATAGGATTGGCGCCTTCGGCGACGGCGAAGCGGCTCATTTCCGCCAATGCCCGGGTCATCAGCATGCTGCGAGTGTTTTCGCCCATGCCCAATGCTGCGGCCATGCCGGCGGCAATCGCATAAATATTTTTAAGCGCCCCACCAAGCTCGACGCCATGGCGGTCATCACTGGCATACACGCGAAAATAGCGGCAGCCCAGCGCCTGCTGTACCCGGGTACGGGTAAGCGCATCGGCGCTGGCAATCACCGTGGCGGTTAGCTGCTTATCGGCAATTTCAGACGCCAGATTAGGCCCGGCGATCACCCCGATATGGGGAAAACCTGTCTCCTCGGTTAGCACCTGACTCATGAGCAAAAAGCTGTCCTGCTCAATGCCTTTAGTGGTGCTTACAAGAATTTGTTGCGCCGTGAGCCATGGCTTTGCAGCCTGGACCACGCTGCGAAATGCTTTTGAGGGGATCGCAATCAATACCAGCTCAGCGTTTTCTAACGCCGAGCGCAAATCGGTTGTGGCCTGCACTGCAGGGTTAATCGCGTAGTGCGGCAAATAGCGGCCATTGCGATGCTCCTGATTAATTTGCGCCACGAGCGCTTCATCGCGCATCCATTGACGCACATGGGCACCGTTATCCGCCGCGATGCTTGCCAAGGCAGTGCCAAAACTGCCCCCACCCAGCACCGCGACCTTGATTTGCTGCTCAGCCATAAGGATGTCCTAAAGTCTCGTGAAAGCGTACTCGCTATTTTACCAAAACTAACAGCCTATTTTCTTAACACAAACGGCCCGTCTGGGAATCCAAACGGGCCGTTATTTTCCAAACGCGTCGTGTTAAGCAGTCAATACGCTGTTCAGGCGCTTAACGTAAGCGGCAGGGTCATCTAAATGACCGCCTTCGGCAATAATCGCCTGATCCAGCAGAATATGCGCCAGCTGACCAAACAGATCACCTTCCGAGCTTTCAAGGCGGGCGACCAGCGGGTGCTCCGGGTTAAGCTCCAAGATGGGCTTCACTTCAGGCAGCGGCTGCCCAGCGGCTTCCATGATGCGACGCATTTGGTAACCCATCTCATGCTCAGGCAGTACCACACAGGCAGGCGAGTCGGTTAAACGGTGCGTGACTTTGACTTCCTGCACACCGTCGCTCAGCGCTTCTTTTACCCGTTTGACCAGGTCTTCCTTGGCCTTGGCGGTCTCTTCCTGCGCTTTTTTCTCGGCTTCATCTTCCACGTCGCCAAGATCCAGCTCGCCTTTGGCCACATCTGCAAAGGATTTACCGTCAAACTCGGTCAGGTGGCTCATCAGCCACTCATCAATACGGTCAGACAGCAGCAGTACTTCGATGCCTTTCTTACGGAAGATTTCCAGGTGCGGGCTGTTCTTCGCAGCATTGAAGCTATCCGCCACCACGTAGTAAATCTTCTTCTGGCCTTCTTTCATCCGCTCGACGTAGTCAGCGAGCGATTGCTCCTGGGCCGACGTATCGGTATGGGTGGACGCAAAGCGCAGCAGGCCGGCGACTTTCTCGCGGTTGGCGGCGTCTTCACCCGGGCCTTCTTTCAACACGCTACCAAACGTGTTCCAGAACGTCTGATACTGCTCGCTCTCCTTAGACAGTTTTTTAAGCATATCCAGCGCACGTTTGGTAAGCGCCCCTTTGATCTTGTCGACCTTGGGATCCTGCTGGAGAAGCTCGCGAGAGACGTTGAGCGACAGGTCGCGCGTATCCAGCACGCCTTTGATAAAGCGCAGGTAAAGCGGCAGGAACTGTTCAGCGTCGTCCATGATAAACACGCGCTGGACATAAAGCTTGACGCCACGGGCGCCATCACGCTCGTACATATCAAACGGCGCACGGCCCGGCACGTACAGTAGGCTGGTGTACTCAAGCTTGCCTTCTACCTTGTTATGGCTCCAGGTAAGCGGGTCGCTAAAGTCGTGGGCAACGTGCTTGTAAAATGCCTTGTACTCGTCATCAGAAACCTCGCTCTTGGGGCGCGCCCAGAGTGCGGTGGCTTCGTTAACGGTTTCCCAGGTGGTCACTTCGCTGCCTTCGATGTCGTTGCCTTCATCGTCTTTGGCAGTTTCAGTCTTGGGCATGCGCACCGGCACTTCAATATGATCAGAGTACTTGCGCACCAGGCTTTGCAAACGATAGTCGTCGGCAAACTCTTTGGCGTCGTCTTTCAGGTGAAGAATAATTTCGGTGCCGTGAACTTCACGCTCAATATCGGCAACGGTGAATTCGCCTTCACCCTTGGAGCGCCACTCAACGCCTTCTGATGCGTCGGTACCAGCTTTACGGGTACGCACGGCGACTTCATCAGCGACGATGAAGCCTGAGTAGAAGCCAACACCAAACTGTCCGATAAGCTTGGCATCTTTTTGTTGCTCGCCGGACATCTGCTTGAGAAACTCCGCCGTGCCGGAGCGCGCAATCGTACCCAGGTTAGCGATGACGTCTTCGCGGTTCATGCCAATGCCGTTATCACGCAGCGTCACGGTATTGGCTTCGCGATCATGCTCGATTTCAATGCGCAGCTCGCTATCGCCTTCGTACAGCGCATCGTTATCCAGCGCGGCGTAGCGTAATTTATCGCAGGCATCCGCGGCGTTAGAGATAAGCTCGCGTAAGAAAATCTCCCGGTTTGAATACAGGGAGTGAATCATCAGGTTGAGAAGTTGCTTAACTTCCGTCTGGAAGCCTAACGTCTCTTCGTGAGTCGCCGTTGTCATGCGCTTAGCCCTCATCAATCACGTTTGTTTAGTGTTCCTGCCTGCCGTGAGACAGGAACGAAAAATCTGTGAAGTGAATATGGGGATAAGCAGAGCGATTTCAAGAAGGTGAGTGTTGAGAAGTCGCAATATCGATATCACCGTCTTTCCAGGCACGGTAATCCGCCAAGCGTTGATCGATACGATTAAGCAGCCAGCCGACAATCAAGACATCGTCAACCAGGCCTATGAATACGAGAAAATCTGGGATTAAATCGAACGGCATTGCAAGATAGGCAAGCGCGAGCGCCATCATACCAAACGCAGACCAGGGGATGGGACGAAAGCGGCCACTGACCACATCACGCGTCATGGGAATAAACAGCTTTAAGGCTCGCCCAATACGCTTTACCGCCCAAACTCGGGACTTAAGTCGACGAAATAACCACCAAGTGGATAATCGGGCCATCGTAATTGAATCCTCCAAGTGTCACGATTGTCTGAACAATTTTTATCCATTTAGTTCACTATAGCGGCTGTTAACCCGTTAGCGATCAAGAGAGAGTGTCATGCAGGCATCGTCATTCAAATCCCCTTTTCGCACCCTTTGCGCGGCTCTACTGGTGGGCATACCCACGGCGTCCTGGGCCGCATCCGACAGCGCGATGCGCGATGCGCTGGAAGCGGCTCGGCAAGAGCAATGGAGCCGCGTCGATGAGCGCGCCATTGAAGGCCATATCCTGAATGGCTATGTCGAGTATCACCGGCTGCGCAATCGGCTACCCAACGTCTCGCCCGCTCAGGTGCAAGGCTTTATCGACCAGCATAACGACTCGCCGCTTTCTGAGTGGCTGCGCGGTCAGGCTATTGCGAAGTACGGGAATGCCGGGCGCTATAGTGACCTGATGAGCGTTGCCGATGGTGAGCCCGCGGGCACAGCTCGTCAGTGCTACTACTATACGGCCCTGCTGGATTCTCAGCCGCAACAGGCAGCCACCGCAGGGCTTGCGCTATGGCTTGAAGGCAAATCGCAACCCGATGCGTGCGACCCGCTGTTTAATCGCCTGCGTGCCAACGGCACTATTGATTCAACGGCTATCTGGGAACGTAAAATGCTTGCCTGGCAGTCTGGTGAAGGCCGCTTGTCAGCCTATTTAAACGGGCAGCTTAATAGCCAATGGCAAACCGCTATCGACACCGCCGATAACGTTGATGCCAACATTCGAGCCGTCGCATCGGCGCCCGCCTGCCTGGGCCCTGAGTGTGCGGCCACGGCGAGTTTTTACAAAGCCGCCATGCAGCGCTTTACTCGGGACGATACGCCCGCAGCGCTCAACGCCTGGCAAACCATGGCCCAGGGGTTGAACCTGCTTCCCAGCGACCAGCAGGTCATTGAAGAAGAGCTTGCGTTTTATGCTCTGGTGCGCGAAGTGCCCGGCACCTTAGGCTGGGTGGATAGCGTGCTCCCCTCCCTGGAAAGCGAGCGCGTTCTGGAACTTCGTGTGCGTCGCGCCCTGGCCGCACGCCAGTGGCAGGACGTACTGCACTGGATAGCCGAAATGCCGGCAAGCCAGCAGGAAAATAGCCGCTGGCAGTACTGGCTGGCGCGTGCCAATGAGCAGCTGGGCAATCAGGACGCGGCGATGGCCCGCTACCGCCAGGCCGCCACCGATCGAAGCTTTTTTGGCTTTGCAGCGGCCGAAAAACTCGGCCAGCCTTACCAGTTGAATCTTGAACGCAATCATTTCGACGAAGCCTCGCGCGAGCATACCGCACGGCTTCCCGTAGTACAGCGCACCGAAGCCTTACTGCGTATTGGTGAAGATGGCTTGGCTAATAGCGAGTGGTTGTTTGCAGTGCAAAACGGCTCTCCTCAGCAGGCGCGCGCACTGGCTGATTATGCCGCACATCAACAGTGGCATGCGCGCTTGGTGCAGACCACTATTGCAGGCGGCATGTGGGACGCCCTTGATTGGCGCTTCCCTGAGGCTTATCGGGATAGCTTTTTACACTGGGGCCGCCAAACCGGCGTTGACCCTTACCTGCTGATGGCGATTACCCGTCGGGAAAGCGCATACAACCCTGAGGCCTTGTCCCCCGCTGGCGCACGCGGCCTAATGCAGCTCATGCCGGGTACCGCAAGCCTGGTAAGCCGCCAGCTGGGTATCAATGACCCTGGCCCGTACGGCGTTCTGGATCCAGAGCTTAATATTCGCTTAGGCAGCACCTACCTGCGCGATAAGCTGAACCGCTACCAAGGCAACCGATTAGCCGCTGCCGCCGCTTATAACGCGGGCCCAGGGCGCGTGGACCAGTGGCTGGGCAACGGCATGGAATCGTTTGATTTATTTGTCGAAAGCATTCCTTTCCGGGAAACGCGTGACTATGTGCAGGCAGTGCTCAGCTACCGGGTGATTTTTGAAAGCCTGGCCAATGGCGGCAACAGCGAAGGCGTTACACTACTCAATGAAAACGAACAGCAGGTACGTTACGACCGAGCACTGCTAGCCCGCCGCTAGCACATCGATTGAAAGCACAAGAATTGAAAGCACATGGTTTGAAAATACAGGGTTTAAAAGTACATGGCTTGAAGCGCCCGGCTAGACCGGGCGCTGCTCCAGCGCCAGGCGCACCCCAAACGCAATCAGCACGGCCCCCGTGGCGGCATTTAGCGTCTGTGCAAAGCGCACACTGGCAAGCCATCGGCTGGCACCTCCCACCATAAACACCACGCCAATTTGCCAGATATTGGCAATCACAAAGTGCACACCTGCCAACCACAGCGATTTGATTAGTGCCGGGTCGCCTGGAGCGATAAACTGCGGCAAAAAAGCCATATAGAAAATGACGGTTTTGGGGTTAAGCACATTGGAGAGCACGCCCTCTTTAATCGGCTGCCAGGGCGAAACAGACGCTGCGGCCCCCATGGCGCCCTTAACCGGCAAGGGCTGCCCGCGTCGAGCGGCCATGAGGCTTGTGATACCCAGCCATACCAGATAGCCCGCCCCCGCAAGCTTCAGCACATGAAACGCCCAGGCCGATTGCAGCAGAATCAGAGAAATGCCCAGCGCCGAAATCGTCGCGTGGACAAATAGCCCACAGCAGATCGCAATACTCGTGGCCACGCCGTCGCGAATTCCTCCCCGTGCGGTATTGCGGATGACAAGCAAGGTGTCCACTCCAGGGGTAATTGATAGCAGCGTAATAGCAATCAAAAAAGGCACAAACTGCGAATCCAACAGGCTTACTGGCGACATACAGGCGCACTCGATAAGGAATAAAGAAACGTTAGATCGTCACTGGACGACCCGTTTTTTTGCATCTACATTGATTTTGGCGGGCAGACAGCATTTCTATCCGTCTAATTATAAGCACGTTAAGGAAACGACAATGGCAACTGGTACAGTCAAGTGGTTCAACGATACAAAAGGTTATGGCTTCATCTCTCCTGATGATGGCAGCGACGACCTTTTTGCCCACTTCTCAGAAATTCAGGCTGAAGGCTTCAAGACCCTGCAGGATGGTCAGAAAGTCAGCTTTGAGGTAACTCAGGGTAAAAAAGGCCTTCAGGCGTCTAACATTCGCCTTGCCTAAAAGCAGCCGAATGTAGCAAGGCCCGCCTAGGCGGGCCTTTTTGTACGTGCTTACCTACTGACTAATTAGTCTGATTAGTCGTTTCTGTTTCTGTTGCGTCTGCGTCTGCGTCTGCGTCTGCGTCTGCGTCTGCGTCTGCGTCTGCGTCTGCGTCTGCGTCTGCGTCTGCGTCTGCGTCTTCACTCAGAATAGCGCCTCGGCTACGACTATCATCATGTTCACGTTCAATTTCTTTGAACTGCTCTTCAAGACGTTTCTGAGCTTCCTCAAAACGCCGCTCAGTGTCTTCAATCAGGGCGTCAACATCGGTCGCTTCCAGGTTATCTTCCAGCCGTGGGTTTTCCGGCAGGCTGCTTTCCACTTCCCAATCGGTTGAGAACGTATCTTCATCAAAAGCATCCGGCTCAACCGCCTGCTGCTCTACTTCTTCAAACTGCTCGTTCAATCGACGCTGAGCTTCCTCGAAACGCTGCTCGGTCTCCTCAATCATCTGATCCACATCGGAACGGGTCGCTTCCCCAGGCATCGCGCCGCCCTCTTCCAATACATCATCGGGGTCGGCTGCCAACGTATCCTCATTTGCCTCTACTTCTTGCAGGGACTCATCAGCGCTAACGGGGTCTTCTTGGGTATCGCTGCGAAGCGCTTCGGCTCGCTCAAGCTCCTCTGCAGCCTGACGAGACTCAATATCATCTTCTACCTCATCAGGGCTTGGCATCTCGGCGGCATTCACAGCTGCTGCAGGCGCCTCTTCCTCTTGCACGACCTCGTCATCAGAAACCGACGAGGGCTCATCAAGCGTCACGCTGGACTCTTCTTGAGAATCGCCACATGCGCTAAGTAACAGTGCTAATGCGGCAAGCGCAGGCAGCCATAAACGATTTGTCATTAAATCCCTCTCCTTAAAAACTTTTAAAGGGCGGCAAGATCAGTGCCGAATCAGTGTCGATCGTTTGCCGATAATAGCGGGCAGTCCTCAGGCAATAATACGCGCAGAGCCAAGGGGACTACCTCAGCGCAAAAACGATCGTAGTGGCACGCCTCGCCATCCAGTGTTAACGGCCAGGCAGGATCCTCACGTCGCGTAGTGACGGTAAACTGGCTAGTTGTAAAATAACGCACGTACTCACCTTCAGCCGGAAAGTTCTGTAGTTCGTTAATCAGCGTCGGTAGCTCTGTCACGGAGCTGAAGTCTTTCACCAGCAGTACGTCCAAACGACCATCATCAAGCTTGGCACGCGGGGCAAGCACTTGCCCACCGCCTGATTGCCGGCCGTTACCCAGGGCCAATAAAAGCAGCGAAGCATCCTGCTCTTTGTCACCCCAGTGCAAGGTTCCGCAGTAGCTGCGATGCCGCCAGGCTTTAAGCGCTCCCATTAAAGAGTAGGCGCCCCCGCCCAGCATACGCTTGAGCGTTTTCGGCGTCGTCGACGTTATCTCCGCACCAAACCCGCCGGTCGTCATATTGACGTAATACTGGGTGACACTTTTGTCATTCGCTGCAGCCGTTACCCGAACAATATCGATCGGATAGGACGTTAAATTTCTGGCCGCCGCCAAGGCAGGGCCAGGCTCTAAAGGAAGACCCGTGGAGGTTGCAAAGTCGTTGGCACTGCCTAACGGAACGATCCCCAGTGCAGGCCGCTTGTCATGAGGAACGCGCATCAGCCCGTTCACCACTTCATTGACAGTACCATCGCCACCACAGGCAATAACATGGGTGATACCCATGTCGGCGGCCTGCTCGGCAAAAAGGGCTGCATCGCCGCCCTCCCAGGTAGAGCGAACGGTAATCGGCATCCCTGCCTCCCGCTGCTCTTCAACGGCTTCACGCAATGCCGGGTTCCCGGCTGACTTACCATTTACAATAAGTAAAAAACGCTGCTGTAAGTCTTTCACCAATGTATTCCCTTTCATGGTTGAGTCGCTGGTAAGGTTTATGCCAGCGCTTTTTCGACTACCTCGTACACATTAGAAGATAGTGGCTCTTGCTTGATACGCTCAAGCTGAGTACGCATTAACGACTGGCGCGTTTCATCAAACCGCTGCCAGCGCGTTAATGGGGTAATAAGCCGCGCCGCTATTTCAGGGTTCAAGCGATTGAGCTCAATAACCACATCGGCAAGTAATGCGTACCCTTGCCCATCCAAACGGTGGAAGTTGACTCGATTTTGCGCAAAAGCCCCGATCAGCGCACGCACTTTATTGGGGTTCTTGATGGAAAACGCCGGATGCTGCATCAAGAACTGTACGCGCTCCAGCACATCGCTCTGGGGCCGCGTCACCTGGATCGTAAACCACTGATCCATCACCAACGGATCATGCGCCCACTTTTCGCCAAAGGCTTTTAAAGCGGGCGAGGATAAATCGTCGCGATCGCTGTGTACAAGCAGAGTTAACGCATGACGCACATCGGTCATATTATGATCAGCCGCAAACTGCGCCTGACAAAATGCGATAGCCTGCTCTTCTTCAATCGACATCAAATAGCTAAGCGCTATGTTTTTGAGACTACGCTGGGCAATTTGTTCAGGAGTCGGCGCATAAGGCTCATCTGAGCGATTGGCTTCAAACGTAGCAGCAAACTCATCGCGAAGCGCCAACGCCAACGACTGGCGTACAAATTCCCGAGCAGCGTGAATCGCATCGACATCCACGATGGGCTGTTGCTCGGCAATATAGGCCTCAGATGGCAGCGTGAGCATTTCTGCGAGTACCGCTTTATCGGAAACCGGCCCTGTCAGAAGTATTCTAAACGCTTCGATAACGCGGGCATCCATGACTTTTTCAACGCCATTACGGTGCGCGGCAATCAAGTCATCCAACGCCAACATAGCCAAGCGCTGCCCCGCATCCCAGCGGTTGAAGCCGTCGCTGTCATGGGTGAGCAGAAACGCCAGCTCTTCACGCGAATAGGGGAAATGCAGCTTTACAGGGGCGGAAAAATCACGCAGCAGCGAGGGCACAGGCGCCTCGGCGACCTCGGTAAACACAAAAGTCTGCTCGTTATCACGCAGATTAATGACGGCGTCTTTACCCAGCGTCTCGCCTTCTAAAGTAAGCGCCAAATCCTGGCCAGACTTGGTACCCACCAGCCCCATACGTACCGGAATATGCAGCGGCTGTTTGGTGGTTTGCCCAGGTGTCGCCGGGGTACGCTGGCGAAGCGTTAAATGATACTCGCTCTTCACATAGTCATATTCGCCGTGGGCATCGATTTCTGGAGTGCCCGCCTGAGCATACCAACGCATAAACTGGCTTAGATCTTCACCGGAGGTATCCGCCATGCAGCCCACGAAGTCTTCGATGGTGACGGCCTGGCCGTCAAAGCGCTCAAAGTATTGATCGGCGCCACGCCGGAAATTGTCCCACCCCACCAGATTGCATAGCATGCGGACAACTTCAGCACCCTTTTCGTAAATCGTCAGGGTGTAAAAATTGGTGATTTCAATAAAATGATCCGGGCGAACTGGATGCGCTGTAGGACCCGCATCCTCGGCAAACTGCGCCGTACGGAAAAACGATACGTCCTGAATCCGCTTTACCGGCGCTGAATTGGTATCGGCGGAAAAACACTGATCACGAAAGACGGTGAATCCCTCTTTCAATGACAGCTGGAACCAGTCTCGGCAGGTAACGCGATTGCCCGACCAGTTATGAAAATATTCATGCGCCACAATGCCTTCAACATTTTGGAAGGTTGCATCGGTGGCGGTATGCGGGTGCGTCAACACAGCAGCGGAGTTAAAGATATTAAGCCCTTTATTCTCCATCGCGCCCATATTGAAATCGCTGACCGCCACGATCATAAACAGATCAAGGTCGTATTCACGGCCATAGGTCTGCTCATCCCACGCCATTGAACGCTTGAGCGAGGCCATGGCGTGTTCGGTTTTATCCAGATTGTCTTTTTCGACCCAGATTTGCAGCGTAACGTTACGCCCGCTCATGGTCGAAAAGCGATCCTCGACCTTGTGTAAATTGCCTGCAACAAGTGCAAACAGGTAACACGGTTTGGGGTGCGGGTCTTCCCAGGTTGCAAAATGACGGCCATTCTCAAGCTTACCGCTGTCCACGGGATTACCATTGGCCAACAAAACGGGCTCGCTTTCTTGATCACCAATTACCGTAACGGTGAAGGTCGCCATAACATCGGGACGGTCTGGGTAGAAGGTAATACGCCGAAAGCCTTCTGCTTCACATTGAGTGCAGTACATACCACTCGACTGATAAAGACCTTCAAGAGCAGTGTTGGTGCTGGGCGCAATTTCCACTTCGCTTTCAAGGCTAAAAGATGCCGGCACCTTGGGGATGCACAGGTTTTTTTCATTCAGTTGGTAATCGGCGTCGGTTAGCGGCGTGCCGTCTATGGCTAACGAGATCAGCGCCAGATGCTCGCCGTTGAGCACCAATGGCGTCTGGTCACTTACCTCGTCGTTACGCTCCATCAATAATCGTGCTTTTACACGGGTGGCGGCAGGGTCAAGATCAAACGTCAGCTCGGTATGGGTAACGCGGTAGGCGGGCGGCTGATAGTCGCTTAAATAAACCGGCTGCGGATCAGACATAGTGCTTGGCTCCTGTAATGAACGATAATTGTTAGTAGATGATAACCGGGGCAACGTATGCCCCTAGACGTGATAGGACTTAATCGCGGAAGTTATCAAACTGAAGCGGCAATTCAGGGCCCTCTTCGCCGCGCAGCAGCGACATAACGCTTTGTAAGTCGTCACGTTTTTTACCCGTCACGCGAACTTTTTCGCCCTGGATCTGCGCCTGTACTTTAAGCTTGCTGGCCTTGATGCGCTTGACCACATCCTTGGCTTCTGCCGCGTCCAACCCCTGCTTTAAAATGACTTCCTGGCGCGCCTTCACCCCGGAAAGCTCGGGGTCTTTGACATCCATGCAGCGCGCATCGATGCCCCGGGCGATTAATCGGCCACGCAGTACATCCAGCATCTGCTTAAGTTGAAAATCAACCTGGGCTTCCAACTGCACTTTTTCACCTTCAAGGGCAAAGCTTGCATCAACACCTTTAAAATCAAAGCGCGATTGAACTTCACGGTTTGCTTGATCGATAGCGTTCAGAGCTTCGTGCTGATCGAATTCAGACACAATATCAAAAGAGGGCATGGCATTTATCCTAACAAGACATGACCCATTATTTTAGAGCAGCTAGCCCCCTACCGGCCAATCCTGTTGTCAATTAGTGCTAAAAATTTTAATGCGTCTGGGGTGAAACCTTACATACTGTACAAATTTCACTCACTTTTATTCGCATTGCGTGTGAGATGCCGTACGCTACTTGGCGCTTTAGTCGACACGCAGGGTGAAGGAGTAACCATGACAGATCGCGATACGCGTCATAAAGCATCAATGGAAAAGCTTAAAAACCACGTGGATGAGAAAATCGCCAGCGCAACCGAGCAGCGTGGTTTGCTGTTGATAAACACCGGAAATGGTAAGGGCAAAACGACCGCGGCCTGGGGCACGGTGACCCGCGCGTTGGGCTATGACTATAAAGTGGGTGTTATTCAGTTTATCAAAGGCTTATGGGAGTGCGGTGAGCGCAATCGCCTGGAAGCGGACCCCAACCTGGAAGTGGTGGTTATGGCCACAGGCTTTACCTGGGAGACACAAAACCGTGAAGCCGACACCCAGGCTTGCCAGGCGGTATGGAAAGAGGCCGAGCGCATGCTGGCCGACCCCGACACCTATCTAGTGGTATTGGATGAAATTACCTACATGCTCAAATTCGGCTACCTGGATATTGCGACCGTCAAGACAGCGCTTGAAAATCGCCCGCATGAACAAACCGTGATCATCACCGGGCGTAACGCACACCGCGAGCTTGTTACCATGGCGGACACGGTGACGGAAATGCAGGAAATTCGCCACGCCTTCAATAATGGCTTGCAGGCACGCCGGGGCATTGATTTTTAAACGCTAATTTTAACCACATAGCATGCAAAAGGGGCGCCTGAGCGCCCCTTTTCGATTGCCGGAACGGGTCCAGCCTTGCATTACGAATAGCTTATTCGCCGGTAAACGGGTTACGCAGCACAATCGTTTCAACGCGGTCCGGGCCGGTCGAGATGATATCGATGCTGGTACCCACCTGCTCTTCCAGGAAACTGATGTAGGAACGCGCATTTGCCGGCAGGTCTTCCACCTTCTTGGCGCCCAGCGTCGACTCTTTCCAGCCTGGCAGATCCTGGTAAAGCGGCTCGACAGCTTCGTAGCCTTCAGAATCAACCGGGTTGTCCAGCACTTCGCCATCTTTACTGCGATAACCTACGCAGACGCGAATATTTTCCAGGCCATCGAGTACGTCAAGCTTGGTCAGGCAGATACCGGAAACCGAGTTGATCTGTACCGCATGACGTAGCGCGACGGCATCAAACCAACCGCAGCGACGCGGACGACCGGTGGTCGCACCAAACTCGTGGCCACGCTCAGCCAGGTGGCGGCCGTGGTCATCGAACAGCTCCGTGGGGAACGGTCCGGAACCTACGCGAGTAGTGTACGCTTTGGTAATACCCAGTACGTAGTCCAGGTAAAGCGGGCCTACACCAGAACCGGTGGCGGTACCGCCAGCCGTGGTGTTGGAGCTGGTCACGTAGGGATAGGTACCGTGGTCGATATCCAGCAGCGAGCCCTGAGCGCCTTCAAACAGGATGTTCTCACCAGCCTTGCGCAGATCATGGACCATGCTGACCGTGTCGCACACCATCGGGCGCAGCTCATCGGCCATCTGCATAGCGCTATCCAGTACTTCCTGGAAGTCTACCGCCGGTTCGCCGTGGTAGTTGACCAGCACGAAGTTATGGTAGTCCAGCACTTCACCCAGCTTGGAAGCGAAACGCTCGCGGTGGAGCATATCGCCCAGGCGCAGGCCGCGGCGCGCTACCTTGTCTTCGTAAGCAGGGCCGATACCACGCCCAGTGGTGCCGATCTTAGCAACGCCGCGGGCTTTTTCACGCGCCTGATCCAGACGCACGTGATATGGCAGAATCAGCGGGCAGGCAGGCGACAGGCGCAGGCGCTCGCGCACCGGTACACCTTTGTCTTCAAGCTCGCGAATCTCTTTGATCAGCGCTTCGGGAGACAGCACCACCCCGTTGCCGATGACGCAGGTTTTGCCCGGGCGCAAAACGCCCGACGGAATGAGGTGAAGCACGGTTTTTTCACCGTCAATCACCAGCGTATGGCCCGCATTGTGGCCACCCTGGAAACGCACTACCGCCGCCGCTGACTCAGTGAGCAGGTCGACGATTTTGCCTTTACCTTCATCACCCCATTGGGTGCCCAGGACTACGACATTCTTACCCATTATGCACTCGTCTCTTGTGTCAGGGCCGTTGTCTGCCAACAGCCATCGATAAACTCAAGACGGCGGTCACAGTCGTGCTCCGCCGGCCCAGTACGCTGCCCAGGCAGCGCTTGAATCACGCGTTCTCCCTGCTCTCGCAGTGCAACAATGGCAGCGTTGAGAGACTCGTTCTCTTCGGCGGGCGCCCAAATTGCGCCTTTGCCTGGCGAAGCCAGGGCCAATGATGCCAGCTGCTTGAGATCCATTGAAAAGCCAGTGGCTGGGCGTGCACGACCAAAGGCACGCCCCGTATCATCATAGCGGCCGCCTTTGGCCAGCGCATGGCCGTAGCCCGGCACATAGGCAGCGAACATCATACCCGTGTGGTATTGATAGCCGCGCAGCTCCGCAAGGTCAAAATAAAGCGAGACATCAAAGCGGGCTAATATGCCCTGATAAAGAGCATCCAATTGATCAAGCGCAGCGGTCACCGATACGGGCGCACCGGCAAAGCGTTCGCGCGCTTGACCCAGTATTCCAGCATCACCATGAAGCTCGCCCAGCGCCATGAACATATCCGCCAAGGCAGGGTCGCTCACGCTCGCCGCTACTTGCTGTGCCAACTGGCCAGGTGACTTTAATGCCAGCGCTTCAAACAGCGCGCTCTCTTGCTGGTCATTCAGCGCAGCGGCTTCCACCAGACTACGATAAATACCAATATGGCCAAGGGCCAGATGTATTTCGCCAGCGCCCGCTGCTTTTAGACTGGCCAGCGCCAAGTGAATGATTTCACTATCGGCCTCTAATCCCGCATGACCAAACAGCTCAACGCCCACCTGAACCGGACTACGACCGCCCTGATGCTGATCGGCTTTAGCGCGCAGTACGTTGGTGCAGTAGCACAAGCGTACCGGCCCTTGACGCTTGAGCGAATGGGCATCCATACGTGCTACCTGCGGCGTTACATCTGCCGAGGCGCCCATCATGCGGCCCGTTAACTGGTCAGTAAGCTTAAAGGTTTGCAGATCAAGGTCGGTACCCGTACCGGTAAGTAAGGAGTCTAGAAACTCCACCGGCGGCGGCATTACTTGGTCATAGCCCCAGCAATGATATAGATCAAGCAGCGCACGGCGCAGCTCTTCCATGCGGCTTGCCTGAGGCGGAAGCACCTCATCCATGCCGTCGGGCAACAGCCAGCGGTCAGCGATGGTCATGTGAACAATCCTGCAAGACAATGAAAGCCCCGGGCTCGATAAATACGCATTTAACGCATTAACGGTAAATGAGGGCCACAAAAAAACCGGGCGACGCCCGGTTCAATTAAGTCTACCACGTTTATCGCAGGGATGAACCCCGCCAAGCATCATGCTGCCTGGCAAACTTCATCCCCACACAGGCTTACTCTGCCTCACCCGCTTCTGCGCCAGGGTTGGCGCTGCGCAAGTAGCGGAAAAAGTCGCTGCTCGGCTCAAGCACCATGAGATTATCATCGCCTGCGAAGCTTTCACGGTAGGCATTCAGGCTACGCCAGAAAGCGAAAAACTCCTGATCCTGGCCATACGCGTCAGAGAATATGCCGGCCGCTTCAGCATCACCCTCACCGCGCAAGGTTTCCGCACGCTCATTGGCCTGGGCGATAAGTACCTGACGACGACGGTCGGCGTTAGCACGAATACGCTCGGCTTCTTCCTGACCCTGGGCACGCCATTCGCGGGCTTCACGCTCACGCTCTGAGCGCATACGCTCAAATACGGCGGCCGAGACATCTTCCGGCAGATCGATACGTTTGATTCGGATATCGCGTATCGCCACACCCAGCTCTTCACGCATCAAGTTATCAAGCTCTTCCGTGGGACCGATCATAAGGTCGTCGCGGCGCTCAGCGATAATTTCCTGCAGGTTTAGCCGGCCAAACTCGTTACGCAGACTTTCATCAACACGCGGCTGAATGAGGCGAATCGCCATCATTTCATCGCCTGCCGTTGCCTCATAATAGCGAGTCGGGTTGATAACCTGCCACTTGACGTAGGAATCAACAATTACCGCTTTCTGCTCAAGCGTCAGGTAGCGGCTTGTGTCGGTATCCAGCGTAAGCAAACGGGTATCAAATTTACGCACCGTTTGGGCAACAGGGATTTTAACGTGCAAACCCGCCTGAATGTTTTCTTCGATGACTTCACCAAAGCGCAGCTTGACGGCGCGCTGAGTTTCATCAACAACATACAGACTATTGCTTGCCAACCACGCCACAACTGCCAAACCGCCTACGATCAGCAGGGATCGATTATTAATCATTTACCGGCCCTCCCTGCGGATGGAGCTACTACCTGAAGACGAAGAACTGCTGCTACCTTGGCTGCCACGCAGGCTTTCAATTACGCGCGGATCCAGCTCTTCGCCACCCGTGTTACTGCTGTTATTGCTACCGCTAGATGATGAACCACTGCGTTCGCTACTACCGCGCATCTGATCAAGCGGTAGATACATAAGCGGGGCGTTTTCGCTGACATCCATTAGAACTTTAGGCGTCTGGCCAAACACTGCCTCGATAGTGTCCAGGTACATGCGCTCACGCATGACTTCAGGCGCGTTGCGGTACTCGGTCAGCAGTGCATTAAAGCGGTTGGCCTGACCTTGGGCCTCGGCAACCACCGACTCGCGATACCCCTGACCCTGCTCAACAACACGCTGGGCTTGGCCTTGTGCGGCCGGAATGATTGCGTTGGCGTAGGCCATACCTTCATTGATGGTACGCTGACGGTCTTCACGTGCCCGAATAACGTCGTCAAAGGCATCAATAACGGGCGCTGGCGCAGACGTAGACTCAATGTTGATCGTCTGCAAACGAACACCGGCGCCATAAGCGTCCAGGTAAGACTGCAGACGACTCGCCACCGAGCTGCCCAGAATTTCACGCCCAGAAGTCAGGATATCAATCATATCCGTACCGCCTACGACGTGGCGCAGCGCGGAATCGAGTGCGTTTTCGATAGACAGCGCAGGATCACGCACGTTGAGTACGAAGTCGCGTGGATCCTGTACCTGATACTGCGCAGAAATTTCCACTTCCACGATGTTTTCATCGCGCGTCAGCATCGACTGCGTTTGTGACACGGAACGCACTCGCGTGACGTTAACCATGCGTACATCGTCAATCAGCGGCGGATTCCACTGCAGGCCAGGCTGAACAACGCCCTGATACTCGCCAAAACGTAGCACTACGCCACGCTCGGACTGATCGACAAGATAGAAGCCGGATGCCGCCCATATCGCTAGTGCCACGACAACCAAAAGGCCTGGCAATGCGAGTGAGTTGCGTGGTTTACCCCCACCGCCATCTCGCTTATTACCGCCGCCCTTTTTTTTGCCGCCACCGCCGAGCATGCCGTTCAGCTTGTCTTGAAACTTTTTAAGTGCTTCATCAAGGTCGGGTGGCCCTTGATTGTTGCCCCCATTATTCCCCCCACGATTGCCCCCATCGTTGCCGCCACGGTTACCACCATCCTTATCACCGCGTCGGCCACCACCACTCCATGGGTCGTGCTGGTTGCCACCACCAGGCTCATTCCAGGCCATACTTCGTCTCCACTAAGGTGCTCACCTGCACACCGCATGCCAGCGGGCAAACCGATGCGCTTTATTGAAATTATTGCTATATCAAGCTGTTATTACAATTTTTACATAATCGGTAGCTAACCACTTACCACTCATCAGCTTCGCGCAGCGCTTCGGGCAAATACGTATTGGCACGCTCACCGAGCTGGGCCATTAACTGATTGAAGTCGCGGCGTGGCAGTCGAACATCCAGCACCGAACGCCCCTGCTCATCAAACGCTTCTTCACGCACGGCATTCAATTCGTGAAGCCCTGCCCGCAGTTTGCCCTGTTCCGGCGTCAGCGTCAGTGAAAAACCGATAACGTCATTCGCCAGACGCTCGCTAAGCGCCTCATGAAGTAATTCAAGCCCCTGCCCTTGCTGGGCTGATAGCCAAACTACTTCAGGCACGCCATGGCCGTCACGCTCAATACGCGGTGCGCTATCAAGCTTATCGATCTTATTCATTACCTGAAGAACCGGCACGTTATCGGCGCCGATCTCTTTCAACACCCGCTCTACCTGCTCAACGTTTAGCTCGCGATCAGGATCGGCAGCATCAATAACATGTACCAGCAGCGTGGCCTCAGCCGCCTCCTGAAGCGTTGCCTGGAACGCCTCGACAAGCTTGTGGGGCAAATGCCGGATAAACCCAACCGTATCTGCCATTACCACGGGGCCCACGTCTTCGATCTCAAGGCGTCTTAACGTTGGGTCTAGCGTTGCAAACAGCTGGTCGGCGGCGTACACCTCGGCATTGGTTAACGCATTAAACAGCGTTGATTTACCTGCGTTGGTATAGCCTACCAGCGATACGCTATGAATTTCAGCGCGCGCACGGGCGCGGCGATTTTGCTCGCGCTGGCTACGCACCTTATCCAGGCGCTTATTGATCGACTTGATGCGCCCTCTTAACAGGCGTCGGTCAGTTTCCAGCTGGGTTTCACCGGGGCCGCGCAGGCCAATACCGCCTTTCTGGCGCTCAAGGTGCGTCCACCCGCGCACAAGGCGCGTGGACATATATTCTAACTGAGCAAGCTCGACCTGCAGCTTACCTTCATGAGTTCGTGCCCGCTGCGCAAAAATATCGAGAATCAAACCGGTACGGTCGAGAACACGACACTTGAGTTCTTTCTCAAGGTTGCGCTGCTGGGAAGGACTTAAACTATGATTGAAGATCACGAGTTCCGCCTGGTGAGCCGCGAGCAACGCTCGCAGCTCTTCCAGCTTGCCCGAGCCAATAAAGGTTCGAGAATCAGGACGCTGACGACTGGCGGTGAGCAGCGTCGCGGGCTCTGCACCTGCAGAGCGCACGAGCTCCAAGAACTCACCCGGATCTTCACGTGCTTGCTCATCATGGAAGTCTACATGAACAAGAACTGCCGTCTCACCGGCTTCAGGGCGTTCAAAAAACAATCAATACCTCGTGGACTCTATGGCTCATCCAGCGGTGTTAAATATCCGCATCGGGTGCGGCTGGATCCTGTGCCGGCAAACGCACATTGCGCGAGGGCACCACCGTGGAAATAGCATGCTTATAAACCATCTGACTAACCGTATTACGCAGCAGGATGACAAACTGGTCAAACGATTCGATTTGGCCTTGCAGCTTAATGCCGTTCACCAAAAAGATAGAGACCGGAATGCGCTCTTTGCGCAGAATATTCAAGTACGGGTCTTGAAGGGACTGCCCTTTGGACATGTTGCTCTCCCTAAAACTGTCGTTGGGGTTGGTTATTAATGGCGCGCCCTACTGGTGCTACGCCGCAATCTTTTTTTGCCCGAAAGGCCTGTGTTGTCAAAGCGCCATCCAGCCACTTGAAAACACATACTTACGAAATCACTATCTTACGCTAAGCACCGCTTTCACGCACGAATTTCAGCGTCTTATCCACTACGCCCGCCTGCTGTGAATCAATCCAGGCAAGATTCGACCAGCTTCTTAACCACGTTAGCTGACGCTTAGCCAACTGGCGAGTAGCAATCACGCCACGCTCTTTCAACGTCGCATAATCGTACTCCCCATCCAGATATTCCCACACCTGACGATAGCCGACACTTTTCATAGCCGGAAGATCGATATGCAGATCATTACGCTTTTTGAGGGCGGCAACCTCATCTATCAAGCCTTCTGACAGCATAGCGGTAAAACGTTTTTCAATACGCGCATGTAAAACGCTTCTGTCGCTGGGCGACAGAGCTATCGACAACACCCGCCAGGGAAAGGTTTCTGGCTGCTGCTCTTTCCATAACTCGCTCATCGGCCGGCCACTGGCATAATAGACTTCCAGTGCACGCATCAGGCGCTGCGGGTCGTTGGGATGAATCCGCTGTGCGGATACCGGGTCCACATTCATCAACGTTTGATGCAACGCCTCCAAGCCCTCAGCCTGCCGCTGCGCGGCTAACCGTTCACGAATCACCGGATCAGCCGCGGGCATATTCGCCACGCCTTCTACCAAGTGTTTGTAATACAGCATGGTGCCGCCAACCAGTAGCGGAACCTTTCCCGCTGCGCTAATTTGTCGCATCTCGTTAAGCGCGTCTTGTCGAAAATCAGCCGCCGAATAAGGCTCCGTGGGGTCACGAAGGTCAATCAACCGATGCGGCGCGCGGGCAAGTTCCGTAGCACTGGGCTTTGCGCTGCCAATATCCATGCCGCGGTAAACCATCGCCGAATCGACGCTAATCAGCTCATGCCCAAGCCGTTCGTGAAGCGCTATTGCGGTATCGGTTTTTCCGGCCGCCGTGGGCCCCATTAAAAAAATCGCCCAGGGGCGTGTATCAGCCATTTGGTGGCAAACTCCGCCAAAAAGAAATAACAGGAAGGGGCCAGTCTACCGATGACTGGCCGTGTGACTACTGACCGCGCAAAAATAATCGATCAAGCGCTTTTAAACCCATTTGCGTCCAGGTAGGCCGGCCATGATTGCACTGATCGCTACGCTCGGTGCGCTCCATGTCGCGCAGCAGTGCATTCATTTCCTCAATGGTTAACCGCCGGTTGGCACGCACGCTGCCATGGCAGGCCATGGTAGAAAGCAATTCATGAATACGCGCCTCGACCTGGCGAGTGCGCCCGAAGCGGGCTAGCTCTTCAAGCATTTCACGCACCAGCGCCTCAGGGTCTGCCTGGGCCAATAGTGCCGGCAACTGGCGCACTAAAAGCGTTTCTGGTCCGGCAATATCCAGCTCAATTCCTAACCGAGAAATGGCCTCCTGCTCGCTTTCAGCCGTGGCTACCTCCGCACGGCTGGCAGCCAGAGAAACAGGCACCAGCAGCGGCTGGGTATCAATCCCCTCGGCCGCTGCAAGCTGGTTTTTCATGCGCTCATACACAATCCGCTCATGCGCGGCATGCATGTCCACCAGCACTAGCCCTTGGGCATTTTGCGCCAAAATATAGATACCATGCAGCTGCCCCAACGCAAAGCCTAACGGCGGTGCGCTGGTAGGGTCGCTTTCAGGCATCGCAATGGGGGCTTCCCGAACCTCGCGGACAGGCTGAGCCTCAGCGGCCCAGGCACCCGGCGTTTGCGGGGTTAGCAGTGTTTCTTCATGCCCGGGATGCAGCGCCTGATAGCCCTGCATAAAGCGGCGCACTTTTTCAGCCCCGGGGTGTCGATCTGGCGTTTGCGAAAGCGCCATTCCCTGCTGCTGCCACGCAGGCGTGGCTTGGGCTTGATCAGGCTCGGTGCCAGGCTCGGCTACCTCACCGCTGTCTTGTTCCGCTGACGAACCCGCTGCGTCAATGGATTCATCTTCACCCTCTTGCGTCGGCCTGGATGTCGCCAAACAGTGGTGCAGGCTGGAGTAGAGAAAATCATGCACCATACGCCCATCGCGAAAGCGTACTTCATGCTTGGTAGGGTGAACGTTGACGTCCACTACATCGGGATCCAGGGTCAAATACAGCACAAACACCGGATGACGGCCGTTATACAGCACGTCGCGGTAAGCCTGACGCACCGCATGGGCCACCAGGCGATCACGCACGACACGCCCATTAACGAAAAAGTACTGCTGGTCTGCCTGGGAGCGCGAATGCGTAGGCAAGCCCACCCAACCGCTCAGGCGCAGGCCGCCTGCCTCACGCTCGATATAGCGCGCGTGCTCGATAAAGTTTTTACCCAGCAGCGAGGCGATGCGACGTTCCTGTGCTGCCGCTGAGTGGCCAGGAGGCAACTGGTGCACGACTTTCTGGTTATGTCGCAATACCCAGGCAATGTCGTAACGCGAAAGCGCCTGACGCCGAAATGCCTCTTCCACATGAGCAAATTCGGTTTTTTCGGTACGCAGAAACTTGCGCCGCGCGGGGGTATTAAAGAACAGGTCGCGTACTGCAACACTTGTCCCACGCGGATGCGGCGCCGGCGTTACCCGCGCCTCCATACCGCGTCCTTCCGCCACCACTCGCCAGCCGCTGCGCGGATCGTCTTCGGCGTTAGAGATAAGCTCAAGCCGTGACACAGAGCTTATTGAGGCCAGCGCCTCCCCGCGAAAGCCCAGTGAGCTGACGCCCTCCAGGTCTTCCAAGCTACCGATTTTGCTGGTGGCATGCCGCGCCAGCGCCAGCGGAAGGTCGTCTTCACCAATGCCGATACCGTCATCGCGCACTTTTATGAGCCGTACCCCGCCCTGCTCGATTTCCACCTCGATGCGCTGACCACCCGCATCGATGGCATTCTCAATCAGCTCTTTGGTTACCGACGACGGGCGTTCAACCACTTCCCCCGCAGCAATCTGGTTAGCCAGGCGAGGGTCTAGGACTTGAATACGCGGCGATAGAGAGATCGACTCAGACACCAGATACCTCAAGAGTTGGGAATACGTAAGACTTGGCCCACACGGATAACATCACCACTTAAATCGTTGGCCTGGCGAAGCTGATTCACCGGCACGCCATGGCGTACGGCAATCGAGGAGAGCGTATCGCCGGACTGAATCCGATATTCATTGCCCGTGGGCCGGCGCTGGTTGTCGCGCTGCCATGCCAATAGACTCGTCGGCGGTGGGTTACGCTCAAAGTGCGCGCGTAGACCACTAAAAATAGCCGTTGCAAGCCCCTGCTGGTGAACAGGATCACGCAGTCGACGCTCTTCGGCGGGGTTGGAAATAAATCCGACCTCAATCAAAAGCGAAGGAATATCAGGTGACTTCAGAACCATAAAGCCTGCCTGCTCGACACGTGATTTGTGCAAGCGGTTAATCCGCCCCAGCTGTTCGAGCACCTGCCCACCGATAGAGAGCGAATCGTTTAACGTAGCCGTCATGGTCAGATCGAGCAAAACGCCTCGCAGCACCTGGTCTTTATCACGCAATGAAAGGCTGCCATCCACCCCGCCAATCAAATCCGCGCGGTTTTCACTATCGGCCAGCCACTGCGCGGTTTCCGAGGTAGCACCACGCTGTGAAAGCGCATAAACCGAGCTGCCTTCAGGACGCGGGCTGTTAAAGGCATCCGCATGCACAGAAACAAAAAAGTCCGCTTTTTGCTCACGCGCCAGCTGGGTGCGCTGGCGTAGCCCTATATAGTAATCGCTGTCCCGCGTCAGCACCGCCTTGAAGCCCGGCGTGTTGTTGATATCCGAAGCTAGGCGTCGTGCGATATTCAACACCACGTCTTTTTCACGCGTACCTGCGGGGCCAATAGCGCCCGGGTCTTCACCACCGTGCCCCGCATCAACCGCAATAATAATATCGCGCTGGGGATGGGGCTGCGCCGGCTGAACCTCAACAGGTGCAGCCGGTGCCTCGGGCACCACCTGGCTGCCCGGCACTTGCGCTTGCGCCTGGGCATTGCTCTGCTGGGCAAGCATTTCCTGGTCGCGAATCATCGCCTCGATCGGGTCGATGGGGTTTTCAACCGCGCTTTCACCTGGGTACTCAAGATCAACCACCAGGCGGTGGCCGTATTGATCATTGGGGGGCAGCACGAAATGACGCGGTTCAACCTCGCGATTGAGCTCAAGCACTACGCGCAAACCGCCCCCGTCGCGCGTGCCGGTGCGCACAGCGTCAATAGCGCTGCCCTCTAATGGAAGCGTAGAGGCATCGGTATTCAGAACACTCTCGTCCAGATCAATCACCAAGCGCTCGGGATTATCAAGTGCGAAAACGTTAGCACTCGTTAGCCCGGAAAGATCAAATACAAGTCGTGCATGGTCAGGGGCGGCCCATAAACGCATACTTTCAACGTTGGCGGCCTGCACCGAAGAGATCCCTGCCATCAGCGCAATCAGCCCTGGCGTTATAAAGCGCATAAAGCCGGTTTTTTTACTGCTTATGACCATGAAGGGGTACCGTCTTCTGACTGCTTGAACAACATAGTGGACTGCAGCCTGTTAAGGACGCGTTCGCCATGTTCATTGTAGGGAGTTAACGTAACCTGACGCCCCAGATCAGCTACCGCAAGCGACAAGCGAATATCAGGCGCGGGCAGCCAGCCTTCACCTCGGCTTGGCCATTCAATGATGCAGATGGCCTCGTCTGAAAGCACATCGCGACCGCCTATAAACTCAAGCTCTTCAGGGTCTGCCACACGATAGAGGTCCAGATGATAAATACGCTGTGCATCCAACTCATAAGGTTCGACCAGCGTATAGGTCGGGCTTTTTACCGCACCAAGATGGCCGTAGGCACGTAATATGCCACGCGTTAACGTCGTTTTACCGGCACCTAAGTCACCTTCCAGATAAATACGCCCACGCCCCTGCAAGGCGCGTCCCAGCGCCTCACCAAAGGCGACTTGTGCCTCTTCGTTATCCAATTGCACCTGCATGCGGGCTGCCTTTACGGGTTGATCAATTCTCGCGCATAGAATGCCAGATCGCTTGCCAGCAAGCCACGTTCTCCTGACACCTTAGCGGCACGATCTGCAGCAAGGGCATGCACCAGCGTGCCAAGCCAGGCGCACTGTTCGACATCCCCACGTTGCGCCACCAACGCGCCCAGCATGCCGCTAAGCACATCGCCCATACCACCACTGGCCATGCCTGGGTTTCCGTATGGACATACTGCCAGCCCATAAGGACTGGCAATCAAGCTACCCGAGCCTTTTAAAATCACCACCCCACCGCGGGCTTTCTGCAATGCGCGCACTGCGGCAGGCCGATCCGCCTGAACATCCGCCGTGGAACAGCCCAGCAGGCGTGCGGCCTCACCGGGGTGCGGCGTCAATATCCAGTTGTCGCGGCGCTCCTCCGGCCAGTGGCTTGAGAGTAAGTTCAGCCCATCGGCATCAATCACTAGTGGCGCCTCAGAGGCCAACGCATACTGAAGCACCGCTTGCCCCCAGGCAGCCTGGCCTGTACCTGGCCCCACCACCATCACGTCAGCTTTCTGAGGCAGTTCATCCAAGTCGGCACCACCGCGCACGCCATGTGCCATGACTTCGGGACAGTTGATTAAACTGGCCGTGATGTGCTCCGGCGCCGTTGCCAGGCTCACTTTGCCAGCCCCCAGCCGCGCCGCCGCCCGAGAGGCTAATAACGCCGCGCCACCAAAACCGGGGGCACCGCCTAACACCAGCACATGGCCCATATCGCCTTTATGGCTGGTACGCGAGCGCGGCACAAAGGTCTCATTGAGCCACGTTTCATCCAACCGCCACGCAAAGGGCGGAATATCAACAAATGCCTGCGCCTTAACGCCTAAAGGGCGAAAATCGATTTCCCCCGTGTGGGCGGGAGCTTCTCCAGTATGCAGGCCCATCTTGTCGCCGATAAACGTTACCGTGCAGCTGGCCTGGACAGCTTCGCCCAGCACTGCCCCGGTATCGGCCGCAAGCCCAGAAGGAATATCAATCGCCATTACGGGACGCTTGGCCGCATTAATCGCTTTAATCGCCTGCCTGGCTGGTCCCGTGATTTCTCCGTTTACACCGATACCTAACAGGGCATCGATAATCACCTCGCCGGTAAAAACACACTCTGCCTGCCACTCTTCACAGCCGACGCCAGCTGAGGTGGCAAGTTCCGCTGCCCGAGCAGCATCGCCCGCCAATGCATCCAGCGGCTTAAGCGTAATACGCTGGACTTTAAGGCCAGACTGAATGGCCAACGCCGCCAGCACGTGACCATCCCCGCCATTATTACCGCCGCCACACAGCACCGTTAAACTACGCACCTGGGGCCAGCGCGCCCGAAAACTATGCCAGGCACTCGATGCAGCTCGCTGCATGAGGGCGAAGCCTTCGATGCCCCCGGCAATGGTGCGACGGTCCAGTTCACGGACTTGCTCTGCGGTAAATAATGGGCGTAGTGTGGAAGCACTCAAGGTAAGCACAATCTCTCCTTTCGCATGTTGTGATGGCGGTCAATGCGTTAGCATAGCGCGACTAATGCTCGACCGTAGACTGATGATGCCCTCTTCCACTGCTTCTGCACTTTCTCATCATGAGCTGGCACGCCTTGCCGACCTCATCAAAACCTGGGGCCGCGAACTTGGCTTTCAGCAAGTAGGTATTACCGATACGCAGCTCGATGCCCACGAGCAGCATCTCAACGCGTGGCTGGACAAAGGTTACCACGGTGAAATGGGCTTTATGGATAAGCACGGCACCAAACGTACTCGCCCGGCTGAACTTGAACCGGGTACACGGCGGGTGATCAGTGTCCGCATGGACTATTTGCCCCCGGAAGTCGAAACCACCCGGCTGCTTGGCCAGCCCAGCAAAGCCTATGTATCACGCTACGCACTGGGCCGCGATTATCATAAGCTGATACGCAAGCGCCTGGCCCAGCTGGGTAAAAAAATCGAGCAGGAAGTAGGTCCCTTCGGCTACCGCGCGTTTGTGGATTCCGCCCCGGTGATGGAGCGTGCCCTGGCACAAAAAGCGGGCCTGGGCTGGTTTGGCAAAAACGCCATGCTCTTAAACCCCAAAGCGGGTTCGCTGTTTTTTCTGGGCGAGCTTTATACCGACCTGCCCCTGCCCGTTGACCCGCCCTATGAACGGGAGCACTGCGGCAGCTGCGACGCCTGCCAGACGGCGTGCCCGACCGGTGCGATTGTCGATGACAAGGTGATTGATTCGCGCAAGTGCATCTCTTATTTGACCATTGAGCTGCACGGCGCGATTCCGGTGGAGTTTCGCCGCGCCATGGGTAACCGAGTGTATGGCTGCGACGACTGCCAGCTAGTTTGTCCTTTTACACGCTTCACGCGGATAAGCAACGAGCAGGACTTTGCACCCCGCCACGATCTCGACCGCGCGTCACTGCTCAACCTATTTGCCTGGGGCGAAGAGGAGTTTCTGGATAAAACCGCTGGCAGTCCCATTCGGCGTATCGGCTATGAGCGCTGGCTGCGTAATATCGCCATTGGCCTTGGCAATGCCCCCTGGAACGAAGCCGTTGAGGCCGCACTTTGGGCACGCCGGGCTTACCCCAGCGCCCTGGTACGTGAGCATGTCGCCTGGGCGCTTGACGAGCAGCGCCTCAAGCGTGAAGCAGTTATTGCCACTAGCGCGCCTTAACGCTGCCGAGGCTTACTCTTCTTCGTCATGCTCGCCGGCTACGCGCAAGAAGGTATTGCGGTAGTGGGCAAGCTCGGCAATCGACTCTTTAATATCATCCATCGCCAGGTGAACGTTGCGCTTGCTAAAACCAGCAAGCGCACCTGGGTTCCAACGCTTGGCGAGCTCCTTAACGCTTGAAACATCCAGGTTGCGGTAGTGGAAGAAACTCCACAGTGCGGGCATTTCGCGCTCTAGAAAGCGTCTGTCCTGATGAATACTGTTGCCGCACATCGGTGAGCTACCGGGCGTTACGTATTGGCGTAAAAATTCCAGCGTTTGCTGCTCCGCACTGGCCGTATCGACGTTACTTGCCTTGATACGCGCGACCAGCCCCGATTCCCCATGGGTTTTCTGGTTCCAGTCATCCATACTGGCGAGCAGGCTGTCCGACTGCTTCACCGCAATGACCGGGCCTTCGGCCACGACGTTTAAATCTGCATCGGTAATTAACGTGGCGACCTCAATAATGCGCTCTTTATTCGGATCCAGGCCGGTCATCTCAAGGTCAATCCATACCAGCAGATCGCTGCGCGGTGCGGTAGTGTCGTTCATGCTTTTCTCCAAGATAGCCGACGGGTCGAGTTACCCGGCGTCAGTTAACAGGTACAATAAGTCTATTGTACCGAGCATCGGGTGGTCATGAGCAAACGTAAATTAAGCCGTCAACAGCAATGGCGGGTCGACAAGATCCAGGCCGAACGTGCCCAACGCGCTGAAAAGCGTGAAGTGCAGGATACGGATAAACTCGCCGCCGGAGAATACGGCGCCGAACAACCAGGCCGCGTAATGGCCCATTTTGGACGCACGCTGGAAGTACGCAACGCCGATGGCACCCCCGTACGCTGCCACCTACGCGCTAATCTGGAAGGCCTGGTAACCGGCGACCGAGTGATCTGGCGCGCAGGCCAAGACGGTTCAGGCGTTGTAGTAGCACGCGAAGAGCGTGACAGCGTCCTTAAACGCCCTGACGCCCGCGGGCTTTTAAAGCCGGTTGCCGCAAATATTGATCAGATACTGATTGTCTTCGCCGTGGAGCCTGCGCCGCACCCTAACCTCATCGACCGCTATCTAGTCGCCGCCGAAGCGACCGATATCGCGCCTGTGCTTGTGCTTAACAAAATCGATCTGCTTCCGGAAGACGGCGGAGAGTTAAGCAAACTGCTTGAGCGCTATCACAGCCTGGGCTATCCGGTGGTGCGTACCACCACGGCCAATGAAGCAGGGCTTGAACCTTTACGCCAACAGCTTGAAGGCCGCACATCGGTTTTCGTTGGCCAAAGCGGCGTGGGTAAATCCTCCTTGATCGATCTGCTGCTACCCGATGAATCGCTGCGTATCGGCGCGCTTTCCGAAGATTCGCGTAAGGGCACGCACACCACAACGACAGCCCGGCTTTACACCATGAACCGTGACGAGGTCACCGATGGTGAGCTGATCGATTCCCCCGGTATTCGTGAGTTCGGCTTGATCCACTTGACCGAGCAGGATGTGACCGACGGCTTTATTGAGTTTCATCCCTTTATTGGACATTGCCGCTTCCGCGATTGCCGGCACCGGGCGGAACCCGGCTGCGCTTTACTTGAAGCGGTTGAGGCAGGCAAGATTCATCCAGAACGTTTTGCCAGCTATCGACGCATTCTCGATAGCCTAGATGCCTGAATTTTATAGGAGCCGTCCATGAGCACCGAGCACCCGTCATCAGAATCAAATTTTCTGCCACTCATTGTTGAACCCGAGCAGCTCAAGTCCCATCTAGACAGCCCTGAACTGCTGATTATCGATGTCCCGGTCAACCCGGACAGCTACCGCCAGGGGCATGTACCTGGGGCTGTATATCTCGATTTCCGCTATTTGATGCGTGGCGAAGGGCCAGTGCCCAATGACGTTCCCAGCGTCGAGTTTTTATCCCAGCTGTTCAGCGCACTCGGCCTTACGCGCGATACCCATGTCGTGGCGTATGATGATGAAGGCGGCGGCTGGGCTGCGCGCCTTTTATGGACATTGGAGTTGATTGGGCACACCCGTTACTCTTATTTAAACGGCGGCATTCACGCCTGGCGCGATGCAGGCATGCCCGAAAGCACCGAGCAAACACTCCCTTCGCCTAGTGAATACCATGCGCAGGTTTTAAACCCGCAGGCGCTCATTACCTGTGATGAGATTAAAGCCAAGCTGGGTGACAAGCAGTTTGCGATTTGGGATGCCCGCTCCAAAGGCGAATATGACGGCGAGAAAGGCAATAATAAGCATCTTGGTCATATTCCAGGCGCGGTAAATATGGATTGGCTTAATGCCATGGACCGCACTCGTGCTTTGCGTATTCGCGACTATGCCGAGCTTATCACCGAGCTTGGCGCCATGGGCCTGACGCCAGATATGGAAGTGGCCACCCACTGCCAGAGCCACCACCGCAGCAGCTTTACCTGGCTGGTGGGTAAAGCACTAGGATTTAATATACGCGGCTATGCGGGCTCTTGGGGTGAATGGGGTAACCGCGACGATACGCCGATTGAAAAGTAACGTGGCCGGCCGTGCTGGTCCTACGTTTAACCACTGCTAAAAGTAATTAATGTGACGCTATCTCAAAAAGCTTTTTCGTTACTCCAGTACCCGCTTCCGCATCACGCCCTCTCGCGCCTGACCGGCAAATTTGCGCAAAGCGAGGTGCCGTGGCTGAAAAACGCGCTGATTAAAGCGTTTATCAAACGATTTAACGTCGACATGAGCCAAGCGCTTGAACCGGACCCGACGGCCTATGCCAATTTTAACGCGTTCTTTACCCGCGTTTTACAAATCGATGCCCGCCCGCTGGGTGAAGGTCTACTAAGCCCGACCGACGGCTCGCTTTCGCGCCATGGCCGCCTGCAGGAGGGCCAGCTGGTTCAAGCCAAGGGTCATACCTATTCAGCGCAAACGTTGCTGGGTGGGGATGCGGCGCTGGCAGAGGAATTTATGGGTGGGAGTTTTGCGACCGTCTATCTTTCGCCACGTGATTATCACCGCGTACATATGCCGATGACCGGCACGCTGCGCGAGATGATCTATGTGCCTGGACGTATCTTCTCGGTCAATAAAGCCACCGCAAGCTACGTGCCGAACCTGTTTGCACGCAATGAACGCCTGGTGTGCATTTTTGATTCCGAGCACGGCGCGTTTGCCATGGTGCTGGTCGGCGCAATGGTGGTTGCCGCCATTGAAACCGTGTGGTCTGGGCAGGTAACGCCGCTGGCGGGCGTGCCCCAACGCACGCGCTTTGACAATAAGATCACCCTTGAGCGCGGCGAGGAAATGGGGCTATTTAAACTCGGCTCTACCGTGGTGATGTGCTTTGCCAACCCGGTCGCGTTTGCCGATTATCCGCCGGAAACCATGGTGAGTATGGGCCAAACGCTAGGCGATTTTGCAAGCCAGCCGATACAGCGCCAAGCCTTAGTTTGAAGATGCCGCTACCCCAGCAAGAAAGATCGTCAAGCAGCGTTTCGCCCGCGCGTTGCACTGCGCCTCGTCAAGCTGCAGGTCACGGCCAAGCAAAGCATCGATATGCCATTCGCCTATCAGCATCCCCATGAAAATCCCGGCGGCCTCGCGTGGGTCTTCAATATCCAGACGGCCGCTGACAACCTGATCACTGAGATAGTTGGCGAGCGCCTGGCGGGTCTGATCAGGCCCCCGGGTCAGAAACAGCTCGCCAAGCTCAGGGGACCGCTCAGCCTCGAACGCCAGTCCGCGCACTAACCGTATCACGCTCGGGTTAAATATCAGCATCAACATACGCCGCCCTAATTCGTACAACACCTGCTCAGGGGCCTGACGGTCCCGCCGCCCTTCTTCGAGTACTGCCCATGCCGCGCCGATATGGCGCTCCATCGCCGCCGTAAATAGCCCCTCTTTATTGCCGAACTGCTTGTATAACGTCGCAAGCGACCCGCCGGCACGTGCCACTACCTCGTTGACGCTGGCGCCCGCATAGCCCTGCTCAAGAAAAACATCCCGAGCTGCGTCCAGCAGGCGCTCACGCCGCGCTATCCCGCGTGCAGTCAACGTAGCGCCTTCATTCTCAGGCCGTTCAGCGGTAGTAGAAGACCCTAATCGAGACATTCTTACTCCTATTCAAACCGTTTACTGACATATAGCTGTTTGACGTCAGCATCGTTTCAATTTTTACATATAGCGTGCTAACAAAGTAGCCATGTAGTGTAGCATTCATTACACTATAGAGCTTCTTTCCCGATGACCGTTCAACGGGATGACATGCGTTGAGGAGTTGGCCATGCGCTCAAATGGCAAGCAAAGCGAAACCCCGGATACACATCAAAGCGATACGCCAGTTGCACCCGCCAATAGCCACTCCAGCGGCAAACCCAAGCGCAAGATTCTGGCGGTGCTGGTGGGCGTTATCGCGTTGGCGGGGATTATCTGGTGGGGCGTAGGCTGGTGGCAAGTCGGACGCTTTATGGAAGAGACCGACAATGCCTATGTGCGCACCGACAGCGTGGCTGTGCGCGCCGAGCTTTCTGCGCGCGTCGCACTCGTTGCGGTGAACGACAATCAGACGGTTAAGCAAGGTGACCTACTGGTGCGCCTGGACGATGAAAGCTACCGCGACCAGGTGGCGCAAGCCGAGGCCCAGCAAGCGGTGGCGGCAGCCTCGATTGTCCAGTCGCGTCGCCAGGTGGAGCTTCAGCAGGCAGCCATCGATCAGGCGACAACCCAGGTCGATGCTGCCCAGGCCGATGTTGACCGAGCGCGCCAGCACCTTGAGCGCTCGTCGTCACTGGCGGCCAACAACTACGGCTCGCGCCAGCAGCGTGAGGATGATCAAACCGCGCAGCGCGTCGCTGAGGCCAATCTGGCCAGCAGCCAGGCAGCCGTTGTCTCGGCCAGACGCCAACTGGCCGTGGCAGAGAGCGATGTGATCCGCGCCGAAGCTAACCTGGACGCCGCGAGTGCCGATCTTGCCTACACTCGCCATCAGCTCGACAAAACGCGCATTCTTGCGCCACGTGATGGAGTGGTCGGCAACCTTCGAGTCGAAGTTGGCACTGTCGCGCAGCCGTCGTTAACGCTGTTGCAATTGGTGCCCATCGAGTCGGCCTACGTAGCAGCCAACTTCAAAGAGACCCAGCTTGAGCGAATTCGCATCGGGCAATCCGTTACGGTTCACCTGGATGCGTATCCTAATATCACCTTTGAAGGCATCGTTGACAGCCTGTCACCGGCGACAGGCACCGAGTTCAGCCTGCTGCCCCAGGACAACGCCACCGGCAACTTCAACAAAATCGTTCAGCGCGTACCGGTCAAGATCCGAATTACAGCCCCACAAGAAGCGCTGCATCTACTGCGCGCCGGACTTTCGGCGCTTCCTGAAATCGATACGCGAGAACTTGAGCCTAAGCTTGAACCTGAGCCACCGCGGGAAAATAGCGCACGGCTTGCCCACTCAAACGCCGCTAACGCTTCCCAGCAACAGCCCCAGCTATGAGCGAGGCAGCCGCAAGCCCAGTGTTGGGCGCCAGCGACATGCCACCCTGGCGGCAGCGAATTGGCTTTATCGCTGCCGTGTTTGGCATGTTCATGGCCATTTTGGACATTCAAATTGTCGCCAGCTCGCTTAACGAGATCCAATCGGGGCTTTCGGCCAGCGAAGACCAGATATCCTGGGTACAGACTTCCTACCTGATTGCGGAGATCGTGATGATTCCGCTCTCGGGCATGCTGATGCGCATTCTCTCCACGCGGGTCGCCTTTACCCTTTCCTGCGCGGGTTTTACGTTGGCAAGCCTTGGCTGCGCGCTGGCCACATCCATTGAGCAGCTGATCGTACTGCGCGCCATTCAGGGCTTCATGGGCGGGGCGATGATTCCGATCACCCAGGCGGTCAGCTTTTCGATCTTTCCCCGGCGGGTGATGGGCAGCGTTCAGGCGGTGATCGGCATGGTCGTTACCATGGCACCTTCGATTGGTCCGACCGTGGGTGGCTACATTACCGAAACCCAGAGCTGGCACTGGTTGTTTTTGGCCAACGTGATTCCCGGCATCCTGGTGTGCTGGGCGGCATGGACGTTTCTGGATATCGATAAACCCAATCACGCCATCGCACGCAGGCTGGATCTTGTCGGCCTGGCCCTTATCGCGGTATTTCTGGGAACGCTTGAGTTCGTGCTTGAGGAAGGCCCGGGCGATGACTGGTTCGCCAGCCGCCAGATCACCCTGTTTAGCCTGGTCTGTTTAGTCGCGGGCATCTGGTTTTTTGTGCGTACACTGCGCAGCGATCATCCCATCGTCGATCTGCGCGCTTTCGCCAACCGCAACTTTGCTATCGGCGCGGGGATGGGCTTTATCATCGGCATTGCCCTGTATGGGCTGGTTTACATCATGCCGCTTTTCTTTGGCTACGTGCGTGGCTACTCCAGCCTGCAAATCGGCCAGGTGATGTTCGTGACCGGACTTACCATGTTCCTATGCGCCCCCATCGTCGGCCAAGCCTCCAACCGTCTGGATCTGCGCGTATTGCTGTTTTTGGGCCTGCTGCTAGTCGGCGTAGGCACCATGATGAACGCCAACCTCACGGTAGAGTCAGGGTTCTGGCAGTTCTGCGTGCCACAAATCGTGCGGGGCATGGGTCTTATCATGTGCATCATACCGGCATCGCGGATCGCTCTCGGCACCCTGCCCCCCAGCGAAGTGGGTAACGCCAGCGGGCTATTTAACGTGATGCGTAACCTGGGCGGCGCCATGGGTCTGGCACTGCTCGACACCGTGCGTGATATCCGCGAGGACTTTCACTGGAACCAGCTAATTCCGGCTATCGATACTGGGCGCGATGTGGTGGGGGCGGAGATCGCCAAGTATGAGGCCATGCTGAGCGGCACGGTACCCGATGCCTACCACGCCGCCGTGGGGTTACTTACGCAGCGGGTTTCACAGCAGGCCCAGGTGCTGGCTTTCAATGACATCTTTACCTGGCTGGGCCTGATTTATATCGCTACGGTGCCACTGGTGTTTTTACTCAAACGCCTCAAGGCTTAGCGAGTAGCTAGGCCAAAAATTCAACAGTTGGGCGTGGCGAACGCCAGCACGTCTTCCAGGCGTGCTTTACCCAGCGCTAGCTGAATCAGGCGGTCAATACCCAGCGCGACGCCCGCGCCTTCCGGCATGCCGTGCTCAAGTGCGGCAAGCAAATGCCCATCAATATCGACCTCAGGCAGGCCCAGGCGACGCCGTTCGGCGTTGTCTTCATTAAAGCGCGCCCGCTGCTCGGCGGCATCGGTCAGTTCATGATAACCATTGGCCAGCTCAATACCGTTCAGGTAAAGCTCAAAGCGCGACGCCACCCACTCACCGTCGGCGTCTTGATGACGGCGCGCCAGTGCTGCTTGACTCGCGGGATACTCCAGCACCACACTTAATTCGTTCTGGCCCAGCTGCGGCTCAATCACCATGCTCATCAGCAAATCAAGGCAGGTATCGCGACCTTCTTTGGCCAATGCCCCGGCGGGCATCTGCCCCCGCTCTGAAGCCAGCGCACGCAGCTTTTCAAGCGAGGTGGTAAACGGGTCGACCGCCAGATAGGTGTGAAACAACTCACGATACCGGTAGTGCACTACCGGCCCGGCAAACGAAGGCAAAAGGGTCATCACCAGATTCGTCGTCTCACCGATCAGCTCGCCCAGCGCGAATCCCGGGCGATACCACTCGAGCATGGTGAATTCAATATTGTGCCGGGAGCCGACTTCACCATCACGAAAGCTTCGCGCCAGCTGGTAAATAGGCCCACTGCCTGCAGCCAGCAACCGCTTCATGTGAAATTCAGGCGAAGTTTGCAGCCATAAACGGCGCAGGCCTTTATCGGTGCGCGCCTGAGTAACCAGCGACACCAGATGCACGTCGGTGCTTCCCCCCTGCCCAAGCACGGGGGTTTCCACTTCCAGAACGTCACGCTTTGCAAAAAAAGCCCGCACGTTTGCCAGCAGGCGGGCACGCTCACGCAGCGTGGCAATGTCTGCACTGGGTTGCCAGTCAATGGCCATTACCGCCCCTTAAATAAAATAAAAGCCACGCAATCGCGTGGCAATACGGTAGTACACGAGCCATTTAGCGCGTAGTTATACTCAACTACGCACTGATTTGGCTGTGTGTTAAGCGCGAGACACGTACTCGCCGGAGCGGGTATCGATTTTCAACACTTCACCCTGGTTAATAAACAGCGGGACACGTACAACGGCACCCGAAGACAGGGTTGCCGGCTTAGAGCCGCCCTGCGCCGTGTCGCCTTTAAGGCCAGGATCAGTCTCGACAACTTCAAGTTCAATGAAGTTGGGCGGAGTGACGGAGATCGCCTTGTCATTCCACAGCGTAATCGTATAGGGCACCTGCTCTTTGAGCCATTTTGCGGTATCACCCAAGGCTTTCTTTTCAACGGCATACTGTTCGAAAGAGCCATCGGTTTTCATGAAGTGCCACATGTCACCGTCGGAATAGAGATATTCCATCTCCAGATCCATGACATCAGCGCCTTCCAGCGAATCACCGGATTTAAAGGTACGCTCGCCTACACGGCCGGTCATCAGGTTACGCAGCTTAACGCGGTTGAACGCCTGGCCCTTGCCGGGCTTGACCAATTCATTCTCGACGATCGAGCAAGGATCGCCGTCGAGCATTACTTTTAAACCGCCTTTGAATTCATTGGTAGAATAGTTAGCCATGTTGCCTCTCAGTGATCTATTTCAGTTAGCTATTACAGTTAGCGATGCATGGCAGCATACTTCGCCGCAGCGTGGATAGCATCGTCAAATAAGTGCGCGCATGATAACCCGAAGGAGGGCCTTTTTGCAGGAGAACATTATGATCGTTGCCTCGGATAAGCACGAGCGATTCAACGAAGCCCCAAGCCCGACGTGGCAACGGCAGCTTTCAAGTGCCATTCGCGACCCGCATGAGCTCTGCCAACGCCTTGGGTTAAGCGAGGCGTGGCTGCCTGGCGCTCGTAAGGGGCATCAACTCTTTGAAGTGTGCGTGCCCGACGCTTACCTTTCAAGAATCGCCCATGCCACGCCGGACGATCCCTTACTCCGCCAGGTGTTGCCGCTGGGTGATGAGGCCGTGTCAGCCATAGGCTATGTCACCGACCCGCTGGAAGAGGCCGAGCATCGACCCGCCCGCGGCCTGATTCACAAGTACGCAGGCCGGGTGCTGCTGATCGCGAGTCCCAACTGCGCGATTAACTGCCGCTACTGTTTCCGCCGCCATTTTCCGTATAGCGATAACTCGCCTTCACGCGCCGAGTGGCAGGACGCGCTGCAATATCTTCGTGATGCCCCCTCCATCCATGAGGCGATTCTCTCGGGTGGCGACCCGCTGGCAGCTAACGACCGTCAACTCGCCTGGCTGGTGGGTGAGCTGGAAAAAATACCCCACCTTAAGCGCTTGCGTATTCATACGCGATTACCGGTGGTGATACCTGACCGGGTGGATAGTGCACTGCTTGACTGGCTGGGCACCACGCGCCTGCAAAAAGTCATGGTGCTGCATATCAACCACGCCAATGAGATCGATCAAGCGGTTATTGATGCCTGCACCCGACTAAAAGCAGCAGGTGTCACGCTTCTCAATCAAAGCGTGCTGCTACGCGGTATTAACGACGAGGTCGAAACGCTGGCAACGCTTTCCGAGCGGCTGTTTGAGGCGGGTGTACTGCCCTACTACCTGCATGTTCTAGACCCGGTTCAGGGAGCGGCGCACTTTGATGTGCCGGATGACGAAGCGCGCACAATCGTCACTCAGCTGCGTGAGCACTTACCCGGCTTTTTAATGCCCCGGCTAGTGCGCGAAGTGCCCGGGGAGGCTAGTAAAACACCGCTTTAAAAGCGCAACTGGCTGATTGAACATTTTGAAGACCTTCTATTGCACAAGCTAAGAATTTGCGATGGGAAGGTTTTCAGAAAAGTAGATTTCCATCGAGACAGCGCCGCTATCCGTTTTTTCACCACTTGCTACTTCAATGGCCCGGGCATAGATGGCGCTCGGGTTCTGGGTAATGACCATATCCATTACGCCCTCGACCAGCATGCTGCGCGTATCGGGGGTTAGCCTATGCCCTATAAAGCATATCTCTTCGCGCTTTGATTCATGCAGCGCTCGACCAATTCCATCAGATGAGCCGCCGACATTATAGATCCCGACAATATCCGGATGCTGCTCTAATAAGCGGCACGTGTTGTGGTAGTTTTCGTCCCGGTTATCGTGGCCTTCCTGAGGTCCAATCACCGTTAAATGAGGAAAGCTCTCCTCAATCAGCGCCAAAAATCCCATCTCCCTTTCCATATGCGCGCGATAAGCGCGGCTCGCCGCCACAAGCGCCAACTTACCTTGAGGGGCACGGCAGAAGCGTCCCATTACTTTGGCGGCGGTACGTCCTGCGGCAAAGTTATCAATCCCGATATAGGCATGCCGGTTCGAGGTGGGCAGGTCAGAGATAATGGTAACGACGCGTTTTCCGGCATTCACCAGCTCATCGATCACCTGACGCACTTTGGGATGCTCAATGGCCATGAAAATCACCGCATCAGAAGTCTTGCCGTAGCGCCGCAAGGCCTGAACCAACGCCTCTGGATTGAAGCTTTCGATGAAGTGGCTGCGCACTTTAAGGGGCTCCATCGACTGTTCTGCCAAGGCTCTTACATAGGTATTTAGCCCGGTGAGATACGGATTGGTCCCCTGCGGCAATAAAAACACAACTTTTGAAAAAACTGGCCCCAGGCGGGCTTTAACCTCCTCTTCGCCTAAATAGCCCACTTTAACCGCCGCTTCCAGCACGCGATGAAGCGTAACGTTGCGCACGCCGGGCCGCCTGTTCAGCACGCGATCCACGGTTGCCGTAGAGACGCCGGCCGCCATCGCAATGTCGGGTATCAAGGGACGCTTTACATCAAAAACCATCATGAATTCCTCATTGCTTAAAAGAGCACCCCTGCCCTAGCCTATTGGTTAGTAGCAGGTGGAAAACACTTGGCTACAAAACAATAAAAAACAATCATGCCTGGAGAATAACAATGCTAGTTAAACTAGTTCGTAATAGCCATCTCGCTTTAATAGCCGGCGCCTTCGCGCTAAGTGCAACAAGCGTGACCGCACAGGAAGTCACTCTTCGCTACGGGCACATGCATACGCCCAACTCCATTGCGGGTATGCAGGCCGAATGGCTAGCGGACGCCATTGAAGAAAAAACGGGCGGCGATGTGGCCGTTGAGATCTACCCCAACTCTCAGCTAGGCCGCCTGCAGGAACTCGCCGAAGCGGTTTCCACAGGCTCCATTGCGCTTTCCCACAATACCGCGGGGGCTATTGGCTCTCTCTACGCTCCGTTCGCCGCCTTTGATACGCCCTACCTTTATCGCGATGTTGATCATCTGATGAAGGTGATGGATGTCGATTCTCCGGTGATGAGCACGCTGAACGAAGAACTGGCTGACGCTTCAGGCGTACGCTTGCTGTATGCCTTCTACTTTGGCACCCGGCATCTTACGGCCAACCAGGAGATCCATACGCCTGACGACTTAGCCGGTGTCAAAATTCGCTCGATTCCGTTCCCCATCTATATGGCGACCGTTGAAGGAATGGGCGCTATTCCGGTGCCGGTGGATTGGTCAGAAGTACCCACGGCACTCGCAACCGGCGTGGTTGAAGGCCAGGAAAACCCGGTCACCGTGGTGGTCAGCGCCAAACTCAACGAAGTACAAAGCCACATGATGCTAACGGGCCACATCAGTGCCGCACAGGTTATCGTCATTAACGATGATACCTGGCAGTCCTTATCCTCCGAGCATCAAGCGGCTATCGCTGAAGCGGCGCTGGAAGTACGCGAACGTGCTACCACCGCCATGCTGGAAGCAGAAGCCAATGACCTTGCGCAACTTGCCGAGGCAGGTAATGCAGATTATTGGCCCGGAAGAAGGCTTGGATGTAGATGCCTTTCGTACCCGTGTGCAAGCGCGAATTACCGAAGAGTTCGATAGCCAATACGGCGATCTCTATCAACTCATCAACGAAACGCGTTAAGCCATGAACGGTCAAGAACCCCTATTAGGGCGAAGCCTTAGCCGGCTGTCCGAGATTTGTGTGGGTATTGCGATGCTATTGCTGGTGATCATCACCGTATTGGTCGTCGCTCAGGTACTCGCCAGAAATCTATTCAGTATTGGGCTGCCATGGGCGGATGAAGCCTCACGGTTTGCGGGTATTTCCATGGTGTACCTTGCGACCCCTTATCTGCTGTTCCACGGCCAGCATGTCGCAGTTACCATGCTGGCGGATGCGCTATCCGGCGTTAAGCGCACCCTGTGTTTAGCGATAGCGGAACTCGCAACGTTAGGCTTTTGCGCCCTGACACTTTACGGATTTTATCGCTTCCTGGTGCGTGCGGGGCGCTTTTCCTCGCCCGCCATGGGGATTCCCAATTTGTGGCTATACATGCCAGCGCTTATCAGCATCGGGTTGCTTGCGTTGATCTCACTCTATCGCCTGGGGCGGATGATGCAGCGGAGGGCTTTAGTATGTCCTTAACGCTACTGCTCATCTTTGCGGGAAGCTTGCTGATTGGTGCACCGGTCGCGGTTAGCCTGGGTCTATCAGCGGGGCTGGTGATTTTTTTCTACGACCTGCCGTTCACGGTCATGGCGCAGCGCGCCATTAATACGCTGGACAGTACGCCACTGTTGGCGGTGCCGCTTTTCATACTCGCAGCGTCATTGCTGGGCGCCACCGGGGTCACCACGCATCTGTTTGAACTGATGCGCATGGTGGTTGGGCGCATTCGCGGCGGTATGGCGCACGTTAATGTGCTTACTAGCTTGATCTTTTCCGGCATGTCCGGCGCAGCATTAGCCGATATCGGGGCATTGGGCGGGATTCAAATTCGTCAGATGGAGCAACAGGGCTACACCAAGCGCTTTGCAGCCGGTCTTACGATTGCCGCGGCGACGATTGGGCCGATCTTTCCTCCGTCGATTCCCCTGATCATCTTTGCCACGGCGGCTGAAGTTTCCACCATTCGTGCGCTGTTGGCGGGCGTCGTCCCTGCGCTCGTAGTGGCAGCGGCGTTAATGATACAAGTCGCGGTCATGGCAAGACGCTCTCAACTGCCGCGTGATGGTGTACAGCCAAGCTTTGCCGCCTTTCGTAGAAAAACGCTGATTTCTCTGCCTGCCTTACTCGCCCCGGTGCTGTTAGTCGGCGGGATGGTCAGCGGTTACTTCGGGCCAACGGAAGCGGCGGGCATGACCACTGCCTATGCCATTCTGATTGGGGTGGTTATTTATCGCACTTTAACCGTTCGTTCTTTTCTGACCTGCACCCGGGAAACCGTGTTATCGACCGCCAACGTGCTTTTTGTTGTCGCCTCCGCGGCCTTGTTTGCCTGGGTACTCACCATGGATCGTGTTCCAGCCCATGCAGGTGAGTGGTTACTGAACGTGTCGGATAATCCGCTCGTTCTTCTGCTTCTCCTGAATCTGCTTTTACTGGTTGTGGGCATGTTCCTGGAAGCTATCGTCGCGATCCTTATCATCGCCCCGATTGTGACACCCGCCTTGCTGCAAGCAGGTGTACCCCCGGAACAGCTAGGCGTGGTGTTCGTACTCAACCTGATGCTTGGACTGCTGACCCCGCCGGTGGGCATGAGTCTTTACATGGTATCAATCGTTACCAAGATGCCGCTTTCCTCGATTATTCGCGGTGTAGCCCCCTTCTATCTTTCCCTTTTTGCAGCCTTGGCGTTGGTCACTTTGGTGCCCTCTTTGTCCACCTGGTTGCCTAACCTTGTTATGTAGGAAGTGTCATGAGCCAATATCTTGGAGCTATTCGTCAATTAGGTTATGTGGTCAACGATATCGAAGCGGCCATGGAGTACTGGAACAAAGTGATGGGCGTGGGGCCTTTTTTCTACAACCCGCGCGTACCTATCGAGAACTATACGTATGACGGCAAGCAATATGACGTGCATAACTCGGTGGCCCTGGCTAACTCAGGCTTCATTCAGGTTGAGCTGATCCAAACGCGTAACGATGCCCCCTCCATGTACCGTGATTTTCTACAAGCGGGCAATACAGGGTTACAGCATGTCGCCTTTTGGACAGAAGACTATGACACCGACCTTGCCGCCATGCAGGCCAGGGGCTATCACGTCAAAATGAGCGGTGAAGTGGGTACCAATGGGCGTTTTGCGTATTTCGACCGTGAGTACCATCCGGGCACCGTTATTGAGCTTTCCGAGGTACTGGGTCCTAAAGGCAAAATGTTCCGCATGATCCGCGAAGCGTCCGAAAACTGGGACGGAAAAGATCCCGTGCGTCCTTTCCCGAACCTGAAAGAGGCAGAAGCATGATTCGCGCTGCCTATCAGATCGAGACGCCGCTTGATCCATCGCTCGTAGCAGAGATGATGGCCGGTGAGCAAAGCTCAGGCACCTTCGTCAAAGTAAAGGGCGAGACCCAAGCCATCAGAGAGCGCTTTGGTGCCAGAGTCACCCATTTAGAAATACTCGAAGAGCTGGATTCACCCAGTCTTTACAGCGCCTATCTGGAGCGCAAGGGTGTTAAAGGCCCGTGGAAAAAGGTGGCGGTGGAGATTGAATATCCTGAAGACAACGTCGGGGTTAATCTTCCGAATCTTGCCGCAACCGTTGCCGGGAACCTTTTCGACTTAGGCGAGCTTACCGGCTTACGTTTGATGGCGCTGCAGCTGCGCCCGGAATATCGCGACCGTTACTCGCTGCCGACTCACGGTATTGCCGGTACGCGCAGTACAACAGGCGTGGCAAATCGCCCCCTGTTTGGGACTATTTTAAAGCCTAATATCGGTATGAGCCCCACTGAAACCGCCGACCTTGTCGAGCAGCTTTGCGAGGCTGGTGTTGACTTCATCAAAGATGACGAAATCGCAGGCAATCACCCGTATGCGCCGGTAGAAGAGCGTGTCAGCGCGGTGATGCAGCGTATCAGGCAATTTAGAGAGCGTACCGGCCGCAACGTCATGGTCGCGTTCAATATCACCGACGAGCTGGATGCCATGCGCCGCCACGCCGACCATGTTCAGGCCGAAGGCGGCAGCTGCGTAATGGCGAGCCTTAACTGGTGTGGGCTTTCCGCGCTGCAAAGCCTGCGCGCCTCAACGCCGCTCGCCATTCACGGCCACCGTAACGGGTTTGGCGCCTTCGCACGCCATCCTGCTTTAGGCATTGATTTTTCCGCCTATCAAACGCTTTACCGCCTGGCGGGCATTGACCACATGCACGTCCATGGCATGGGCGGAAAATTTGCCGATCAAACCGATGAAGTAGCCCACGCCGCCAAGCTTTCGCTCACCGCGCTAGGCGATACGGATGATCGCGTGATGCCGGTGTTTTCCTCTGGTCAGTGGGCAGGCACCCTGCCACTCACCTGCACTAAAATCCAAAGCGCTGACTTTATGTTTTTAGCCGGCGGCGGCATCCTGGCGCATCCTGACGGCGTGGCTGCGGGTGTGGCAAGTCTTCAGGAGGCCTGGCAAAGCATTGAAGCAGGTACGCCGCTTGAGTGCGCCAATCGCCCGGCGCTTGCCAGGGCGCTCGACTTCTTCGGTGAGCGCTAGGCATGCGCTATATATTTGTCGCGGATGACTTTACCGGCGCGTCCGACACCCTGGCGACGCTGCGGCGCGCCGGATTAAAGGCGCGGCTCTATCTGACGGCTCCCTCCTGCGAAGAAGTCGCCGACCTTGATGCGTTTGGTATCGCAACGGCGGCACGCAGTATGGATCAACAAGCCCTAGCCACAGAAATGCAGCGTATCGGCCATCAGCTATTGCCGCATCAACCGGATATTCTGCATCTAAAGGTTTGCTCCACCTTTGATAGCAGCCCAGACACGGGCAATATTGCGACCGCCGTTACCGCGCTTTCTGCACAGCTAAAACCGGCCACCACCTTGATTGTGGGCGGCCAACCCAGCCTTGGGCGTTACTGCGTGTTTGGCAATCTGTTTGCTAAAAGTGCTGATGGGCAGATATATCGCATCGACCGTCATCCGGTCATGCAGCAACACCCGGTAACACCCATGCTGGAAGCTGACCTGCGCCGACACTTTAGCGCTATGGGCCTTGCCAACATTAATCTTCTGGATAGGATCACACTGCATACTGACGCCGCCGCCCCCAGCGCCCCAGTGCTGTGTGATGCGCTTGATAACCACGATCTCAAGCGTATTGGCGAACGCTTTCGCCACGCTTTGAAGCCACAGCTGTGGGTTGGCGCCAGCAGCGTGGTGGAAGCGCTTTATCCCAACGCTCACACTATCGAACCACCCAGCAGCCTGCCCGGCCCGCTTCTCGTCTTTGCGGGCAGTCGCTCTTCTGTCACGGCCGCTCAAGTGGCAGCCACTAGCCGCATGGTCAAAGTGACGATTTCGGCCCGCCAGCTGGCCACCCACTCACACGCCGAGTATGAGCAGATTTTGCGCCACCTGCGCGAAGGCAAAGCAACCCTTGCTGTATTAGATGAAGATACAACACATGGTCTTACGGCACTGGAAATCGCCCAGCATTGCGCCAAGCTGATCGCTTCACTCATTCACTCCAATAGTATCGGTACGCTGCTTGTTGCCGGGGGTGACACCTCAAGCCTGGCCATCCACCAACTGCGGCCTCAAAGCATTGACTATCTCGGCCCGCTCGAGGCAGGTGTGTCGGTTTGTGGGGCAAATTTTGCCGATGGTCATCAGCTACCGGTGATTATGAAGGGCGGCCAAATGGGTTCAGTTACGCTTTTTGATAGCGTTTGCGCGCTAACCTGCCACAACGATAAATAAGCGGCATCAATAGCCATAAAACAGGTACCAGCAGCCAGCGCCAGACAAAACGTGCGATCAGTAGAAACGGCAGCAACACCAGCAGCCAGATAACGAATTGCCCCAGCCACACCGGCAAGCCAAGCCATTTCGCTACATTGGCGCCCAGTGCGCTTACCAGCGACGGGTGGCGAACCACTACATAAGCCGTGGTGGCAACCGCCACCACCTTGGCCATACGCGACAGGCTGGCAAAACGCCCACTGCCTGCCACGATGCCCGAACGTAATCCAGTGCGTGCTCCCTGGGCTTCAATACTGCCTACCCGTGCACCTCGTGCGATGCGCCCTGCCCGCAGCACCTTAACGGTACTCGCCATCAGTAAAAGATCGACACCGGCCCAGCCCACGTCCGCGGCACCAATCGCTGCATCGCGACGCCACTGGTTTTCCAGATTGCGAATACCGCTGGTAAAGAAATCGCTGAGGCCTGCCACAACACGCTCACTTTGCAGCCAGTGCACATCGCCCTCGCGATCCACCACAAACTGGTTGAGCAAGCCATGACCTTCAGTATCCAGCAGGGCAATACCCATTTGGCCTCGCCGGTACGGGCTCCACTCGGCTATGTCTGTTGGGCCGCCTTGCTCCTGCACATCTTCAGTTTCCTCACTCCACCAACGGCTCAGCTGCTGATAATGCTCACCCACCCAGTGCTGAGCACGCAGCGTGGCAATATCGTTATCTCGATAGTAAATGATCGGCAACACGGCATCGGGACCAAAACGCACCAGCACCTGCTGAAACTCAGGCAATGCGGCATACTCGCGTAACGCTACACGGGCGATATCGCCGTAGCGCAGGATGGCCAAATGGGCGCTCATCCAGAGCGCCTGATCTTCAGCGTAATGGAGAAAAATGGCGTTGAGTTCAGCCGACTCCTGAGCCAGCGAAGCTTCAATGGCGGGCAATGTTCGCTGCGCTTCAAGTCGCACGAGGCGTGGCTCAAAAGCTTCGCTGGAGGCCAGCGCCGCCAGCCCACCCGCCAAAACGGTCGCTATCGCTAGCATCGTTAACCAGAGTCGCATGCCTTACTTTCTCCCTGTGCGCGCTCCCGCGTCATTATTAAAAACGCTGCTGCGTTAACTCACCTAAAACACAACCTTAGCAATCACACCACTAACTTCTTTTTAACCGAGATATCTTAAACAAAACGTCAAGTATGGGTGCTGAGCGATTGGCTATAAAGCCAGGCTATTAGCTATAAATAATGCTCTAGCCAGCAAATTACTCTCTATTGCTTTATCCAGCTCGAAAAAACATTTTTTTCTGCTAATGTTAATAGGCTAACTATTTTTCTTAGTATTTGTTTCGTTTTAATATTTTCCACCTGGAGACAAGAACGCCATGTCGCAATCACTCAGGGCTAAGCTAGGCGCTTTTGTGCTATTGGCCGCCTCTGTTATCGGGCTTATTACCGCACTTTATGCCTACTTCACTCCACTGACAGGTGTTACCGGATCGCTCGGCGCGCTCGTGGTTATCGCGGCCTGTATCGTGCTGATTATTTTGGCGCTTATGCTGGCGACGCTTCAAGGCCGTGGCGCCCGTATTGCTCTGCGCGTGTTAATCCTGATAGGCCTTGCCGGTACATGCTTTGCCGGATTGCTGCTGCATCAGTGGTGGCTTTGCGTTGCCATGGTACTTGGCTTGATCGGATTGATCATCGATCTTTGCCGCCCGGCTCACAATACCCGTCCCACTCATTTATAAGGAGCCGTCCGTGCCAATACCCCGTTTTACCGAGCAGCGCCTTGCCACTTTATCCGCACCGGTTTTGTTCAAACCCGCCAGACACGGCTTAGCGCTGGCACTGTTTATGGCCCCCTTGACGCTACTCGCTCAGGATCAGCCAGCAGAGCCTTCCAGCGCTGAGCAAACAGGCGAAGCAGAACAAGCGCCCGCCCGCGCACCCATTCCTTTAGTGCCCGAAGGTGCGGTCTGGGATAGTTTTCACGGCCAGCTCAACGCGCAGAAATACAGTCCGCTCGATCAAATTAACGTCGACAACGTAGGCGAGCTCGAAAAAGCTTGGGAGTTTCATACCGGCGACGTGTCGGATGGTTCAGGCGACACCGCTCCGACAGTTTGGTCGGCCACCCCGGTGTTCGCCAATGACACTGTGTATATCGGCACGCCCATGTACCGGGTGTTCGCTCTCGACCCGGCCACCGGCGAAGAGCGTTGGCGCTTTGACACTCAATCCACTCAGGAAGCGCTGACGCAGCCAGCGCTCAAAAGCCGCGGCGTCGCCTACTGGGAAGCCGACGAGCCCGTTGCTGGCAACGTCTGCGAAAAAATCGTTTACTTCGGCACAATGGATGCTCAGCTCTTTGCGCTGGACGCCGATAGCGGTGAGCTGTGCGAAGACTTCGCTGACGGCGGCGTACTGAACGTCAACGAGTGGAACAACATGCCCGAAAACTGGCCGCTGTCGCTGCTTCAGCCGCCCACCGTCGTGGGCGACCGGCTGATTCTAGGCTGGGCGGGCAAGGATTGGGAAGAGAGCGAGGCCCCGGCAGGTACGGTGTTCTCCATCAACGCACGCACTGGCGAGCGCGAGTGGACGTTCGAGGCGCTCTCCGAAGAGATGCGCCAGCGAAGCGGCACCGCCAACGTTTGGACGCATATGGCCGCCGACGAAGAGCTGGGTCTCGTTTATTTACCCGTTGCCTCGCCCTCGCCCAACTTCTGGGGCGGGAACCGCACAGAGGAAGCGCCGCTGGCGACCTCAACCACGGCGCTGGATATCGAAACCGGCGAGGTGGTTTGGTCGCGCCAGTGGGTACATCACGATATTTGGGACTACGATATCAACGCCGCACCGACACTAATGGACATTACCGTCGACGGCGAGGAAATCCCGGCGCTGATGCAGGCGACCAAAATGGGCTTTCTGTTCGTGGTCAACCGTGAAACCGGCGAAGATGTCTGGCCGATTGAAGAACGCGAAGTGCCCGGCGGCGACGGCTCCGTGGAAGGCGAGGTTTACTCACCCACCCAACCTTTCCCCACCGTACCTGCGCCGCTTCTAGATCAATCTGAAAAGCCCGACGTGTGGGCGCTGGCGGATGCGGCAAGCTTTGGTCAGTGTTCCGCGCTTTGGGACGATCTTTGGTACGAGGGCATGTACACCCCACCCACCACCCGTGGCGAAGGTACGCTCGCCTACCCAGATAGCGCAGGCGGCGTTCAGTGGGGCGGCGTTGCCTTCGACCCAATCAGCCAGACGGCGGTGGTGAATACCTCACACATTGTGCAGTACATCAAGCTCTTCAACCGTGAAGATTTTGATGAAGCCGACAGCGGCTCAGGCAACGAAAGTGGCTATTCGCCCCAACTCGGCGCGCCCTACGGTATGCGCCTGGAAGTGGCGCTGAACTGGCTGGGCATGCCCTGCTGGGAGCCGCCTTTCGGTGAGCTGGTGGCGCTCGACATGACCACAGGCGATGTCAAATGGCGTCGTCCGGTGGGCGCGTCGCAGCAGTTCGGCTTCTTTATGCCCGAAAGCTGGGGCTCGCCCACTATCGGGGGCCCAGCGGTGACTGCAGGAGGCCTGATCTTCATCGGAGCCTCTATGGACGCCAAGGTGCGCGCCTACTCGCTGGAAACTGGCGAACAGCTCTGGTCGGACCAGGCCCAGGCGCCCTCCGTCTCCAATCCTGCCGTTTACGAGTATCAAGGCCGCCAGTACGTTGCGTTTATCGCAGGTGGCAATACGATTCTCAAGGATCAGGTCGGCGATCAAATAGCGGTCTACGCGCTACCGGAATAACTGCGTTTAAAAGCGGCAATCTGCGGGGCGGCCTTTAGCTTAATGCTAAAGGCCGCCCCGTTTGCATGAGGAGTACCCCCCATAAATACGCAGCACCACGTTCTGATTAAGCGGCATGCCGCTTAGCGTCAAACAATTGTCATCGTTGCCCCGTATGGTTGCCTGCTGGCACTGCGACAACGATAACTCTTTGGAGACATTAATGAAAAAAGCTTTAATGCTGCTGGCACTTCTTACCATGACGCCCGCGCTGGCCGCGCCTTCTGGCGATATTATTGAGATAACACTGGGCGAGCTACACCCTACACAGCCAGCGCTTGGCTACCGGCAGATGGATTATAAGCAGGGCCGTTTCGCCGTCGATCGTGAGAAGTTTTTCGATGAATTTTGTGAAACAGGCGGTCAAGGCGGCATTGCTCAGTTTGATGAGGCTTCCTCTCTGCACGCTACCGATAGCTTTGCATGCACCGACCCTGTCGGCACGCATCCAGAAGATATGAAAACCGCGGTGATTGCGCCCAACGGCGGTTTTTATCTTACCGATGGCCATCATACGCTGGGTAACTACCTGGCGTTGGAAGGCCCTGAGCTTCGCATGCCGCTGCTCATCACGCATGATTTCAGCGAACTGCCGGATATGGAACGTTTTTGGGCCACCATGGAAGAACAGCGGCTGGTTTGGCTTGATGCGCCCGACGGCCCGATCACATCCGAAGAACTGCCTGAACAGCTGGGCCGTGACCATCAGGTCGACGACCCTTACCGCTCGCTGGTCTATTTCACACGCGGGGTAGGTTATAAAAAGCCTGACACACCGCCGCCATTTCTGGAGTTTTATTGGGGACAATGGCTCGCCGAACAACTCCCCCTCGACACGCTAGATTTAACCACTCTTGAAGGCTATACCGACGCGGTTACTCAGGCGGCCACGTTAATGGTTGAGATATCACCCGACACACTGATCGCCGATACCGCCACGGGCAGCCTGACTGCTCAGGAAATGGGCCAGCTGCCAGCATTTAACGCAGCAGAGCTTGATAAACTGCTGTCGCCCCGCGGCAAACTAACCTACGCATTCTCCCTCGAATAACCCTCACTCAAAGCAAGCACACGCTTATTTCAAACGGTTTTGGACGTATCAACAGGCTGGCTGACCGCCGCCTGTTGTGATGAGGGCGTATTACTCTGATTCAGCGCCGATTCCATACGATCAAGCTGCGCTTGCAGCCCACGTACGTCATTGCGTAATGCCTTTAACTCGGCCTCTTCACCCTCACCGTTATCCAGCGCCATTTGCGCGCTCTCTTTTTGCATTACATCAAGCACGATACCAATCATCATGTTCAGGAAGATGAAAGCATTCAAAAAGATAAACGTAAGGAAATAGATCCAGGCGTAAGGGTAAACCTCCATCGTGGGATACAGCACGGCGGTTGCCCAGCTTTCAAAGGTAGCCACCTGGAAAAGTGTCAGCATCGCCAGCGCAATGTTGCCCCAAAGCCCTTCATCGACGTTATGGAAAAGAAAGCTGCCAATCGCCGCGTAGATGTAAAAAATGATAAACATCAGTAGAACGACATAGCCCATCCGTGGGATGGATTTCAGCAATGCGCCTAACAGCATTTGCAGCTCAGGAATCATGGACACCAGGCGCAGTACCCGGAAAATCCGTAAGAGCCGCGCCAGCAGCACCATTTCCGAGTCATCCATAGGGATCAGGCTGGCCGTCACAATGATGAAATCGAAGATGTTCCAGCCTTTCTTGAAAAAGCTCAGCAAGGTGCGTTCAGCGGCCATTCTGATCAAAATCTCGACCAGGAAGAATACGGTTACCGCTATATCAAGATAGAGCAGCCACTGCTCTATGCGCGTTGTTTCTTCATAGGTTTTAGCACCAATCATCAGCGCGGAGAGAACGATAATGGAGATAACAATGCTTTCAAAAATTTTGTTGCTGCGCAGCTGTTCAAAGCGCGACTGCCAGGTATTGAACGGTTCACTCATGGAGCAAGGAGTCTCTAAACGGTTTTCAGCCACACTTTATACTAAAATCACATACCGACCATACAAGTGATATCCTCTTGTTCCATATAACCTATAACGTAGCCTGCGCCACCGGTACGCCCTGAAGCGACTTGGTGGCATTTTTTAGAATTAATAGCGCTGGATGACCCCATGATACTGCTGTGGATAGCCTTACTGCCTTTGCTGGGCGTATTGGTGCCGGCACTCACTGCCCACCGCGGACGCACATTGTGCTCACTCGCAACAGGCATAATGCCGGCAATTGCCTTACTGCTAACGTTGATGCAGTTACCTGCAATGCTCGATGGTGAGGCGTTACGCGTTAGCTTCACGTGGATGCCTGAACTCGGGCTTGAGCTGGCCTTTCGCCTTGATGGGCTTTCGTTACTTTTCAATATGCTGATTTTAGGTATTGGCTTATTGATCTTGTTGTATGCCCATTTCTATCTTGCCAAAGATGAGCCACATGGACGTTTTTATGCCTTTATGATGCTGTTTATGGCGTCCATGGTCGGCATTTCGATGTCTGACAACCTCATACTGCTGTGGCTGTTCTGGGAACTTACCAGTATTTCCTCTTTCTTGTTGATTGGCTTTTGGTCGTATCGCAGCGATGCACGTAAAGGTGCACGCATGGCATTGACCGTGACCGGTGCAGGCGGTTTAGCGCTACTTGCAGGCTTATTGCTGCTAGGTGATATGGCCGGCAGTTACCGTATGGATGACGTTCTCGCCAGCAGCGAACGTATTCTGGCCGACTCTCGTTATCCCATCATGCTGGCTCTGGTCCTGCTCGGGGCATTTACCAAATCGGCCCAGTTCCCATTTCAGTTCTGGCTTCCCCATGCCATGGCCGCGCCTACGCCGGTATCGGCTTATCTGCATTCGGCAACGATGGTTAAAGCCGGCATTTTTCTAATGGCGCGCCTGCATCCCGCCATTGCTGGCAGCGAACTTTGGAGCGTTATCGTGCCCTTGGTGGGCTCTATTACGCTGCTATACGGTGCCTGGTTTGCGTTGTTTAAAACCGACCTCAAAGCCATTTTGGCGTTTTCGACTATCAGCCATTTGGGCCTGATCACCGTACTCTTAGGTATTGGCAGCCCTATGGCGGTGCTCGCGGCACTCTTCCACATTATTAACCACGCGACCTTTAAAGCGGCTCTGTTTATGAGTGCGGGCATTATTGACCACGAGGCAGGTACTCGCGAATTGAAGCAGCTGGGCGGCCTACGTAAAACCATGCCGGTCACCGCGCTGCTGACGATTTTTGCTTCAGCCGCCATGGCAGGCGTACCGCTGTTCAACGGCTTTTTATCCAAAGAAATGTTCTTCACCGAAACGCTTGCCACGCCTGTGCTCGGCGGGCTTAGCTGGCTTATCCCCGCGCTTGCGACCGTCGGCGGCATTCTTTCGGTCGCTTACTCAATCCGGCTAGTGCATGCGGTTTTCTATAAAGCACCCAAGGAAGCCTCACCCAAAACGCCCCACGAGCCGCCGCATTTAATGCGTCTGCCCGTTGAAATACTGGTAGTGCTTTGTGTTGCGGTCGGCGTTTTACCGGCGTTTTTTGCAACCAACCTGCTGGGCTTGGCTACTCAAGCGGTGCTTGGCGAGCCGCTGGATTTCCATCTGGCTATTTGGCACGGCGTTAACCTACCGCTCGTGATGAGCATGATCGCCTTTGCGGTAGGTGCCCTCCTGTATTGGCGTCATGCTGACTTACGCCGCTTCCTTCAGCCCTTCGCAAGCGTCGATGCTCGGCGAGTGTTTGAGCGCTCGTTAGTTGCAATCGGCTATCGTGCCGAGCAGATTATTGCGGCTCTGGATGGCAATTCGCTACAGCGGTTTATGAGCTGGCTATTGTTGGCGGCGCTTTGCATGGGCGTACTGGGGCTCGTGCAAATCGACATACTCACGGGCGCTAAAGGCAATCAGCCGACGGATGGCATTGTCGTGCTTGGGGCCGGCATGCTGATTTTTGGCGGTATTGCGACGGCGGCCACCCACCGCTACCGGCTAATTTCGCTGTTAATGCTGTCAGTGGTAGGCCTTTTTGTCGCCCTTACCTTTGCCCGCTTTTCAGCCCCTGACTTGGCGCTTACTCAGCTTTCCGTTGAGGTAGTGACCATGATCCTGCTAATGCTTGCGCTGTTCTTCCTGCCGCAAAAAACGCCGCGCGAGTCGAGCCCTATGCGCAACGTGCGCGATATGCTGCTGGCAGGCTCGCTGGGTCTGGTCGTGGCAAGCCTTAACTACGCAGTCATGACCCGCGACACCCTGTCGATCTCCAATTTCTTTATGGAAAACAGCGTGCCCGGTGGCGGTGGACATAACGTCGTCAACGTAATCCTGGTCGATTTCCGCGGTTTCGATACCCTCGGTGAAATTACCGTACTGGCATTGGCAGGCCTGGCTATCTTTAAGCTGCTTAACCGCTTGCGCCTGTTTATGCCCCATAGTGATGGCGAAGGCCGTGTGTGGTCGCCCGATCGCTACCCGGCCATTTTGACCTCGATCTCAATGACGTTATTACCCCTAGCGTTATTGGTATCAGCATTTATTTTCCTACGCGGCCACAACCAGCCTGGCGGCGGTTTTATTGCCGGCCTGATTACCGCCGTTGCGCTTATTCTGCTGTATATGGCACGCGGTGTTGCATGGGCCCAGGCGCGCCTGGACTTCCCCTTCCAGCCTGTCGCCGTGGTCGGTGTGGCGATCGCCACGTTAACCGGCCTGGGAAGTTGGCTGTTTGGTTATCCCTTCCTTACCTCGGCGTTTGGCTACTTCAGCCTGCCGGGAATCGGCAAGTTTGAGCTGGCCACTGCGCTGTTATTTGATCTTGGAGTTTACCTAGCTGTGGTAGGCGCCACGCTGATGATCCTTGCCAACCTGGGCAAGGTAACCACTGCGCACCGCCCGGTCACCGACCCTAAAGAGCCGGAGACTCCCGCCGCTCAGTTACCCGCCAAGGAGCCTAATTGATGGAAACCCTTTACGCGATCACCACCGGCGTATTAACCGCATGTGGCCTGTATTTAACCCTGCGCGGGCGCACGTTTCCCGTCGTGGTTGGGCTAACGCTTACGTCTTACGCGGTGAACCTGTTTCTTTTCTCCATGGGCGGCCTTACCACTGATGGTGCCACCATCGTCAACGGGGACGGCGCTTATGCCGACCCGCTACCTCAAGCGCTAGTGCTCACGGCCATCGTCATCGGTTTTGCCATGACCGCGTTTGTCGTAATTCTTGCCATGCGTGCCCGCAGTGAAGCGGGTAACGACCACGTAGACGGCAGAAAGGAAGACCGTGAATGATTCAACATTTAATCGTTTTACCCGTAGTAGTCCCGTTGGTGGCAGGTATTTTGCTGCTCTATCAACGCCAAGGTTTGGTTCGTTATAAGCGCATTGTCAGCGTCGTTGCGACGGTTTTGATACTGCTGGCGGCGATCAGTCTGGTAAAAACCGCAGCACAGGGAGAGATTGTTTACTACGCCCTGGGCGACTGGCAGCCACCGTTTGGTATCGTCTTGGTGCTTGATCGTCTTTCGGCTCTAATGCTGTTGATTACCGCTCTATTGGCGGTCGGTGCGGTGGTGTTTGCCTGCGCCGGGGACGATGAAAAAGGCAGTAACTTCCATGGTCTGTTTCAGTGGCAGCTGTTGGGTATTAACGGCGCCTTTTTAACCGGTGACCTGTTCAACCTGTTTGTTTTTTTCGAAGTACTACTGCTCGCCTCTTATGCCCTGCTGCTGCATGGCGGAGGCAAGGCGCGCATTCAGGCAAGCGTTCACTATGTGGTTTTGAACCTGGCGGGTTCATCGCTTTTCCTAATTGCCGTGGGCATTCTTTATGGCGCCACCGGCACGCTCAACATGGCCGATATGGGGCAGCGTTTAGTGGACCTGCCTGCCGAGCGCCAGGGTTTGGTGACGGCGGGTGCACTCATGCTGCTAGTGGTGTTTGGCTTAAAGGCCGCTATCGTACCGCTGTATTTCTGGCTGCCACGTGCTTACGCAGCGGCGCCCGCGCCGGTAGCGGCTCTGTTTGCCATCATGACCAAAGTCGGCATTTACGCGATCCTGCGCGTGTACTCGCTTATCTTTAGCGAAAGCGCAGGCACGCTTGACGCGCTAGAACAGTCCTGGATTTGGTGGCTGGCATTGGCAACCCTTGCGGTGGCTGGCATAGGCGTTATTGCCGCACGTGATTTGCGTCTGCTGGTTGCCTATCTGGTGCTTATTTCTGTGGGTACGCTGCTTGCTGGCGTCGGCATGCGCTCGCCTCAAGCTATTTCGGCCCTGCTTTATTACCTGATGCATACCACGCTAATCACCGGTGGGCTTTTCCTGCTGGCGGAAATGATCGGCCTGCAGCGGGGTAAAGCGGGTACGCGTATCGTCAAAGGCCGCCCTATGGTGCAAGGCAATGCCTTGGCGCTGCTGTTCTTTATCGGGGCTATCGCGGTTATTGGCATGCCGCCACTATCAGGGGCCGTGGGTAAGGCATTGATGCTTAACGCAGCAGAAGGTACCCAGCGCCTGTGGTTATGGCCACTGCTGTTACTCGCAAGCTTGGCATCGCTCGTCGCTCTTTCCCGGGCAGGTTCTACCCTGTTCTGGAGAAGCCACCGCGGTAGTTTCAGCGGCAGCCGTTTGGCGCGTCGTCAATGGTTTGGGGTCGTCTGGCTACTCAGCGCGGCGCCTATTCTGGTCGCTCTGGCAGGCCCGATAAGCGACTACACTCAAGCCACGGCCGAACAGCTAAGCCACCCACAACGCCTGATTGATACGTTAATTTCTAACGCTGGGGAGGCACCATGATTGCGCCGCGTTCTTGGTTACCAACACCGGTTCTATCGATTCTGCTACTCATCGTATGGCTGCTGCTAGCGCGCAGCTATGCATTTGGACAGTTCGTACTAGGCGGTGCGCTGGCGATTCTGATTCCCCTGCTCACCTACCGCTTCTGGGATTCAAAGCCGCGTATAAAGAAGCCCTTCAAACTGCTGCGCTACGTGCTTCGCGTGTTAGGTGATATTGTCACCGCTAACTTCGAAGTGGCCTATTTAATTGCCAACCCGTGGCGCACGCTGAAACCGCATTTCATCGAATACCCCCTGATGCTCGAGGAACGCTTTACCATTACCCTGCTGGCCAGCACCATTAGCCTCACGCCGGGTACGGTATCGGCAAATTTGCGGCTGGACGGCAAATCGCTGTTGATTCATGCGTTAAATGTGGATGATGAAGAAGCTTTGATCGAACAAATTCGCGAGCGTTACGAGCGGCCGCTTAAGGAGATTTACGAATGTTAGATGCTGCGTTGTATATCACCTTAACGCTGGTAGTGCTGGCGTTGCTGATGAACCTGTTCCGCTTGACCGTGGGCCCGGACATGCCGGATAGGGTGCTGGCACTGGATACCATGTACGTCAACTCCATCGCTTTGATCGTACTGCTTGGGCTTTGGCTGAACAGCAAAACCTATTTCGAATCGGCACTGCTGATTGCCATGCTTGGCTTTATCAGCACCGTGGCCGTGTGCAAATACATTCTGCGCGGAGACATTATCGAATGATGACGCGATTAATGACGGCCCGCTATAAGGAGGCATTTCAATGTCGCTACTCGTAGAAGCCATTACTTCGCTATTGCTGATTGCAGGCGGTGTGTTTGTATTTATCGGCTCGTTGGGTATGGCGCACTTGCGCGATTTTTATATGCGCTTACACGGACCTACCAAGGCCACCACGCTGGGCATTGGCTGTATGCTGATTGCCTCAATGCTGTATTTCTGGAGTCTTGACGGCAAGCCGGATATTCAGGAAATGTTGATTACGCTGTTTCTGTTTATTACCGCGCCGGTTAGCGCACATTTGCTGGCCAAAACGGGTTTGCATATGCAGCTTCGCCATACGGACACCACCGGCGGCAAGCCTTTTGAGTTACGCGACGAGGAAGTCGGTGATAAGCCCGTCCCCCATCCCGATAAAGGCCACGGCTAAAAAAGCACGTATCTAACCGACAAAGCGCTGGCAAACTGCCAGCGCTTTTTTTTAAGCCATGCTTCAAGCCAGGGGAAGCATGATGAAGATTAAAAACATTAGTTATGAACAGTAGTGAGCGGCGGCACTTTCCAGTAAGCTCCACTGCGATTTTGACCATCTTGAGGTGAGTGTATGTGGAGCCTCCTACGCCTGTCTGCCATAACGCTCTCGTTGGTTATGGTCGCCGGTTGCTCAGACCCCAAAATAGATACTAGCTCGATGCCGGCCGCGGTTGTCTCAATTGAGAATGTACGTGAGGCAATGCCTGCTTATAAGCGCGATGAGTTTGATAAAGCGCTCGCGATCATGGCAATGCCCAGCTTTAGCAGCGTGGCGCTACTTAGCCCCCAGCGTATGAATGCAGCGGAAATCGCTGAGTCTGCCAACGTGCGCATGCATGGTTTAACGGGCGATCAGGTAATTGACCGCGCCGACGATATTTTACGTGAAAGGCGCGCCAGAGAGCGCGAACAGGCTATTACAACGCTTGCCCGGTTGACTGAAAAGCAAACGCAGGCTGAAAAAGACCGCGAGCATCGGGAGCGCTTTAGTATTGATAGCGCGCGCTACTATATGAGCCAAAGCCCTTACGGCACGCCGGAGCCAGCAGTGGATATTGAGGTTACCAATAACACTGAGCAGGCCGTCTCGCAGGTATTTTTAAGAGGTGTGGTGACCAGCACTGAGCGATCCGTTCCCTGGATTGATGAAACGTTCTACTACGTGATCGCAGGCGGCCTTGAAGCAGGTGAAACGGCTACATGGCGCCTGGCGCCTAACCGCTTCAGCGCATGGGGTAATACGCAGATACCCAGCAATGTAACGCTTACAGTAACGGTGGAAGGCCTTAACGATGCACAAGGTAACCCGCTATGGGACTCGCCAGCACTTAGCGAAAGCGAAGCGGCAAGGCTTGAACACCTGAGTCACGAGTATCAAGGCGTGGCGCTCTCCTCGATCATGTAACTGATAGATTCATCAGACCATTAACCATGAGTCGGTATGTTACGCACCGACTCATTGGTTACGAGCAAAACGCTTAATCGATCAAATCCGTTTGACGATAGCCAATCAGATACAACACAGCGTCAATGCCCAGCGTAGAGATAGCCTGACGCGCCTGGGCGCGCACCAGTGGTTTGGCCCGAAACGCGATGCCCAACCCCGCCTTAGCCAACATTTTGAGATCGTTGGCCCCATCGCCCACGGCAATGGTCTGCTCCAGCGTAAAGCCTTCACGCAGTGCGATCTGCTCCAAAAGCTCTGCTTTACGCTCGGCATCAACGATAGGTGCCTTCACTTCACCGGTGACCTTACCGTTTTCAATTACCAGCTCATTGGCATGAATCTCATCAAAGCCAAGCTTCTCCTGTAAATGACAGGCAAAGTAGGTAAAGCCGCCGGACAGAATCACGGTGCGGTAGCCAAAGCGCTTTAAGTTAGCCATTAACCGCTCAACGCCGTCCATCAACGGCAGCTCTTCGGCGATCTTGATCAACACCGACTCATCGAGGCCTTTAAGCTTGCTCATGCGTTCGCGAAAGCTTTCCTGGAAGTCCAGCTCGCCACGCATGGCGCGCTCGGTCACCTCGGCAACCTCATCACCCACCCCGTGATGCCGGGCCAGCTCATCGATCACTTCGGCTTTGATCAGCGTGGAATCCATATCGAAGCACACCAGGCGACGATGACGACGCCAGATCGAGTCTTCCTGAATGGCAATATCCACGCCATGCTCGGCGCCTAGCGCCAACGCCTTTTCACGCAGCGCTTCGATATTGGCATCATCCCCACGAAGCCAACACTCGACGCAGGCACCGCCAGCAGGCGCGCTACCATCCAGCAACTCACGCCCTGAAAGCCGATGAATCAGCTCGACCGTTAAACCAAACTCGGCCGTTAGAATGCCGACTTCGGCCAGGATGCCTGCCGGTAAATTCGGCGCCAGCAGCGTCAAAATCAGCCGAGGCTGGCTTGCTTCATTGCTCCAGCGCTGATAATCATCGGGGTTAACCTTAATCGCCTGCACATCCAGCCCTAGCGCGTCGCCCGCTTCACTTAGCGTCGCCTCCAAGGCATTATCGTGCTCAAGCCCCACCAGCGCTTCCAGGGAAAGCATGCCAAACGTCACGCTTTGGTTGATATCCAAAAGCTGCGCCCCCGTGCTGGCAAATGCTTTGCCCAGGCCCTCTAGCTGGCCGGGGCGTGCCACACCCGTTGCGCGAATCAAACAACGTTTTGTCATGAGTTACTCTCCCGCCTCTAGCCGGTCAACTTTTTGGAAGCCGCGCGGCAACTTACTGCCTCGCCGACCTCTTTCGCCGCGATAATATGCCAAATCATCCGCCTTGAGCGTGAGTTTTCGCTTACCGGCGTGAATCAGCAACGCATCGGTTGCGCTGAGAATGGTAATATCACGTACGAACTCTTCCCGGCGTGTAGCCCTGGGGCCGGGGATATCGAGCATCTTATTGCCTTTGCCCTTGGTCATTTCAGGCAGCTGCTCAAGCGGAAACAGCAGTAACCGGCCTTCGTTAGACACCGACGCTACCCAAAGCTCTTCACCATCAGGCACTTCGATCGGTGCCATTACGCTGCAGCCTTTGGGTACGCTGAGCACCGCTTTACCGGCTTTATTTTTACCAGTGAGTGCATCCAGGCGGGCCATAAAGCCGTAACCACCGTCGCTTGCCAATACAAAGCGCCGCTCAGGCGGGGCAAGCATTAGCCCTGCCATTTGCGCCCCTGCCGATACATTCGCCCGCCCAGTCACTGGTTCACCCTGGCCCCGCGCGCTGGGCAGGTTGTGGGCGGCCAAGGTATAAGCGCGCCCCGTATCATCCAGCAGTACTAGAGGCTGATTGGTTTTACCCCGGGCCGCCAGATGGAAACTATCCCCGGCTTTATAGGAAAGCCCCTCTGGATCAATATCATGGCCTTTGGCGGCGCGGATCCAGCCTTTATCAGACAGCACCACGGTGATCGGGTCGGCACCCAGCAGCTCGACTTCCGAAAGCGCCTTGGCTTCACTGCGCTCAACCAGCGGTGAGCGGCGCTCGTCGCCGTGCTCTTTACCCGCCGCGCGGATCTCTTTTTCGATCAGCGTGGTCAGTTTTGCTTCGCTTCCCAGCAGCCCCTGGAGCTGTTTCCGTTCTTTTTCCAGCTCATCCTGCTCGCCGCGAATCTTCATCTCTTCAAGCTTGGCAAGATGACGCAGGCGTAGCTCGAGAATCGCTTCCGCCTGACGCTCTGAGAGACTAAAGGCGGTGATGAGTGAAGCTTTCGGGTCATCTTCCTCGCGAATAATCCGGATCACTTCGTCAAGGTTGAGATAGGCTGTCAGCAAACCTTCCAAAATATGCAGACGATCTTCAACCTTACCTAAGCGGTGCTCCAATCGACGGCGCACCGTAGTGCGGCGAAAGCGTAGCCACTCACCCAGCATGTCGGGCAGGGACATGACCCGCGGACGGCCATCCAGGCCGATCACGTTCATATTCACCCGCACGTTCTTTTCCAGATCCGTGGTGGCAAACAGGTGGGCCATAAGCGACTCAACGTCCACCCGGCTGGAGCGCGGCTCAATGACCAGGCGCGTGGGCTCTTCATGGGTCGACTCATCGCGAAGATCAGCAACCATGGGCAGCTTCTTGGCCTGCATCTGCGCGGCGATCTGTTCAAGCACTTTGGCACCGCTGACCTGGTAAGGCACTGCGGTGATCACGATATTGGCGTCTTCACGAACATAGCGAGCGCGCAGTTTTACCGAGCCGCGGCCTGACTCATAAAGCTTACGCAGGTCGGCTGGGGGAGTGATGATTTCTGCGTCTGTCGGAAAATCAGGCGCGGGCACAAACGCCATCAAGTCGGTCGTGGTCGCTTGAGGGTTGCGCAGCAAATGGCAGGTAGCTTCGACCACTTCACCAACGTTATGCGGCGGTATATCCGTGGCCATCCCTACCGCAATCCCGGTACCGCCATTGAGCAGTACATGGGGTAGCTTGGCAGGCAGCACGAGAGGCTCCTGCATGGTGCCGTCAAAATTGGGCACCCAATCGACAGTACCCTGGCCTAATTCGCCCAACAGCACTTCGGAAAACTTGGAGAGTTTGGCTTCGGTATAGCGCATAGCCGCGAACGACTTGGGATCGTCCGGGCTTCCCCAGTTACCCTGGCCATCGACCAAGGGGTAGCGATAGCTAAACGACTGCGCCATCAGCACCATGGCTTCGTAACAGGCGCTGTCGCCATGCGGGTGAAACTTACCCAGTACGTCGCCCACGGTACGCGCTGACTTTTTGTACTTGGCGTTGGCGTGAAGCGCCAACTCACGCATGGCGTAAATGATCCGCCGCTGCACAGGCTTCATGCCGTCGCCAATATTGGGCAGCGCACGGTCTAAAATGACGTACATCGAGTAGTCGAGGTACGCTTTTTCGGTATAGTCGCGCAAGGAGAGACGTTCGACGTCGCCTTCCGCTACCTGAATATCCATGGTCATCGGGAGTTATACCTCAATGTCTGCGAGGTTGCCGTAATCTTCCAGCCATTTCTTGCGGTCGCTGGCGCGCTTCTTGGCGAGCAGCATATCCATCATTTCCATGGTGCCGTCGCCCTCTTCCAGCGTTAGCTGTACCAGGCGTCGGGTTTCGACCGCCATGGTGGTTTCTCGCAGCTGTAGCGGGTTCATTTCACCCAGGCCCTTGAAGCGCTGCACGTTTGGGGTGCCACGTTTTTTGGACAGCTGTTTGAGAATGGCATTTTTTTCGCTCTCATCGAGGGCGTAGTGGACCTCTTTACCTAAATCGATGCGGTAAAGGGGTGGCATGGCGACAAACACGCGGCCGGCATCCACTAGCGCGGGGAAATGGCGTACAAACAGCGCGCACAGCAGCGTGGCAATGTGCAGCCCGTCAGAGTCCGCATCGGCAAGAATACAAATCTTGTGGTAGCGCAGCTTTTCAAGATTCGCGCTACTGGGGTCCGCGCCAATGGCAACCGCAATGTCATGAACTTCCTGAGAGCCATAAATGTCGTGGGTCTCGACTTCCCAGGTATTCAAAATCTTACCGCGCAGCGGAAGAATAGCCTGAGTTTCACGGTTACGGGCCTGCTTGGCGCTGCCCCCGGCCGAGTCACCCTCCACCAGAAACAGCTCGCTAAGCGACGGGTCCTGCCCCGAGCAGTCAGCAAGCTTGCCCGGAAGCGCCGGGCCTGACGTAACCTTTTTACGGGCGACTTTCTTAGCCTTTTTCTGGCGATGCTGGGCGGCGCTGATTACCAGTTCCGCCAGTTGCTCGGCTTGATCAATATGGTGGTTTAGCCACAGTGAGAACGCATCTTTTACGACGCCCGATACAAAGCCTGCAATGGTGCGTGAGGAGAGGCGCTCTTTGGTTTGCCCGGCAAACTGGGGGTCGAGCATTTTCACCGAGAGCACGAAAGAGGCGCGCTCCCAAAGATCATCTGCGGTGAGCTTTATACCGCGCGGAAGCAGACTGCGATATTCACAAAACTCGCGCAGTGCATCCAGTAATCCAGAGCGAAAGCCATTAACGTGGGTGCCGCCTTGCGGCGTGGGAATCAGGTTAACGTAGCTTTCCAGCAACGATTCACCACCTTCAGGCAGCCATTGAATGGCCCAGTCCACGCCATGCTCGTCATCACTGAAGTGACCGACAAACGGAGCGTTGGGCAATACTTCATAGCCATCGGTGGCTTCCGCCAGATAGTCGCGCAGGCCGTCAGCGTAGGCCCACTCGGTTTTAGTGCCATCTGGCTCAACCAGCGTAACGGCAAGCCCTGGGCAGAGTACTGCCTTGGCACGCAGCAGGTGCTTGAGCCTTGAAACCGCAAGTTTGGGGCTGTCGAAATAGCTTTCATCGGGCCAGAACCGCACCAGAGTTCCCGTGGCGCGTTTGGTAGCCTTGCCTATTTCATGCAGGTTTTCGACTTTTTCACCATGCTCAAAGGCAATCGCATGACGCGCGCCGTCACGAGTTACTTCTACTTCCAGGCGCCGTGAAAGCGCGTTGACGACCGAGACGCCCACGCCGTGAAGGCCACCGGAAAACCGATAGCTCGAAGAGGAGAACTTACCGCCTGAGTGCAGCTTGGTAAGAATCAGCTCCACCCCTGAAACGCCATGCTCGGGGTGAAGGTCAATCGGCATACCTCGGCCGTCATCCTGAACCTCGATGCCCCCATCGCTGTGCAACATGACACGCATAAAAGAGGCGTGGCCGGCCAGCGCTTCGTCCACGCTGTTATCGATCACCTCCTGAGCAAGGTGATTGGGCCGTGAGGTATCGGTGTACATACCGGGACGCTTACGTACCGGCTCGAGCCCTGACAGGACTTCGATAGAACTCGCGCCGTACTGAGAGGCATCAAACTGGGTCATGTAACGTCGGTTCCTGAAGGGTAAAGCTGGCAGCTGCCTGTGATTCGTACAGGCAGCTGACAAAGATCGCTAGAATAGCAAAAAGCTGTATATCCAGCCATGCCTTTTACTTGATTAAGAAAAGTGCTGCATGCATTTATAGCTACCGCGGCAGCTACTTATCCTGCTCGGCGGCCCAGAACGCTTCGATCAAGCCGCGGCTGGAGGCATCCATACGCGAGACATCCCCTTCGCCGTCGATAATCGCCTGGGTATCGGTGGCAATCTGCTTACCAAGCTCCACGCCCCACTGGTCAAACGGATTGATATCCCAGATGACCGCTTGCACGAACACCTTGTGCTCATAAAGCGCAATCAAAGCGCCCAGGCTGTGAGGGGTAAGCTTATCCAGCAGCACTGTAGTCGATGGCTGGTTGCCGCGGTAGCGTTTGTGCTCAGGGCGTGGTCCATCATCTTCTAAGGCGTCATCGCCCAGCATTAGAACGCGGGATTGGGCGAAGCAGTTGGCAAGCGCCAGCCGGTGCTGTGCTTTAAGGTGGCGGCGGGTGTCCGGGTCTTCGACCTCATCATAACGCTTGAGCGGGGCGATAAAGTCACACACAACCGACTGGGTGCCCTGGTGAAGCAATTGATAAAACGCGTGCTGGGCGTTGGGGCCCAGCTGCCCCCAAAGTACCGGGCAGGTCGAATAGCTGACCGCCTGGCCCTGGCGGGTGACCGACTTGCCGTTGGACTCCATTTCCAACTGCTCAAGATAGGCGGCAAAATATTCCAGACGGCCATCGTAAGGCAGGATCGAGTGAGCGCGGATATCCAAAAAGTTGACGTTCCAGATACCGGCCAGGGCCAGCAGTACGGGCAGATTGTCTTCCATGGGTGCTTCACTGAAGTGGCGGTCCATGGCATGGGCACCGGCCAGCAGTTCGCGAAAATGCGCCATACCCACGACCAGGGCAATCGGCAAACCAATCGTGCCCCACAGCGAGTAGCGCCCGCCTACCCACTCCCAGAATTTAAGCTGATGATCTGGTGCAATCCCCCACTCGCTCATTTTCTCGGGGCTGGCCGACACACCGATAAAATGCTGACGTACGATAAGCTCAGCGCTCACCGGTGGAGCGCTGACAAAATCACTATGCTGAGTTAAACGGCCCAACAGCCAGTCTCTGGCCGTATTGGCGTTGGAGAGCGTATCAATAGTGGTAAACGACTTTGAAGAAAGTACAAAGATGGTCGTTTCGGGATTTAGACGCCCTAAATAATCGGCCAGCTGCGAACCGTCCATTGTCGAGGCAAAATGCACCTCAACGGGATGAATATTCTCAGGCCGGTAGTCAGCCAGTGCGTGCGTCACCATTAACGGCCCTAGGTCCGAGCCGCCGACGCCTAAATTCACCACATGGCGAATGGGCTTGCCCGTCGCCCCGCGCCACTGCCCGGCGTGCAAACGACACACCAAGCGCTCCATTTGCGCCAGACTTTCCTGAACCCCCGCCACTACGTCTTCGCCTTCAACGTTCAGCGTTGCATCGGCCGGCAACCGCAGCGCGGTATGCAGCGCCGGGCGGTTCTCGCTGACGTTAACCCGCTTACCGCTCAGCAGAGCATCAATGGCCCCCGGTACGCCGGCATCCTGGGCCAGGGCTAACAGGTGCTCTAGCGTATCGTCATCCCAGCGCTGCTTGGAAAGATCTAGCGTCAGGCCTGCCACATGACGGGTAAAGTGTGACCAGCGGCTGCGATCCGAGCCAAACAACGTCTTTAAATGAACGCTTTTGAGTTCCTCGGCATGCTGTTTTAGTGTCTGCCAAGCGGGCAGTTTATCGGGGGTAGCGCGTGATGCTGAGGCCATTTGCCGTCTCCTGTGGCGTCGAACCATGCAGCTCGGGTCTGTTCTGGTCAAAGTAGGGCGCGTAAACTATTACCCCCTTTTGATGACCCCCGGCTTGCCAATGAGTAATGCATCTTACCGTGACGCTATCTTTTCGACACCCCTTGATCGAGTGGCGCGCTTCTCTTTCGATGAGCAGGTGGTTGCCTGCTTCCCTGACATGATCCGCCGCTCGGTACCGGGCTACGGCCAGATCCTGGGTATGCTCAGCCTGATTGCCCAGCGCCACCTTCGCCATGGCGGTCACGTCTATGACCTGGGCTGCTCGCTCGGCGCCTCGGGCCTCGCTCTGGCAGGCGCGCTGAAACCTGATGCGTTTCGCTATACGGGTGTCGATCTTTCGCCCGCCATGGTGGAGCGCGCCCGGCAAACGTTCAGTGAAGAGTGCCCTGAACATGCCATGAGCGTGGAAGAAGCCGATATCCGCACGCTCGAGTATGCGCCATCAGGCATGATCATTCTTAACTTTACGCTGCAGTTTTTGCCCCCCGCCGACCGGGATGCGCTATTAAAGCAGCTGTTTGACGCCCTTGAGCCCGGCGGCGTGCTGGTGTTATCTGAAAAAACCGTTGATGTAGATGAGCGGGATAATGCATGGCGGGTCGAGCGCTACCACGACTTCAAGCGCGCCAACGGTTACAGCGACATGGAGATCAGCCAAAAGCGTACCGCGCTTGAAAACGTGTTAGTGCCTGATACGTTGGATGCGCTGCATCAGCGCTTACAGCAGGCAGGCTTCCCACGTACGGTAACGTGGTTCCAGTACCTGAACTTTGCCTCTGTCATTGCGTTTAAGGAGAGCTAAGTGGAACTCCCTGATGATCACCGTGCGCTTTATCAGGCATTTTTAGACCAGGGCTTAACGACTTGGCTGGCTAAATTACCCGAGCAGCTGGCCCGGGGGCTTGACCGCCAGCGCCATGGCGATCTGCCGGCCTGGGAAAAAGCCGTGGCCAAACTGCCACCTCTACCTGCACAGCGCGACGTTCAGCTCGATAGCGATACGGTAACGGTGGAGCTTGCGCTCAGCGATAGCCAACAGCGCCAGTGTTTTAACCTGCTGCGTAAGCTGGCTCCGTGGCGCAAAGGCCCTTTTCAGCTGGGCGGCATTGATATCAAGACCGAGTGGCGCTCCGACTGGAAGTGGCAGCGCGTCGCGCCTCATCTAGCGCCACTGAAATACCGCAAGGTGCTGGATGTAGGCGGCGGCAGCGGCTACCACGCCTGGCGAATGACCGGTGCTGGGGCTGCATTCGTGTTGGTGATTGATCCTTCGCCGCGCTTTTACTGGCAGTTTCAGGCGGTGCGCCACTTCGTAGGCGATGCCGATGGCGGGCGCACTCAGTTCCTTCCCGTGGGTATCGAGGACATACCGGAAAACCTCGGCTTTTTCGATACCGTGTTCTCCATGGGCGTGCTGTACCACCGCGCCTCCCCTTTCGAGCACCTTCAACAGCTGAAAGCAGCCCTGGCGCCGGGTGGCGAACTGGTGCTGGAAACGCTGGTGGTGGAAGGCGACAAGCAAACGGTGTTTGTGCCCGGCGAGCGCTACGCCGCGATGCCCAACGTCTACTTTCTACCCTCCTCCAAGGCGCTCTGCCACTGGCTCAGCCGCTGCGGCTTTACCAATATCCGCGTGGTCGATGAAGCAGTCACCACATTGGACGAGCAGCGCTCCACCGAGTGGATGACCTATCAGTCGCTGGTCGACTTTCTCGACCCCGATGACCGCACTCGCACCATCGAGGGCTACCCTGCGCCACGGCGGGCGGTGATCATGGCTAACAAGCCAGGATAAGCTGTAAATAGCGTTTGAAATTAGTGCTTAACGGCGCAAGATCACCAGCCAGCGGCCCAGGTTCAACATGCTGGCAAGTGAAGCCGCGACATAGGTAAACGCACAGGCGGTTAACACGTGACGCGCACCCGCCATGTCGTAGGGCGGCACATAATCTTTTAAAAGAGGCAGTGCGCGGTTGAAGCTGGCATCGAATTCAACTGGTAGCGTCACCAGGTGAACCAACGCGGCGGTACCGAAGCTAATCACCGCCATGCCAATCACTAACGCCAAACCGCCCGGCACGCGCGTCAACAAGAATAAAAACGGCGCGGCCATCATTAGAATGGCCCCCATCTTTTCTGCCTTTTGGGCAACGCCCACCAAGCGGCTGCGCGCCAGCAGCGGCGCATAGCCTTGATGATGCTGTATGGCATGACCCACTTCATGGGCGGCAACGGTTACCGCCGTGAGTGACCGCCCATCGTAATGATCGGGCGAAAGGCGCACACAGCGCGTTTCAGGATCGTAATGATCGCCAAACTCGGTCCGTTCAACGCTTACTTCATCGACACCCAGGCGCCGCAGCAAATGCTCGGCAAGCTCGGCCCCGGTACCCGGGTAATCGTCGCGGCCGCGCTGGTGACGCTTAAGCACCCACTTTGCCCATACGTTGGGCAGTATAAAAACCGCGAGTAACAGCACGATGAGTAGAACGACCATGATGACTTAGCATCCGAAATGGGAAGATAGTGGAAAGCTTCGTTTTATCATGGTCAGACAACAACGACGTTAAGGCAAGGCTTACCCTTGCGCTTCACGGCGCTCTTCTTCGAGATGCTCTTTTACATCGCGCTCGACTGCCTGTAGGCCACGCGCCGAAATATCGCCATTGGCGTGGGCGTGCTCAGCAATCAATACGCTGTCGGGGGCGAGTACCAAGTCGCACTGGGAATCTACCAGTTCATCACGAAGCCGTTGAATAGCCTGTTCGCGTTCAGGGTCTTTATCCACGCGACGGATATAGATAGCTTTGATACGCCCAGGGTAAGCCTTGACGATCTCGGCATATACTTCTGGGTCGTGTTGCCCGCTATCGCCAATCAAAATGCACGGTAGCTCATCGAACAGCGTCAACATTCGATCAATTAACATGCGCTTGTGATCCTCGGCACGGCGCGGCCAGGGGTGACGTAATGAAATCCCCCACTCGCGTAGAAAAAGAATCGGGCCAACCGGAATCCGGTTGAGCTGAAAGAACGTTTCGAGCATTTCGTAAATAGCCCAGGGCCCGCGGGATACATACAAAATGGGTCGTTCGGCCTTCTCACTTTCGCCGCGGTGCAGGGCCTGATATAGCGAGGCGACACCTGGAAATGCCGTGCGCCGATGCGGTTTGCGTACAAAGAGGCGATAAAGCATCTTCAGCTTTTCGGCAACGCCGGTAAACATGACGGTGTCATCAATATCGCTAATGATCAGCAGATCTGTTTCCGGTGGCGGTACGTATACCTCAACGTTAGTACGTACAGGCGACTGGTTTTCTGCATGCACCATGATATCCGCTCGATGCCAGGAAACATCGATAGGCAGCGAATGGGTAATCGGAAGGTGTGCATCGAAATATCCGTCCCGATCAGTCATCAACGTTAGCTGGTTTTGACCGATGCTAATGTCCACCTGTGCATTAGCGAGGCCGCGGCGAAAAATTCGTCGGGTAACGTCGGCCGTATCACGCAACATGCCGCGTCGCGGAATAGCGCGGCCAAGGGCGGCTTGGCGAAATACCCGCCCCATTACGAACACTTCTTCAGACGAGCCGTAGCCGCGGTAAGGATGAACAACCATCCCCCCGCGGCCACGGTCTCGCTTCATGGGTTTTGCAGCAGTATGGACAAGCCTTTTTACAAAGCTTGCCCACGGGCTAAACCACGACATTAAGCGTGCTGACCAGAATGACGACCTTCTTGAAGCTCTTCCAAGAGTTTGGCATTGAAGGCGTCTAGGTCTTTAGGCGTTCGGCTGGTGACAAAACCACTATCCACCACGACTTTTTCATCGACCCACTCAGCGCCAGCATTACGTAAATCCTGCGCGATGCTAGGCACCGACGTCAGCCGACGTCCATCAACCACACCGGCATTGATTAAAATCCACGGGGCGTGGCAAATAGCAGCTACGGGCTTACCGGCCTGGAAAAATGCTTTTACGAAGCTTAACGCGTCTTCATTAACTCGCAGCTCGTCTGGGTTAAACAAGCCACCCGGCAGTACCAAAGCGTGGTAATCGGATTCGTTAACATCGGCAAGCGCTTTATCAGCCTCGTAGGTATCGCCCCAATCTGTTTCAGCCCAGGCACGAATACCTTTACCGTCAGGCGTCACAATATGTACTTCGACACCGGCATTTTTGAGCGCATCGCGCGGTGAGCTTAATTCAGCCTCTTCAAAACCATCGGCAGCAACAATTGCGACACGTTTACCATTCAGTGCTTGGTTCATCATGCTCTCCTTTTCGTGATGAGGTGTGCGTTAAAAACGCCCTATTAGTGTGGCGCATCCTGAGTGAGCGTCAAGCGAATGGCCCTATTGTTTAGCCTTTCTTAATTTAACAGATACGAAAAAGCCCGCTTCTAACGAAGCGGGCTAAGGTATTGATCAAACGTAATTTAGCGCTTGAATAAGGCGTTAATGTCTTTAGCTTCCCAATGCGGGAAATGCTTGCGCACCAGCGCGTTCAGGTCACGCTCAAAGGCAGTCCAATCGGTAGTGGATGCATCGGTAGCGCTATGCGCGGCTACCGCACGTATCATCCCCGCGCCTACCGTGACGTTGGTTAGTCGATCGACGATGATAAAGCTACCCGTTTTAGGGCTGTTGCGATAATTATCGATCGGCACCGTAGCGGTAAGCTCAATTTCGCAGCGCGCAATCGCATTAAGCTCTAATACGTCAGTGGCGTGTTTTTCAAGCGTGTTGACATCGACCTGATACTCGATCGCACTGACCTGCCCGGAAAGATCGCGGGTCGCGAGTTTAAAGTCGTAGAGCTTACCCGGCTTCAGCGCTTCTTCGTGCATCCAGACCACGTCGGCGGTAAACGCATTGGAAAGCGGTACGTCGGCCTCTGCGCTCACCAGCCAGTCACCACGGGAAATATCGATTTCGTCTTCAAGCGTCACGGTGATGGCCTGCCCCGGGTAGGCTTCACTCAAATCACCATCAAAAGTAACTATCCGCGCCACTTTTGACACCTTGCCTGAAGGCAGGGCTTTTACCGCCTGACCTGGGCGCAGAACGCCAGCAGCCAGCGTGCCGCAGTAGCCACGAAAATCCAGGTTCGGCCGGTTGACGTACTGCACGGGCAAACGCAGATCCGTCAGATTATCATCCTGGCTGATTTGGGTATTTTCGAGTAATTCAATCAGCGTTTCACCGCTATACCACGGGGTATGTTCACTGCGGTTAACCACGTTATCGCCGTTTAGCGCCGACATGGGTACAAACTGAATGTCACGCGCCTGCAAATTGGTGGCAAACGCGTGGTATTCCGCTTTGATTTCTGCAAAGCGCTGCTCGGAAAAGCCGACTAAATCCATCTTATTGACGGCAATTACCAAGTGCTGAATACCCAGCAGGTCAGCAATAAAGCTGTGCCGGCGCGTTTGGGTCTGCACACCGTAACGCGCGTCAATCAGGATAATCGCCAGGCTTGCCGTAGAGGCGCCGGTGGCCATATTGCGTGTGTACTGCTCATGCCCTGGCGTATCGGCAATGATAAATTTGCGCTTATCTGTGGAGAAGAACCGGTAGGCCACATCAATGGTAATGCCCTGCTCGCGCTCGGACTGCAAACCATCGACCAACAGCGCCAGATCCACCGTATCACCAGTGGTACCGCTGGTCTTGGAGGCCAGGGTAATCGCGGCGAGCTGATCTTCGAAGATCATCTTGGAGTCGTGCAGCAACCGGCCGATCAGCGTCGATTTGCCGTCGTCCACGCTGCCGCAGGTAATGAACCGCAGAAGGTCCTTGTTTTCATGCTCGTGCAGGTACTGCTCGATATTGTCGGCGATCAAATTGGACTGGTGAGACATCAGAAGTACCCCTCGCGCTTTTTCTTCTCCATGGAACCTACCTGATCGCGATCGATGGCGCGGCCACTGCGCTCGCTGGTCCGGGTCAGGAGCATTTCCTGAATGATTTCCGGTAGCGTTGCGGCTTCTGATTCCACCGCACCGGTCAGCGGATAGCAGCCCAGCGTTCTAAAGCGCACCGATTTTTCTTCGGGCACTTCACCTGGCGCCAGCGGCAGGCGGTCGTCATCCACCATCACCTGCATGCCGTCACGCTCGACTATCGGGCGCTTGGCGGAGAAGTACAGTGGTACAATCGGGATCGATTCCAGATAGATGTACTGCCAGATATCAAGCTCGGTCCAGTTGGAAAGCGGGAACACGCGAATTGATTCCCCCTTGTTGACCTTGGCGTTGTAGACGTTCCAAAGCTCCGGGCGCTGATTTTTGGGGTCCCAGCGGTGGTACTTGTCGCGGAAGGAGTAGACGCGCTCCTTGGCGCGCGAGGCTTCCTCATCGCGCCGGGCACCGCCGAAAGCGGCATCAAAACCGTACTTGTCCAGCGCCTGCTTAAGCGCCTGGGTTTTCATAATATCGGTATATTTCGCGCTGCCATGGTCGAACGGGTTGATATTGGCTGCCCGCCCCTCTTCGTTGGTGTGCACGATCAGCTCCATGCCCGCTTCGGAGGCCATGCGGTTACGAAACTCGATCATTTCGCGAAACTTCCAGGTGGTATCCACGTGCATCAGGGGAAACGGCGGCGTACCGGGATAAAATGCCTTACGCGCCAGATGCAGCATCACCGAGGAGTCTTTACCGATCGAATACAGCATGACCGGGTTACTGAATTCAGCCGCCACTTCACGAATGATGTGAATGGACTCGGCTTCTAGCTGTTTTAGGTGCGTTTGACGCGCGGCATCAAGTGCGCCAGGCACCTCACGCCGCGGCGTCGAAGAGAGTGTGGAGAACTGAGTCATGGTCTACTACCTCACAAAACAAGCCGATTCTTATAAGCTTGCAGTACACGCTGAATTAAAACGTTATACGCTCGATTGTGAGTAGAGTAACGCCGAGTTAATAATAACCCAAAAGAATTAATAACTATCTTTTTATTCTTTTATGAAATAAGCAACATAGAAAGCGTGATATCGTCTAGACATCAACGCGTTCAACCCAGGTTTGCCACTCTTCACCGTTAAGATCCACTACTCGATAACCAGGCCTTGAGGCTTCATCGATGGTGAACGTTTCGGCACCCGGCATAAACTGATCCGACATCGCCGGGCAACCATAGACGTCTACACGTCCGCCATCCGCTAACCCGATGTGCTGGGCATACGCCTGATGCGCGTGGCCGAACAGTACGATCTTGACCTGCGGGTAAGCGCTCAGCACCTGCCAAAACGCCTCCCGGTCCTGCAAACCGATAGCATCCATCCAGCTAGCGCCAACGTCTACCGGCGGATGATGCATGGCGATCAGCACGGGACGGTCGTCCTCTTTAAGTAGTGCAGACAACGCCTTCAGCCGCTCGCTGCCCAACTCTCCATGGGGTTGGCCTGCCACCTGTGTATTAAGCAGCAGCAGGCGCCATTGCTGCATATCAACCGCTTCTAGTAGCGGATGCTCCGCGCGCATCAGATCGATCTGGTCGTGATTGCCCGGCAGCCAAAACCACGGGCAGGGCAAACTCGCCAGTGCGTCGCTGGCAAGCGTATAAGACGCGGCGGTTTCGTCCTGGCTGACATCCCCCGTCAATACGATGATATCCGGGCGTTCGGCAACCGCTGCCGCGAGAACGCGTTGAAAATGCAGCCACGGCACACCGGCGCGCGAGCGTGCATTGATATCAGCATACAAGTGGGCATCGGTTATCTGCACCAGGCGCATTAGCGCATCTCCGGTAAATCGTAGGTGTGACCATGGGCCAGCCCGTGGGCTAACCATTCGCCCAAAAAGCGATTGAGCTGTAGTTTTTCGTCAGGCTGATGCATGTGCGCATTAGGATAGCGATAGCGGCCACTGAAGTGGCGCTGGCGCTGAAAATCCGTGACTTCCGCCATACGCACATCATGATATAGGTGAACGCGCATGCGCGGACCTTCCATAACCGCATCCAGCGGGCCACTCTGAGTGACCTCTACCATAGTGGTGTAAGGTGCATGCTCCAGTACTTTAAGCTGCAAATCGCCAAAGTGCTGTTCATCACTACTTAGAGCGATCTCGCGGCGTTGCCCGCTCTCCATATCACCAACTAGGCGCAATAAACGCAGATAGTTGGCGCTGCACTCCCCTTGGAGCGACTTTAAATCGGTGACATAGGCTGTTCTTGCCATGCTCACTCCTCGTGGTTTTCGCTTGAGGTGAGGGCTCGCTGGGACAACGCGCGCAAGGAGGCGCGTTGGCCATTGAGCCAGTGCAGTCCTATCAAACACATGGCGTTGTCGAGTCTCCCCTGCGCCAAGAGTTCCCAAGCGGTGGGAAAAGACACCACGTGAACGCGAATATCTTCATGTTCTTCATCAAGACCATGAATACCGCTTACGCCCTGCGTATCAACCAGCCCACAAAACAGCGTTACACGCTCATTGCAGGCCCCAGGGCTTGGGTAATAGGTATGTATCAGGGTTAACGGCCCTACTTTGCAGCCTGCTTCTTCCAGCGACTCACGTCTGGCAACATCTTCAAGCGACTCATCTTTATCAATCAGGCCCGCTACGAATTCAAGTTTCCAGGGGGAAACGGGGTCGTTTACTGCACCCGCGCGAAACTGCTCAACCAGCACCAGCGCATCGCGTGCGGGGTCATAAAGCAATACTCCCACCGCATCGTGTCGGCTATGCACTTCGCGGTGCATGGGTTTGCTCCAGCCACCTTCAAAAAGGCGATGGCGAAGCTCCATCTTTTCTAAGCGGAAAAAACCCTCATAGAGCGTCTCGCGCTTGAGCAGCTCAACATCGTCAAGGCTCAGAAGCGGTGTGTTTAATGATACTTTTTCAACGCTGGACGCCATGAGGCACTCCCGGTGATAACAATCGTTCTATTATCAGTGCTTGCTACCGGGAATGCCAATCTGGCCAGGAGGGATTATAGACGGTTCAACATGGCCTGGGCATCGCGGCGCAGCGCTTCGTCAGAAAGCTCGCGCTGCGCACGCGGGGTGCCGTTCACTGCGCGCTCGGCGTGCTCGCGGGCCGCATTGGTATCGCCTTCATCAAGCAAGAACTCGGCGTAGTAGTAGTTGACATCGATGCCGTCAGGGCGAACCTCGACGGCGCGCTGGAACATTTGCCGGGCTTTATCGCTGCTGCCAAAACTGATCGGGCGCCCCGGCACGTTGTCGTAAAGCGCGCCCAGCGTGACGTACGCAGAACCGTTGCCACCCTGGGGGTCGAGGGAAATGGCCCGCTCAAGCACATCGCGTGCATCACCAGCTACACCCAATGCGCCAAACCCACCACGTTCACGCGCATAAGAGGCCAGAATAATTCCTTGCCAGACCAGCAGATCAGCCTGATCAGGGTTCGCATTTACCAGGGTAGCTGCTTCATCCGCCAAGGTTTTAAGGGTGCTTTCGCGCTGGTTGGCAGGCAGATCGCTCATCGTATGTTCCCAGCGATTCTTCAGCGAGAAAAGCTCGCTCTCGTAGCCAAAGGCCGTTGCCGAGGCAAGCGCCAGCGTACCGCTGAGGGCGGTGGCAATCAGTAAACGTGAAACGGGTATGGCGCGCATGACAGTCTCCTGGATTATTTTTATCAGCGTAGCGTTTAAGGGTTAAATCGCCCACCCCGACAATGTAACGAACGTTTGAATGATTCGCTAGTGACTCCGGTCATTCAACATGCTTTTACCTAAGAGGCTTTTTTTCACGTAGAGTAAGTGTCTTAAAAGTGCCGCCCCTACCGAAATGAGAGCACGCGAATGAAAGGCCGTAATATGACCCGCTGGCGCGATCCGGCAAAAGATCCACGCCAGGCACCCAAAAGCAATTTGATTACCGCTGAGGGCGCCGCGCGTTTACGCGGCATTTTGGATCACTTGTCCAGAGTCAAACGCCCCGAACTCTCAACAAAAGTAGGCGAAGCCGCCGCACTGGGCGATCGTTCCGAAAACGCTGATTACACGTATAACAAGAAAGAGCTGAACCGCGTGATTGCCCGGATTCGCTACCTGACAATACGCTTGGATGAACTGCAGGTGGTCGACCGGCTACCGGCGAATCTGGATAAAATCTTCTTCGGCGCCTTTGTCGATCTGGAAGATGAAGAGGGAGAAGCGCTGCAACTTCGCATTGTGGGTCACGACGAGATCGACACCCAAAAACGCTGGATCAGCATCGACGCGCCCATGGCTAAAGCGCTTCTCGGCAAGCAGGTCGATGACGATGTAAAGGTACTTACCCCCAATGGCGAAGTGCTCTACACCGTGACCGGCATCCGTTATACCGGTTAATCCTTTAATGCATAGTCGATAGTGGTCACCACACGAACTCGCTTGATATTGGGCGTATAGCTGTCTAGATCCTCGATAGAGAAATAGCCCTGCGTCGCCTGGCGTATCTGGCCCACCTGACTTCCCGAGTCTTCAGCAAACTGCTGGGCGGCATTGCGCGCATCGGCAGTGGCCTCGGCAATCATTTCGGGCTTGATCGCCTCCAGCCCGGTAAACAGGAATTCGGTTTGATACTCGTAGCTGGGCGAGAGTAAAACACCCTGGCGCACCAGCGACGAGGTGCTGGGGATCGCCTGCATCACCCCTTCTACATCCGGCGAACGCAGCAGTAGCGTGGCTTCTGCGCGGTAGCGCTCATCAGGGCGCTGCCCGCCATATAGATTACTGAACTGATCGGTAATCCTGGGTGGCGTGGTGCTGATATGTTCAGGAGCAAACCCCTGGGCTTCCAGAAAGCGGCGAATTGCCTGGTTATTATTGGAAAGCTGCTCTTCCAAGTCACTTAAACTGTTCGCGCTAACGCTGTAATTAAACGGCCACAACACCAGGTCTGCCGCTACTTCGCGCTCGGCCAACCCACGAACCGTGACATTGCGCGAAGACTGCTGCCATACCTCGGCCGCCTGCTTGATGTAGCTACCGCCCCCAACCAACCCCACCGCCAGCAACCCACCCAGCACGACAGCACTGCCTAACATCACGATATTTCTGCTGTTTCTAACCATCACGGCCACCCCGCACAACGTTCATTAAATTGCCCAATGCTTATCAGCATCATAGCGGTGAAATGTTATGCTGTCGGCAGCCGAATGTGGCAAGTGTGAGGAAATATTGAGCTAGCCTTTTCACCCTTGCCCCTACTGTGCATAGAAACCACCGCGATTAGAAAACCAGTGTAGGCAACATCAATGAAAGCGCTGGAATGAATGTCACCAGTAGCAAAATGCCTACCATTACCAGCCAGAAAGGCATGACGGCGCGAATAAAGGATGAAACGTTAATTCCCGTGATACTGCAGGTAGTAAACATCACCGTGCCTAACGGCGGCGTAATCGTGCCAATGGTGGCATTGATAATGAAAATAATGCCAAAGTGAACGGGATCCACACCAAATTGAGCAGCTACCGGCGCCAGCAGCGGCGAAAGTACGATCAAAATGGCGTTGCCTTCCAGAAACATGCCTAAGACCAATAACAGTACGTTAGCTAGCAATAGGAAGGCGATAGCACTGCCAACCTGGGTAGACAACATCATAGCGATCTCCTGAGGAATTTGTTCCCAGGTAAGAAAGCGTGCAAAACCCGATGCGACGGCAATGATGAACAGCACATTAACTGATGCCAAGAGCGACTCATTGGTCGCCAGCGCTATCGTCTTGGGCGTCATCTGCTTATAAATGAAAACACCCACGATGAGAGCATAAAGCACTGCAATGGCCCCTGCCTCTGTTGGCGTAAAAACGCCAACTCGGATACCGCCAATAACGACCAGAGGCAGCATCAAAGCGATAAGGCCGGCACGCGTCACGCTAATCCACTCCTTACGCGCTACTTTCGCTCGCTGGGGTGGCTGGTAGCCGTAACGCCGACACAAGAAGGACACCAGCACCATTAGGCTGATTGCCATCAAAACGCCAGGCACCACACCAGCAAGAAAAAGCCGTCCAATGGAAACATTATTGACGTAGCCATACACGATCAAGGCGATGCCGGGAGGAATAGTCGAGGTAATAAGTGACGAAGCTGCGGTTACCGCGCTAGAAAAAGGTACGGGATAACCTTTAGCCGTCATGCTGGGCACCAAAAGTTTGGCATTCATGGCTGCGTCGGCAATATTAGAGCCTGACAGCCCCCCCATAAAAGTACTTAACAACACATTGGCTTGTGCTAATCCACCATGCATACGACGAGTCAGCAATTCAGCAAGCTTCAGCAACCGGTCGGTTATGCCTGAATAGTTCATGAAAACACCCGCCATAATGAAAAATGGAATGGCGAGTAAAGAAACCGACTCCAGACCACCGGCCAGACGCTGAATAAGCAGCATCATGGGTTGGTCAGCCCCTACGATGAAATAGAGAAACGTCGAAAAAAACAGTGCAAATGCGACGGGGGTACCTAACAGAAACAGTAAAAACAGTGCGCCAAGCGCAATACTGACAGCCATGTGGTTAGCTCCTAAGATGAATGTTGCTGAACCAGCCGCACGACACAGTGATAAATCATTATCACTGCACTAACGGGGATCGCCACATGAATCCAGTAATAGGGAATTTGCAGCATTGGTGTACTGCGATACGCTGAAAAGCTGAGTAGCTGGGTCCCCCAATAAAGCATTACCGCGGCACTCACCAAGATGATGCCCACACTGAATATTTGCTCGTTCCAATGCGCCAATCGTGGTGGGAGCTTATCGGTCACAAAACTAATGAACACATGCTCCCTGCGGCGCACCAGGGCGCTAGCGCCCAGAAATGCGGCCCACACTAAAAGCATTTGAAGAATCTCTTCCGTCCAGGCCAGGGGGCTGTTAAATAAATAGCGCATGAATATATTGCTAATCGCCACCAGGAAAAGCGCAAAAATGGCGGCGGTCGCGATGACTTCATCAAGACGCATGAATCGGTCTAGCCACGTGAAGATACGCTGCATATCAGACACCTCAACTTGGCTCCCCGGCTAACCGGGGAACCATGCGATCACAGGATGATCAGCCGTTAATGATTTCGTAAACCTTGTCGTACAGACCCTCGCTCCATTGAGGAAACGCGGATGGAATCTGCTGTGCAGCCCGCTCGCGGAAAGGCGCGATATCAACTTCATGAATCTCAACGCCTTCACTACGTAAACTCTCTAGTGCCTGTTCGCTGTTATCCGCTACCAGCTCAGAGAGATACTCTGCCATCTGCTGACCGGTATCCGTCATAATTTGCTGCTGCTCTTCACTGAGCTGATCCCAAAAAGACTTTCCGGTAACGAAAGGCGCCACGGTATGCATATGAGACGTCAAGCTAAGATGTTTCACCACCTCGTGGAACTTGCCCCCGTAAAGTACCGCTGCAGGATTTTCAACGCCGTCGACTATCCCCTGCGCCAGCGCAGGATAAACGTCACCCAGCGACATCGGCGTGGGTGTTGCCCCCATGGCACGTATGGCTTCCACATACATTTGCGAGTTTTGAACGCGGATACGTATACCATCAAGATCAGCAGGACTACTAACTGGCTCGCGTGATAGCAGGTGGCGTGCACCATATACCGCATTTGGGATGACGATGTGGTAGCCAGACTCATCCACCTTTGCCATTTGCTCAGCAAACCACTCCGAGTCAAAAATCTTGAGCTTCGACTCAAAATCTTCACTCAGATAAGGTGCATCCAGTACCGCAAGGTCGGGAACGGAATCGAGAAAATTACTGTAAGCAGTAATCGAGATAATCGGCGCACCAAAGCGTGCCTGTTCCATGACCTCCGTTTCCGAACCCAGCTGGCTGGCAGGAAACGCTTTCAGTTCCAGCTCACCATTGCTTGCCTCATTCACCCATTCGGCCCACTGCTTGACGGCTACATCCACCGGCTCGCCGGGCTGGTTGCCGTACGCAACGCGGATCTCAGTGCTGGCGTGAGCAGTCGTAGCAACGCCAAGCGTTGTAACAGTTGCAAGCGTAATAGCGATAGACAGTTTATTCAGGCGCATTAAGCACTCCTCTTCTTCTTGTGTTTAACCGTAGGTGTGGTGTCTGCTTTAAAGCAGTGTTGTTTTATCGTTAATGTTCGATATGTTTTTTCGCTTAAGCGCATCGCTCAGCTTTGGTGTCGGTATCGCGTAATTTTTCGCCATAACTACCACTGGCTGTATGCGGCGGCTCAGCTTGTCATTGTGATACTGGGCAATATCTTTTAGACGATGATCTAAAAAAGGGTTATCAAAACGTTCCAGCGTGCTCTGCCAGTAGACGTTTAAATCCATATTCGGTAATTCAAGAGCCAAGACAGGCAATACCTCTGTCTCCATCACCTCACTGAGCGCGTTACGCAGTTTTGGCTCTTGCATGGCCTCTCTTACGTAGGTAATGGAATCGGTCAAATCAAGCGTGAGCCACTGATCAACCAGATACGTATGCGCCAGATTAAGGATGTGAAGCTTGCGTAACTCATAAGGCTGTAATGAACTCACGACCTCAATGGCAGGATGCTCAAAAGGCATAATCAGGCATGGGGCTTGCTGAACAGCCCAGAGCGCATAAGGCTCAGCAACGGCGCCAACCGGCTCAAGCGGTGCCGAGACGATCCGATCTACCAGCGTATTGACCCAGCAGCATTCGACATCCAGCCAAGTACTGAAATGAGCATCTTGGTAGTCCTTTCGCGCCAGACTGGAAACAATCTCTTTGAGCACTTGACCGTTGCTGCCGATCAATTCGCAGGGCAGCAGCGTAAGACCTGGCCGCTGAGCCTTGAAACGTGCATAAAGCAGCTTAGTCAACTTGCCTGGAAAGCTTGCGGGAACAGCGGAAAGACTAGTATCCCCGGCCACGTCGTAACCGCTATCACCCGTATTGGAAATCACCCAGCGAGCCGTCTGAATAAAGTGACGTTCTAATGCCTCCCAGTCGTCTTGTGCCACAAGGCAGCCAGCGACACTGCTAACGGAAAGGTGCTCCTCAACGGGTACACCATTACGCAAACCCTTAATATGCAGCGGATAGCTATCCTGATGAGCTAGCGCATTTGCCTTGGCTTTGCCTTCAGGGCGCGCGGACGTCTGCACCACAAGCACCGCTTCACGGCTTCCTTCCTCCGCGATAGCGGAGCTTGCAAAGGCAGCGACGTGGCCGAGTAAAAACCGACTAGTACCGAACTGAACAATGCTCGCCTGGGAGAGAGGCTGCCTCACAATGACACCCCCCTCTTCCAGGGAATAAAGTCCAACTGAGCAAGACGTGCAGCCTTCGATATATAACGTCCAGACGCGGTTTCAATACAGAGCGTTAGCAATTCATCGGCCAATTGGGCAATGCTCGCTTCGCCGCGGATGACCGGCCCAGCATCGAAGTCGATCACATCGCTCATGCGGCTTGCGAGTTCGCTATTGCTTGAAATCTTAATCACAGGCGCCACAGGGTTGCCGGTTGGCGTCCCTAGACCTGTGGTAAATAGCACCAGGTTAGCGCCTGACCCCACCAGGCCGGTAGTCGACTCTACGTCGTTACCCGGCGTACATAGCAGGTTAAGCCCCTTACGCGTCATCGGCTCGGTGTAATCGAGCACATCAACCACGGGACTGTCTCCTCCTTTTTTGGCAGCGCCCGCTGACTTCATGGCATCGGTAATCAGGCCATCACGCACATTGCCAGGTGAGGGGTTCATGGAGAAGTCAGCGCCCACCGCGTGGGCATGACGCTGATAAGCAGCCATTAATGCGGTAAAGCGTTCAGCCACCTGCGGGTTACGACAGCGCGCCAACAGCTCGTGCTCCACACCACACAGCTCGGGGAACTCACTTAGAATACCGCTACCGCCCAGTGCCACCAGGCGATCCACAGCGGCACCTACCACGGGGTTTGCGGAAAGCCCGGAAAAGCCGTCTGAGCCGCCACATTCAACGCCCAGGGTAAGTTCAGAAAGCGGCGCTGGCTGCCGAGTCACTTGATTGGCCTGCTTGAGACCATCAAAAATCGCTGTCAATGCGTCACGAATCAGCACCTCTTCGCTTTCAGACCGCTGCTGTTCGAAGTAGCTGACTGGCTTGTAGCCGCTTGGGTCACGTTTTGCAATGGCCTCTTGCAACATGGTGATCTGTGCTTTCTGGCAGCCCAGGCTAAGCACCGTTGCGCCAGCAACATTGGGATGACAGATATAGCCTGCGAGCAGTTCACATAGCGCGTCAGCATCGCCGTCTGTGCCACCGCAGCCTTGCTGATGAACCAGAAAGCGCACGCCATCAACATTAGGAAACAGACGCTCCCCCGCAGGAGCCGCTGACTCGGCAATGTCTTGCCCATGTAACAGCTGTCTGGCCATGCGCTTATAATCATAAAAGGGGTCATCGCCCAAGGCATCGGCGACACACTGGCGCAATACTTCGATATTGCGGTTTTCACAAAAAACCAAAGGCACCACTAGCCAAACGTTGGCCGTTCCTACCTTGCCATCCGGGCGATGGTAGCCAGCAAATGTCGTCTTCTCGAACGCAGTTACCTCAGGTGGCTGCCAAGCTTTTTGCCTAGTCTCCGTGGATAGTTCGTCCGTTGCATGCACCACGTTTTCGGTCGTAATAGCGCCACCCGCCGCAATGGGCTGTGTTGCTTTGCCCACCCTTACGCCGTACATGGTGACAACATCGCCAGCCGCCATATCGCTTAGCGCAAACTTATGCTTGTGGCGAACGAAGCCAGGCAGCGTGATGTTAACGCCTTGATCCTCGATCACTGCGCCTGCTGGCAAGTCGGTCAAAGCAACTCGAACATTATCCAGTGCGTGAACACGCAGCGTGAGATGGGGCGTTTGAGTTGTAATCAGATCACTCACGGATGCGCTTCCTCAGTATCGATGGAAATCATCGCCTTGATGACCTGATTGGCGGGGTCACACCACTGAGGCATTTTTAAAGGAACATCGGCAAGCGCCGCCCGGTGAGTAATCATCGCATCGGCGTTGATAGCACCACTCTCCATTAGTGACACCACGCAATCAAAGTCTTCACGCGTGGCATTGCGGCTACCCATCAGCGTCAGTTCTTTTTTATGGAAGTCAGGATCGTTAAAGGTAATATCAGCTTTCACTACGCTAACCAACACATAGCGCCCACCATGGCCTGCAAGATCAAACCCCGCCTGCATGGCGCGGGGATTACCGGTGGCATCGAACACCACATCCGCTAACGCTCCATCATTTAGTGTGCTGATCAGGGCCGCCACCTCAACATCTTGTGGGTTCGCGACAGCATCGGCCCTCAGCACATCACGGCAAAACGCTAATCGCGAGGCATTGGTGTCCACCATCAATGTGCGTGCGCCTCGGCTTTTCGCTACCTGAAGAACACCCATGCCAATCGGGCCTGCCCCGACAATCACCGCAAGCTCACCCGCTTGCAGCGCGCTACGTCTTACCGCATGGGCGCCAATCGCCATGCACTCTACCAACGCAAGCTGATCGATAGAGAGGGTTTCGGAAACCACCAGGTGCGTAGTGGGAACAGCCAAGTACTCCGCCATTCCACCATCTTTATGCACCCCAATGACCTGCATACTCTGGCAGCAGTTTGTCTTGCCCTGCTGGCAGGCGCGGCACTCGCCGCAATGTAAATAAGGAATAACGTAGACCTGCTTGCCCAGCAGATGCTGAGCTGGGCTATCCGCCACCTCAACGACCTCTCCTGCGAGTTCATGACCAAGCACGCGTGGATATTCAAAATAGGGCTGATTGCCTCCATAGGCATGGATATCCGTGCCGCAGATGCCAATGCGCCGAATGCGTACCAGGGCATGCCCTGCCGGGCACTCAGGCTTAGCGTAGTGACGCAGTTCAAGGTGATGCGGCTTTGAACAAACAAGCGCTTGCATTAATGTGCTCCTTTCCGCCAAGCACAGGCCACTATCGAACCAGCCTGACAGGTGCTTTGGTCTATTGGTCAGTCCTTTGGAGGTATAAAAATCCCTCCAAGGCCTGCCGCTCTCGGTAAATGAGGTATTAGCGGCGAATAGAGCCGCCAATACCTATTTTCTTACGGTTTATATTTCTACTATCTATATTTCTACTATCTATATTTCTATTATCTATATTTCTTCTATCTAAATTTTCTATGCCTGAACTACGCGCTGGGTCTGCTCGCCCAAGCCATCAATGCCTAAACGCATGCGCTGGCCGTCCCGTAGATATACTTGGGGCTGCTGGCCCATGCCGACACCGGGAGGTGTGCCGGTTGAAATGACGTCGCCCGGCTGCAGGCTCATAAAGCGGCTTAGGTAACTGATTAAAAAAGGCACTTGGTACACCATGGTCTGGGTGCTGCCATCCTGATAACGCTTACCATCCACTTCAAGCCACATGCCCAATTGGTGCGGGTCCGCCACTTCGTCACGGGTTACCAGCCAAGGGCCTAACGGGCCAAACGTATCGCAGCCTTTGCCTTTATCCCAAGTGCCGCTGCGCTCAAGCTGGAACGCGCGCTCAGAGACATCATTCACAACACAGTAGCCCGCCACATGAGACATGGCGTCGGCCTCGTCGATGTAACGACCGCCCTTGCCGATGATGACACCAAGTTCTACTTCCCAGTCGGTCTTTTCCGAGCCGCGGGGAATTTCCACATCATCGTTAGGCCCGCAGATAGCGCTGGTCCATTTATTGAAAATGACCGGCTCAGGCGGCACTTCAGCACCGGTTTCAGCGGCGTGATCCGAGTAGTTGAGGCCAATGCAGATAAACTTGCCTACGCGAGCCACACAGGGACCCAAGCGAACATCATCAGCTACTTCCGGCAACGTTGTTAAATCCATATCACGTAGCTGCTGCAACTGGCTGTCGCTCAATACGTCGCCCGCGATATCATCAACGATAGAGGAGAGATCGCGTACCTTTCCCTGGCTATCCACAATGCCTGGCTTTTCCTGACCCGGCTGTCCAAAACGTAATAGTTTCATATTGTTATACCTCCTAAAGTAATCAGTTAGCCCAGCCGCCATCAATCAACTGTGCGGTACCCGTAATGAACTGTGATTCATCGCTGGCCAGAAAGGCGGCCAATGCCGCCACTTCCTCTACCCGCCCTAGCCTGCCCATCGGTTGACGCGCAATAAAAGATGCCAGCACGTCAGCTTCGCTGCGCCCTTCTCGACCAGCCTGCTCTGCAATACGCTGTTTCAATGAGGGAGACTCGACGGTACCTGGGCAAATGGCATTGCAGCGAACACCCTGGGTCATAAAGTCGGCGGCTACCGACTTGGTAAGACCGATAACCGCCGCTTTGGAGGCCCCGTAAGCACAGCGGTTGGCAACGCCTTTAACGCTTGATGCCAGAGACGCCATATTGATAATGCTGCCCCCGCCGTTTGATAACATGCCGGGTAAAAAAGCCTGAAGGGTGTAAAACATTGAAGTGACGTTCAGATCCATCGATCGCTGCCAGGTCGCCTCGTCACACTCAAGTACCGTGCCACCCGGCACCATCCCCGCACAGTTAAACAGTATGTCCAAGGCCGGCAGCGAAGCGGCCAGCTCGTTAATTGCCTGGCTATCCGTTACATCCAGGCGATAGGCTTCAACGCCTGGTATATCTTGTAAGGTAGAAATATCAATATCGGTGGCGAATACACGTGCGCCTTCGGCAACAAATCGCTCGACGCTTGCACGCCCAATGCCGTTCGCGGCGGCGGTGATTAATGCAGTTTTATTTTTAAGTCTCATGCGATGTCACTTCCCTAATAGCGATGGCACGCCTCTGGAAATCGTGGGAACATACTTAGGGTCAGGTCGTCCAGATATACAATGGCCTGACCAATGAGCCGAGTATGCGCGAGAGATATTGATCCTGGCAATCCTCAAAAAGGCCAATCATGGACTTTTTGGGATGAACTTTAGTCGCAATGAATATTGATCGAGAATATTAAAGATACGGATAGGAACGACCAAGAATGCCCATTCAAGCCATCCGCTCACAACGACTTTATCGCCAGATCGCTGACCAGTTGCAGCAGTTGATCAATAATGGAGAGTTCCCCCCTGGAACCCTCCTTCCACCCGAGCGCGAGCTTGCACAATCCCTTGGCGTCAGCCGGGCGTCAGTAAGAGAAGCCTTGATTGCTTTGGAAGTGGTTGGTCAGGTTGCCGTACGCGTCGGGCACGGTGTCGTTGTACTTGAGTCCCGATCAGTGCCTTTGGAGCCGGTGATGCGTGCAGCGGCACGTACAGAGCCGTGGGCACTGGATCCAGAATTCGAGAGTGAAATCGAGCTTAACCTAGACGAAGAAATCCCTCCGTTTTCCCTTCTTCAGACACGCCGCTATCTAGAGCCGGAAATTGCGGCGTTAGCGGCTATGAATGCGACCGATGACGACATAAAGTCGATCCGACTAGCCCTTGAGCGCAATTTCTTTGATAACGCCAACGGTAGACGTAACTGTGCGGGAGACCGGTTACTGCATATCCGTATAGCAGAAGCATCAAACAATGCCGCTTACGCGCTTATCATCAAGCATCTGCTTGGTCACCAGTATGGCGCTATGTTCCGTCGTCTTCAGGATCTATACATGGAAACGGATATGCCAAAGCGCTCCCAAGGCGATCACGAGCAAATCGTTAACGCGATTGAGAATCGTGATCCGGCCGCTGCTCGCCATGCAATGGAAGCCCATTTAGACCATGTTCTAAATGTTTTCTTTGCCGAGTAATGCTCGATTAAAAATAAGCATTAACGGCCTGATTTACTTGCCCCATAAACCCGGAAACGCCGGTTATCGGCAAGTGCTCCAAAGCTTCCAAAGGCGTCCGTCAGAACATCTGGATAAGGCAAGAACACATTCGCCACAATGACCAACCGCCCACGGTTGGCAAGATGCTCCGGTGCCTGGCGAATCAGGCGTTGACTAGGCCCGTAGCTAACATCTCGCTCCTGGTGAAACGGCGGGTTGCTGATAATAAAATCAAAGGTCTGGCTTTCCAGCGCGCTATACACATCGCTTTGCAAAACGTGCCCATCGACCTGATTGGCCTCCAGCGTGCGGCGCGTCGCCTCAACGGCAAAGGCGCTGACATCCACCGCGGTTACCGCGTGGCCCCGCTTGGCAAGCCAGGCGCTGATAATGCCATCGCCACAGCCCATATCAAGAACACGCTGAGGCGTTTTGGGCAGTTCTTTTTCCAGGCTTTCCAATAGCAGCAGCGTGCCTTCATCTACCTTGCCATGCCCAAAGACGCCAGGGTGGCTGACAAGCGTTAAGCCCAATGCCTCAAAGCGCTGCCAGGCGTCTTGCAGGGTATCCTCAAGCGCGACGGCGCGTGTGGCAAACAGCGAACAGCGCCGCGCATTATCGCGCTTGTCACAGATCATCCCCCGCTCTGCGAGTACTTTCGGCACGCGTTTCACGCCGCCACTGTGCTCGCCGACAATCTCAATAGCCGTACCCGCCGGCAAAACGCTGCATAGCCACTCAAGCCACCAAATGCCTAGTTGATGCGCCTTGGGCCAGAACAAGACTATCTCGCCGTGGGTAACGGCATTTTCAGGTAGCGCGAAAGGGCTATAGGCCTGTTTGCCTACCGCTTGCCACTCGCTTAGCACACCAAGATCACCGCTGATAACGCCTGAGGATTGCGCGATTAACCACGCATCAGCCGGTGGCGCTACGACCATCAGTGCCGTGTAGTCATCCTGCTGGCGTTCCAGCAGTTGGCAGGCAGGCGTTTGAGCACTCATTGGGAAGCCTCCGGTTTGATCAATGTATAAAGTAAATAACGACCTAGCCGCCAGTGCGGGTCTTGTTGGCAGTGCTTTTTTTCAAGCGCCAGCAGCGTTTCACGCTCTTTGTCGCTTGCGGGTGGCTGGCGCAGGTAATCCTGAAACACACGGATACCCGCAACGCTTGCCACTTCAAGACTGTTTTCCGCTCCCCACTCAACTACCTCAGCGTGGGTTACCGGCGAAATAGGCGTTAAGCGCTGTCGCTTGCCCTTGCCTTCCAGGCGATCACTTAACGCCTTTTCCAGATTGCCCTTCACTGCATTGGAGAAGCGCAGCGCATCGCGATTGAATACCATCAGGCTTAACTGGCCACCGGGCGCAAGCAGGCTGGCCAAGTGAGCTATCGCTGAGCGCGGGTCGCCCAGCCATTCAAGCACCGCGTGGCAGGTAATCAAAGGCCAGGGCCCCGGCGCTTGCTGGCCTAAATCCTGTAGCGGGGCGTGCACGTAGGCCATCGCCTCGCAAGGCAACCGCTTAGCTTCACTGTGCCAGTGCCTGGCATAGGTGAGCATATCCAGAGAAGGCTCCGCCATGGTGACCGGGTGCTGGCGTTCGGCAAACCAGGCAGCCTGCTGGCCTAACCCGCCGCCGATATCCAGCACCGGCTGCTGGGTTAGCTCAAGCATTTGCGGCAACAGATAATCCAGCATCGCCAAGCGCAGCTCGCCGCGGGGCGCCTGGTAAAGCGAGCGTGAAAATTTGTCGACCAGACCGTCGAAGTAGCGGTCCCCTGCGTCGGTTAATTCATAGGTTGGATGCATGCATAAGGCCAGGCGGCGAATCAAGGCCGCGTAGTTTAACCTGACTAAGAGCGGAACGCTTGCCGCGGTAATTGGTGCTGCCAGACATCTTGCAGCTCTAAGGCAGCGGCTAGCTGTAAGAGCTGTTTATCTTCACCAAACCGCCCGACTATTTGCACGCCCACCGGCAGCCCGTTGGCGGCAGTATGCAAAGGCACGGACATGGCGGGCTGGCCCGTCAAATTGGCTAATTGCGTGAACGGTGTGCGGCCAAGTGCATCCACTGCCAATCGCTTTAATAAGCCTGCCTTTAACGCCAGCGACGATGCCCCTGGAACCGCCAACACAGACATTAAGCGTTCACGTGCCGCTGATGGATAAAGTTCGCCAATTTTAGGCGCGGCATCGGCGGTTACCGGCATCACCAGCGCGTCAAAGCGTTGATGAAAATGGCTCATCTGTTCAGCGGCCACGTGCCAATAGCGTTTGGCCAGCTCGTAATCCTGCGCCAAAAGTTTGCCGCCCAACCGGCCGATAGCACGTGTGGCAGGCTCGATCGCCAAGCGTCGAACCGGCACGCCAGTCTGTTGGCTAATCCAGCGAAGGTCCGCCGCTAAATGGCCAAGGTAAAGCGTCAGGTAGCTATCCGCCAAAGCTTCTCCATCTACAGGCGGGTCGCACCACTCCACCTCATGGCCCATGTCCGTTAACGCGGCGGCCGCTTTATCAACCGCTGCGTTGATCTCCGGATTCAACTGCGTGCCCAAACCACGGCTTAAGGGATCACCAAGCGACACGGCAATACGTAACCGTTTAGGCGGAGCAGCCAGCGCCGCCACATAACCCGTTTCACGGGGCACCGGGTAAGGACCAGAAGGCGCCAAGCCGTTCACCTGCTCCAATAGCGCCGCGCTATCGCGCACGCTGCGGGTCACTGCATGCTCAATAACCGCGCCTTGCCATACTTCACTATGGCCAGGAGCAAGCGGCACCCGGCCACGAGTAGGCTTAAACCCAAATAGCCCGCAATAGCTAGCAGGGATACGGATCGAACCACCGCCGTCTCCGGCTAACGCCAGAGGTACTATTCCGCTAGCCACGGCGACAGCGGCACCACCGCTTGAACCGCCTGGCGAATACCCTGCTCGCCAGGGGTTAACCGGGTGCGGAAAGGCCTTAGGTTCGGTTATTCCCATCAACCCCAATTCAGGTGTCGCCGTTTGCCCAACGATGACCAGGCCAGCGGCTCTTGAGCGCTGGATAAGCAAAGCGTCCTCTTTGGGACACCACTGCGATAGCGCGGCACTGCCGAAAGCCAATGGCTCTCCGGCCAGCCCCATCAACAGGTCTTTACTCAAGGTGGGCACGCCGCTAAAGAGCGCGTTATCGGAGACGTCCCTGCTTTCTTTCCGGGCTTTCTCAAAACGCGTTCTGACAACCGCATGCAGAATAGGATTCAGCGTTTCAATGGCGGCAAAGGCAGCCTCTAAAACGTTTTCCCGACTCACCTCACGACGGCGGATCAGCTCGGCCAAGCCAGTGGCATCGTACTGCTGGTACTCATGTAGCTGCATTGCAGGCGCCTATTATGCTTTTCCCCCAGCCTAGCAGAGGGCTTTAATTAATTTTTCTTAACGCTCTCATTTTCTCTGCCCTTTCTCACTGAGCCTTAAGGCGTATTGCCTTTAAATTCAAAACTCACTATGTTGGAAAACAGATTGGGAACGTTCCCATTTTGATTGTTAAACGGATTACTCTGCGGATTTCCCCATGCCCGTTACCTCATCTCGCACCACGCTTATTGAAGTCGCCAAATTGGCGGGCACTTCTAAAACCAGCGTATCGCGTTTTTTTGGCCCAGAGCGCGAACGGCTAACGCCCAAGCTTCAAACACGCATTGCCGAAGCCGCTAATACCTTAGGCTATCAGCCCAACTTAATGGCACGGGGTCTTAAAGGCGGTGGTTCACGCTTATTGGGGATGCTGGTAGCCGACATCCGTAACCCTTTTTCAGTAGCCGTTGTTCACGGCGTGGAACAGGCTGCTCGCGCAAGCGGCTATTCGTTGATCGTCTGCAATACTGATAACGACCCAAAACAAGAGCAACAGCATTTACGCCTGCTGTCGGCCTATCAGGTAGAGGGCTTGATTATTAATGCTTCCGGGCAGCCTGAAGCACAGCTACAGGCAATAATGCGCAGCGGGGTGCCACTGGTACTGCTTGACCGCGATATTCACCAGCTAGACGCCGCGGTGATTGGGCTTGATAACGCCTTGGCCATTGATATGGCGCTGGAGCATTTGGTGGAGCAGGGGTATCGATCGATTCTCTACGCCAGTGAGTCACCTGATTACGCCAGCGCCCGCCAAGAGCGGCTGCAGCGCTTTACTCAACAGGCAGCAACTTTAGGTATAAACGGCCAGACGTTGATACTGAACAATGCCGTGGATCACACACAAACGTTAAACGCATTTGCCAGGCGTTCTGCTTCAGCCCCGGGAGCCGTGCTGTGTGCTAACGGCAGCGTTACGCTCGCCATGACGCGCAGTTTTCAAAAGCTGGGTATCGCCATAGGCCCGACCGGTTTAATGGGCATTGATGAGCTGGCGTGGTGTGAGCTGATAACCCCCGGCATCACTACACTGGCCCAGCCTACTGATGATATCGGCCAGGCGGCGGTCAGCTGTTTGCTCAACCAGCTTAATGGCCTAGCGCAGACATCGCCCACACGCTACCGCCACACACCGCGCTTGCAGGTCCGCGGCAGCACAACTCCTAAGCACGACCCAAAATACGTTTAAACAAGAGAATAACGCTATGCCACATGCACCAACCTCCTCCCCCCAGATACTCACCTTTGGCGAAGCCATGGCCATGTTAGTGGCCGATTTACCAGGCGACCTGGTTGACGTAGATCGCTTTCATCGCCGTTTGGCAGGCGCTGACAATAACGTCGCCATTGGCCTCTCACGCCTGGGTTTTCACGTTGGCTGGTTGAGCCGGGTAGGCAGCGACAGCCAGGGCCGCTTTATTCAGCAGGCCTTAAAAGCCGAAGGTATCGATGACCGATATATTCACCTTGATGCGCAACACCCCACCGGTCTGATGTTCAAGGAGCGCGCCGAGGGCGGTGCCGACCCACGGGTTGAGTATTTCAGGCGCGGCAGTGCCGCCAGCCACTTGAGCGTGGAAGACGCCGCTGCCATCGACTTTCAGTCGCTCACTCATCTGCATGCTACCGGCATTACCCCCGCGCTTTCTGAAAGTGCCCTGGAACTAACCCGCCACGTGATGCAGAAGGCGCGCGAAAGCGGCGCCAGTATTTCCTTCGACCCCAACTTGCGCCCGTCACTTTGGCCCAGCGAAGCCGTCATGCGTGATACCTTGAATGAGCTGGCAAGTCTTGCTGACTGGGTACTGCCGGGGCTTTCTGAAGGGCGGCTTTTGACCGGCTGCGATACACCCGAAGCGATTGCCGATTTTTATCTCGCTCGAGGTGCCAAGGCCGTTATCATCAAGCTGGGGCCAGAAGGCAGCTATTATCGCGGCACCCTGAACGGCACGTTGGAAAGCCTTCTGGCACCCGGCCAGCCGGTCGCTAAAGTTGTTGATACGGTCGGTGCAGGCGATGGCTTTGCGGTGGGCGTGATTAGCGCTTTGCTGGATGGCCGTACGCCGCAACAGGCGCTTGATCGCGGTAATCTGGTAGGTGCTCAGGCCATCCAGGTCGTTGGCGATATGGAAGGTTTGCCGACCCGGGATAAGCTTCGTGAGCTTGAACAGTAGAATCTGTTAATGTTTTATTTAATAAAAATATCAACACAACAGGAGACAAAATGAAAAAGAATATCATGGTAATGGGTCGACTCAGTGACTCTCAGCAGGAAGAGCTAGCACAGAACTTTACGTTACTTGAGCATTCAGGCTCACTGGATCTGACCCAGCCGGGTGTGGCTGAGGTACTTGCCAAAGCGCATGGCATTATCGGCTCCGGGCTACCCGTCACCCCCGAGCTGCTGGACGCCGCGCCCGCGCTTGAAGTTATTTCGACCGTCTCTGTGGGTTACGACAGCATCCCCGTGGATGAGCTAACCAAGCGCGGCATCATGCTGTGCAACACCCCCGATGTACTTACCGAAACAACGGCTGATATTGGCTTTGCGCTTATCATGGCGGCTGGCCGACGCGTGATCGAGCTTGCGGAAGTGGTCAAACAAGGCAAATGGAAGTCCAGTATCGGTCCTGATTTATTCGCCAACGATGTACACGGCAAAACGCTCGGCATGGTCGGATTTGGCCGTATCGGTGCGGCGATTGCTCGACGCGGCGCGCTGGGCTTTGGCATGCCGATTCTCTACTCAAACGCCTCACCGAAGGCTGAGCTTGAAAAAGAGCTGGGCGCAAAACGCTGTGAACTAGACACGCTTTTAGCAGAATCCGATTATGTATGTATTACCGTGCCCCTCACTCAGGAAACGGAAAAGCTGATTGGCAAGCGTGAGTTCTCGTTGATGAAGCCTTCAGCGGTTTTCGTCAATATCGCACGCGGTAAAGTGGTTGATGAAGCCGCTCTGATCGAGGCCTTGGAAAACGACACGATTCGAGCGGCCGGTCTTGACGTATTCGAGCAGGAACCCCTTCCCACCTCATCACCGCTTCCCCATATGCATAACGTGGTCGCGCTACCGCATATTGCCTCAGCCACCCATGAAACCCGCGAGGCAATGGCCCAACGCGCCGTGGATAATATTCGTTTAGCGCTTCAAGGTGAGCGCCCAATCAACGTCGTTAACGAAACGGTGCTTAATGCATAATCCGCTCGCAGCACCTGCACCGCTTTGCCTACTGTTTGATTGCGATGGCACGCTCGTTGACAGCGAAATTTTACTCGCCGAGGTGCTTGGGGAAGTCTTGCCTGAGTTCGGCTTGCCGTTTTCAGCCCGGCAATACATGGAAGAATTTCGCGGCATTCGCTTTTACACCATCGTACAGATGCTTGAAGAGCGTTTTGGCGTATTGGTAGAAGATCAATTTCCGGCAATGGAAGCACAAATGCGCGCCCGCATGGAGGCGCGCATGCGCGCAGAGCTTGAGCCGATAGCGGGCATTCCTGAGGCACTGGCAGCCTTAAGCGCCTACCCCAAGGCAGTAGTATCCAACGGGCCAGAGCGCAAGATTCGCTGCGCGCTGGAAAGCACGCGCTTAACGCCGCACTTTGGGGAGCAGATCTTTAGCGCTTACACGCTGAACGTGTGGAAGCCCGACCCTGCACTTTACCTTCAGGCAGCCTCAGCAATGGGCTACGCCCCCGAGCAATGTATCGTGATCGACGATGCGGCGGTGGGCATAGAAGCAGGCTTGGCGGCGGGCATGCACGTTATCCATATCAACCACTTCCCCGAAGAGGAAACCACGCCTGAAGGCGCGATTGGTATACAGCATGCTCACGAACTACCTGACGTGATTGCCCGCCTTGGTAGCGCAGTCACTAGTTAGCACAACACGTAAGGCGCTGATACAGCCTCCTTGTTGGTATACACAGCAGTTGAAGGGAGTGAGACGATGAAACTATTTTCGCTGCACGGCCAGGTCGCCATGGTGACCGGCTGCAATAAAGGCCTGGGGCAAGGTATTGCCCTGGCGCTGGCTCAAGCAGGAGCGGATATTGTCGGTGTTAGCCGACGCCCTGCCGATGATACAAAGCACCAGGTCGAAGCGCTGGGGCAGCGCTTTTACGCGGTTGAGGCGGAGCTTGGCCAGCATGCGCCAAGCGAGATTGTAAGCCAGGCCATCACACAAGCAGGCAAGCTGGATATCCTGGTCAACAATGCTGGCATTATCCGCCGGGCGCCAGCCATTGAGTTTTCTGAAGAAGACTGGGACGCAGTGCTAGACGTTAACTTAAAGGCCGCGTTCTTTCTGGCTCAACACGTTGCCAAGCATCTTATTGAGCGCAAAGCGCCCGGCAAAATTGTCAATATCGCCTCACTGCTCTCTTTCCAAGGCGGCATTCGCGTCCCCTCTTACACCGCCAGCAAAAGCGGGCTTCAAGGCCTCACTCGCCTACTAGCCAACGAGTGGGCCGCCCACGATATCAACGTAAATGCGATCGCCCCTGGGTACATGGCAACCGATAACACCCAAGCGCTGCGCGACGACCCCCAACGGCATGACGAAATACTCGGCCGTATTCCGGCTGGCCGCTGGGGAACGCCTGACGACTTGGCGGGCGCAGTCATCTTTTTGTGCTCTGACGCAGCCCGCTACGTTCATGGCCACACGCTAGCCGTGGATGGCGGTTGGCTTGCGCGCTAGAAGCAGGTAGTCAAATGCTCTTTAACGTTTAAGTCATTATCGACTAACAGCACCTGGCGCCATTTATCGAACGTTAAACAGGGGTGAGAGGCGCCAAACGCAACGATATCACCCACTTCTACATCCTGAGCCTCTTTGGGAAGCCTCACGAACGTGTGCTGATCCATGATATTCGTCACTTCCCAACCAGCCACCGACAACAGTTGCTCAGGGGTACCGGCTTCCCTGTAGCGACGCAGGGCAATGGGTAACTGATCATGGCCGATATCGCGCTTGCCTAATGCGATGATGGCAAGCCCCGGCTCAGGAAGCGACTGTACCTGTGCAAAAACTTCCAGGGCAGGCTCAAGGCCTTCCGGCAAATCAGGCCGACGGGCAAGCACGGCGGATTGCGCCTCACGATACAGCCCATGGTCGTGAACTACGTAACACCCTGGGCGTAATACGGCTGTAAATTGATCTTGAAGCGGCGCTCCTTCAAAAGCTTCTGCAATCACGTCATACCAGGCAGAACCCGATGCCGTGACGATGGGCTCAGGTTCTGAAAAGCGCTTTGCTGCCTCAAGCTCTACCGCCACATCCACTAGATATTTAGCGTAAGCACGAATACCGGCTTCTGGATCAGCGCCGTGCACGACGCCTTCATAGCCTTCCAACCCCGCCAATGACAGCGCGAGTTCTTCAGCAATAGTCTCGGCCAGAGAGAGTATCTGTTGCTGGGTACGGCAGCCGCACCTTCCACCTGGAACACCTACCTCAATCAAAACCGGTAAGATCAGGCCTCGCTGGGCAAAAAAGCGCCCAAGCTGGCGTACGTTTTCCTGGCTGTCTACGACACAGTAAAACGTTGCACCTTGTTCTATCAGGCTAGCGACAATGGCCATATTCGCCTGCCCCACCAACTGGTTAGCCATCAATAGCCGGGTAATCCCATGAGCAAAAGCTGCGCGGCACTGTGGTGCCGTCGCCAAGGTAATCCCCCATGCCCCCGCCTGAATCTGACGATGAAAAAGCGCTGGCGTCATAGTGGTTTTACCATGAGGCGCCAAGCGGGCGCCGTGGGCTTCGGCAAAACGCTGCATCCACGCCACGTTATGCAGAAGCGGGCCTTCATGCACCACGGCGGCAGGCAGACTGACGCCCCCCAACAGGTTAGGGCCTAACTCCACACTGCCTTTATCTACTGCTGACGCCATTGATTGCATGTACCCATCTCCTGGAGTTTTAAGCGCATTTAATCATATCAGAACAGGTGCCCGAGCCAACTCTTGCGAACACTGGAGCACCCTCTACACTTCGCTAATTGCTAGCCATTAGTGCGCAAATAGCCCCGCTGATTTAACTCATCAGCGGGGCTATTCTATTGTGAAGAGAAATACATGGAAGAGTAATGGGTTATCTAGCAGTTAACTGCCCCACCGCCTGCTCTACACCGAGTAATTCGGTCAGGCCTCGCATACACCCATAAAACGGGTAATTAAATCACTTCCCTCCCGGACGTTCCGTATTGAGCAATCTCAACTTCGCGCAAAGGAGCCGAACGCGAAGTCGACTGGAACTGGACTATCGATAATATGGATGGGGCCTTCGAGTTGGCCGTCATCCGACTTGATACGAAACACCACGATGGTGTCCGAGTTCTGATTGCCTACGTAAAGGAAAGTGCCCGAAGGCTCGATGTTCATACCTCGCGGGATCTGCCCTTGGCTCTGAACCCACCCTGCTGAGGTCAACTGCCCTGATTCGGGATCAACCTTGAACATGGCGATGCTATCCATCCCGCGATTGGTAGCGTAGACCCAACGCCCGCTCGGGTGAATCTTAATTCCCGCCGTCGTATTCGTTCCCGTCGGTACTTCACCTGGATTATTAGGATTGAATGAAGGGCGGGTGAAAGTGGTATCTTGCGGTAAAGTCGATATCGATTGGAGCCATATAAATGCTCCCCGGCGTGGCTCGAAATCGAATACATCAATGGTGGAAGAAAGCTCGTTGATTACGTAGGCTCGATTATCGTCAGGATGAAATACCAAGTGGCGGCAGCCACTGCCGGATGGCACGTGGGCCTGGGGCACAGGTCCCGGCATTAGTTTGCCAGTAGCTAGTTCGAGTTCCCAAGCAAGAATCGAATCTCCGCCCAAATCTATGCCGAAAACATGCTGAGCACCGGGGTTGGACAGCATCATATGGGCGTGTGGGCCTTCCTGTCGAACAGGGTCGGGCCCACTTCCATTGCCTGACGCCTGAAACTGGTCGCTCATGGGTTCAATTTCACCCTCATCACCGAGCGGGAATACAGAAAAAGTACCCGTGCCGTAATTGGCCGCAAATAGATAACGTCCGGAGGGGTGAACGGCACAGTAGCAAGGCCAAGTGCCTTGAGTCGAGCGTGTATTGATCAGCGTTAGTCGCCCACTCCGCTCATCAATTTCATAAGCACTGATACGTCCTAACGGCGCTCCTTTGTCGTCCTCGCCAAGCTCATTGACACAGTAGATGTATCGTTTTGACGGCGCCATTGCCAAGTAAGACGGATTGTCGGCCTTTACCGTCTGGACGGGACTCAGATTGCCGGTTTCAAGATTCATCTTGTAGACATAAATGCCTTCGGCCTGACTTGGAATAACGCCACCGGGCGCCGTATTTGGTGACGAATAAGTGCCGACGTATAAATACTGCTCATTGGCGGGCGAACCCATCGAGTCCGAGTTCTGTGCGAAGGCGCCATGTGCCGTTGCTACCCAGGCTGCGCTGACACCAATGGCTTGCAAGAACGAGCGCCTAGAGAGTTTGGAGTTGTGCTCTGGAATACCCGAGCTTTGTTTTTGTTGTTGCAGATCTTTTTTTATTTTCATTTTTGATGACTCCATTGAACAGTAATCAGACACTACCTTGGCTAGCCGTACGTTTTATTAGAGAAATCAGTTTCGCCAAGCCATAGCCAACTCTACGGAGATAAGCGACGAATCGCGAACTCCACGCCACGCAGTTCGGCAAGCCCACGCATACGGCCATAAAGTGGATAGCCCGGCGCGGTTTTACGCTGCTGATCGTCGAGAATATGGTGGCCGTGGTCGGGGCGTAACGGCAAACGCGCCCCGCCCTGTTTTTCACGGCGACGCTCTTCTTCGACCAGTGCCTGGATAACGCCGACCATATCAACGTTACCTTCCAGGTGCGGCGCTTCGTGGAACGAACGTGGGTCCGCCTCGCGCTTTGTAGCACGCAGGTGGATAAAGTGAATATGCGGAGCAAAGTGGCGAGCCATGGCAACCAGGTCGTTGTCTTCACGAACACCATAAGAGCCGGTGCAAAACGTTAGGCCATTGGCCGGGCTGGGCACATGCTCCACCACCCACTGTGCATCCTCATGAGTTGACACCACTCGCGGCAAGCCCAGAAGCGGCCGGGGTGGATCATCCGGGTGGATCGCCATACGAATGCCGACTTCTTCAGCCACTGGAATAATCGCCTGTAAAAAGTAGCCAAGATTTTCGCGCAGCTTTTCCGCATCAATCTCGGCATACTCCGCCAGCACATCCCGAAACTGTTCCAGCGTATAGTGCTCTTCAGCCCCTGGCAGTCCGGCGATCAGTGTGGTCACCAGCTTGTCACGGGCGGACTGATCAAGCGTCTCCAGGTAGCGTTGCGCCATATGCTTATCCGCTTCGCTATACTCAGCCTCGGCCCCTGGCCGCTTAAGAATAAAGAGATCAAAAGCAGCAAACGCGGTGTGATCAAAGCGCAGCGCCAGCGCGCCGTCCGGCAGTACATGGACGAGATCCGTGCGCGTCCAGTCGAGCACCGGCATAAAGTTGTAGCATACCGTGTCGATGCCACAGGCCGCCAAATTGCGCAGCGTTTGACAGTACGTTTCAATCAACGCATCGCGCGCCGCAAGCCCCTGCTTTATCGCTTCATGGACCGGAACACTCTCAACTACCGACCAGCTTAACCCAGCGGCCTCAATCATGGCCTTGCGCGCTTGAATCGCCTCGACCGGCCATACCTTATCGTTGGGTATTTCATGCAGCGCCGTCACAATACCAGTCGCGCCGGCCTGCCGGATTTCTTCAAGACGTATGACATCGTTAGGGCCAAACCAGCGCCAGGTATGTTCCATAGATAACTCCCTATTCTTCGATGCCTAGCGCTGCGAGCGCGGCGTTTAACCCGCTTTGCGTCAAGGCGCGATAAGCTGCTAGCACATCGTCAACAAATGACTGATTCGCCGCCAACGCAGATGGCACAATTTCATCAATGGCTAAAAAGGCGTTTACCAGCGCGACCGGGTGACCACCGTGAGTCTGGTGCAGCTCCGCAAACTGTTTGGCCATAGGGTCATCAACGGTATAGGGCTGGCCGTTTAGCGCTTGACCATCGGTATAACGAATCCATGCGGCCATGCCCAGCGCCACGCAGGGAGACGCCAGCCCGGTGCTAGCCCGCTCAAGCGCTCCGCTTAACCAGCGCTGGGGTAGCTTCTGGCTACCGTCCATGGCAATTTGCTGAAGCCGGTGGCGCAAGCTGTCATTGGCAAATCGCGCCAGCAGTGAATCCGCGTAGGCCGTCAAGTCAGTACCTTCGGGCATTTCAAGCGTGGGCGCGGCCTCTTCAAGCATATAGCGGCGCAATAGCGCACGCAGCGGCGTATGGCCCACACCGTCGAAGACCGTTTCAATGCCTTCTAGTGCACCAAGATAAGCAAGCAGTGAGTGGCTGCCGTTGAGCATACGCAGCTTCATGGTTTCAAACGGCGCTACATCGCTTACCATCTCGACGCCTTCAGCTTCCCAGCCAGGTCTTCCCAGCGGAAAGTGGTCTTCAACCACCCACTGTGAAAACGCCTCGCCCACCACGGCATTGGGGTCGTTGACGCCAAGCTTAGCAAGGCGCTCGAAGTCAGCGTCGGTCATCGCAGGCACGATGCGGTCGACCATCGAGCTCGGAAACGCCACCTGCTCTGCGATCCATTCAGCCAGCGCGGCACTGCGCTGTTCAGCAAGGCGCACAACCGCCATTCGGGTGCGCTGTCCGTTATGGGGCATATTGTCACAAGAAAGTACCGCAAACGGCTCGATACCCGCCGCATGACGTCTTGCCAGTGCTTCTACCAATAACCCAGGCGCCGTACGCGGCTGCTGAGGGGAGGCAATGTCACCCGAAACCATCGGGTCATCTACCCTTAGCTCGCCACTGGCCGGATTGAGAAAGTAGCCTTTTTCCGTCACGGTCAGGGTGACGATACGCGTACTCGGCGCCGCCAGACGGTCAAGCAGCGCATCTCTATCCCGCCCCCAGTTGCCCGAAGCATCGCGGCCTGAGAACAACGTTTCTTCAATCACGCCGATCTCGCGCAGCGTCAGCGTCTGACTATCGGCATATTCCGCCACCTGATAGCGGTAACCCGCCTTGCGCAGGTTATCTACCAAATCAACACTTGAGCGTAAATTGGCGCTACATACGCCCCACTCGCCATCGCCTGTGCGCTGGCGATAGCGCTCAAGATAAACCGCTTGGTGAGCACGGTGAAATGCGCCCAAGCCAAGGTGGACGATACCGATCTGACCGCTTTGCGACACGGCCTCAATACGTTGCACACTCATACCTAGTTACTCCCCATCAGCAGATTAGGCAGCCACAGCGAAATAGCTGGTACGTAGGTCACCAGCATAAGTACTGCCAGGTTGCACAGCAGGAAAGGCACGATTGCGCGGGCAACCGTCAGCATAGGCAGCTTGCCAATACCGGCCACCACAAACAGACATACGCCCACAGGCGGTGTAGTCAGACCGATCATCAGGTTGAGCACCGCGATTACGGCAAAGTGCACCGGATCCACGCCGACACCTGTGGCCACCCCCACCAGCGCGGGGAAGAGAATGATCAGCGCGGCGATGGTTTCCATAAAGGCGCCAACGAACAGCAGGATCAGGTTGAGAATCAGCAGCACGATCAGCGGGTTTTCGCTGATGGAGAGAATCAGCGTGGCGATCATCTGGGGTATCTGCTCGCTGGTCAGGATCCAGCCGAACAGGTTGGCCAGGCCCACCATCAGCAAAAGCGCTGACGAGGTCAGAACGGTGTCCACCAGAATGCCCGGAAGCTTGCGCCAGGTAAGCCCCTTGTAGACATACATGCCTACCACCAAGGCGTAAAGACTGGCCACAACCGAAGCTTCGGTAGGCGTAAAGAAGCCGCCGATGATGCCGTAAAGAATGATCACGGTCATCAACAGTGCCCAGAAGGCTGTTTTCGCTTCACGCAGAAGCTGCAGGACCGGCACCCGTTTCTCTTTTGGATAGCCCCGGCGCACGGCGAGAATGTACACCGTGATCATCATGGCCAAGCCCATCAAAAGGCCGGGGACCGCGCCTGCCAGAAACATCCGTCCAACCGAAATACCGCTTAACGAGCCTGCAATAATCATCGGCACGCTGGGAGGAATAATCGGCCCAACGGTAGATGAGGCGGCGGTAACGGCAGCGGCAAACGGCTTGTCGTAACCCGAGCGCGCCATGCCGGGAATCATCACCGAGCCGATACTCGCCGAGTCCGCCACGGCGGTGCCGGAAATACCGCCAAAAATCATTGAGCCGCCCACGTTGGCAAGGCCCAGGCCGCCGCGAATATGTCCAAGCAAGGCATTGGAGAAGCGCACGATGTGCTCGGTAATATTGCCCACGTTCATCAAGTTACCGGCCAGCACGAAGCCCGGAATACACAGCAGAACGAAGGTGTCGATGCCCGCGTACATGCGCTGGGGCACGATGGTCAGCGAAATGCCTTCCATCAGTAGATACGACATTGAAGCGATACCGAGCGCAAAGGCGATAGGCATGCCCACCAACAGTAGTATCAGGAAAACGCTGAATAAAATAATGACTTCCATGCTTACGACTCCTGTTCACGAGAGGCAGAGGAGCGACACATTGCGATGATTCCCTCAAGACATCCCAGTACGCTATAAACCAGGAGCAGCGCAAAGGTGACTACTGTTGAGAAAAAGATGTACAGCATGGGCACCCGCAGTGTGGGGGATGTCTGCCAAGTGCCGTTCTGGGCGTACTGCCAGGCATAAGGCAGCACCAGAAAAGCAAACACGCCGATCATCAGACAGATCAGCGCTTGAAACGCCGCTTTCATGCGCGGGCCAAGCATATGATGGAAAAGCTCGACGCTGATATTACGGTGTTGGCGCATGACTACCCCAACCGACAGCGCCACCATATAGATAAACAGATAGCGCGAGAGCTCTTCGGTCCAGGCGATGGAAAACGGCAGGAATAACCGTGAACTCACCTGCAGCAGCACCGTAGCGGCAATCGCGACCAGCGCCAGTACTGAAAGAGTAAGAAAACAGGCATCCACCCAGCCTATCAGGCGCCCGATGGGGCCTTGCAGCTTGGGCACCGCCGACATCGAATCCAGACTCTCCAACGCTTCTTGTTCAAGCGCTTTTTGATCCGAGCTCATAAACGTATCCTCATGGGACAGACTGCTCTTGCAGACAGAACTTGCAAACTGAGAATGGGCTGGCACGCGGCCAGCCCATTCTCACTACCAACCGTCTTACAGGTCTTGAATGGCGTCGAAGATTTCACGCTGTTCAGGTGTCAGGGCTTCCAGCACCGCCGGACGGGCCGCTTCAGCGAAGGCATCCACGTCTACTTCGATGAATTCCATGCCACGCTCTTGAAGGGCTTGCTCCAGGCGCTCCTGGTCTTCTACAAACAGCTCGGACTCGTAAGCCTGCATGGTATCAGCCGCGTCGCGCACTACCTGCTGAAGCTCTTCAGGCATTTTTTCAAGCTGATTACGGCCAATCACCACGTAGATCCAGCTGCGCACGTGACCGGTCATGTTCACGTAGTCCTGAACCTCATTGAAGCTGGCGCTTTCGATCAGGCTCAGCGGGTTTTCCTGACCTTCCAGGGTGTTCTGTTGAAGCGCGGTAAACACTTCGCTGAACGCCATTGGGGTAGGACGTGCGCCCATCGCCTGCCAGGTATCTACAAACAGCGGCACGTTAGGCACGCGCAAGCGTAAGCCGTCCAGGTCATCCGGCGTGCGGATAGGTCGATTGGATGTCAGCTCGCGAGGGCCACGTTCAAACCAGGCTAGCGGCACCAGATTGGTACGCTCGATGATCTGCTCTTCAATCTCGGCACCGACCTCGCCGTTAACGACGGCATGCAGATGCTCAGAATCCCGGAAGGCATAAGGCACGGCCATCATGGCCGCCTTGGGCGCCCAGTTTTGCAGGCTCTCGCCGGTAATCGTCATGTCCGCTGTGCCCAACTGAATGCTGTTGATCACATCCATTTCATTACCCAACTGCTCGCTGGGGTAAAGGCGAACTTCAATGCGTCCGTCAGAGTTGGCTTCCACCTCCTCCTTGAACTTCTCGGCGGCCTGGTGCCAGATGTTCTGCTCGTTGGCAAGATGCCCAAAACGCAGCGTGTAGTCGGCGGCCAGCGCCGATTGCGCGCTGAATACCATCGTTGCAAGTACTGCACTGGTTAACAGTTTCTTAATCATTTTATCGCTCCTGCACTTCTGCATTGTTGGTTGTTAGTGCGTGTGGTTAAGATGAGTTGGCGTGTCCTTCAGGGATTGATTTGGATCAACACCTTACGGGCTTCTTCAGGACGGTGATCAAGCATATCGATGGCGCCGGGCATCTCGCTTAGCGGCAGTCGATGGCTAACCAGCGCCAGAGGGTCCAGCTTGCCGCTTGCCATGAGCGCAAGCACCTCCGGAAACTTACGATTGTTGAGCCGCGAGCCAACCAGGGTCAGCTCTTTCTTGATCACTTCAAGCTGTATCAAATCGCTTGGCTGGACGCTGAAACCGAGCAGGCCGATGCGCCCGGCGGGCGATGCCAGGCGCAACATCTGAGGCAATAGCGCCGGCACGCAGGCGGCATCAGCAATCAGCGGCACGCCCTCGCCTTCGGTCAGTGCCAGAATCTCTTTTTCGACATCCTGAGTGCGGCTATTGAGCACGTGGGTCGCCCCCAGCTCCTTGGCCGCGGCCAGGCGCTCGTCGATCACGTCGGTAACGATAATCTCGTCGATGCCCATGGCGCGGGCCATCTGCAGGATAGTCATGCCGATCATACCGGCGCCTAGAATCAGAAGCCGATCACCGCGGTGCGGCTGCATGCGGTCCAGCACGTTCGCGGCGATGGTGTAAGGCTCCACCAGTGCGGCGGCGTCAAGCGCAATATGCTCGGGCACCTGGTGCACGTTGGCTGCCGGCACACAGACGAACTCCTCAAAACCGCCGTTACGGTGCACGCCGATCACTTCCAGAGCGCTACATACGTTGGGTCGATTAATGCGACACGGATAGCAGGTGCCGCAACTGATGACCGGGTCGACACAGACGCGATCGCCGACGCTTACATCCGCTACGCCCTCGCCCAGCGCCTCGATGACGCCAGCAAACTCGTGACCGGTGATGCGTGGAAAGCGTACGAAAGCGTTATCGCCGTGAATGATATGCATGTCGGAACCACAGATTCCGGCAAACGCTACGCGTACCAGTACCTCGCCCGCCGCCGGGGAGGGAATTTCAACCTCGGCAACCTTAAAATCGTGAGGCGCGTTGACCTGAAATGCTTGCATGGATGCGAAACTCCTTACCCGTTCTTTAGGTCACCAATGCCAGAGGGTGCCATCTTCCAACCGATTGACCGGCAGACTGGCGCGCTTGTAGGGGTACTGTTTGGCAAGCTCTTCGTCGATATCCACGCCGTGCCCCGGCGTTTCACCGACGATAAAGTGGCCATCCTCAAAACGATAATCGTGAGGAAACACTTCGTTAGTCGCGCTGGTGTGAGGCATGTATTCCTGAATACCAAAGTTAGGTACCCAGGTATCAAAATGGATAGCCGACCCCAAGCAAACCGGGGAGAGATCCGTTGGCCCGTGGAAACCGGTCCGCACATGATAAAGGCCGGCTAAATCAGCAATGCGGCGCACATGAGTGATACCGCCTGCGTGAGTGAGCGTGGCGCGAATATAGTCGATCCACTGGTTTTCAATCAGCGCTTTGGCGTCATGTATGCTATTGAACACTTCACCCACGGCCAGCGGTGTGGTGGTGTGCTGGCGTATAAGCCCAAACGCTTCCTGGTTTTCAGCAGGGACACAGTCCTCAAGCCAGAAAAGATGATAAGGCTCAACTTCCTTGCCCAGGCGGGCGGCTTCAATGGGCGTCAGACGATGGTGTACATCGTGCAGAATATGCAGGTCATCACCGAAGCGCTCGCGTACGGCGGCAAACAGTTTGGGCACGTGGTTTAGATATTTGCTGGTGCTCCACACATGCTCGGCGGGCAAATCGGCATCCGCAGGCTCGTAGGGCTCGCCATCTTTCTTGGCCACACCATAAATGCTCGCAATGCCGGGTACGCCTGCCTGCACACGCACGGCTTTGTAGCCTTCATCCACATGGCGGGCGACTTCTTCAAGACACGACTCGATATCGCGTCCCGTCGCGTGGCCATACACCATCACGCGCTCGCGGCTCTTACCGCCCAGCAGTTGATAGAGCGGCATACCCGCGAGTTTCGCTTTAATATCCCAAAGCGCCATGTCGACAGCGGCAATCGCGCTCATGGTAACCGGGCCACGACGCCAGTAAGCGCCACGATACAAGTAATGCCAAATATCTTCGATACGCTGCGGGTCACGGCCAATCAAGGCAGGAATGACGTGCTCATCAAGGTAGGCCACTACGGCCATTTCACGGCCATTGAGCGTGGCATCCCCGATACCGTAAGTTCCTTCGTCAGTCACAATCTTTAAGGTGACGAAATTGCGCCCCGGCGAGGTGACAATAGTATAGGCATGTTCGATTTTCATGGAGTTGCCTCCTCAATGAGGGATACCGTTTCCTGAGTATCGAACATCTCGGGAAACCGCTTTACTAAATCGGGTAGCGAAACAAAAATCTCACGCAGATGGCGCCGCATGGCCTGCTCGGCCATTGCTATATCGCGGTCTTCAATGGCAGACACAATATGGGCGTGCTGGTCGATCAAACGGGCGATGGGGGTGGTATCAGGAACGCTTAAGTAGCGTACGCGGTCCATCTGAGCTCTTACCTCTTCAATGACTTTCCAGGCGGCCTGCTGCCCAACTGCCAGCGACAACGTCTTGTGAAAACGCTCATCCAGCCGGTAAAAGCGAATGGTGTCGTGAGGCTCAATGCAGCGGCGCTGGCGCTCAAGTAAGTCATGCAGCTCTGTGAGCACATCCGGCGCAAGCCCCTTGGCCGTTGCCTGGCGCACCACGGCCACCTCCACCGCTTCACGTACAAAACGTGCTTCCAGCACCGCGCCTTGGGATATCTTGACAACATAGGTGCCACGCTGAGGCCTGACTTCGACAAGTCCCGCCTCCGAAAGACGGATAAAAGCTTCACGTACCGGCTGGCGGCTGACCGAAAAAGCATCCGCTACTTCTTTTTCAGAAAGCGCTTTGCCCGGGGGCAGCACCATCTGAATGATGGACTGGCGCAATACCTGGTAAAGACGCTGACGAACCGACTCGGTCTCCGACGTCTCCTGCCATAGCGCCTGTAGCGTAATATTGATATTGCTCATTTGCAGCAGCCTGAATTAAGGGGGCCTGTCGCCCTAACTGATATGACTAGTATGGTAGTATGGCAACGCAAACAAAAGCCCTTTAAACCTATACTTTGGTTGCAGGTGAATCACCATGAAACGTCCGCTTTACTCAGGCTCAAATTATAAAAAAGCCCTAAACATTCATGATTTAGAACGTATCGCCAAGAAAAAACTGCCGAACTTTGTATTCGAATATGTTTATGGCGGCAGCGATGATGAACATACGCTGCGTCATAATCGCGCCGTGTTCGATCAATATCTGTTTGAACCTAAAACGATGACTAACGTAGGTGCACGCGATTTAAGCACGACATTGTTTGGCCGCTCTTACCAAATGCCATTGGCGATTGGGCCAACGGGCTTTAACGGCATGCTGACGCGTGATGGGGATTTAAAACTAGCCTATGCCGCCCGTGATGCCGGCATTCCTTTCGTGCTAAGCAGCGTTTCAACTACACGCCTTGAAGACATCGCTGCCATCGAAGGGCTTACCGCCTGGATGCAGATCTATTTTTATCGTGACCGCGACTTTGTTAAATCGATGATACAGCGCTGTGTTGATGCAGGCTTTGAGGCCATCGTTGTAACGACAGACAGCGCAATTTACGGGAATCGCGAATGGGATGTACGCAATTTTAGCCGCCCCATGAAACCCTCCCTGCCCAACCTGCTTCACCTACTCACCAAACCAGGCTGGATGAGCGATGTGCTGATACCCGATGGCCTGCCTACGTTTAAAAACCTGGATGATTTGCTGCCACCCGATAAACGTAACGCTCAAGGTGCTTCACAGATAATTGGCCCGCAGCTAGACCCATCGCTCAACTGGGAAGACATCGCCTGGCTCCGTGATTTATGGCCAGGCAAGATCATTCTAAAGGGAATTATATCGCCGGAAGAAGCTGAACAGGCCGTACGGTTGGGTATCGATGGCATCGTACTTTCCAACCACGGTGGACGACAGCTTAATCACTCGCTCTCACCCATGGATACACTGGCCGAGGTTAAAGCTATTACAGGCGAGCGCTGTCATTTATTCGTGGATAGCGGCTTTCGACGCGGCACCGATATTATAAAAGCGTTGGCGCTAGGAGCAGACGCCGTGTGGCTTGGAAGAGCCACGCTTTATGGTTTAGCGGCTGGTGGTCAGGCGGGTACGCAGCATGCGCTTAATCTACTGCGAGGAGAAGTAGACAGGACCTTGGGCCTGTTAGGGTTCACTACTATCCAGGATTTAACCTCTGCTTGCTTGAGCAAACGTAAACTTTGAGTTTATTCATCTATTCAAGATTGCAAGAGCGCCGCTGGACGACCGCTCTTGCCTTTAAAATCAGGTTACTTAAATATCCACTAAGTCGCCTACTTGGACGTTAGACCTATTTTTAAAAGCGCTTCAGAAAATAACAACAAACAAAATCATTGAATTTAAAACAAGTTAAACATTATTTAATCTTCTGCAAACATCTAACCCAGCCCCTATTATTAACTGACTTATAGAATGAAAAACTAGCCCCTTATTATTTTATAAACGGCGCCCGGCTTAAGGACGTATATTTAACAGGAGAGGTTTACTATGAGCATACAGAATTTTAAAGAGTGCATTGAAGCCTGCAATATATGTGCGGTCTATTGCGATAATTGCGCTACTTCCTGCCTTCAGGAACCCACTCTTGGCAACATGGCGGAATGCATTCGCCTGGATATACAGTGCGCACAAATTTGTCGCCTGGCCGTCGCCTTTATGGCCCAAGGCAGCGAGTATGCTCAGGACATCTGTCAGCTGTGTGCGGATATCTGTCAAAAGTGCGGCGACGAATGTGGGCAACATGAAGCTGATCATTGCCAGGAATGCGCTCAAGCGTGCCACCGCTGCGCCAGTCTATGTGCATCAATGGTGGCCTAAACCGAAATCTCAGCCAGAACCCACATACCGTTCTGCTTTAGCAATTAAGTTGAAAAACAGTTCAATACGCCTAACTTATGAGGTGAGCAGGGCTTGAGCGAACCCATGCTCACTTTTTTTATAGGTTTTATTTATTAGCTATTATATAGATTCCCTCTTAACGGAAGCGGCTTAACGATGCAAAGCAAGGACAGCTTTATAACATTCGTTTTTCGGCCCAGCAGACTGATCATTTTGGCGGTGTTAGCTTTGGCCGGTTGCCGTTACCCGGTCAATATTGAGCGCCCCATGGCAGATATGCAGGGCGGCGAGCTGAACATTGGTCTTTCTGAGAATCCACCTTGGGTCATTAATACCGACCAGGGTCCGGCCGGGCTGGAAGTCGAAATAATCCAGGCGCTTGCGGAAAATATGGACGCCACCATCAACTGGCACTGGGATAGCGAGGGCAATCTGTTAGCAGCGCTATCTCACTACCAGCTGGACTTGGTGATCGGTGGCCTTACCCAGGATTCAAATGTAAGCGCGCTCGCCGCGCCCACTAAGGCTTACTATAAGAGCCGCTATTTAGTCGGCGTGCCCGAGGGCACCCCAATACCCAGCAACCTGGAAGGTGTTGAGGTGACCGTTCCGGTTGTTAACCATATCGCTCGCGCGCTTAAAAAAGAGGGTGCAATCCCTCGCCCTACCCCAGACCTTGGCACTCAAAATGAAGCGGTCGCCAACCCATCATGGTGGCTTCATGCGCATAACTACCAAATAGGCGACTGGGAAATCGCGACCGATCAACATGTCATGGCGCTGCCCAAAGGCGAAAATGCCTGGATGCTTGCCGTGCAACGGCATTTAAATAGCTACCCTGATATTGAACAACGCCTTCAACGCCTGGAGGCAGGCCGATGAAAATACGCAAGCTATATCACCTGCCACCGGATAAGCAGCAGGATCTCAACTATCTCATTCGCCTTGAATGGTGGAATTTAGCATTTCGTATTTCCATTGTATCGGTGCTCGCGCTGGTACTGGGAAACAGCCAGGCAATGAAAGTCGCGTGGCTGGAAGACATGCTGTCGCTCATTCCGCCTATTGCCTTCTTGTTGGCCGTGCGGTTTCGCAAACGTCCGCCTAATGAGACATACCCCTATGGGTATCAACGCGCCACTATTATTGCCTTTTTATGCACGGCAACTGCGCTAAGCGCGATGGGACTGTTTCTACTGGGTGATTCGTTGCTTAAGCTTGTCCATCAGGAACACCCGAGTATCGGCGCCATTACCTTGTTTGGTGAAACGATATGGATGGGTTGGGTGATGGTTGGCGTGCTGATTTACAGCGTTATTCCACCTGTCATTATCGGGCGCTTACAGACCAAAGCCGCGGCAAAAGTGCATGAGAAGACCGTGTTTGCCGATGGGAAGATGAGCAAAGCCGACTGGATGACAGGGATGGCTGCCATCGTTGGTGTACTGGGTGTGGGAGCCGGCTTTTGGTGGGCGGACGCAGCGGCTGCGGCCATTATCGCCCTGGATGTTACCAAGGATGGTATTACCAATTTAAAAGAAGCCGTAGGCGACCTACTTGACCGCCGCCCTCACTTTACCTCTCGCGAAAAACCGGAATACATGGAAGAAGCGCTGGAAGCCGAGCTTCGGGCCATGCCCTGGGTAGCCGCCGCCTCAGTACGCTTACGCGAAGAAGGCCCAATCTTCAGCGGAGAAGCCTTTGTAACCCCGCATAGTAACGATGACCTGGCGCGCCATCTTAAAGAGGCCTCACAGCACCTTAATAATTACGACTGGCGTATTTATGAAGTCGTCGTTACTGCCTGGCCTAATGAGGAACACATACCTTCTCCTGCCAACGCCACCCCGCCATAAACCAATATGGCCGACTAACGTCGTTATAAATGATCGAAAGGACGCTCTATATGACAGAAAGCACACTGGCTGGCGTGATAGGCGTTCTTCTTGTTGCGCTGGCCAATTTTGATGCCATTCGTACCACGCTTTCCGCCTCTCACTCAGGGCCCGTCACCAATCGCTTGATTAGTGGTGTTTGGTCGATACTGCTATTGATTCATCGAACCCGGCGCTGTCATTGGTTACTCGCCGCCGCGGGCCCATGGATAACGATCGGGCTTCTTTTAGTCTGGGTAATAACGTTATGGCTGGGCTGGCTATTGGTTTTCTGTGGCGGGTCAGATGCTGTTGTGAATGCCAACACCCAGGCATCGGCCAGTTTGGTCGAACGTATCTACTTTACCGGTTATACCCTTACCACACTGGGCTATGGCGATTTTGTGCCGGGTAATGATCGCTGGCGCCTGGTCCCCACCTTGGCAGCAGCCAATGGCTTTTTCCTGTTTACGCTGTCGATTACTTACATGCTTAATATCGTTTCTAACGTTACCCAAAAACGTCACTTAGCGCTGTCTATCAGTGCGCTAGGCGAAAGCCCGCTAGAAGTTCTTAACACCACCCATGACAATGGGAAATTTACCAGCTTAAGCCAGCAGCTATCGCCTATTCAGCAAACTATCAGCACACTTGGCCAACAGCACCTCGCCTACCCTATTCTTCACTATTACCACGCGGGCAGTAGCCAGAAATCACTCCCGTTAGCGTTAGCGCGGCTTTATCAGGCGCTCATACTGGCAACCATCGCCAATCCTGACCTTAGCGCTGCCACCCACACTCAGTTCACTATAACGCTGCGCGTCATCGATCAATTTCTTGATACGTTGGATAGTGCGTTCATCCACGCCGCACCGCATTTGCCGCCTTTTCCAGCTCTTGAGGCCTACAAGACCTTACCGGGATTCGATGCATCACAAAAACAGATGCAGGAGGGATTAAGCGATCACTCTCAAAAAGTACTGCTCGCCTATATTCAGAAGGATGGCTGGGAGTGGGAAGATATCTGGCAGTTAGCCGAAGAGAAAAGTGCCTCATAAATTCGAGGCCGCCCCCCTCACACTAAGCTACATGTGAAAGGGGCGGTTTGGCTAAGCGGCGTTTAGCGCTTTGGCCGGGCCGAAATGCTCAAAGTGACGATGGGTCTCCGCGACACCCAAAAGCTCCAGACTCTGGTTGATCGCCGCCATGAAACCATGGGGGCCAACGAAGTAGCAGCGGCTGTTAGGTGCTAGATACTTGGCCAGCACGGCTTCATTTATCCGGCCCTGATGGTCCCCCTGGCTGCCCTGTTCAAGCACGGTAACTGCGGTCAACTGATCAGGGTTGGCGGCGGCCAGCTCATCAATAGTTTTGGCAAACGCACGGCTATCCATATCGATAGCCGCATGCAGGTAGGTAACCTGGCGACCCTGGCTAAGCGCCTGTTTGGCAATCGGCAACAGCGGTGTCTGGCCGATGCCGCCGCTGATCAAGAGCAGAGGCTCGTCACCTTTCTTGAGGGTCAACTCACCGGCAGGGGGTAATAGTTCGATCACATCACCTACCGTCAGCTGGTCATGGAAAAAGCGGCTGGCCACACCGTGCGGTTCACGCTTGATGGATAACCGGTAGGAGCGGCCGTTGGGCACATCAGAAAGACTGTAATGGCGGGACGCTTGTACGCCGTCGATATTCAGCTTCACCCCGATGTACTGCCCCGGCGAATAGTCGGCCACCGGGCCACCATCTTCAGGCTCCAGAATGAACGAGCGGATAACACGGCTCTCCTGATGCGTAGCGGCAATACGAAAACGCCGCGTGCCCCGCCAGCCGCCGGGCAGCTGTTCAAACTCCTGGTAACGCTTGGCTTCCAGGTCGATGAGAAGATCGGCAAGCTCTTGATAAAGCGCGCCCCAGGCATCGGCCACCTCTGCCGTCACGGCGTCGCCAAGCACCTCACAGATGGCAACCAGCAGGCACTCGCCCACGATCGGGTAGTGCTCGGGCTGGATATCCAGCGACACATGCTTGTTCACCACGGTTTCCATGATCTGGCGCGCCGTTTGCGGATTCTGGCGCACGCCCACATAGGCAAGAATCGAGGCCGCCAGCGCGCGCGGTTGCCCACCGTCTTTCTGGTGTGTCTGGTTGAACAGTGACTTGACCTGCGGGTAGCGTTCGAACATCAGCGGGTAAAAACGCGCGGTAATCGTGTTGAGATGTTCCGCTACCACGGGAGCCGTGGCGGCAATGATCTGTTCTTGTGCCTGTGTCAGCATAATGGCCTCTTTTCAACGTCCTACTAAAGATTCATATTGAATACACCTTTAAAATATCAGGTTTTGCCGAGCCAATGTATGAGCTGCGTCAATAAAACGCTTTTGCGTAAAAAGCGGTTATACCCCTTTTAACCACGGCACTACAGGCAAAACGAAATCATTAAAACAAGCGCTTCGCTAGTGCTTATAGCAGTGCTTTATTGTCGCTTGCTGTATTTACAGTGTCGCCTTAAGTCAATAATCAACCATCTACGCTCGCCATACTGATGTTCTTTACGAATATCAGTTTTAAAAGGAGCAGCGTATGAATCGCAACGTAATTCTGACGTGTGCAGTCACCGGCGCAGGCGATACGACCGGCAAAAATCCTAACGTTCCGATTACGCCCAAACAGATCGCGAACGACTGTATCGCTGCGGCAAAAGCAGGCGCCAGCGTTGCCCATATACATGTACGTGATCCGGAAACCGGTGGCATCAGCCACTCACTAGAGCACTTTCGTGAAGTGATGACGCGTGTGCGCGAGGCTGATGCCGACATTGTGATGAATATCACAGCGGGTGGCGGTGGTGATTGGATTCCCGACACTGAAGACCCCACTCGAGGCGGCCCAGGTACAGACATCCAAACACCTGCGCAGCGCCATGCTCCGGTAGGTGAGCTGCTGCCAGAACTGTGCACCCTGGACTGCGGCAGCCTTAACTTTGGCGATATGGTGTATGTAAATACCGCTGACTGGCTTCGCGAGCATGCCCGCCTGGTACAGGCTGCAGGCGTTAAGCCCGAATTGGAGTGCTTTGATCTTGGCCATGTATGGTTTGCCCGCCAGTTGCAGCAGGAAGGGCTTATAGATGGTGATCCCCTTTATCAGCTCTGCCTGGGCATTCCCTGGGGTGCGGAAGCAGACCCCGAAACAATGCTAGCCATGCGCAACAAATTACCCGGTAGAGCGCACTGGGCCGCATTTGGCATTGGCCGTCATCAAATGCCGATGCTCGCTCAGGCCATGCTTTTGGGCGGCCATGCGCGCGTCGGGCTAGAGGATAACCTCTATTTAGAGAGAGGCGTTATGGCGACTAATGGGCAGCTGGTTGAAAAGGCCGCCACGCTCATTGATAACCTTGGCGCCCGCATAATGTCTCCCGCCGAAACTCGCACCCAGCTTAAGCTACGCGACCCGAACACAGGCACCATCGTCACTGGAGGTGATGCATGAGCCACCAACTCGCGGTGATTGGTACGGGTGTTATCGGCAATGGTTGGATTGCCCGCGCACTTGCTCAGGGCTGGGAGGTCGTCGCTTTCGATCCTGACCCCAGTGCTGAAACGCGCACGCGCGTCTTTGTTGAAAATGCCTGGCCTTCCCTGACACGCCTCGGTCTGGCAGAAAGCGCCAGCCTTGACCGGCTGCGCTTTGCTGACAGCCTTGACGCCGCTGTAGCCAATGCAGATTTGATTCAGGAAAATGTGCCGGAACGCTTGGCACTGAAGCGCGATATTCTTGCCAATATCGACGCTGCTGCAGCAGAGAACGTTATCATTGGTTCGTCAACGTCGGGCTTCAAACCGAGTGACCTTCAGCAAGCCTGTACCAAGGCGCCGGGCCGAGTCATCGTTGCGCACCCCTTCAACCCGGTTTACCTGTTGCCGCTGGTGGAGTTAGTCGGTGGCACTGACACACAAGCAGATCAGATTGATACAGCCCAAGCGCACTACAAGGCGCTAGCCATGCGTCCACTGGTGGTGCGCAAAGAGATTGAAGGCCACCTTGCCGATCGCTTGATGGAAGCCCTTTGGCGGGAAGCCCTTCATTTAGTCAATGATGGCGTTGCCACCACAGAAGAGATAGATGCCGCCGTGGTTTACGGCTGCGGCCTGCGCTGGCCTCTGATGGGCACCTTTCTTACCTTTCACTTGGCAGGCGGTGAGCAGGGTATGCGACATATGCTTGAACAGTTTGGTCCGGCGCTTAAACTTCCCTGGACGAAGCTTGAAGCGCCAGAGCTTACCGATGAATTGATTGATCGTGTGGTTGAGGGCTGTGAACACCAGGCCGCAGGCAGGCCGGTCGTGGAACTTGACCGCCGGCGTGATGATTTTCTGGTAGAGCTACTTGATCTCGTTCAAAAATATTGGCCCGAAGCCGAGGGGTTGGAGGGACGCATTTAATGGTCATACTGGATACCAAGGTCGCCGCTGAGTGGGTTGATTACAACGGCCATATGAACGATGCAGAGTACGCCAGGGTATTCTCCCTGGCGGTGGACGCCTTGATGGTACACATTGGCTTGGATGCAACGGGGCGGGACCACCATCGCTATACGCTGTATACGCTGGAAACCCACCTCTGCTATCAGAAAGAAGCCCATGAAGGCCAATCCATGCAGGTAAAAGTGACGCGACTGGATCACGATGCCAAACGCCTGCATATCTTCTTCGAGCTAGTGGATGCAGACAATAATCTCTTAGCGACCAGTGAGCAGATGCTGATGGGCATCAACCAGGAAACCGGGCGTCCCAGTGGGTTTCCTGAGCCCATTTCCCAGGCAATTATCAACCTACCCAGCGCCGCAGCTGGGGAATGGCCTGGACTTGCAGGTCGTACGATTGGTATTCCTCGCAAAAATGCTTATTAGCGATTTTATTGCTCGCTTTGAGGCGGGCTTAGCCAGACTCGAACAGGCGTCGATCCAAGACGCGCGCCGTCACTACGATGATTTATGTCAATCGTTTGCGCCAGCCGACCCGAAGGGTATGACAGTGGCGGATGACTACGTGGCGGGCGTTCCCGTAAGGCGCTTCTGCCCTGCTGTTGCGCCGCCTGAACAAATCGTGTTTATTCACGGCGGCGGCTTTACGATTGGCTCAGTACGCAGTCATCATGGCGTTGCGGCCAGTTTGGCCGATCAATTAAACCGCGAAGTGGTCAGCATCAACTATCGGCTGGCCCCTGAGGCGTGCTACGCGGCTATGCTCAGCGACTGTATCAACGTAGCCCAGGTGGTTAAACCCATCGCGTTAGTCGGCGACAGTGCGGGCGGGCGTTTAGCCATGGACATGGCACCTTTACTTAATAAAGCCATGAGTAACCAACCGCTGCTGGGGCTGATCTACCCACCGGTTAACGGCCTAACCGAACAAACGCTGGGTCCCGATGGTCCGCTGCTCAGTCGTCAGGATGTAGTACTGTGTTTATTACCGCTGTGCCCAGCCCTTAACTCACCCTGTTTGACCCCTGCCCCGGCTTCCCAAGTGGAAGTCCTGGCGGTGGAACACGATCCACTCACGCTGCCGCTTGAAACAACCGTGGCGCGTTGGCGCGCAGAGGGAGTTCAGGTGGGTTATCACCATGCCGCTGCAATGGTACACGGCTCCCTTCACGGCCATGCCATGCTGCCTGAAATGCAAAACGCCTGGCAAGATTTCTGCCAGGCGTTACGATCACGGTTACCCCGTTAAACAGACCTGTTATTGGTAGGCGGCCCGCACGGCTTCAATCGCAGAAGTACCATCTTTTGCCTCAACGCCTTCTAGCCAAGCTGCAACGGTATCCAGGTTCTCGGTGATCCATTCCTGGGCCACCTTATCTGCTGGGAGATCGTCATAGCTATAGCTGTATACCCAGGCGTTTTGATCTTCGATATCGACCACGTACTGAGAAAGGAAACGATGTAGCTGCGGATCTTCTTCTGCCATGCTTGCTGGCACAACAGTCCAAACGGTACTCTCAATCTGGGCGATGCCCGCATCGTCAGCGTCATCAAGATACGCGAGATCAAAACTCACGTTCATCCAATGTGGCTCCCAACCCACAAAGGTAACCCACTCTTCATTGGCTATCTTCTGCTCAGCCTGCGCCAGCATGGCAGCGGTTGAGCTCTCACGCAGGCTCCAATCGCCCAAACCAGCAGCATCGTTGTCAATGGCTGCCAAAATAGCCGTATTAATTCCCGTGCCCGCTTCAATGCCCTGAATTTCACCGTCGAAACGCTCACGATGAGCGTCCAGGTCGGCGACTGACGTGACACCTGCGTCATATACGTATTGCGGTACAACCAAGCCTGAATTGGCACCCTGAATATTGGAAACCAGCTTTTCCACCTTGCCGTTCGCCACCAGCGGCTCCACCATCCCGGTCTGCACGGGATACCAGCCACCCAGATAGACATCGACATCGTTGCGGGTCAGCCCTTCAAGAATCACGCTGACCGCTAAATCTCGCTGCCGGGTTTGGTAGCCCATGGCTTCCATCAACTGTGAAGCTACTTCAGATTTAACCGTTACCCCCGGCCACGGCGGAACGCCAAAACGCACCTCATCCAAACCGGCCGTGGCCGAGCCAGCCATGAACAAAGCGACTAAGCCTGTAGTGCTTAGCGCATAGAAACGTTGTTTAGCCTGTAATGCCGTCTTCATCAATTTATCCTTATAGGGAGATGTATCTTACCAGTCTGCCCAGTAAGCCCCTCGACACACGACATAAAGCGACATATAGAAGACATTACACGACAACAAGACAAATAAGCGCTTAGTTGCCAGCATGGCGACGCACTTCAGCGGGCGAAAGGCCAAAGTGGGCACGAAATGCGCGGGCGAAGCTTGAACTGGATGTAAAGCCGCAGGCAATACCAATATCAAGCACCCCCATTTCCGTTTCGTTCAACAGTCGCTGGGCGCGTTTTAGCCGCAATTGCTGGTACCACTGCCGCGGGGAGGTATTCAGCTGCTGTTCAAAAAGCCGCTGCAATTGTCGGGAGGATACCCCGCTACGCTTGGCGATATCAGCTAACGGCAGTGGCGCCTCAAGATGGCGCTCCATTAACGATACAGCTTCGATAAGGGGACGATGATGAGTACCCAGCCTGCGCGCTAATGACATTCGCTGCTGATCGCTACGGCTACGTAACCGCTCATGTATAAGCTGCTCGGAGACATCGACTGCCAGTTTGGTCCCATGGCGTCGAGCGATAACTTCCAACGCCATATCCATTGCTGCAGCTCCCCCCGCGCAAGAGAAGCGACGCTCACCCAGCTCAAATAATTCATCAGAGGTTTCAATCATGGGATAGCGTTCACGAAAAGCTGGCAGGCTTTCCCAATGCAAAGTAATACGTTCGCCTTTCAGTAGCTTGGCGGCTGCAAGCAAAAAGCCGCCGGTGTCCAACCCGCCGAGCGCGCACCCGGCTTGATCCAAACGATGCAGCCAAGCCATCAACGGTCGACTTAGATGTGCCTCAGGATCAAAACCACCGCATAAGGCTAGTGAAGGTAAATCCAACGCGCTCCCTATCGGCTGATCCACCAATAATGCCATCTCATTGCTCGCGGTTACGGGTCCGCCATCAAGGCTAAACAGTGTCCACTCAAATAGCGTTTTACCACTGATGCGATTGGCAATCCGCAGTGGCTCCACTGCGGAAAAGAAAGCCATCATGGAAAAGCGTGGGAGTAGTAAAAAGCCGATGCGTTCAGGCAAAGGTCCTGAGTAGTGCAGGCGCAAGGTTATCCCTTATAGTTAATTAGTCGTTATCAAGGCGCTCTGAGCGATAAAGCATCCACTCGTTTTCGAGCTGCCCACCCGGTAAGCGGCAATAGCGACCGCTGCCCAAGCGTGTTTCCTGTACCTCGGATTGCCCGCCAATGCTTTCACAGTACTCAGTGGCCGCGCCCCGCATGCTGGTTTGCGTATCAGCGCGCTCTCCCGTGGCGCAACCGCCCAGCAGAAACATGCCAATCAGAATAGAGATATAACCGGCCCCTTTCACACCAGGGCTGATTGGTCTCGATCTTTTTAACCTTGCATCTACGAACATGGCAGCCTCCTTTGGCAGTCTACTTTGGTAGCCGTTTGCGAATTTTCACTTTAGCCCTGCCGGCTTGCTACTGCGAGCTCACCAGCATATTTGCCGATATCACCAATGCTGGCTAGGCTATTGTTAGTCCTACGGAAGGACTGGCTAATCAAAGTATTTATTCATAAGGAGAGTGACGCTATGTCCAGCCCGGAACATAAGCAGAAGATCTGGAAGATGATCAAGGATATCAAGGTAGGCATGCTGGTGACGCTGGACCACGATACCCCGCGCGCGCGCCCCATGCACCTGGTGCAGGAAGAGTATGACGGCACGTTGTGGTTCTATACCCGCCGTAGCGCCGAAAAAGTCTTTGAAGCCAAAAGTGATCACGACGTATGCCTGAGCTTTTCCGATCAGGAAGACGGTGTATACGTTTCGCTATCAGGCAAGGCCAACCTAAACGATGACCGCGAGCTGATCCATAAGTACTGGAACCCCTTCGTGGCCGCCTGGTTCCCGGAAGGCAAGGACGACCCGGACGTCACGCTTCTGGAAATCAAGGTAGAGATGGGCGAGCACTGGAAATCCAAGGAGAGCAAAACCTACCAGCTCTACGAGATTGCCAAGGCCAACCTCAAGAAAGATGCCAAACCGGATCTTGGTGAAAATGAAAAATTCGGTGGTTAATTCCGCTATAAAACGCCCTGCCCCCAGGGCGCTTTTCCGTTTAGCAGCCTTGATGCTACTGGGTACCGGAGCAGCCTGGGCCTCTGATGATGCGCCGCAAGGCGGCTCATCCAGCAACTGCGAACCTACCGAGCAGCAGCAGGAAATGCTTTCACTGGTTAACGAGGCGCGCAGCCAAACTCGGCAGTGCGGCAATCAGTCGTTTGATTCGGTAGTGCCACTGACCTGGAGCTGCAAGCTTCATGCGGCAGCCAAGGCGCACTCGGAAGATATGGCCGAGAACGAGTATTTCAGCCATACCAGCCCTGAGGGCGTTAGCATCGAACAGCGCGTGGAAGAGCAAGACTATGTATGGCGCGCAGTGGGGGAAAATATTGCTGCGGGCCATATGTCAGCCACTGCCGCCGTCGACGGCTGGCTGGAAAGCCCCGGCCACTGCAGCAATATCATGAACGGCGCCTTTACCCAGATGGGCATGGCCAACGCCGACAACCCGGAATCCCGCTACACCACTTACTGGACCCAGGCACTGGGCCAGCCCCGCTAACCAAACTGAATGCGTCGGTTCACATGCCTGCACCAGGTTACTGAGTCGGCGCCAGATCCCCATAGTGAACCGCCGTTATCGCATTCTTCGGCGACCCATCCACCAGTTTGGTGCTGTAAGTCAGGTATACGAAGGTTTCGGTTTCAGCGTCGTGCATGCGCACTACGCGCATATTCTTGAATAGCGCTGAACGGCGCTGGGTAAACACCACTTCCTGCTCTTCTACCTCCGCCGGGTTAAACACGATCTCGCCCGTTTGCCGACAGGCAACGCTCGCCTCACTGGCCTCTTCGGCAAGCCCCACTGCACCGGAGATCCCGCCAATCTGAGAATAGGAAATATAGCAGGAGATACCCTGCACCTTGGGGTCGTCAAAGCGCTCAACTTCAATGGTGTTATTTGGCCCCAGCATGCGGAACTCAGTGCGCACACTGCCAATATGGGCATCCTGGGCCAGCAGCACCGAAGGCAATAGTGCCAACGTAAGCGCAAGCAGCTTGATGGCAATACGTTTGGAGAAAAGCATGGTTAGCTCCCTTTGCAAAGTTGGCTGATGAAAGAGCAGGTGGCGCGTGAATCTTCAAGCATCACAGCATCAGTGCCGCAATCCAAGCAAATATCAGCATGCCAAAATTGGCATGAATAAACGTAGGAATTACGCTATCGCTGATATGATCGTGTTGCCCATCGGCGTTGAGGCCAGCGGTAGCACCTAAGGTAATAGTAGACGCCGGGGAACCCGCATCACCCAGTGCCGCGGCAGCCCCTAACAGGGCAATCGTCGCGACCGGCGAGAAGCCTAGCGTGATTGCTAAAGGCACATAGATAGGCGCAAGGATAGGCACGCTAGCGAAAGAGTCACCAAATCCTATGGTGATAAACAAGCCAACAACAAGCATTAATGCCGCGCCAAGCACCATATTGTCGCCAATGAAATCAGCCGTCGCCGACACCAGGGGCGCAATTTCATTCGTTGCGTTTAAAATCCCGGAGAAGCCGGAGGCAAACGTAATAATCACGGCAATTTGCGCCATCATGCGTAAGCCTTCCGTGAAAACATCGTCCTGGTCACTCCAACGAAAGATGCCTGCCACACTCAAAATCATAAAGCCGATCATTGCCCCGATTAACAGCGAGTCAAACTGTAGTTGGCAAATCAGCGCCACTACCAGGGCTGCTACCGTAAAGATAATCTGTTTAAAGTTAAGCGGCTTTAAGGGTGTTTCAGTTTGCAGCGTGGTGGATGGCGCCTCCTGGTAACGACGCGGCTTACGATACGTATAAAAAACGGCCACGAGCATACCTAACAGAATGCCCATTACCGGCAGCGCCATTGCTTTCAGCACCATGCCCGGTGTTGCGGACATCCCATAGGCCTGGCCAACACTATTAACGTTGGCTAGCAGTATTTCATTTAAATAAATGGCCCCGAAACCCGTGGGCAGCAACAAGTAGCTAGCGCTCATCGAGCAGGCAAGAATGCACGCAATACCACGGCGATCCATACGCAGCTTGTTCATCACCCCGAGCAATGGCGGGATAAGGATAGGGATAAACGCTATATGCACAGGCACCAGGTTCTGGGACATGATGGAAGCGGCGACCAGCGCTAAAAGCAGCATCCACTTTACGCCTTTATTGGTGGCGCCCACGTTAAGGTCAAGCTGTGAGGCGATCTTATAAGCAAGCAGATCCACCAAACCACTGCGGGCAATGGCCACCGCAAAAGCCCCAATCATGATGTAGGTAACCCCAACCTGAGCACCCATTAACAGGTTGTCATTGAAGGTATCCACGGCCTCGCTCATGGATAGCCCGCTATGCAAGGCCCCCAGCAGTGCCGATGAAATCAGGGCTATCGCCACCGGGATTTTCAACAGACACAGCATTACCATCAGCAAGATAGCCAAAACGATCGCATTAATATGGTAACCAAACGCTATTGATACTAAATAAATAACCGCAAATACGCTTAAACAGGGAAGCGCCCTTCGGCTCATGAAGTTATCTTGCCCAGTTTGTTGGTTTAGCGTTATAGCGTTCGCCATTTGAAAAGGCTTCCTTTTATACAAGTATTATTGGAACAGTGGGCGCGCTTTTAACCCTTATTTTCTGGATCATTTTCCAGAAACGGCACGCCAAGACCCGCCCCACGATCACTGCCGGGCGACATCATACCGGCATCTGTACGACGCATCATCAATAAAGGGGGTACTGAGATGGGGATGTTGCTCGGTAATGCGAACACCCCGCACAAGGACGGGGCGTAGGTCACATACCAGCATCTTTTGCCTATGTGGCGTCGAGATCGTCCAGGTTGGGCACATACTCCATTTGCGCTTCAAGCTCTTTTAGCCGACGAGTGAAGCCTAGGCCGAATGCTTGCTGTGGTTACATATAGCGCCAAGGCTGCTACCGTAAATAGCCTCATCCACACTCTTCGTTCTTTCGTCGCTTAGCGTTAAGCCATCAACACTACGATACGGCTTGCAACTGCTTTCCTGCTAGAGCAAGCGACTCTCTGTATTCCCACGCCTCCGCGGCCATCGTCCAATGAACCTCGGCTTGCTGACTATCCACCACTTCTCGAACTTCAGTGATAGGGACTTGGAAAAACTCCTTACGTGCATTAAGCCGGTTTACTTGGCGGTTAGCGAATCTCCGGTGAAGCTCGCGTTCTAAAGAGGGAGCGTCGTCGGAATAAATCATCGCATGCACATCAAATGAGAATGGCACGCTGGCATCACCAAGCTCTTTAACGCGATCCAGGGGCTCAAGCCGCCGGGTCATGCCTATTTTGAAAACATTTTCGCCAAATGAGCCAATGTTTGAAATTACGTAAACGTGACCACGCCTTGTCTGCTGGGCCATTGAAATTGCACGCTGGCCGCGCGCCTCTGATTCTTGCAGTTGAAGCTCAAGCTCTGCCAAGCGAGCCTTATAACCTTCGCGTTCAGCCTCACTGGCACTCTCGAGTTGCTTTCGAGCCTCCGCCATCGCTTTGGCGAGCATTTTCTCTTCTTTTTCAGCCTGCTTTAGAGCCTTCTCGATATCCCTGCGGGCCTTTTCTTCTTCGCGCATTTGCTCACGGATTTCTCTCTGCTCCTCTTGCTCAATACGCTTCAGCTCCATTGTGGCTACGGCCCACTTCAACTCTTCTAGGCGCGCTTGCAAGTATAGATCGGTGATTCGAGCGTTTTTAAAGGGCTGTCCATTATGGTTTACCAGCGCAAACGCATCGAGAATGCCTTGTTTCAGTTTGCCGTAATTATCATGCTTAACTTTAGACAGGATAGAATCGACCTTGCCATTGAAAGCATCAACTGCAAAGTGGATGGCGTATTCTCTTCTTGTTTTCTCAACATAATCACAGCCGCCAGCCCGGCCATTTTTTGCCATGTCTGCACTATGCTTACGTGATTGCTTGAGTTTTTGCCCGGCATCTTTATGTGAAAAATCTTCGGCCAAGTCGTCCAGCAGGCTTGCGTTCGGAATGATGTAATCATCGTGATAGCCCTCGATGACATTCTTCATGGCCTTTGCTGTTTGCTCATAGAGCTTGGCGTTTTCCACCGCTTTCAATGCATTTCCAGCGGTTTCCTCGGCCTGAATGCGGGCATGAGAAATGATCTTTTCGGCTTTAGCGTGAGCCTCTTGGATGAGGCTTTGTGATTTAGATTCTGAAAGCCTGACTTTGTCACGAATTTCAGATGCTTCTCGCCGCGCTTCTGCAATTATCTGAGACCGCTTTTCATCAGCATTTTGCTTGATACTGGCGGCTTCGAATTCAGCGTTCTCTTTTCTGCTGAATGCGGCTTTTAAATGGTTTTTGCTTTCACGTTCAGCGTCTTGCCATAGCTGTCCGGCTTTTTTCTTTGCCTCAAAAACGATACGTTCTGCTTCTAACTCTGCATCCTCAATCGCTTGATACTTTGATAAGCGCTCAAGAGCGGCGTCTAGCTGGCTTATCTTATGGCCTCGTTCTTCAAGCGCTGACGTTATAACAGCCACTTGCTTATCTGCGCTTTTTTTCTTTCTCGCAATCACCAGGGCGGCAATCCACCCAGAGAGCACCAAGCAGCCGAGAATCACTAAAACAACTTTCGAAAATTCCATCCAAATCCCCTAAAAGCATTATCAGTTGCGCATCTACGGGCGCTCTAATCAATCTTAGCTTTAAAGGGGAGGATGGCGCTATTGCGACTGCTGTATATTTAACAGAAAGTTGAACCTATACCGCTATGCGGTATAACGGGTTAGCGAGGGGACTATATAATCGATGCATCAGCATCTGAGGCTGACTTGAGAGTGCCGCCCGGCAACCGTTTCGAGCACTAGAGCGGGAAACTGTCCCATTTGTGTTCGATCCAAGTAAACAAGCAATATCGCCTGATCTTCGCGTGGTCTAATGGTCAGGCTAGCGATATCTATCTAGACCCGCACACCTATAGGTGACGCCATGATGATGACAGAGCCGAAGCCCACCACTGTTGGTGAGATGCTAACACTTGAATTCCTTGAGCCGCTGGAGCTTACCCAATCGGCGCTTGCTCGTCAGATGGGTACGGCGCCCCGCCTGGTCAACGAACTCTGCAATAACAAGCGAGCATTGACGGCTGAAACCGCCATCATGCTAGCGACGGTCTTGTAAACGCGCCACTAACCACATCTTCTCAAGCGGAGTTTTGCTGACCACACTGAGGTTTCTTCATCCAGGAGATCCTCATGATCCAAGAACTCAACTCCATGCAGGCGTTTTGGCTCGGGCATCTGTATCACGCCTCGGTGCGCGAGATTC
>NZ_JABUZA010000030.1 GCF_014897985.1 Halomonas colorata
GAATCTCGCGCACCGAGGCGTGATACAGATGCCCGAGCCAAAACGCCTGCATGGAGTTGAGTTCTTGGATCATGAGGGTCTCCTGGATGAAGAAACCTCAGTGTGGTCAGCAAAACTCCGCTTGAGAAGATGTGGTTAGTGGCGCGTTTACAGTAGTTTGATAAAGATTTCCACTGCGAGGCCTGTTGTCAGGGGTTTCGAAGGATAGACAGGGAAGTCATCGAAAAGCTGAGTGATCTAGTTAAGCGTTATTAACCATGATAATCCAGGGAGGTTGAACATGGGCGGAGTGGCTTTGGGCGAGGTTACTACCGATACAAGCGAACCGGACGAGAGTCAAAAAGAAGTTGATAGGCACTTGAAGTTAACCGCCGTCAAAACTTCTTATATCTCTCATCAAGTAATTTCTGACTATTGTCCTGATCACAGTATTACTAAGGATCTTAATAATACTAAAATCGCTAAAAACGATAAAGTTAAACCAGACTCTCCACAACGCATTTTGTTTGTAACCACCGAGATTACCGATTTCGTTAAAGTCGGTGGATTGGGTGATGTTTCATCGGCTTTACCCAGGGCGCTATCGGTGCATCACGATGTGCGTGTGCTGATTCCTGCCTATCGGGAGATACTTGAATCCGAGTATGACATTATTCCTGTAGGCCACCTGCCCGCCTTCGCCGATTTGCCTGCGTGTGATATAGGCAAGATCACCTGCCAGGATGGGCTGATTCTGTATGTATTGCTCTGCCCCGAGCTTTATGACCGCGAAGGCACGCCCTACGGAATGGGCTCCAGCGGCTATGGCGATGGTCAGGATAAAGGCTGGCAGGATAACGATATCCGCTTTGCCAGACTCTCCCGGGCAGCGGCCGATATCGCCCTTGGCGAGGCAAATCTCGATTGGCAGCCCCAGCTATTGCACCTCAATGATTGGGCGTGCGGTTTGGCGCCGGCCTATATGCACTGGCAAGGGCAGTCCATTCCAAGCGTATTCACGATTCACAACCTGGCATATCAAGGCATCTTCAATGCCTCGCGCTTGAAAGCGCTCGGCATCCCCGATGAGGCGTTTCATATCGAAGGTGTCGAGTACTACGGCGACCTTTCGTTTATGAAGGCAGGTATCGTCTATGCCTCGCATGTCACGACGGTCAGTGCTACCTACGCCCAAGAGATCACTACGCCTAAATTCGGCTGTGGTCTTGATGGCCTGCTGCGCTGCAAAGCCGACCAGGGACTTCTGAGCGGTATCCCCAACGGTATCGATGACTCTTGGGACCCGCGTACGGATAGCCACCTGATTCAGGCCTTCTCCTCCAACGACTGGCGTGGTAAACGCGCCAATGCCGATCATGTCCGCCGTCATTTCGGCCTGTTGCCGAGCCAAGGCCCACTGTTCGTGGTGATATCACGGCTTGTTCATCAGAAAGGGCTCGACCTGACCATCAAGGCCGCCAAGGCGATTGTCGATGCTGGTGGTCAGATCGTGTTTATGGGCAGCGGCGAGTGGGATGTTGAGGAAGCATTGCGTGAGCTGGCCATGCGTTTTCAAGGCGCTATCGCTGCTTACATTGGTTTTGACGAATACCAGGCGCGCTGCCTGTTTGCTGGAAGCGACTTCCTGCTGATGCCGTCGCGCTTTGAGCCCTGCGGATTAAGCCAGATGTATGCTCAGCGCTTTGGCTCGCTTCCCATCGCCCACCGCACCGGCGGGCTTGCCGATACGATTGAGGATGGTGTAACCGGTTTTCTTTTCGACGACATGCAGTTCGGCAGCTACATGCGAGCGATTCAACGCGCTTTTGCAGTCCATAAGTCGACTGACCTGTTCAACGCCATGCGCGGCGCCGCCATGACGGGACGCTACCATTGGAAGCAATCCATCGTGCCCTACAGCAAGCTTTACCAGCAGGCACTTGAACAGGCGGACACTTTACAAGCAGGACATAAAACAGCGCTATCTCACTGAAGGAGTCGGCAAGGAATGTCTGACAGGACTCAGTTTCGAGAAACGGTTTTTCAGCCCACATGGGGCGCCCAGGTGGTCGAGGAAGGAGTCACCCGGTTTGTACTCTGGGCGCCGGACGCGCGCCGGGTCGATGTCGAAGTCGAAGACCTGCCAAGCGCCACCATGGTAAAGGTCGATGACGGGTATCTCTCTGCCGAGCTTGCCTGCGGCCACGGCGCTCGTTACCGATACCGTGTTTTCGGTGATGGCGACGATCAGGGCAGCCTGATACCTGACCCTGCTGCCCGCGCTCAGGCTGGTGATATCGACGGGCCTAGCGAAGTGATTGACCCAAACCATTACCAGTGGCGCAATCAAGGCTGGCAAGGGCGCCCCTGGCATGAAACGGTGCTTTACGAGCTGCATGTTGGCACGCTGGGTGGCTTCGAGGGCGTTCATCAACGCCTTCCCTACCTTGCTGAGCTGGGTATTACCGCCATCGAGCTAATGCCGGTCTCGGAGTTCCCCGGCGCGCGTAACTGGGGCTATGACGGCGTGCTGCCCTACGCAGTGGAAGCCTCCTACGGCAGCCCGGATGAACTGAAAGCCCTGATCGATGAAGCCCATGGGCTGGGCCTGATGGTATTTCTTGACGTGGTGTATAACCACTTCGGCCCTGATGGTAACTACCTGGCAAGCTATGCCAGCACGTTTTTTCGTGACGATATCGCCACGCCTTGGGGCCCCGCCATCGACTTTCGAAAGCCTCAGGTGCGCCGCTACTTTATCGACAACGCCTTGATGTGGCTTGAGGAGTACCGTCTGGATGGCCTGCGTTTCGATGCCGTGCATGCCATCAGCGAACAGGACTTTCTGGTCGAGCTGGCACAAACCGCACGCACCCGGATAGCCCCTGAGCGGCATGTTCATCTAGTGCTTGAAAACGAAGGCAACACCGCCAGCCTGCTCAATACTGAGCAGTTCAATGCCCAGTGGAATGACGACTGGCACAACGTGATTCATGTCCTCCTAACCGGTGAAACCGAGGGCTACTACAGCGATTTTGTCGACGATGCCACGGCCCGGCTGGCACGCTGTTTAAGCGAAGGGTTTATCTATCAGGGCGCGCAGACACGCCATGGCCATACCCGCGGCGAGTCTAGCGCTCATTTGCCTCCAACAGCCTTTGTGGCGTTTCTGCAAAACCATGACCAGACCGGTAACCGCGCTCTTGGTGAGCGGCTAAGCCATCTTGCAGACCCCGACGCCCTAGCAGCCGCCACGACGCTACTGCTGCTTTCACCCATGGTGCCCTTGCTGTTCATGGGCGAAGAGTGGGAGGCCAATCAGCCCTTTTTATTTTTCACTGAGCATAACGAAGAACTCGCCCAGGCGGTTCGCGCAGGACGCCGGGCTGAGTTTGCCGACTTCAACGCATTTCAAGATGAAAAGGCCCGCGAACGCATACCGGACCCTAATGCCCTGAGCACCTTCGAGGCGTCAATTCCCGACTTTGACGCCCGCGAAACGGCTTCCCATACGGCTTGTCTGGAACGCTATCGCACGCTTTTGGCCCTCCGCCATCAGCATATCGTTCCGCGCCTTCAAGGCGCGTGGGCCTTAGGGGCTAACCCCATCGGCGATAAGGCCGTGCTGGCCCGCTGGCAGATGAATGACGGCTACCAGCTGGTAATAGCGCTCAATCTGAGCCATCAGCCGGTTGCCGTAACCAATTCTGACGCTCAATCGCTGCTCGCTGAGCAGTGCTTATACGAAACACGTGAAGGAGTGGCAGCGTCTACCAAGAGTGGCCGCCTGCCCTCGGGGGCTGCTGCCGTGTGGCTGTTGGATGGGCCGGGTAACAGTGAGGCAAGCCGATGAACCATAAACTTACCCAGCTCGCTGAAGCGGCCGGATTATTGCTTGAATGGGAAAATAGCGACGGCGAACCGTGTCAGCTGTCTGAGTCGGTTCAGCGCACCCTGCTGGAAATACTCGGTTTTCCAAACGAGAGTGAAGCGGCATTGGATGAAAGCTTGGTGCGTCTGAAACGCCTGAACGCACCGGAAAGCCCGGCCGAGTGGCCACCGCTGATCACCGCTGATCTTGAGACGCCGATCACGTTGCCATCGCCACTGGCTCCCGGCACGGCATTTGTATTGATGCTTGAGCAAGGCAGCCGCGTAGAGGGCACGCTCGACCGCGACGGCACGCTGCCCGGCATTGAAGAAATCGGCTATCACCAGCTGCACATTGCCGATACCCAATTGACCCTGGCCGTCGCGCCGCAGCGGTGTTTCTTCCCTAATGGGGCCAGCGGTGAATCCACGCCCCGATTATGGGGTCTGGCCGCCCAGCTTTATGCCCTACGCCGCACGGGCGATGGGGGTATCGGAGATATCCTGGCGCTGGAGAACTTTATCGCCCCGGCGGCAACGCTTGGCGCAGATGCGCTGGCCATTAGCCCCACACACGCCATGTTCAGCGCTAACCCTGATAATTACAGCCCGTACTCACCTTCCACGCGGCTTCTTAACAATGTGCTGTATAGCGCGCCGGAGGCGCTATTGGGCGAAGACCGTGTTCGCGATGCCCAGGCACGCAACGGGCTACAGGCAGAACTTCGTCGCCTGGAAGCCGACGCTTTACTCGACTGGTTGGATGCAGCGCGAGCCAAGCTCTCCTGGCTGCGCTTTCTATACGATGATTTCATGGCTTGCGAGGATGAAGCTACTCAAGCCCTGCGCCAGAAAATGCACAAATTTCGTCAGACGGGGGGTGATTTACTGGAAGATCACTGCCGTTTTGAGGCCCTGCAACGCGAGTTCGGGCCCAGCAACTGGCGTGACTGGCCGGCAGCCCTTCGCGATCCTGCCAGCCCGGAAGTGGCCCGCTTTGCCGAGACCCGCGCCCACGAAATAGGTTTTCACGTCTTTCTGCAGTGGCTAGTCGCTGAAGGGCTATCGTGCGCCCAGTACGCTACTCGCGAAAACGGCATGGCAATAGGCTTAATTGCTGACTTAGCCGTGGGCGCCGACGCCGCGGGTAGCCAAACGTGGAGCCGCCAGGAAGATATGCTGGAAGGCGTTTCCATCGGCGCGCCCCCCGACCTGTTTAACGGCCAGGGGCAAAACTGGGGGCTGGCCGCCTTCTCGCCATTCGGACTGAAGCGCTCGGGTTTCCGTAGTTTTATCGATATGCTGCGTAGTGCCTTTGCGCATGCTGGTGGGCTGCGTATCGACCATGTACTCGGCCTGATGCGTTTATGGCTGGTGCCTCAGGGCGCTCCCGCCACTGAAGGCGGCTACCTGCGTTACCCATTCGACGACATGCTTCGTTTAGTGGCTTTGGAGTCCTGGCGTCATCGCGCCATCGTGATTGGCGAGGACCTTGGTACCGTGGCACCGGGCTTTCGCCAAAAGCTGGCGGCGCGCGGCATATTGGGCATGCAGGTGCTGTGGTTCGAACAGGACGAAGACAGCAACTATCTTGCCGCTAGCCGGTGGTCTGCGGATGCGCTGGCCACCACCTCGACCCATGATCTGCCCACCGTGGCGGGTTGGTGGGCGGGCCGCGATATTGAATGGCGCGACCGACTGGGTCTGTTTAAAGCCGACCAGAGCCTGGAAAGCGAGCAACAGGCCCGGCGCCACGAGCGCGCCAAGCTTGCCACTACGCTGGGGTTGCTAGGCAGCAAACCGACCACCCAGACCCTGGAAGCTGCCGACATTCCCGCCTCGCAGGTGCTGGATGCCTGTGCCCGCCATCTGGGCGGCACTTCTGCCCCCTTGGTATTACTGCCGGTAGAGGATGTTCTGGGGCTTGAAGAGCAGGCCAACCTGCCCAACAGCACGGCGGAACACCCCAACTGGCGTCGCCGTTGGGCAACGGATGCCAGTGACCTGCTGGCATCCGATGAAGTTCATCAACGGCTTGGCGCACTGGCGCTTTCGCGCAGCGGCGAGCTAAAAGAGCCGACCTCACAAACTGCCCTGCTTGGGAGGCCGACTCATGAATGAGATTCGTGCAACGCTTCGGCTCCAGTTTCATCGCGATTTTACGTTGGCAGACGCCGAACGCTGGGTAGACTACTACGCTGCTTTAGGCATCAGCCATATCTATGCCTCACCGCTGCAGGCGTCGCGCGCGGGCTCCCCACATGGCTACGACGGCGTTGACCCTACCCGCATCGATTCTGAACTGGGCGGTGAGGCCGCTCTGAAAAGCCTGGTTTCCCGGCTGCGCGCCCACAATATGGGATTGGTTCTGGATATTGTGCCCAACCACCTGGCGGTGGGCGGCTCGGAAAACCTGTGGTGGCAAGACGTGCTGGCCTGGGGTGGCGATAGCCCCTACGCCGGGTTCTTCGATATCGACTGGCATCCTGATATCAACAACGCTGACCCCACGCTTAACGGCAAACTGCTCGTGCCGTTTCTTGGCGCCGCCTATGCCGAAGTACTCAACTCAGGCGAATTGACGCTGGACTACGACGCCGAGGCGGCAAGCTTTCACGTCGATTATCACGAGCACCGTTTTCCCATCGACCCGCGTCACTACGGCGACATACTACGTTTTTCCGAGCACAACGCGCTGTATGAGCAGGCGGCTTTTTTTGAAGCCCTGCAACAAGACGAAGACGCTTACACGTCTACCCAGGATGCGCGTCGCCAGTTAAACAAGGTGCTGGAATCACCCGCAGCCCAGGCGTCGCTCAGCGCCGTCATGAAACTGTTCAATGGTGCAAGTAATAACGCTGCTACTCGGCTTCATGCCTTGCTGGAACGTCAGCACTACCGCTTGGCGTGGTGGCGCACCGCATCTGATGAGATTAACTGGCGGCGTTTTTTCGACGTGACCGAACTGGGCGGGCTACGCATTGAAGACCCAAAAGTCTTTGAGGCCGTACACGCCCTGCCATTACGTCTGGTCGAGGAAGGCTGGGTCGACGGCATGCGAATAGACCACGTTGATGGGCTGGCCGACCCGCGGGGTTACTGCCTGCGCCTGCGCCAGCACCTGGATGCGCTAGAGGAAAAACGCCCGGCAGTTGTGCCGCGCCATGTCGCCCTGTATGTGGAAAAGATTCTGGGCGATGGCGAGACGCTGCATACTGACTGGGGCGTAGATGGCACCAGCGGCTATGAATTCATGAACGAGGTCTCGGGAATACAGCACGACCCCGCAAGCGCCGCCCCCCTACGCCAACTATGGCACGAAGTCAGTGGTCGTAATCCTGATTTTTCTGCCGAAGTGCGCCTGGCCAGACGAGAGATACTTACTTCCTTGCTGGCCAGCGAATTTTCGGCCTGCGCCCGTGCCCTGCATGCTGTCGCGCGTGCTCAATTAAGCAGCCGTGATATTACGCTGGCCGCGATTCGCCGTGCCTTGGAAGCGTTGATTGTCCACTTCCCTATCTACCGCACTTATGCCGATGACACCGGCCGCCCCGATGCTGATCAACCCTTCTTTACCCAGGCAATGCAGGGTGCACGCCAAGCGCTTAACCCGCCGGACATTGGCGTTCTTGAAGCGCTTGAGCGCTGGCTAGGCGGTGAGGCACCGAGTGATTGCGCCAAGGATAACGAGCGCCAGCTGCGTCAGCGCGCGATTACCCGTTTTCAACAGCTGACCTCGCCGGTGGCCGCCAAGGCGGTGGAAGATACTGCCGGGTATCGCAGTGCGGCACTGATTTCGCGTAACGACGTGGGCTTTGATGGGGAGCACTTTAGCCACTCCGCCGAGCACTTCCATAAGGCCAACGCCCGGCGTGCCCGCGACTTCCCTGGCTCCATGGTGACCACCGCTACCCACGACCACAAGCGAGGCGAAGATGTACGTGCCCGGCTTGCCGCACTGAGTGAGCACGCGGTGATGTTTACCAGCCAGATTGGACGTTGGCGGAAAATGGCCGCACCGCTGCGCCAGTCATTGCCTGAGGGGCTTGCGCCCTCACCGGGCGATGAGCTGATTCTCTATCAGATTTTGCTGGGCGCCTGGTCGCCAACGCTCGATCCACAGGACGATGAGGCGCTTGAGCACTTTAACCAGCGACTCGCCGAGTGGCAGTTAAAAGCCCTGCGCGAAGCCAAGCTACGTAGCCACTGGTTGTGGCCCGACGAGGCTTACGAATCGGCCTGCCGCACATTTTTAGAAGGGTTGCTGACCACAGCGCCCTTGCGGGATTCGATCGCCGCAGCTGCGCGCTCTCTCGACCTTCCGGGCACCATTAACGGCTTGGTACAGACGGTACTGCGCCTAACCGTACCCGGCGTGCCGGATCTTTATCAGGGAACCGAGTTCTGGGACTACAGTCTGGTAGATCCGGATAACCGCCGCCCAGTCGACTACGGCCTGCGTAAAGCAGGGCTTGATCAGGCGCTGCCACCTAAAGCCGCCCTGCGCACCTGGCGTGATGGGCGAGTAAAACAAGCACTGATTGCCCGGTTGCTCGAGCTTCGCCACCGCCATCCGCGGCTGTTCGCCCACGGCGACTACCACCCGCTTATGGCAGACGGCGAACGTGCCAATCACGTGGTGGCCTTTACCCGCCGCTATACCGGCTATCAATTACTGGTGGTAGTCCCTCGACTCACCGCCAACCTGCTGGATAACACCGACAGACCGCATATTCCACAAGAGCACTGGGAGGATACGTGCCTGCAACCGGCCCCAGGTTGCTGGCAAAGCGTTTTAACCGAGGCAACCCTGGAAGCAGGCAGCGCCGGCATTTCTGTTGCCAGCCTGCTTGCTGAGCTACCCGTGGGAGTTTTCCTGCGCGCTGACCACACGGACAGCAGCACTGAAGCCCCGCCCTTCCATCAATACAGTGAATTATCGAAATAGGCATAGGGAGAGCTGAGATGACTGACGAAGAACGCGTACGTCAATTGGCCTACAGCATTTGGGAAGCTGAAGGGCGCCCCGAAGGGCAGCAGCAAAAACACTGGGACAGAGCGATGAAGATAGTGGCTGCCGAGCAGGCGGCAGGCAACGAAGCTGATCTTGACGAAGTGGGCGAACCCATCGACGAAGCGCCCATTTTAGAGGATGACTTGCCTCTGGAAGAGGACGAAATGGGCATTCAGGAGAACCGTCTACCGCTTGAGGACCCCGATGGCGATCTATCCTTCGATGAAGCGCCCTTTCGCGACGATATAACGGTAGGCCAGGACGTGCCTGTCCAGGACGTGCCTGTCCAGGACGTGCCTGTACAGGACCGTGGCCATCCGCCTCAGGAATCTACACCCGACGAAACAGCCGGCTCAATGGAGCCACTGCCGGAAGAGTCGGCCACCGTAAAACGCGCCCAGCGCCCGCGCCGCAGCAGCGAGGCGCTAACCGCTACTGACGAGGCTGACGACCCTCCACCGGCTAAAAAATCAACACGCGCTCAGCCCAAAAAGACGGCCGGATCAGGAAAGTCCGAGCCTACTAAAACAGTGACCAAGAAGACCACGACCAAAGCGAAGAAACCAAGCGATCGGAAGTAAAGCGACCACGCATAAGAGCACTCAAAAGGCTCAAGGATGAATGAGATGCAGACAAGCCAAACCACGCGGGACGGCGATGACTCCGTTGCGACCGATGAAGCCCCCAGCGTCATGCGGCGCTCACGCGTGCATGAAGGATGGTCGTTTCCTCTTGGCGCCAACTGGGATGGCCTGGGGGTGAATTTCGCGCTATTTTCGGCGCATGCTACTCGGGTCGAGCTGTGCCTGTTTGATGAAACGGGCGAGCATGAGCTGGAACGCATAGAACTCCCCGAGTATACCGACGAAGTGTGGCACGGCTACCTTCCAGACGTGCGGCCTGGTCAGCTCTACGGCTACCGTGTATATGGACCTTACGCACCCGAAGAGGGCCACCGCTTCAACCCCAACAAGCTGCTGCTCGACCCTTACGCCAAACAGATCGTGGGCGAGATCAAGTGGGACGAGGCGCTATTCGGTTACACCATAGGCCACCCGGATGGCGACCTGAGTTTTGATGAACGTGACAGTGCAGCGTTCATGCCGAAGTCCAAAGTAGTCGATCCGGCCTTTACCTGGGGGCGCGCCCGTGGAGTACAGCTCCCCTGGGACAAGACGATTGTCTACGAAACCCATGTTCGCGGTTATACCATGCGCCATCCGTCGGTACCTGAAGCGTTACGCGGTACCTTCGCCGGGCTGATGGTCAACGATGTGGTCGATTACATCCGCTCGCTGGGCGTGTCGTCGGTTGAGCTTTTACCCATTCACGCGTTTGCCGACGATCAGCACCTGCAAGAGCAGGGGCTACACAACTACTGGGGCTACAACACCCTGGGCTTCTTCGCCCCGCATTCGCGCTATTTATCCGGCGACAACGTCAACGAATTCAAGGAGATGGTCGCGCGCTATCATGCTGCGGGCCTTGAAGTCATTCTTGATGTGGTCTACAACCACACCGCTGAAGGTAACGAGCTCGGCCCGACGCTCTCCCTAAAGGGTATCGACAACGCCTCCTACTACCGCCTGATGCCGGACGAGCCGCGCTACTATATCGACGACACAGGCACCGGCAACACCCTGAATCTGAGCCATCAGCGCGTTCTGCAAATGGTCACCGACTCTCTGCGTTACTGGGCCACCGAAATGCGCGTTGACGGCTTCCGTTTCGATCTGGCGACCATCCTCGGGCGCGAGCCTCATGGCTTTGACGAAGGCGGTGGCTTTCTCGACTCCTGCCGCCAGGATCCTGTCCTGAGTCAGGTCAAGCTGATTGCCGAGCCTTGGGACTGCGGTCCCGGTGGTTATCAGGTAGGCGGGTTCCCACCGGGGTGGGCGGAGTGGAACGACCGCTACCGCGATACTGTGCGTTCTTTCTGGCGCGGCGACGAGGGCAAGCTTCCAGAACTTGCCACACGGCTCATGGGCTCGGCGGATTTCTTCAAGCGCCGCGGCCGGCGACCGTTTGCCTCGGTCAACTTCGTTACGGCCCACGACGGCTATACCCTGTTTGATCTGGTGGCCTACAACGATAAGCATAACGAGGCCAACGGCGAGAATAACCAGGATGGCCACAGCAACAACCTGTCGTGGAACCACGGCGAAGAGGGCCATAGCGATAATGACGAGATTCAGACGATAAGGTTACGCCAGATCCGTAACTTTATCGCCACTACGCTGTTTTCCCAGGGCGCGCCCATGCTGCTGGCGGGCGACGAACTGCTGCGCACCCAGCAGGGCAACAATAACGCCTACTGTCAGGACAACGAGATCAGTTGGCTGGACTGGAACCTCGACGGTAACGCCCACGCCATGATCGAGTACGTGCGCCGAGTGACGGCGCTGCGGCTGCGCTACCCCATCCTGCGGCGCGGACGCTTCCTCTCGGGTGAATACAACGAGGAAATGGGGCTCAAGGAAGTGACTTGGCTGGCTCCGGACGGCAATGAAATGAGCGTTGAGCGTTGGGAGGATTCCGACGCCCGAACACTGGGGTTGATGCTGGACGGACGTGCCCAGCCCAGCGGCATTCGCCGTGCCGGTGCCGACGTTACCCTACTGCTGATTTTTAATGCTCACCACGACTCGGTGGCGTTTCACTTACCCGAAGCCCCTAGCGGCGGGGGCTGGCTGTGCCGCCTCGATACCAGTTGGTCCACCGAGGACGATGCTGATGGCCAGCGTGCTTTTGGCCAACGCTCTTTTGGAGAGCAACATGTAATGGAAGGCCGTTCGCTGGCCTTGCTGGAACTGGTTCAGCAGCCCGATAACGCCGTCACCTAGCCACGAGGTAGTGCGGAGATGCCCATTGGCATTTCCGCGCTGCAAGGAGATGCATGCAATGAGTTCATCTGTCACCCCAGACTCACGCTCTCTTCCGGCATACGAGCAGGAAGAGAACTCTGTTCTCGCAGCGGTTCAGGCGCCGCGCATTGCAATTGAATCCGTCATGCCCGCCCTTGACCACGGACGTTTCGCGGCCAAGGCAGTGGTTAACGAGCCGGTGCAGGTCAAGGCGACCATTTTCGCTGACGGCCACGATGTGCTGGCGGCAGCCGTGTGCTGGCAAGATGACGAAGGGCGTGAGCAGCGCGTGCCCATGCAGCCAGCCAAGCCTTTGGGGCTGGATGGTTGGGAGGGCAGCTTCACCCCGACGCGCGTGGGCCGCCACACGTTTACGATCGAAGCCTGGTGGGATATTTACGCGACCTACCGCTATGAGCTTTCCAAGAAGCACCAGGCAGGCATTCCCATCAGCCTCGAACTCGAAGAGGGCCGGCAGCTGATCGAACGCGCCGCTGAGCGCGCTTCTGAAAACAACAATGCAGCGCTAAACGAAGCTCTGGTTGCTCTTCATGAACAGTTTCAGCTGGCCCCCCAGGAGGGCGAACGTGTTGCGCTGCTGCTGGATAGCGACACGGCACAGTTGATGCACGAAGCGGACTCACGCCCGCACCTCACGCAAAGCGTTAGCTATCCTTTAGATGTGGAAAGGCTCAAGGCACGCTTTGCCAGCTGGTATGAGCTATTCCCCCGCTCGGAAACCGACGACCCCAGCCGTCACGGCACATTCAAGGATGTTCACAGGCGGCTCCCCATCATCCGCGACATGGGTTTTGACGTACTCTATTTCCCGCCCATTCACCCGATTGGCCGCAAGCATCGCAAAGGGCCCAACAATAGCCTGGATGCCGGGCCAGAAGATCCCGGCAGCCCCTACGCGATTGGAAGCGATGAAGGTGGGCACGAGGCCATTCACCCAGAGCTTGGTACCCGCGAGGATTTTTGCGAGCTGGTGCGCGTGGCAGGCGAGCATGGCCTGGAAATAGCGCTTGATTTCGCCATCCAGTGCTCGCCCGATCACCCGTGGCTTGCCGAGCACCCGGGCTGGTTCTCCTGGCGGCCCGACGGCTCGATCCGCTACGCCGAGAACCCGCCCAAGAAGTATCAGGACATCGTCAACGTCGATTTCTACGCCCAGGATGCTGTGCCTGAACTGTGGACTGAACTGCGCGATGTGGTTCAGGGCTGGGTCGATGAAGGCGTGAAGATATTTCGCGTCGATAACCCGCATACCAAGCCGCTGCCCTTCTGGGAGTGGCTGATCGGTGATATTCGCAGGCGGGATCCTGAGGTGATTTTTCTGGCCGAAGCCTTCACGCGCCCACCCATGATGCTGCGCCTGGGCAAGCTGGGCTTTACCCAGAGCTATACCTACTTTACCTGGCGCCATACCAAGGCCGAGCTTACAGAATATTTCACCCAGTTGAACGAGGCGCCGCTGCGTGATGGTTACCGGCCGAACTTCTTCGTCAACACGCCGGATATCAACCCCTATTTTCTACAGTCTTCCGGGCGGGCCGGTTTTCTGATTCGCGCAGCACTTGCCACGATGGGCTCAGGCTTATGGGGCATGTACTCAGGGTTTGAGCTTTGTGAAGGCGCACCGGTGCCGGGCAAGGAGGAGTATCTCGACTCTGAAAAATACGAGATTCGTCCGCGTGATTACAGCGCCCCCGACAATATTGTCTACGAAATTACCCAGCTTAACCGCCTTCGGCGCGAAAACCCGGCGTTGCATACCCACCTGGGCGTGACCTTCCACATGGTACACAACGACCGTTTGCTGCTCTTTACCAAGGCCACCGAGACGCTCGATAACGTGATTCTTGTCGCCGTTAATCTTGACCCTTTCGAACCTCAGGAAGGCACGTTCGAGTTGCCTTTGGCACTGTTCGGCCTACCCGAAGAGGCAGCGCTGCATGTGGAGGACCTGATGAGTGGCAGACGCTGGACGTGGCAAGGCCAATGGCAATCGGTGCGGCTCGACCCTGCCGTCATGCCGTTCGCCATCTGGCGCCTTCATCCAGTTCATTAATAAGTTAGGCAATGTATTTGTAGTGTGCTCAACGGTGAGCCGTTCATGAAGGCGCCGGTTGATTCGTTTACACCGATCAAAGCAGGGAGAGCAAGCCCATGATGGATGCCAGCAGTGAAACACACGCTGTCGAGGCCCTGAATTTTCTGGATGATCCGCTCTGGTACAAGGACGCGGTGATTTACCAGGTACATGTGAAGTCGTTCTTTGATGCCAACGACGACGGCATCGGCGATTTTGAAGGCCTGATCCAGAAGCTCGACTATATCGTAAGCCTCGGCGTGAACACGATCTGGATATTGCCCTTCTACCCGTCACCACGTCGCGATGACGGCTATGATATTGCCGAATACACCGGCGTCAGCCCCGACTACGGCACGCTCGACGATGCCAAGCGCTTCATCAAGGAGGCACACCAGCGCGGGCTGCGCGTGATTACCGAGCTGGTCATCAACCATACTTCCGACCAGCACGAGTGGTTTCAACGCGCCAGGCATGCTCCCGCAGGATCGCCAGAAAGGGACTTTTATGTCTGGTCAGACACCGACCAGGCGTACACCGGCACGCGCATCATCTTTCTGGATACCGAATCCTCCAACTGGACCTGGGACCCGGTGGCTGGCGCTTATTTCTGGCACCGTTTCTACTCACATCAGCCGGATCTCAACTTTGATAACCCCGTGGTGCTTGATGAAATTATCAAGGTCATGGAGTACTGGCTCGATATGGGCGTGGATGGTCTGCGCCTGGATGCGATTCCGTATCTGGTCGAGCGCGAAGGCACCAACAACGAGAACCTGCCCGAAACCCACGTGGTGCTCAAGAAGATCCGTGCGGTGCTCGACGAGCGCTACCCCGACCGCATGCTGCTTGCCGAAGCCAACCAGTGGCCTGAAGATACCCGGCCCTACTTCGGCGATGGCGACGAGTGCCACATGGCGTTCCACTTCCCCCTGATGCCGCGCATGTACATGGCACTCGCCCAGGAAGACCGCTTCCCGATCACCGACATATTACGCCAGACGCCGGAAATTCCCGCCACCTGTCAATGGGCGATCTTTTTGCGTAACCATGACGAGCTGACGCTTGAAATGGTCACCGACAAGGAACGCGACTATCTGTGGAACCATTACGCGGCGGATCGTCGGGCACGCATTAACCTGGGTATTCGTCGACGCCTGGCGCCGCTATTGGAGCGTGACCGGCGGCGTGTTGAACTGCTCAACAGTCTGCTGCTTTCCATGCCGGGCACGCCGGTGCTGTATTACGGCGACGAGATCGGCATGGGCGACAATATTTACCTTGGCGACCGTGACGGTGTACGCACTCCTATGCAGTGGTCGGTCGACCGTAATGGGGGCTTCTCGCGTGCCGATCCGGCGAGCCTGGTTCTGCCACCGGTCATGGACCCGCTGTATGGCTATCAGACCGTCAATGTCGAGGCGCAAGTGCGCGATCCGCACTCACTGCTCAATAACCAGCGCCGGCTGCTCGTCGTGCGCAGTCAGCACCGCGCCTTTAGCCGCGGCACCATGCGGCCGCTCTACCCAGCCAACCGGCATATTCTGGCTTACCTGCGCGAGATGACCCTCGACAATGGCGAGACGGAAACGCTGCTCTGCGTAGCGAACGTCGCCAGCACCGCCCAAGCGGTGGAGCTGGATCTTTCCGCCTTCGCAGGCAAAGTGCCGGTGGAAATGGTCGGCGGCAGTGCCTTTCCGCCGGTGGGCAGCCTACCTTACCTGCTGACGCTCCCACCCTACGGTTTTTTCTGGTTCCTGCTGGCCCCGGCAACCGCCATGCCCGAGTGGCATACGCCGGTACCCGAGCCGATGCCGGATTACGTCACCTTGATTATCAAAAAGCGCCTTGAGGAGATTTTTGCAGGCTCATCAAGACAACTGCTTGAACATGAAACGCTGCCCCATTACTTGCCCAAGCGGCGCTGGTTCGCGGCCAAACAGGCACGTATCGAGGATATCCACCTGAACTCGCTGGCAAGCCTTGAGCACAGCGGCCATACCCTGCTGTTCAGCGAGCTGGAAATCACCCATGCACAAGGCAGCGAGCGTTACCAGTTACCCCTGGCATTCCTGGGTGAAGATGAGCAAAGCAGCCCTCTGGCCCAACAGCTTGCCATGGCCCGGGTACGCCGCTTCCATGAAGTGGGCCTGCTTACCGATGCGTTCACCCTGGATGCGTTTACGCTGGCCGTTCTTGACGCCATGCGGCAGGCAATCGTGCTGCCAAGCTCGAAAGGCGCTATCCACTTCCTGCCGACGCCGGAGCTTATCGAGCTTTCGCTGCCCGAGCACCCGGAGATTGCCCAGCAGGGCGCCGAGCAGTCCAATAGCTCAGTGGTGATCAATCATCAACTGGTGCTCAAGCTGTTTCGTCGCCTGGAGTCCGGCGTTCACCCGGAAGCCGAGATCGGCCGCTACCTGACCGAGCGGGGCTTTATCAACACCGCGCCGCTGCTTGGCGAAGTAACCCAGATCGATGAACAGGGCACCCCGCAGACACTGATGATTCTGCAGGGCTTTATCGATAACCAGGGCGATGCCTGGTCATGGACTCGCGCGACACTTGAGCGCGCCATTCGTGAAGCGCTGGCGGATGATCATCAGGGCCGCGAGTTTGCGCGCGATGAATCCCATTACGGTGCATTCGAAGAGCTGGAAGCGTTTGCCGCCACGCTGGGGCAGCGGCTGGGCGAGCTGCATATGGTGCTGGCAATGCCCAGCAATGAACCGGCGTTCATGACCGAGGTAGCCGACTCCAGCCATGTCGCGCACTGGAAACAGCGTGTAACTCAGCGTGTTGAAGAAGCGCTGGAGCTACTTGAACGCCACATTGGCGCTGCCGATGAAGCCGAACAGCAGATTGCCTCTAACGTTCTGGCGCAGCGCGATACCCTTCTGACCTCCATTGAATATATGGCGGACCTTGCCGAGGGTAGCCTCATCACACGTATCCACGGCGATCTGCATCTTGGCCAGGTACTGGTTGCCCATGACGATGCCTATATCATCGACTTTGAAGGCGAGCCTGCCCGCCCCCTTGAAGAGCGGCGCGCCAAGGATAGCCCGCTGCGTGATGTGGCCGGCATGCTGCGCTCCTTCGACTACGCCTATGCCAAGATTGAAGAGGCTCAGTCCGGTGGCAGCGAAAGCGCGGATACCCACACGCGCACTAGCCACGATGTGGTAGAGCAGTACCTGCTTAGAGGGCGCCAGGTATTTCTGAATGCCTACTGGCAGGCCACCCTGGATCTTCCTCACGAATGGAAACAGGCTAACGGCGCTGCGGCGGCGGTCGATCTGTTCGTGCTCGAAAAGACCGCCTACGAAATTGCCTATGAAGCCGCCAACCGCCCCGCTTGGCTGGGCGTACCGCTGCGCGGTCTGGCAGCACTTGTCGAACAACTAAGCCCGGGAGAGCCACATGAATGAGGTGATGCACACCAGACCCACGTCAAGCCTCACGGTAGATCGTACCTTGTGGCTGACCGACGATGACGCCAATGCATTGATACAGGGCACTCATCGTGACCCCTTTTCGTTGCTCGGCTTGCATAGCGATGCCAAAGGCTCGTTCCTGCGAGTATTTATGCCCGGCGCCGTGGGAGTGGATGTTCTCGACCGTGAAGACGATACCTTACGCAGCTGCCTGACGAGTATGCAGATTCCCGGGCTATTCGCCGCCCGGTTGTCTCACAGCGCCCCTTACCGGCTGCGTATTCGTTGGCCGCAGGGCGAGCAGATAACCGAGGACCCTTACAGCTTTGGCTTACTGCTAGGGGAAATGGATCTTTACCTGCTCGGCGAAGGTAATCACCGCAACCTGGGGCACTGCCTGGGCGCGCAGCCCATGACGGTGGAAGGCGTGCAGGGTGTGCGCTTCGCCGTTTGGGCACCCAATGCGCGGCGGGTATCGGTGGTTGGTAACTTCAACAGCTGGGACGGGCGGCGCCATGTAATGCGCCTGCGCCACCCAGCCGGGGTATGGGAGCTGTTCGTGCCACGGCTTGGGCCAGGAGAATCGTATAAATACGAGATTCTCGAGCCCCAGGGCACGCTCGGCCTGCGCGCCGACCCTATCGCCCTGGCGACCGAAGCACCGCCCAGCACCGCCTCGGTGGTGGCCGATACCACGCCCTTTGTCTGGCATGACGATGAGTGGATCGCCAGCCGCGGAAAGGCGCACGCCGTATCACGCCCTATCAGTATCTACGAAGTGCATGCGGCCTCGTGGCGCAAGCATGGCGGCGACAATGGCGAGCTCTACAGCTGGCGCGATATGGCCACGCACTTGATCCCTTATGTGCTCGATATGGGGTTCACCCACGTTGAGCTTTTACCCATCATGGAGCACCCTTTCGGCGGCTCCTGGGGCTATCAGCCGCTCAGCCAGTTTGCCCCCAGCGCGCGTTTCGGCACGCCTGCCGACTTCGCTTATTTCGTCGATGAGTGCCACCGCGCCGGGCTCGGCGTAATACTCGACTGGGTGCCCGCCCACTTTCCTACCGACCCGCATGGCCTTGCCCGCTTTGACGGCACCGCCCTGTATGAATATGAACACCCTTTCGAGGGGTTTCATCAGGACTGGAACACCTATATCTACAATCTGGGCCGACGCGAAGTGCACGGTTTCATGCTGGCCTCGGCGCTGCACTGGCTGAAGCATTTCCATATCGATGCCCTGCGTGTGGATGCCGTGGCCTCGATGCTGTATCGCAACTACTCGCGCAACGAAGGCGAGTGGATCCCTAACCGCCACGGCGGCCAGGAGAATCTCGAGACCATCGATTTTCTGCGCCACCTCAATGAGGTCATCGCCGAGGAAGTTCCCGGCACCGTGGTCATCGCCGAGGAATCCACCGCCTGGCCCGGCGTCACCCAGCCGACCGAGAAAGGCGGGTTGGGTTTTGCTTACAAGTGGAACATGGGCTGGATGCACGACACGCTGGAGTACATCTCTAAAGATCCGGTCTATCGCGCCTACTCGCATCACGAAATGACCTTCCCTATGGTCTATGCCTTTTCCGAGCATTACGTCTTGCCGATTTCCCACGACGAGGTGGTACACGGCAAGGGTTCCTTGATCGGCAAGATGCCCGGTGATGAGTGGCAGCAGTTTGCCAACCTGCGCGCCTACCTTTCCATCATGTGGTCGCAGCCTGGCAAGAAGCTTTTATTCATGGGCTGCGAGTTTGGTCAGTGGCGTGAGTGGAACCACGATCGGGAGCTGGACTGGTCACTGCTTGCCGAGCCCCGCCATGCCGGTATTCAACGGCTGCTGGGTGATCTCAACCGCTGCTACAAGGAGCTACCCGCGCTGCACGAATGCGATAGCGAGCCTCAAGGGTTTACCTGGGTGGTGGGCAATGACGAAACCAACAGCGTATTTGCCTGGCTGCGCTGGAGTACCACAGGCGAGCCGCTGCTGGTGGTTGCCAACATGACGCCGATTCCCCGCGAGGGTTACCGCTTGGGCGTGCCGATGGCGGGCAGTTGGGAAGAGTGCCTGAACAGCGATGCCGAATGCTATGGCGGCTCCAATATGGGTAATCTGGGGCGCATCACCGCAAAAGATGCCCCGCTTCACGGCCAAAGCGCCAGCCTTGAGCTGACCTTGCCGCCGCTGGCGGTGCTGTTGCTGCGCCCCTCTGGAGCGCTTTAGGCTCAGCCTTTGTAAATTAAGGCCCCAAAGCCCCTGACGCTTTATCGTGTCAGGGGCTTTTTTCTTCAAGACGCGGATAAATTACGGTTTACATCAGGGTGTGCGATAGCTTTCCAGCTTGCTGTTTAGATGCATGCGCACGGCAGGCCATTCCGAGGCAATAATCGAATACACCACGGTGTCGCGTAGCGAACCGTCACGCATGATCTGATGGCTACGCAGAATGCCATCCTGTTTGGCCCCTAGACGTTCAATCGCCTGGCGCGATGCCTGGTTAAAGAAATGTGTACGCAGCTCGACCGCCACCGCCTCTGAGGCTTCAAATAGATTCTGCAGCATCAGAAACTTGCACTCAGTATTCACGGCCGTACGCCGAACCGACTGCGAATACCACGTATAGCCGAGCATCGCGCGTCGGTTAGGGGCATCGACCTGATAAAATCGCGTGGTGCCGACAATATCACCACTTATTTTATGGCGTACGGCATAGGCAATATTGCCCGTTTTCGCATCTTCTATCGCGCGTTCAACATAGGCGCCTATTTCATCCGGTTGAGGCACACTGGCGTACCAGATTTTCCACGCTTCCCCCTCGGCAACTGCCTGCTGTAGCGGCTCGATGTGCCCTGAGTGCAAATGTTCAAGAACTATATGTTCGCCTTCCAGCTGCTGCTCTTTAATAAACATGGTCACTGTTCCCCTGTCGTAATCCTAACGCTCAATAATCCCATTAGCATCGCATTAACCGTTGGTAAGCCGCTACTGTGGCACCGGCACAAATTAGGTAGGATAGCCGCCACGTTTTATTTATCTGTTCAGGATCATCACCCGCCATGCTCAATGGAATCTGGTTAAGCTTTTTTATGGCCGCGTTTGCCGGCGCGCTCTGGCAGTGGCTGGTGGGTGGGGATGGCGAAGTTTTCGCGCGCCTGGTGCAGTCGCTTTTCGATATGGCCAAGGTGAGCGTGGATATCATCCTGGTGTTGCTGGGTGCCATGACGCTTTGGCTGGGGTTTTTATCCATTGCCGAAAAGGCGGGCATGATTCGCCTGCTAGGCCGGGTGCTGGACCCGCTTTTTTGCCGGTTGATGCCGGAAGTGCCCCGGGGCCACCCGGCGATGGGCCTGATCAGCATGAACTTTGCGGCCAATATTCTGGGGCTGGATAACGCCGCCACGCCCATTGGGATAAAGGCCATGCATTCGCTGCAATCGCTTAATCCCAGCCGCGATACGGCCAGCAACGCCCAGATCCTGTTTCTGGTGCTCAACACCTCATCGCTGACCCTCTTGCCCGTCACCATTTTCATGTACCGCGCCCAACAGGGTGCCGCCGATCCAACGCTCGTGTTTCTGCCTATTCTACTGGCCACCAGTGCTTCCAGCTTCGTGGGGCTATTGGCGGTGGCCCTGGTTCAGCGTTTAAAGCTCTGGCACCCCACGGTGCTTGCCTACTTTGCCGTGGCGGCCCTTGGCCTGGGCCTGCTGATTACCACTCTGGCCGGGCTTTCCGCCGAGGCGCTGGCCGCAGCCTCGACGCTGGTGGGTAACCTGACGCTGTTCAGCATTGTCATCATGTTTTTGGTGGTGGGCGCCTTGCGGGGCGTCAAGGTATATGACGCCTTTATCGAAGGGGCGAAGGAAGGGGTGAGTTTTACCCTGACGCTCTTGCCTTACCTGATCGCCATGCTGGTAGCCGTAGGCGTCTTACGCGCCAGCGGCGTTCTGGATGCAGGACTTGCCGGCGTGCGCTGGCTGGTAGAAGGGTTTGGGTGGGACACGCGCTTTGTGGATGCATTGCCTACCGCGTTTATCAAGCCGCTTTCCGGCGGCGGCGCGCGGGCGATGATGATCGAGACCATGAACAACTTCGGCGTGGACAGCTTCCCGGGGCTATTGGCGGCCACGTTGCAAGGCAGCACCGAGACCACCTTTTACGTACTGGCGGTCTATTTTGGCGCAGTGGGCATCAGCCGTATTCGTCACGGTTTGGGGTGTGCATTGATCGCCGATGCCGCGGGTATCCTCACGGCAATCGGCGTGTGTTACTGGTTCTTCGGCTAGGCGCTTACTGACTTTCACCCGCCAGATGATCGCTTAGCGCGTGGAAGAACTGGGTGATCGGGACGATTTCGAAGGCTTCAGCCTTGGGCTGGGCGCTGGTCATGGCGATCACCATGTCGTTGTCCGGGTCGATGAACACCCACTGGCCAAAGATGCCTACCGCCGAGAAGGCGCCCTCGCCTTCCGGCCACCAGGAGTAGCCGTACTCGACCTCTTCGCCGCCGATCTCATGGGGCCTTGCCGACTCCGCCACCCAGCCTTCGGGCAGCACGTTGGGCTCGTTATACTCATCCAGCACAAACTGCCCAAAGCGAGCATAGTCTTTGAGCGTGATCAAAAGCCCACTGCCGCCAATCTCCTGGCCGTCCTCGCTATCCAGCCACCACTTGGCATCGGTTTCCATGCCGTAACCGGCCCAGATCTTCTCGGATAGATACTCCGAGGCGCTCTTGCCCACCGCACCGTTGATGATCGCCGAGAGCAGCTGGGTTTCGCCGGTGCTGTAGTTCCACACCTCACCAGGCTCACCGGCGCGCTCGAGGCTGCCCATGAACTCTAAAAGCGCACCGGGACGCTGCTCAAGCTGCACTTCGAGCATCTGGCGGCGCTGGGACTCCGGATCAGCGTAGGTTTCATCCCAGGCAACACCGGAGGCCATCAGCAGAATCTGCTCGACGGTGACGTCGTCGTAAACGCTGCCCTCGAGTTCGGGCACGTACTTGCTGACGGCATCATCCAGGCTTTCGATATGGCCGTCGTTGAGCGCCGCGCCAATCAGCGTCGAGGAGATCGACTTGGCGATCGACATTGACATCCAGGGCGTCTTAGCCGTATTGCCCAAAGCGTACTGCTCGAACACCACATCGTTGTCGTGCACCGCCATCAGGCCGCTCACCCGGTTGAGCGCCATGAAGTCGTAAATATCATAGGTCACGCCTTCATGGGTGAGCGAAAAATCCTCGAGCGAGGTGTCGCGCGTGCCGAACTCATGCGGGGCGCTTGCCGCCTTGACCGTACGGGTCGGAAAAAGCCGGTCGATATGGCGGGAAAGCTCCACCTGTTCGTCGGGCATCATGCGCCCGCTGTAGAGCTTGCGCACCTCAGCCTGGCTCTGCTCAGAGCTCTGGGCAAGGCTTGCGCTTGAAACAAGCGTGAGCGCCGCCGCGATCAAGGGCGAGCGATAGGTCATCGAAGTCATGGCATTCCCATTAAATAAGTGAAAACCAAGCGCGATCAAGCGCCGAACTTACTTAGCTCGAGCCGCCCGCGCGGCGTGAAGCTTCTTGTAGCTTTCAATCAAACGTTGATGACGTTCCAGGCCTTCTAACTGCATGTTAGTGGGTGTTAGACCATGGAAACGCACTTCACCGCTTACCGAGCCCACAACCGCCGCCATGGTCTCTTCGCCAAACATGCGCTGGAAGTTGGGCAGGTAGTCGTCGATTTCAAGCTCATCGTCGAGCGCGATTTCCAACACCGCGTTCACTGCCTGGTAGAACAGGCCACGTTCGACGGTGTTGTCGTTGTACTGCAAGAACATCTGTACGCAGTCCAGCGCCTCTTCATGACGGCCAAGCGCCAGATAGATCAGCAGTTTCAGCTCGAGAATGGTGAGCTGGCCCCAAACGGTGTTCTCGTCGAACTCGATGCCGATCAACGTGATGATATCGGCGTGGTCATCCATCTGGCTCTCTTCAAGGCGCTCGACCAGATTGAGCAGCTGGTCATCCTCCAGGCGGTGCAGGTTGAGGATATCCTCGCGGTAATCGAGCGCTTTATTGGTGTTGTCCCAGATCAGATCCTCGATCGGGTACACTTCGGAGTAGCCCGGCACCAAAATGCGGCACACCGGTGCGCCGAGGTCTTCGTGAACCGACATATACACCTCGGCCCCCAGCTCCTCGAAGATGCCGAACAGCGTTTCAGCCTCTTCTTCGTTGGTGCCGGAGAAGTCCCATTCACTGAACTCGAAATCGGCCTTGGCGCTGAAGAAGCGCCAGGAAACCACGCCCACCGAGTCGATGAAGTGCTCGACAAAGTTGTTGGGCTCGGACACCGTCTGCGAATTGAAGGTGGGTAGCGGCAAGTCGTTGAGACCTTCGAAACTGCGCCCCTGCAAAAGTTCGGTCAGGCTGCGCTCGAGCGCCACTTCAAAGCTTGGGTGGGCGCCGAAGGAGGCGAAAACGCCGCCGGTGCGCGGGTTCATCAACGTCACACACATCACCGGGAACTGCCCGCCCATGGAGGCGTCTTTCACCAGCACCGGGAAGCCCTGGGCCTCTAGCGCCTTGATGCCTTCTACAATGCTGGGGTATTTCGCGAGCACATCCTGCGGCACGTCCGGCAGGGTCAGTTCTTGCTCAAGAATCTCGCGCTTCACCGCCCGCTCGAAGATTTCCGACAGGCATTGCACCTGGGCTTCCACCAGCGTGTTGCCCGCGCTCATGCCATTGCTCAGGAACAGGTTTTCAATCAGATTCGAGGGGAAGTAAACCGTCTCGCCATCCGACTGACGCACAAAGGGTAGCGAGACGATCCCGCGGTCTTCCCGCCCGGAATTGGTATCGATCAGGTTGGAGCCTGCAAGCTCGCCTTCCGGGTTGTAGATGGCAAGACAGTGCTCGTCGAGGATTTCTTCGGGCAGTTCGTCGTTTGGCCCAGGCTTGAACCACTTCTCATTGGGGTAGTGCACGAAGTCGCTACCCGCGATTTCTTCACCAAAGAACTGGTCGTTATAGAAGAAGTTGCAGCTCAAGCGCTCGATAAACTCTCCGAGCGCCGAGCACAGTGCACTCTCCTTGGTCGCGCCTTTACCGTTGGTAAAGCACATGGGTGAGGCCGCATCGCGAATATGCAGCGACCACACGTGGGGCACGATATTGCGCCAGGAAGCGATCTCGATCTTCATGCCAAGCTCGGCCAGCAGCGCGCTCATATTGGCGATGGTATCTTCAAGGGGTAAGTCCTTCCCCTCGATATAAGTGCGCTCGCTGCCTTCCGGCGCGCCCATCAGCAGCGCCTGGGAATCCTCATCGATATTCTCGACGACCTCGATCTGAAACTCAGGTCCAGTTTGAACGACCTTCTTGACCGTGCAACGGTCAATCGAGCGCAGGATGCCTTGACGATCTTTCTCGGAAATATCGTCGGGAAGCTCGACCTGAATCTTGAAGATCTGCTTGTAGCGGTCTTCCGGGTCGACGATGTTGTTCTGGGAAAGGCGGATATTCTCGGTAGGAATGTCCCGCGCGTTGCAGTACACCTTCACGAAGTAGGCCGCGCACATGGCGGATGACGCCAGGAAGTAGTCGAACGGACCAGGCGCCGAGCCGTCGCCCTTGTAGCGAATCGGCTGGTCTGAAATAACGGTGAAGTCGTCGAATTTAGCCTCCAGGCGGAGGTTATCGAGATAGTTGACTTTGATTTCCATGAGCGGGCATCCGGAGCAATGAGTGTGCCTGGGCTGTTAAAACTGAGTCTTTATAAACAGGGCCCTTGGCGAATTGCCGCCCATTATCCAGTTTTTGACCCGCTTCGTCTTGGTAAGTCTCGTTAAGTGCTTATTCAGCGCTGAGCAGAAATGCCAATGCTTCGTCCAGCAGCACCTCAGGAATTTCTTCAGCAATATAGTGGCCGCAGGGCAGCGCCTTGCCTTCAACCTGAGTCGCCACCTTGTGCCATTCGCTGAGTGCATCAAAGTTGGCTTCAATCGCGCCTTCAGCGCCCCACATCACTTTTAACGGGCAGGTAAGTTTTACACCTGCGTCGATATCGGCCTGATCGTGGACTAAGTCGATCGTGGCGCTGGCGCGGTAGTCGCCGCAGATGCCGGTTGCGGTGCCGGGCAGTGCCAGGCACCGCTCGTATTCCGCCAGGGCTTCCGAGGTAAACGGTGTCATCCCGGCACTGCGCGCGCCCATCACACTTTTAAGGTATTGGGTGGGGTCGCTATTGATCAGCATTTCGGGCAGGGGCTGGGGGCGAATCAGGAAGAACCAGTGCCAGTAACTGCGTGCAAACGCCTCATTGGTGCCGCGATACATGGCAAGGGTGGGCGCAATATCCAGAAACACCATGCGCTCAACGCGCTGGGCATAGTCAACGCCCAAGCGGTGGGCGACCCGCGCGCCGCGATCATGCGCCAGCACCTTGAAGCGCTCGAACCCCAGACCACTCATCAGCTCGGCCATATCGGTCGCCATAGTGCGCTTGGAATAATTGAGATGCTCGACGTCATCGTCGGGTTTGCCGCTATCGCCGTAGCCGCGCAAGTCGCCAGCAATGACGGTGAAGTGCTGGGCAAGCGACTCAGCCACCTTATGCCAAATCACATGGGTTTGCGGGTGGCCGTGAAGTAGCAGGAGTGCGGGGCCGTTCCCGCCCATGCGAAAGGCGATCTCGACGCCGTTGACCTGACGGGTGTGTTTTTCATAGCGGGTAAACATGGCGGACTCCTGCACGGAATAAATAAGCACACCAGGCAGTCTACGCCACCTCAAGGATAACTCGTCAGCCCGCAGGCGGAGTGAGCACCTGTTCGAATAACAGCGTCTCAAAGACTTCCATGGGCGCTTCTGACTTAAGCGTTTTGGCGCGTAGAATGGCCCCTTCCCAGCCGCAGAGAATAAAGCTTGCCAGCCGATGCGCATCCAGCGCTTTTGGGAGTAAGCCCTGGGCTTGGGCATCCTGTAAACAGCGCGCAAAACGCTCTTCCCAGCGTTGGAAGGCGCTGTTAAGCGCTTCACGAAAACGGTCGCTTTGACCGGCCAGTTCCTGGCCTAAATTACCAATCAGACAACCGGTCGCATGGTCGCACTCGCGCATGTACGTTCGGCCAGCGGCAAAGTAACGCTGCAAGCGCTCTAGCGGTGGCGTCTTCGAATCTTCAAGCAGGGCCACTAAACTCTCATCGTAATCATTGGCAAAGCGCTCAATGACCGCCAACCCAAAATCTTCTTTACTGGAGAAGTAATGGTAAAACGACCCTTTAGGCACGTCGCACGCTTTAAGAACGGCATTGATGCCCGTTGCGTTATACCCTTGCTGGGCAATCAGCTCGGCACCGGTATCAATTAACTTATCGCGGGTGGCGGTGTTTTTCATACGCGTAAAAAAGACTCGTGGGTCGGCAATTATTCCAATGTGGATAGATCACGCCATTAAAAAGCCGCAGATACTACCGGCTTGCGAAGGGTTGCACGCTATTTTCATAATGCTTACCCAATCGCTGCGAACCAATGCGTGATGCTAGCATGATACGCTTGTTTGTCTGGAATTTTCGCTCTTACGACGGATACCCCGTGTTGATAAAATCGCTTAGCTCTTGTTCCTCATCCCAACAGGGTCGTATTCGTTTTGGCGCCGTGGCAGCCCTGCTGGTTTTTGCGGTTGGCTTGGCCAGCGCCTGGTGGATTATTAGCCAGCCACCGCGTATTGAGCGACGTCCACCGCCACAACCAACGCCACCGGTGGTCGATGTCATCACGCTTACCCAAAGCACCCAGTCGCCTGCCCTCAGCGGTTTTGGCCGCGTTGAAGCCGAGCAGACCGCTATGCTGGCAAGCCGCGTGGCAGGCCAACTGGAGCGCTTTGCTGAAAACGTGCTGCCCGGTCAGGTCGTCGAGGAAGGCGCGCCGGTTGCGTATATCGATCAGGCTGATTTACGCCTGACACTTGAAGATGCCGAAGCCCAGCTAAGCAACGCACAAGCCCAGCTTGCGCTGGAAAATGCTGAGCAGCAGCGGGCACGCAGCGAATATGAATCGTTTGGCCGTCAGCTGTCAGCCGAGCGGCGCGCTTTGGTGCTGCGTGAACCTCAGCTGCGCCAGGCCCAGGCCCAACTGACCCAAGCGCGCGTAGTGCGTGACCAGGCAGCGCTCAATCTGGAGCGGGCCACGCTTATCGCGCCTTGGCGGGCCATGGTCCAGGAGCGCCTGGTGGGCGCGGGCAGCCTTCTCAGCCAGGGAACCGAGATCCTTAATCTTGTCGGCGTCGAACAGTTCTGGGTACGCGCCTCGTTGCCCGGCGATGCGCTTGAGTGGCTGGAGCCTGGCAGCGCGGTCAGCCTTTCAAGCCGAGGCTGGCCCATCGATGCCACCCGTCAGGGAACGCTGATCTCCATTTTGCCCAATCTTGAAGAAAGCGGCCTGCAGGCACAGCTGTTGATCGCCGTCGATGACCCGCTAGCGCTGGATACCGATGGCCCGGCACTGCGCCTGGGCGATATCATGCGCGTGTCGTTTCAGACCCAGTCCCATGAAGAATTGATTGCACTGCCCTCGGCTGCATTGCGCCCTGGCGAGCGTGTCTGGTGGGTGGATGAAGAGGGCCAACTGCATAGCAGCATCGTAACGCTTGCTTATCGCGGAGAAGAGCAAGCCCTGGTGCGTAGCGGCCTGCAGGCCGGCCAACGGGTTGTCACCTCAGGACTCGCCCAACCCCGTGAAGGCCAGCAGGTACGCATTCGCCAGCGCGGCGATACCCCGGCAAGCGATAGGGAGAATATCTGATGCGCCGCGGCCCGCTTGCCTGGATGATCGACCATGGCGTTGCGCCTAACCTTCTGATGCTGCTGTTTATTGTGGGTGGCCTTATGGCCTCGCTCGCGATTAAAAAGGAAGTCTTCCCTGAGTTTGAAATTGAAATCGTTCAGGTCAGCATCAGCTATCCCGGCGCTACCCCAGAGGACGTAGAGCAAAGCCTGCTGCTGCCCGTTGAGGCGGCGGTGTCGAATGTAGAAGGTATTGATGAGCTGACATCAACCGCTGGCGAAGGCAGCGGTATGGTCAGCGCGACACTGATTGATGGCGTTGACGTGATGCGCGTTTATCAGGATATTCAGCAGTCGGTTAATGCGATCACTACGCTGCCCAACGCCGCCGACCCGCCACGTTTCACGCTGGCCGGGCGCTCACGCAGCGTGGTAAGCCTTCAGGTTTATGGGTCGGTAGGGCTCGCTGCGCTTCACGATGCCGCTGAAGATATCCGGGCCGAACTTCAGGCCGTAGAGGGCATTTCGCGAGCGGAGCTTTCCGGAAACCGTGAACGGGAAATTCAGATTCATCTGGATGAAGAAGCCATTGAACGCTTTGGGCTTGATCACCAGCAGCTTGCCGCGCGTATCGGCGAAGAAGCCTTGGACTTGGCAAGCGGGCAGCTAACCACCGCCGAAGGCGAATGGCTGGTTCGCTACCAAGGGCGGCGCAACAGCGCGGCTGAATTTGCCGACCTGCCGATTCTCACCACCGCTCAAGGGTCACCTATTCTGCTGGGGGATATTGCCGACGTCAGCAACGGCTTTGCGGAAACCGACCGGGAAGAGTTCTATAACGGAGAGCCGGGCCTGTCGGTCGATATCTATCAGATTGGTCACCAAACGCCGACCAGCATTTCAGAAGCGGTTTACGGCGAGTTGGAGCACCTGCGGGCAGCGCTTCCGCCCGGGGTTAGCCTGGATGTCTCGCGCGACAGTTCTGAAATATACGAAGACCGTCTTAGCCTGCTGTTGAAAAACGCCTGGATGGGACTGGCGCTCGTACTGGTGTTGATGGCGCTGTTTCTTGAAGCGCGGCTGGCCTTTTGGGTAACCCTGGGCATTCCGACAGCATTCTTGGGGGCCATGCTGTTTCTTCCCTGGATCGGCGTATCGCTAAACATGATGTCGATGTTTGCCTTCATCATTGCGCTGGGGATCGTGGTCGACGACGCGATTATGGTCGGCGAAAACATCTACAGCTATCGTGAAGAAGGCTACTCGCTGCGCGATGCGGCGGTAAAAGGTGCCAGCGAAATTGCCGTGCCGCTGACCTTTGCCATCTTGTCGAATATCGTCGCGTTTCTACCGCTGCTGTTTTTACCCGGCTTTTTGGGCATGCTGTTTGCGACCGTGCCGGTCGTGGTCATCACCGTGTTTCTGATTTCCTGGGCAGAAGCGCTGTTTATTCTCCCCGCGCACCTGGCCCACAGCCGCAAGCCGCGTGAAACACCGGCCTGGCAGCGGCCACTGGAAGCGGTGCGTCAACGCATGCAGAGCGGCTTACACCACTTTACCTACCGCCAGTTTGAGCCTTTTCTACAGCGTGCGCTCAATCAGCGCCTGCTAAGCGTCGCGCTAGGAGTAGCGGTGCTGGTCGTGGCTCTCGCCTGGATAATGAGCGGGCGGCTGGGTTTCTCGCTGATGCCCCGCGCGGAGTCGGATCAGGTTCAAGCAACCGTCACGCTGCCCATTGGCACCAACATCAGCGTTAGCCGGGAGCTTAGTCAGCAGTTGCTTAATGCCGCTCAGACATTGAGCGAGCAGGAAGACACGCTCAGCTTTAGCAGCACGCGCAGCCGCCTAGACGGCGAAGAGCTACAGGTCAGGCTTGATATCGCAAATGATAGCCTGGAAGCCTGGCCACCCTCGCGTATTGCGCGTGAGTGGCGCACGCTTGCCGGAGACTTGGTCGGCGCTCAGTCGGTGCGTTTTGAATCCGATTTTGGAGGCCCCGGCAGTGGCGCGGCGCTTAGCCTACGTCTGTCTCACCCCGACACTCAGGTGCTTGAAGCGGCCGCTTCACGGCTTGCCGATGAGCTGGGTGAGTACGGGCTAACCGATATCGATAGCGGTATTGGCGATGGTAAGCCGCAGCTGGAAATGCGCCTTTCCGCAGAAGGTCGGGCGCTGGGCCTTACCGGCAGCGACTTGGCCCAGGCACTGCGTGGCCCCTTGCAGGGTGCTACCGCTGTTGAGCAGTTTGTCGGGCGCCGCGAGATTAGTGTGGAAGTTCGCTTGCCAGAAGCCGACCGCGATAGCTTAAACGAGCTTTACCGCATGCCCGTTCGCACGCCGGACGGGCTTAGCGTGCCGCTTTCCCGCGTGGCGGATATTACCCTCAGCCAGGCCTCCAGCAGCCTACAGCGTATTGATGGCCGACGGATCATTACCGTGACGGCCGATGCCGAAGGTGATAGAACCATTAATCAGGTGTTGGCAACACTGCAGGAAGACGTTTTCCCGATACTTGAGAACACCTGGCCAGGGCTTGAGGTCAGCTTGGGCGGGCGCCAGCAGGATACCGCTGACAACCTTGCTACGCTGCGCACCGCCATGTGGCTTATGCTGGCGGCCCTCTACGCGCTGTTGGCAATTCCGTTCAGGAGCTATCTGCAGCCTTTGCTGGTGCTTGCGGCGATCCCCTTTGGTATTGTCGGTGCGGTGATGGGGCATATCATCATGGGGTTTGGGCTTTCGATTATCAGCCTGCTGGGTATGCTGGCGCTCTCCGGGGTGGTGATCAATGACGCTCTGGTGCTGATCGATTACGCCAACCGCAAGCGGCGCGAAGGCATGGCCCCGCGGGAAGCCATTGTAGCGGCGGCCACCCGGCGTTTACGTCCTATCATGATGACCACCCTAACCACCTTTTTAGGTCTGGCGCCGATGATTCTCGAAACCTCCCGCCAGGCGCGCTTCATGATCCCGATGGCCATATCGCTTGGCTTTGGGATGATTTTTGCGACCGCTATTTTGCTGGTTCTGGTGCCGTGTCTCTATCTGGGCATGGAGAACTGGCGCGAGCGATTGAGCATGCCACGTCAACCTGGCCAGGAAGGCACCACCTGATGGTTTTTTCGTTTCCCAAATGGCGGCCCTCACGGCTGGGCTTAAAGCTGTTTGCGGCCATATTAAGCGTTAACGTGGCCATTTCAGCCAGCATGTTCCTGGCGGTTTCCTACAGTATCGATCGTGGCTTTCTCGATTACTTAAGTCAGGCCCAGGAGCGCCGTGCCATGCTGCTGGCCGATGGCTTGATTACCCGCTGGGAAACGCAGAACAACTGGCAATGGCTGGAAAACAAGCCCCGCCGCTGGCCGAATATTGTGCGCTTTGAGCTAGGCCAGGAAGACCGCGAGCGCCCTTCCCCGCTGGGTGAAGCCCGGGATTTTGCGCTACGTGCCCCCGACGGCCGGTTTGTTATCCCGCCCATGGATAATCGAACGGGCTCGAGCGATTGGCGCTGGCTAACGCTTTATAGCAACGATCTGGAAATCGGCGAGCTAGGGTTTCGTCCGCCTCAGCAAATGCTTGAGCGCATGGAAAATCACTTTTTAGAGCGCCAGCAGCGCAATTTGATGATTATCGTCATCTCGATTGGCCTGGCCTCACTGCTGCTGGCAGCCGGGCTCTCCTGGTGGCTGAGCCGACGCACGCGTGCCCTGGCCATTGCGACACGGCGTCTCACCGAAGGCAATTATCACTCCCGCCTGCCCGAGCGTGGCCGCGACGAGCTTTCGCGTCTGGCGCGGGACTTTAACGTTTTGGCAGCGACTCTTGAAGCCAACCGGGACGCGCGCTCGCGCTGGGTATCCGATACGGCTCACGAGCTACGTACGCCGCTTGCCGTATTGCGTGGTGAAATTGAGGCCATGCAGGATGGCATTCGCCCTCTGAATCAGGAAAATCTGTTTTCTCTTGCCCAGGAAGTGGCTCAGCTCGAACGTCTGGTCGCCGATTTACGTCTGCTCTCGCAAAGTGATGCCGGGGCGCTGGATATTCATTTAGCCCCGATGGATCTTAGCGAAAGCCTGACCAGTCGCCTTGAGGACGCCGACCGCTGGCTCAAGGAAAGCGGCCTTACCCTGACCACGCATATTGCCCCCGGCGTTATGATTCACGGCGATGCTCAGCGCCTGCATCAGCTATGGAATAATCTGCTGGATAACAGCTGCGCCTATACCGATGCCCCAGGCAAACTTCAGGTGACGCTTGGCATCCAACACCATCATGCGGTGATTACCTGGCAAGATAGCGCACCCGGTGTGCCCGAAAGTGAGCTTGTGCGGCTTACCGAGCGTCTTTACCGGGTAGAGGGGTCGCGTAACCGTGCCAGCGGCGGCAGCGGTTTAGGGCTTTCGATTGCCAGCGCGCTGGTCAATGCTCACGGGGCAACGCTTAAGGCCACAAACACCCAGCTCGGCGGCCTTTGCTGGACGCTGCGTTTTCCGTTGCTCACTGCCCATTAATACTCACTGTTCATTAACTACTGAGCGAGTCCACTATGTCGCATGACGCCTCGTTGTTGATCGTTGAAGACGAACCCAAAATTGCTCGCCTGATGGATGACTACTTAAGTTCTCATGGCTATGCCGTGACCACGCTTGGTCATGGTGACGAAGTGCTTCCCTGGCTACAGGAAAACTCCCCCAAGCTAATCCTGTTAGACGTTATGCTGCCCGGCAAAGATGGCCTCACGCTATGCCGGGAAATACGCCAGCTGTGGCCTACGATCGCCATTATCATGGTCACCGCCAAGGTAGAGGAGGTGGATCGCCTGCTAGGGTTAGAGCTGGGCGCCGATGACTACATCTGTAAACCCTTTAGCCCCCGCGAAGTGGTGGCCAGGGTAAAAGCCGTGCTACGCAGAAGCCAAGCCCTTGCTGAACAAGTCACGGCGGATCAACCTGAAACACTGGCGCCGGTCACTCTCAACGAAGATGGCTGGCAAGCCCTAGCCCATGGCCATGATATAGGGCTCACTGCGGTTGAATTTCAGCTGCTGCGGGTGATGATGCAATCGCCGGGGCGAATCTTTAGCCGTGAGCAGCTAATGGATCACATGTACCGCGATAACCGCATCGTGTCAGAGCGCACCGTGGATAGCCATATTAAAAAGTTACGTAAAAAAATCACTGAAGCCCTCCCCGAGCAGGAGATCATTCGCTCAGTGTATGGGGTAGGATATAAGTATCAGCCAGAGGGCTAATCGTTTGTATCAACCTGGCGATTCAAAAAAGCAATGGCCGCTTTCATGGCGCTGCCGCGGAATATAAAGCTGGCTAAATGGCCACGCCATGGCTGGAGATAAAGCTCGCTCGGGGTTCCTTGAGCTTGTAGAGCCCGATAAAAATCAGTGGCATGGTCGACGGGCACCAGCCTGTCCCACTTGCCATGGAACAGGAAAAACGGCGGCGCTTGAGGGATTAGCTGGCGAGCGGGAGATGCCAGCGTATAGGCTTCGGTTTTCTCGGCGCGCGTGCCGCCTATAAAATCAACCACCAGCGGGCCATCATCGAATTTCAGCAAATCACTTGGAAGCCCACCCGCCACCACGGCGGCTAGCCGGGTATGCTCGCCGCCATAAGGGGCCGCGAGTGGGCCTTCAGCCCCCGCCACGGCTAGCAGACTTACCAGATGCGCCCCGGAAGAGTAACCAACCCCCACTACTCTGTCGGTGTCTATACGCCACTCTGCCGCATGGGCGTGAAGCCAGTTCATGGCTTGCTCTAGATCGTAAAGCTGAGCGGGAAACTGATACTCAGGGGCAAAGCGATACTCGATGTTGATCGTGACATAGCCCTGCTCTGCCAGCTGTTCAGCAATCCCCTGCATATCGTTTGGACCACGATTGCGCCATCCCCCGCCGTGAACAATCAACGCCGCCGGGCGACGTTCCAAGCCTTGGGTATGGGGAAGCAGTACTTGAGCATTGAGCATTTGCGGCCAATCAGCCGGGGTATAAGGCTGCGGATCAAGACGCTCAAAGGTCACGGTATCACGCGGTGAGACACGCTGCTCAATAGCCGATTGATCGTTATGAACATAGTGCGTTGCAGTGCATCCACCAAGCAGCAGAGCAAGCGTGCCCAAGCCAAGGTAGCGGCAAACAAAACGGGCGTATGGCATTTATCATTCCTTATGCGAAGAAAGTGTTTAGCAAATAGCCATAGTCCACCAACATCACCGTTATTGCACACTCCGTGCATACGATTTGCACTTCGCCGCTTGATACTGACATCGTCAACTTACCAAGAGGTACGTTATGAAAATGTCATTACGTCAGGTTTTTGCTCCCGCTCTGCTTGCTTTCGCGCTAACGCCGCTCGCTTTTGCAGCCCAGGCAAACCAACACGAAGACCATGCCTCAGAGGTTGATCGTGAAGCATTCCAACAGCGCATGGAAGAGCGCCGCCAGGAAGTATATGAGCGTGCTGGATTAGATGAAGAGCAGCAAACGGCCCTTAATGAGCTGAACGCTGAACACTATCAGGCCATGCAGGCATTGCGTGAAGAGCACCACGAAAAAGTCGCGGAACTTCTTTCTGAAGAAGAACGCGACGCTTTAAAAAATGCCATGCAAGAGGTGCGCGAAGAGCACCGTGGCGACGGTAAAGGCCACGGCCGCCGCGGTGAGCATGACCATCACGAAAGAAACGCGGAAACTGCCAGCGAGTAAGCCATTTAATCGCTATATTTCTAGAACGCCCGGCCATCACCGGGCGTTTTATTTTTTGTGCCTTAAGGGCACCGCACTAACGTCCGATTGTGCAAATTTGAGGTCAGGAGTAGCGTAAAGCGTATATCTATTCGCCACTCAAGAGGCCTACCCATGTCCCGCGCGAATCGCCCCTCGGACTATGTGTTTCCGATGCCTGGCAGCGCATTGCTTAACGCCTGGCGTGAAGGCTATACGCTCGGCATGTTGAAGCGCGATGTGATGGCGGGTCTCACCATTGGCGTGGTAGCGGTGCCGCTTTCCATGGCGCTGGCGATTGCGATTGGCGTACCGCCTCAACATGGGCTTTATACCGCTATCGTGGCGGGTGCGGTAATCGCCTTGACGGGTGGCTCACGGTTTAACATCTCAGGCCCCACGGCGGCCTTTGTAGTCATTCTATTTCCTATCGTTGCCCATCACGGTTTGGGCGGGCTACTAATTGCCACGCTGATGGCCGGGGCAATTCTGGTTGCACTCGGGCTTTCACGCCTGGGCAGCCTGATTCAGTATGTCCCCTACCCGGTAATTCTAGGCTTTACGGCAGGTATTGGCGTGGTGATCGCACTGCTACAACTGCCTGATTTTCTAGGCTTATCCGGTGTCGAGCTGGGTGACAGCACCCTGCATAATTTGATGCTGATCAGCCAGGCACTGCCCGGCCTGTCGCTGGCAGATATCAGCGTCGGACTTGCTACCCTAGCCACACTATTGATCTGGCCGCGTCTAAAAACGCCGATTCCAGCGCCGCTGGTTGGATTAACGGTGGGCACGCTGGCAGCTTTTTTGCTGACCCTGGGCGGCATTGAGGTCGACACTATCGCCTCACGGTTTAGCTGGGAGTTTCAAGGCGAAAACGGCAATGGCATTCCGCCCTTTGCGCCAAGCGTTGCGCTGCCGTGGCATTTTCTGGGGGAGGATGGCACGCCGCTTGAAATCAACTTCGCCTTGATTCAGTCGTTACTTGGCCCGGCGCTTGCCATCGCCTTGTTGGCGGCGATCGAATCACTACTGTGCGCGGTTGTGGCCGACGGTTTGACCCGCACACGTCACAACCCGAATGCCGAACTGATCGGTCAGGGACTGGGCAACATGGTAGTCCCTTTCTTTGGTGGCATAACCGCGACCGCAGCGCTTGCCCGTACCGCTACCAATATCAAAAGCGGGGCGTTTTCGCCGATAGCCGCACTGGTACATTCGCTGGTGGTACTGTTGGCCGTAGTCGTCCTGGCGGGCGTGCTGGGCTACGTTCCCATGGCGGCGTTGGCAGCCTTACTGTTTATCATTGCCTGGAACATGAGCGAAGCACGCCACTTTGTTCACACGCTGAAAAGCGCCCCCGCAAGCGATGTATGGGTACTAGTGATCTGCTTTCTGCTCACCGTCATTTTCGACATGGTGATAGCGGTAGCTGTCGGCATAGGCCTAGCCGCCGCTCTGTTTATTCGCCGGATGGCGCAGTTGACCAATACCCAGCGCTTCACCGCGCCGGATACGCACGCGCAATACCCAGCTGAAGTGGCGCATTACAAGATCACGGGACCGCTGTTTTTTGGCGCTGCTGAAAAGGCTATTGCGACACTGCGCATGATTGATCACAGCGTGCGCATTATCGTGTTGGATATGCGCGATGTGCCCAGCCTGGATACTACCGCCATGGTGGCGCTGGATACATTGCGTCGCGAACTGAGCGAACAGAAAGTGGGCATTATCTTCGTCGGGCTACCGCCGCGCATGATGTTAAAAATCAAACGTGCTGGCATACGTCGCGAAATGGGCAAGCTAGCTGTCGCGAGCAATCTGGCCCACGCTGAGCGGATAGCGCGCCTCTGGCTGGCAAGAAACGGTCACCCGGAAATCAATAACCAATAGCGGGTATCAGGGGACTAACAATCCCGCTCGGCAATACCGAGCGGGGGTAGCACGTAAGCGTGGTTTAGAAGAAGCCCAACGGATTGATGTCGTAACTAATCAGCAGGTTCTTGGTTTGCTGATAGTGTTCGAGGGCAACCTTGTGGGTTTCACGGCCGACGCCGGATTTCTTGTAGCCACCAAACGCGGCGTGAGCCGGGTATTGGTGATAGCAGTTGGTCCATACACGGCCGGCCTGGATGCCCCGGCCCATACGAAACGCCACGTTGATATCGCGACTCCATACACCCGCGCCCAAGCCAAACTCGGTGTCGTTGGCAATCGCGAGCGCCTCTTCTTCATCCTTGAAGGTCGTGACCGCGACTACCGGGCCAAAAATCTCCTCCTGGAAAACGCGCATTTTATTGTTGCCTTTAAGCAGCGTCGGCTGGATGTAGTAACCGCCGTTAATGCTGTCATCCAGGGTTTCTTTGTTGCCCCCGGTCAAGAACTCCGCGCCTTCTTCACGGGCAATCTCCATGTACGACATGATTTTGTCGAACTGTTCCTGAGAGGCTTGAGCGCCGACCTGAACATCGGTATCCAGCGGGTTACCACGCTTGATGGTTTGGGTGCGCTCCATCACTTTCGCCATAAACTCGTCGTACATGCTTTCCTGAATCAGCGCGCGCGATGGGCAGGTACATACTTCGCCCTGGTTAAAGAACGCCAGTACCAAACCCTCGACCGCTTTATCGATAAACGTCGGTTCGGCGTTCATGATATCGGCAAAGTAAATATTGGGCGATTTACCGCCAAGCTCTACGGTGGAGGGAATAATATTTTCAGCCGCGCATTTAAGGATGTGCGAGCCGACCGGGGTGGAACCGGTGAATGCGATCTTGGCGATGCGCTTGCTGCTGGCCAACGCTTGCCCAGCTTCGGCACCGAAGCCATTAACAATATTGACGACACCAGCGGGCAGCAAATCGCCAACCAGCTCGATGAGTACCAGCACGGAAGCCGGGGTTTGTTCGGCAGGCTTAAGTACCACGCAGTTACCGGCGGCAAGCGCGGGCGCCAGCTTCCAGACGGCCATTAAAATCGGGAAATTCCAAGGAATGATCTGCCCAACCACGCCTAGCGGTTCGTGAAAGTGGTAGGACACCGTATTGGCATCAATATCCGCAGCGCTGCCTTCCTGAGCGCGCAGGCAGCCTGCAAAGTAGCGGAAATGATCAACGGCCAGAGGGATATCCGCATTTAACGTTTCGCGAACGGCTTTACCGTTATCCCAACTTTCGGCTACGGCCAGCATTTCGATATTCTGTTCAATGCGGTCGGCGATTTTTAATAAAATATTGCTGCGTTCAGCAGCGGCGGTTTTACCCCAGGCAGGCGCTGCCTTGTGCGCAGCATCCAGCGCTTTATCGATATCCTCGGCGGTAGAGCGCGGGATTTCGCAGAATACCTGACCATTAACAGGGCTAACATTATCAAAGTATTGGCCGTTAACGGGAGGCACAAACTCACCGCCGATATAGTTGCCATAGCGTTTTTCAAATGAGACAACTGACCCGTTTTCACCTGGATTGGCATAGATCATGACAAGGCTCCTGAGTTTTATGATTATTAAACGTGCTTTGACAGTATTGTTTATTATTGGCTACGACGATAGAGCACGAGGACAGGATTAGCTCTCATCCCTTGGTAGAAGATAAGCACACGGCTCCAGAAGGCTGACGTTGTAAACCAGCGTTCAGTGTCTCTTGGTTTTCAGGATCCCGCTTTTCAGGTACTAGCTTTTCAGGTACTAGCTTTTCAGGTACTAGCTTTTCAGGTACTAGCTTTGTAGAACGTCGCGCCGCCACCGTTCAAGTTCTGTAAGCGTTCGAGCAGCGTTATGGCGTAATAAACTAAACACGCTGTCTAGCTGGCACGGGGTATGGCCCTCTTCATGGGCTAATAGCTCAAGATGCTGGGCATCATCCGCTAACTGCTCTGCGCCCATACTCAATGATTCACCGCGCAGCTGGTGCGCCAACCGCGCTACCTGTTGCAGCTGTTCATCAAACAGGCGTTCCGATGCCGCAAGGTAAGCCGCCAACTGTAAGAGATAATCGCTTACCTGCTGTTGATAAAGCACCATAAGCTGGATTAACCGCTCATCTCCCAGATTTTCCAGCAGCATATTCAGTGTGTTGATGTTGAGTAATGCGTGCTCTGGCGCATCTTCGTTTAACTGTTCGAGCGACGGTAGCAATAAATCTTGCCTTGACGACAATAGGTGCAGCGTAAGCACGTTACTCAGCGCTGATAAGGAGAGCGGTTTGGTAATATAGTCGTTCATACCCGCGGCAAGGCAGCGCTGGCGATCATTGCCGCCGGCGGTCATGGCCACAATAGGCACCTGAGCCAACCAGCCGCCCTGCTCTCGCAGGCGTTGGGTGACCATCAGGCCATCCATATCCGGTAGCTGAATATCCATGAAAATTAAATGCATCTGCAGAGACTGCGCCATGGTTAGCGCATCCTGACCATTCTCTGCACAGACCACATCGCACCCTAAGCGCGATAACAGGCTCGTCGCTACCTTGCGGTTGACCGCGTTATCTTCGACCAGCAGTAGCGTTGTACCCGCAAAGTCTCCCGCCGGCTCATTAGGCAGAGATGCGGTTTCCGGACTGGCCTTTACAAGCGGCAACTCACACCAAAAGGTACTGCCCTGCCCCGGCTGGCTCTGCACACCTAAACGTCCCTGCATGGCCTCGCTCAACCGCTTGCAAATGGCAAGCCCGAGGCCAGTGCCGCCATAGCGACGTGCAATTGAGGAGTTAGCCTGTTGGAAGGGTTCAAATAAAGTTTCCTGCTGCTCCTCGTTAAGCCCACAGCCGGTATCGATGACTTCGAGCAACAAGTTTTCAACCGTTGACGAGACATGAATATGTATTTCACCGTGGTCGGTGAACTTCGTCGCATTGGCCACCAGGTTCAGTAAGATCTGCCTGAAACGACCAGCGTCAATCATGATCCAAGGGGGCACCAAGGCATCAACATTTACCCTTAATACCAAGCCTTTCGCCTTCGCACGCGGCTCAAAGAGGGCCACTACGCTATCAATCAAGGGCTTTAGTGCCGTCGGTGTGGTTTCGAGTGTTAAGTGGCCAGCTTCAATTTTAGAGAAATCGAGAATCTCATTGATCATGGCCAGCAGTTGGTTGGCGCTGTCGTGAATCGTCCGGGCATAATCTTCCACCTGAGCCGGGCTTGTCGGCTCGCGTAACAGCTCGCTCATGCCGATCACACCGTTAAGCGGCGTGCGAATCTCATGGCTTACCATGGCCAGAAAATCTGATTTAGCGTGGTTAGCAGCCTGGGCTTGCTCAGCAGTAACTTCCAACTGCCGACTTAGCTGCTCCTGCTCGCGCCTAGCGGCCGCGCTTTCACGCATTTCACGTAGCAAGAAGCCTATCACTAACAGCACGGCCAGACTCATACCCAGCAGCAGCGTCATTAAGAGCTTATAAAGCGTACTCAGCCATATGCGCTCTTCAGTGGCGGACTCTGCCAGGTAGCCGTTAATCGTAATTACAAATCGTTCAGTTAACTGCGTTAGCCTATCCAGTGCCGTTTCAAGCGAGCTAACGGGTAGTGATTCAAGCTCACTATACGGCGCAAACATGGTGTCCAGTGTTTCCATTTGCTGCTGTATGTGCGCCATTAATTCACTCGCATCACCAATGGCATGCAACAGCGTACTGACCTCACCCTCCTGAAGCAGCGTAAGGCGGCTGTATAACAGCTCAAAGCGCATGTTCAGTTCATTTTGCACCGGCGGTGTAATATCGGTTCGAGCTGTCGCAAGTAAATGGTTAAGAAGCTGCACCGCATCACGGTCAAGCTTATACACTACCCACGAGGTATCTTCGCGCAGGCTTTGGGTGAGGTTGTCCTGACGCCATGCGGCAAGTGCGGCAACCACGAGTGCTGCGGCAAACAGCAGCACGGTAATGATGGCCACCAGTTTTAGACGCCGGGGATAACGCAGTAGGCTGGGAGACTGCGTCACGGAGCTACTTAAGCGCATCAATACGCATCACCTGCCAAACAGCTCTAAAGCGCATTTTTTCATTTAATAAAGTGTCATCCTGATCAAACGGATACAGCACCCATAGCGGGCCATACTCACGGATAGGCATTGGCGCGTGGTTGCGCTCAAGTGCCAGTATTACGTCATACTCATAAAAATCACTGACAGGAATTTCAGCTTCGTAGCCATTCAGCGCCGCCACCCTTACCATCTCACTATTGGCGCCGACACGCTCCAGCAGATCGCGCATCAGTGGGCCAGAATAATAGCTGACGCCACTGGTCCAGGGCGTGCTCGTATCAAAACCGAACTGGGGAAGGTCTTTCAGCATTGCAAAGTCAAATCGCGCGCCTTCAAGCGCATTCTCTTGGGTAATATCGCCTCTAATTTCTAACAGCGCCGCGCCTTGGGGCGCTTCTAAAGCTGCTGATTCGCCAGCCACTCCCATTTGGGGAATGCACAAAGCCAGCAGTAGCCCTCTAACTAATAAGGCTTTCATCATTATTTCCTCATGGAGCCTGGATCTAAAATGTTGTAAACGAGCCATTAATAGAGACTCTATAAGAGTACGTGATCTCACTATTTAGGTCAGGCAAAACACGAGTTTTTTCATACGTCCGGATAGCAAAGGTAGTTAGCTGTTATGTGTCAATAAATTTAGTTTAACCAACAGGCATCGCCGCGCCTATAAAAAAACCCCAGCTTGGCTAAGCTGGGGTTTTTCAAAGCACCTGCCATTAAGCAAACGATGGATGCTTAACGCACGATCATGACCGAGACCTTGGCATGATGCACCACATGCTCGGCATTAGGTCCCAGCACATAGTCCACAAACTTATGCTTGGTATGCGAGGCCATCACGATAAGGTCGGCATCCAGCTGTTTACCGACCTTGGTGATCGCCTCCCAGGGGGACCCATCAACAATGATGCTCTGGGTTTGAATATCCTTCGGCACATTTTCTTGAATAAACGTATGCTGCGCCTCCTTCATGGCAGCATTCGCCTTTTCTGAGAAGTTTTTGGGAAAATAAGCCCCCACCATCGGCATCTTAAACTCCGGCAACACGCTGACAATATGCAGCGATGCACCGAAAGTCTGGCAAAGCGTTACCGCCGTAGGTAACGCTTTTTTCCAGGAGGCCTCTTCGTTCAAATCCACGGGCAGCAGTACTTTCTGGTACATAGCAACCTCCGTTACGCTTTGGCCATTGTGTCATCAGGTTCCTGACGACGCCTACGACGCTGCATAAGGACCACTAAGCCGAAGAGCCCCAAGGCAGGCAACCACATCCACTCTTTGGTCCAGCGGTTAACGGGCGCGAGAACTTCGGTAATTTCCTGATCGAAATCAAAGCCCAATTCGGCCGCGGGGCTACCAAACTCGACGAAATCGACCAGCGTTTGATCACCATCGACATAGAGCTCTATACCCAGATTTTCCAGGCGTTCTTGGCCCGTTTCACCGCTGGGTACCGGCACTAGAATGTAAGTCGACATGGGGGCGCCAAAAGCATCCTCACCGGCAATCTGCACGCGCAGGCTGCTGCCATCGTCCACACGCTCTAACGCATCGGCAAGCTGCGCGGGGGGTACCGACTCATAGGGGTCATGAATCTGATCCATCCAGAAGCCGGGGCGGAAAAGCGTAAAGGCGACCAGCAGTAACAGCAGCGATTCGTACCAGCGGTTACGTGTCAACATAAAGCCTTGGGTGCCCGCCGCGAAGATCAGCATGGCAATCGTCGCGACGATAAACACCACCACGCCCTGCATGACCGTAACATCGATTAACAGCAGATCCGTGTTAAAGATGAACAAGAACGGCAGCGCTGCCGTACGCAGACTGTAATAGAACGCTTGGAAGCCTGTGCGTAGCGGGTCGCCTCCCGAGATCGCCGCGGCGGCAAAGGAAGCCAGGCCCACCGGGGGGGTAACATCCGCCATAATGCCGAAGTAGAAGACGAACAGATGCACCGCAATCAGCGGCACAATCAGCCCGTTTTGCTGGCCCAGCAGCACAATCACCGGTGCCATCAATGCCGATACCACGATGTAGTTGGCCGTTGTCGGCAGGCCCATACCCAAGATCAGGCTCAGCAGCGCGGTAAGCAGCAGGATCATCATCAGGTTACCGCCTGATAAAATCTCAACGACATCCGCCAGCACCAGACCTACGCCGGTTTGCGATACGGCACCAACAATGATGCCCGCCGTGGCAGTTGCGATACCGATACCGATCATATTGCGCGCGCCGGTTACCAAGCCGTCCCACAGATCCAAAAAGCCCTCTTTAATGTCAGCGGCCATTTTGCTACGCCCACGGAAGATGGCGATAATCGGCCGCTGTGTCACCATGATAAAGATCATGAACATGGTCGCCCAAAACGCCGAAAGCCCAGGCGAAAGGCGCTCCACCATCAAACACCACACCAGCACAATAACCGGCAGGATATAGTGCAAGCCCACCATAACGGTCGGCCGGGTTTGCGGCAGTGTAATGATCTTGGAAGTCGGGTCGTCCATTTCCAGTTCAGGGTAGTTAGAGCTGATTTTTAAAAGCCCAACATAAATGAAGACCAAACCCACCGATACCACCCAAGGTGTTGACTCACCCAGCACCGGTTTTAGCCATCCCAAACCATAATAGACCGCCACCGACAGCCCCATTAGCAGCAGTAAGCCGGTCAAAAAGCCAATCACTTTATTAAGCAGTGGTCGCGCCGGGTTACTCGAAGGCAGCCCCGTCATATTGGCTTTCAAGGCTTCCAGGTGGACGATATAGATCAGCGCGATATACGAAATAACGGCGGGTAGAAACGCGTGCTTGATAACTTCTACATAAGGAATACCAACGTATTCAACCATCAGGAACGCTGCAGCACCCATAACCGGCGGCATGATCTGCCCGTTAACCGATGAAGATACTTCAACCGCCCCGGCTTTTTCAGAGCTAAACCCTACCCGCTTCATCATGGGGATAGTAAACGTACCGGTAGTCACCGTGTTGGCAATCGATGAACCTGAGATCAAGCCGGTCATGCCCGAGGCAACGACTGCCGCCTTCGCGGGCCCACCCTTAAGGTGGCCCAGCATTGAAAATGCGACTTTAATAAAATAGTTACCCGCACCCGCTTTATCGAGCAGTGCGCCAAACAAAACAAATAGGAATACGAAGCTTGTGGATACACCTAGCGCAATACCGAAGACACCTTGTGTTCCCAGCCACTGATGATTGATCAAACCACCCAGGCTAACCCCCCGGTGAGCCAGAATACCCGGCATATAGGGGCCAAATAGGGAATAGCCGATAAACAGAGCGGCAACGATCATCAACGGAGGCCCAAGGGCACGTCGAGTGGCTTCCAGCAGCATCACAATGCCCAGTATCCCGATCACAATATCCTGGGTAATGGGTCGCCCCGGGCGTTGCGCCAGGTCCGAATAAAAAATAAACAGATAGGCACCGCAAAACGCGGCTACTGCTGCAAACGCCCAGTCTTGCAGAGGGATACGATCACGCGGGGAGCGCTTTAGCGCCGGGTAGGCCATAAAAGCCAAAAAGAGCGCAAATGCTAAGTGAATGGAGCGTGCTTCGGTAGCACTAAAAACGCCGAAGCCGACAATATAAGGAAGTGGCGATGCAATCCATAGCTGAAACAGCGACCAAACAGCTGCGATACTTACCAGCAGCTTACCGGGTACGCCGTGAGGCTTCCTTGCCCCTGAGTCACTGGAGGCGACCATATCATCCAGGTCGCTTCCAGTGGCTGCCGTGGGTTGTTTGTCATCACGCATACGCTTGCCCTGCCTAATGGTCAGCGCTGATTGTCAGCGCTTTCAACAAGAAGCGCGGACACTCCAGGTGCCCGCGCTTTGCACTTCAAAAACGATCGCTATTGGCCTTGGCTAATAGCGTCATGGCTATGCCTTACTCGATCCAGCCACGCTCACGGTAGTAACGCTCAGCGCCGTCATGCAGCGGGGCGGTTAAACCATCAGAGATCATGTCTTCTTCGTTAAGGTTTTCAAATGCCGGGTGCAGGCGTTTGAAACGATCGAAGTTTTCGAACACGGCTTTAACGGTTTCGTAAACGATATCTTCATCTACGTCAGCGGAGGACACGAACGTTGCTGCGACGCCGAAGGTTTCAACATCTTCATCGTTACCACGGTACAGGCCGCCTGGAATAACCGAACGCGTGTAGTAGGGGTATTCTTCGATCAGGCTGTCGATCTCATCGCCGGTAACAGACACCAGGCGCGCATCAATTGTGGTGGTCGCTTCCTGGATAGAACCATTGGGATGGCCTACTACATACACCATGGCATCGATATTGTTGTCAGACAGCGCAGAAGCCTGCTCTGCTGCGTCTAGCTGAGATGCCAGTGAAAAAGTATCTTCGTCCCAACCGAACGCGTCCATGACGACGTCCATGGTGTTACGCTGACCAGAACCTGGGTTACCAATATTAACGCGCTTGCCAGGGAAGTCGCTGATATTCTCGATACCGGAATCTGCGCGGGCAACCACGGTCAGCGGCTCACCATGCATAGTGAAGACAGAACGCATGTCTTCCCACGGGCCTTCTTCTTCGAAGTTGGCTTCACCATTATAGGCGCGGAATTGAACGTCAGACTGAACAACACCCATGTCCAGCTCACCGCTCTTCATGCCGTTGACGTTAGCGACAGAGCCACCGGTTGAAGGCGCGTTACAGCGAATATTGTGATCTTCACTACCGCGGTTCACCATGCGGCATACCGACTGGCCTACGACGTAGTAAACGCCGGTTTGGCCACCGGTACCAATTGTGATATAGCGCTCTTGGGCGACGGCCGGAGCAGCAAACGTGGCCGCTGCAATCAACGCGCCCGAAAAGGCGGCGGTAGAAAATACATGGCGATTCATAAACACACCTCTATCTTGATGTTGTGAGCGTTATGCGCTTTGAAACCACCTGTCGATCCGTTCCCTCAGGTGAATTACGTTTCAAAACGTTTTCAAGACAAACTGTTATAGCCCGGCATTTGGTGTACCGACGATCACTACTTTAGCGAAAAAAGCGTCGCTTGGCGAAGTAGCTAGCATCAGTGCTGGGCAAACCCTTTCACAGCCTATTGAAACACGAGTTTAACCGCACGTAACGTTTAGCTACCGTTAATGGCTATGCATATTTTGCATGGGCCGTTATTAGCAAAGCATTAGACGATCTATCTTATATTAGCGTCATTTAACTTTTTTACTACTTACACGTTGTAGCCCAGCAGGCGTGGCAGCCAAAGCGCAATCTCGGGAAATATCGCCACTAGGGCAAGCGCACAGCCCATGGCAACCACGAATACCAGTGCCCACCCAATCGTGTGCTCAAGGCGAATTTTAGCGACTTCAGTGGTGACCATTAAGTTGACCGCAACGGGCGGCGTAAACTGGCCGATCGCGATGTTCATCGCCAGCAAAATCCCAAACCAGACTGGATTCCATTCAAAATGCTGCATCACTGGTATCAAAATCGGCATCATAATCAGATAGATAGAGATCGCATCCAGCAACATGCCCGCGACCAGCACCGCGAGCATCACCAGTATCAGCAGCAAAACGCCATTATCGGTCAACCCAATGATCCATTCAGCCAGATGCCGGAAGGTGCCCAGCATCGTGCCAGCCCAGGCAAAAATGCCCGCTAAGGCGATGATTAACATCACCACGCCCGAAATAATCGCCGCTTCACCGAGCAGCTCCCATAAATCGCGCAGGGAAAGCTCACGGGTTAAAAATAGCCCCACCAGGGTTCCATAGGCTACGGCGACCACGGCGGCTTCAGTGGGGGTAAATAACCCCGAACGCAAGCCGCCCAGAATCAGAATGGGCGCAAACAGCGCCGGCAACGCTTCTTTAAACGTGGCCCGAACGCTCAAGCGCGGATTATCTGCCGTAAGCGTGCCGCCTTCCCAACCATTGCGTTTAGCGAAAATCAGCGCGGGCACCAGTAGCGCCAGCCCGGCCAAAATGCCGGGGAACAGGCCAGCGGCAAATAGCGCACGCAGATCGACCCCCGGCACCACAATGGAATACAGAATTAACGCCACCGACGGTGGAATCAGAATGGCAGTCGAGGCGGAGGCCGCAATTAGCGTGGCTGAAAACGGCTTGGGATAGCCCGCCTTGGTCATGCTGGGCAGCATTACCATGGCGACGGCGGCCGCGTCGGCGGGGCCTGAACCGCTCATCCCACCCATTATCATGCATACCAGTACCGCCACCAGCGCCAGGCCGCCGTGACGTGGACCAATCAGCGCCTGAGCAAAACGTACCAGCCGCAGGGCGACGCCCGAGCGCTCAAAAATCAGCCCGGTAAGAATAAACAGCGGAATCGCAATCAAAGGATATTTGGCAATGCTGTTATAGGTATTGGTACCCAACGTTGCCAGCATATCGGGTGACAGGCCAAGCACGATACCTACGGCGCCCGAAAGGGCCAGCGAAAAGGCCACGGGCACACCGGCAATCAGCAGTCCGGCAAATGCCAGAATCATCCAGACATCAGGCGTCATCAGAAAGCTCCCCGGTTAACCGGTCACGGGTTTGCTGCAGTAACCGCCACAGCATGGCGAGCGTTAGCACCGGCAGACAGACCAGATACCACCACTGGGGTAAGCCAAGCCCTGGAGAAAGTGACTGCCACTGGTATTCCTGCCAGGCGAGCTTGCCGCCATACCAGGTAATCAGCCCAAGCACGGTGATACCGCATAACGCCTGAAAGACTATTAACGGCTGACGAAAGCGCAAAGGCAATGCCCGTTCCAGAAAGCCAATACGGATGTGTCGGTTACGGCGCAGCGCTACCGACGCGCCAGCAAACGTCAACACCACCAGTAAAAACACGGAAAATTCTTCAGTAAACGAAAATGAGCCGCCGGTAATATAGCGGGTAACTACATTCCCCAGACTAATCAACGAAATTACGATAAGCGCCAGCGCGCCTATCCAGCGCTCGGGGCGCGCATCAGGAAAGCCTTTCATAAAAGCCTCTTCACAACCAAGTCTACCGGCCTCAAGGAGGCCGGTAGTTGTTCCATCAAAGTCAGCGGTTAGCGCCCGTCGATAGCCGTTTGCGCGGCCTCAACCAGTGATTCGCCAATACGCGGTGCCCATTTTTCGTAAACCGATTGAGTCGCATCCACAAACGTCTGGTATTGCTCGTCAGTAAGCTCGGTCACCGTTACGCCGCGCTCTTGGATCGCGGCCAAGCGCTCGCTCTCCTGTTCACGGGTCATCGCGGTTTCCCACTCACCTGCCTCAAGCGCCGTTTCGCGCAGCAAGGTTTGCTGCTCTTCGCTTAACGTCTGCCAGACTTGCTGGTTCACCGCAAAAATCAACGGATCGTTCATGTAATTCCAAAGCGTCAGATGCTGCTGACCGACTTGGTCAATACGCGCCACGTCAAACACAGAAAGCGGGTTTTCCTGACCATCCACTGCGCCAGTGGTCAGCGCTGGCTGGGCATCGGTCCAGCTCATTTGTGTGGGGTCAGCCCCCAGAGCATTAAACGTATCTTGGAACAGCGGCGAACCCACCACGCGGATTTTTAAGCCATCAAGGTCATCCGGCGCGGCAATGGGGCCACGCGAGTTCGACACTTGGCGAAAACCGTTTTCACCCCATGCCAGCGGAATCACACCGCGTGATTCAATCGCTTCAAAGACCATCTCGCCAGCTTCACCGCCAGTTACTGCATCCACGGCGGCTTCATCCGGAATAAAAAAGGGTAGTGAGAATAGATTGAGTTCCGGTACCTGCGGCGACCAGTTGATGGTCGAACCCACCGCGGCATCGATCAACCCCGAGCGCATTGCAGAAAATTCGCGAGTCTGGTCGCCTGAAACCAGCTGAGAATTGGGATAAACGCGTAGCGTAAGCTCGCCATCACTGCGTTCTTCGACCAGTTCCGCCCATTTTTCGGCGGCCTGCCCCCAGGGAAAGGCTTCTGAAAGCACGGTAGAAACCGATAGTTCGCGTGCTTGCGCAGAGAATGCCGCCGAAAGCAGCGCAGCACCAACCAAACCCACAGTTAAACGACCCATTGAGCGTGTCAGCGTCATTGTGATTCCTTTTTTATCAATTTTTTATGGTAGGCCCGCCGCCGTTTGTAGGCGGCTGCCCCGCTCTATTGTAGGGACTTAAAGGACGAAGGGAAGACACACAAGCTGATATGATGCGCAGAACTTTTCATTCTGATTGGATACTGCCGTGCCCCTACGCGATCTGCTGCTCGGCCTGTTGGTCATTGCCATCTGGGCGCTCAATATTATTGTTATCAAGGTGGGAGTCGCTGAGCTTCCGCCGCTGCTGATGACCACGCTGCGCTTTATGCTGGTGGCTATTCTTCTGGTGCCCTTCTATCCGGTGGCGCGCACCCAGCTACCGTTTCTACTCCTGCTATCCTTTACCTTCGGCACTCTGCACTTTGCCCTGCTGTTTATTGGCCTGGGCCAGTCGGAGGCGGGCACCGGGGCACTTCTGGTGCAGATGGGAACGCCCTTCGCCACACTCTTGGCGGTCATATTTCTTAAGGAGAAGCTGGGTCCCAAACGATTGACTGGCCTGCTGCTGTCATTTGCCGGGGTGATCGTACTGGCCGGTGGACCTACGCTGCCTTCGCCGCTTCCGCTGTCCATTCTACTGCTGAGTGCTTTTGGCTGGGCGGTATCGCAGCTTCTGATCAAACGCGGTCCGGCTATTGCGCCGCTGGCACTGGCTGGGTGGGTTGCGCTATTGGCAGTACCGCAGGTAGCTATTGGCTCTTGGCTGTTTGAAAACGGTCAGTGGCAGGCAATCAAAGAGGCGAGCTGGGTGGGCTGGGGCGCGGTTTTCTACACCGCAGCAATGTCGTCAATTGTTGCTTACGGCATCTGGTACGCCTTACTGCGGCGCCATCCGGTCAACCGGGTGGTACCGATGACACTTTTAGTACCGGTGCTGGCCGTGGGTTTAGGGGCGCTGCTGATGGGCGATAGTCTGGGTATCCATAAGCTAGCGGGCGGCGGCTTGGTGGTAGCAGGGATCGGCTTGATTCTGATCCGCTTTCGCAAACGCCGCCCGGCGTTATAGATGTTTCTATTAATCAGCGGGCTGGCAAAATCCGGCCTCGCCAGGCACTGATACACAATCGCTTACTTTGATACCCCTTGCAGCGAAATAGCCAGCGTTGGTTTCAAGTGCTGAATAATAGGCCGCCCCGGCAGGATACGCGGGGCAGGCGCCGGGGTTATCGGACTCACAGGGCGGCATTGTGTTAATCGCGACAATCCGCCCCTCTTTATCTATAAACGCGATATCCAACGGGATTAACGTACGGTACATCCAGAAGGCGTTGCCGGCAGGCTGTTCGTTCTCGAAACGAAACAACATGCCTTGCTGCTCGGGTAAGTGCTCCCGCTCCATTAATCCCTGCTGGCGCTGAGCGGGGGTTTTAGCTACTTCAACGTCCAGGCGGTGCGGCCCACTTTCGCTATGAATAGCCAATGAAAGCCTGTCGACACTTTCATTGTCAGCCCCCGCCCATGCGAGTGCTCCTAGTACAGTACCCGGCAACAAGGCGGCCAGCGACAAACCCAGTGAAGCGTTGAGCAACTGACGGCGAGTCAGGTTCATAAAGGCGAGTTCCTTTTGTCGGTCGGCTATTCGGCGATCGTCATGACTTTCATTGTATTGGTGCCGCCGTGGGCATTCATATGATCGCCCCGGGTCAGAATGACGTGGTCGCCCGGCTCGGCAAGCTTATGCTGTACTAGTAGTTCTAACGCGCGAGCATTAAGCTCGGTAGCGCTCATCTCTGAGGTATCAAAGGGCAGCGAAACGACCCCACGATACAGCGCCATACGCCGCTGGGCGACCGGGTTATGGGCAAGGCCAACAATCGGCAAACCAGAACGAATGCGCGAGGCAATCAGTGGTGTATAGCCGGATGCGGTCATGCAGGCAATCGCGGCCACGCCGGTCATATGGTTGGCGGCGTACATTGCAGAAAGGGCGATCGTTTCATCGGGGCGGGTAAAGCCTTCATGAATCCGGTGGCCGGACTCTTGTGCCACCTTTTCACGCTCGGCGCCCAGGCAGATACGCGCCATGGCTTGCACGGTTTCCACCGGGTAATCACCGGCGGCGGTTTCCGCTGACAGCATCACGGCGTCACTGCTATCCAGTACGGCATTGGCCACGTCAAATACTTCAGCGCGGGTAGGTAGCGGCGCCGAGATCATGCTTTCCATCATCTGGGTGGCGGTAATCACTGCACGGTTGAGCGAGCGGGCGCGTTTGATCATGCGCTTTTGCACGCCCACCAGCTTGGCATCGCCAATCTCAACGCCCAGGTCACCACGTGCCACCATGACCGCTTCAGAGGCTTCAATAATACCGTCGAGCGTCGCCTCATCGGCAACGGCTTCAGCACGCTCTACTTTGGCTACCAGGCCAATCTCTTTGCCCTCTTCGCCCAGCAGACGACGCGCTTCGAGCATGTCTTCGGCATGGCGCGGGAAAGAAATAGCCAGGTAGTCGACGCCAATCTCAACGGCGGTTTTGAGATCCTGCTTATCTTTATCCGTCAGTGCCGGGGCAGAAAGCCCGCCGCCCTGCTTGTTAATACCTTTGTGGTTGGAGAGCTTGCCGCCCACCACTACTTGGGTATGAACTTGCTGGCCTTCTACACGGGTAACGTCCAGCACGACACGGCCATCGTCCAGCAGCAGCCGGTCGCCAGCGCCTACATCCTGGGCAAGGGTTTTGTAGTCACAGCCCACTTGATGAACGTCGCCTGAATCACTGTCCATTGCCATATCGAGTACGAACGGCTGGCCTTCTTTAAGGCTAACTGCGCCCTCTTTAAAGCGCGCGATACGGATTTTCGGCCCTTGAAGATCGCCTAACGCGGCCACGCTACGCCCCAGCTTGGCGGCTATTTCACGGACCTGAAGCAGGCGACGGCGATGATCGTCCGCCGTGCCGTGGGAGAAGTTCAAACGTACGACATCTACTCCCGCTTTAAGCATCGCCTCCAAAACGCCCTCACGGTCACTGGCGGGGCCTAAGGTTGCAACAATTTTGGTACGACGAAGCGGGATATGTGTCTGTGCGTTCATAATTTTCCTAAGCAATCACGTGGTGTGTCTTTAGCTTATCAGTATAAGACGGCCAAGATGACAACCGTAAGCCGCGTGCACAAGTTATTCGCTTAAATCGACCGTGATTTCCAGCGGATATTCTTCGCAGTTATTGCCCTCACCACCGCGATCAACCACTAAAAATTCGCCCTCGCGCTCCAACACGGACTGAATCGCGTGCCAGGTACCCGCACGATAGTTGACCCCTTGCCGGCCATCGGTGACGAACGCTTTGACGTCCTGCGCATGGATCTGCTCCCCAGGCGGGGCCACCACCACGATAAAGCGCTCCTGATGCAGCGGCATAAATGCTTGGCTGCCTTGGGGATGACGTTCTAAAAAGGTTAATTTAAGCGGCAACGAAACCGGCTGACTGACAAAGATATTAATCAGCGTATGGCCGTTTTCTCCCAGGGTTTCGACCTTGGCTAAATCATGGTGGCGTTGGGTGCGCCCCGCATTAATCGGAAATGACGCGGAAGTACGCGCATCGATGACGTCGCCAAACGGCGCGAAGGCTTCCGACGTTAGCGGCTGGGCAGTCAATGTAAGCATGATGAACTCCTGACGTGTCGGCTTCGCTGCCGCACAGCAACGAAGCCGTCGACCTTAAAGTTTTAGTGCCGCGTGGCGGTTAACGTCTTTATAAAGCAGGTAGCGGAACGGCCCTGGGCCGCCGGCATAGCACGACTGGGGGCAAAAAGCGCGCAGCCACATAAAGTCACCCGCCTCTACCTCCACCCACTGCTGGTTCAGGTGATACACCGCCTTGCCTTCCAGCACGTAGAGGCCGTGCTCCATGACGTGGGTTTCATCAAACGGAATCACGCCGCCCGGCTGGAAGTTGACGATAGTGACGTGCATATCGTGGCGCACGTCGTTGGGGTCGACAAAGCGAGTGGTCGACCAGCGTCCTTCGGTACCCGGCATTTCACTGGGGGTGATCGCCTGTTCGTTGGTAACGAAAGCCTCAGGCACCTCAAGGCCGTCCACATATTCAAACGCCTTGCGGATCCAGTGAAAGCGCACCGGCGCCTGCGCATCGTTGCGTGCCCGCCACTCAACACCCGGAGGAATAAACGCATAGCCGCCCGGTGCCAGAGTATGGCGCACTCCGTCAAGGGTCAGGGTAAGCTCGCCTTCGACCACGAACAGCACGCCCTCGGCATCAGCCGCAGGCTCGGGCTTGTCGCTTCCCCCACCCGGCTGCACTTCCATGATGTACTGGGAAAACGTCTCAGCAAAGCCTGATAGCGGTCGCGCCAACACCCAGGCACGAGTGCCTTCCCAAAATGGCAGATTGCTGGTCACGATATCGCGCATTACCCCTTTGGGGATCAACGCATAGGCTTCGGTGAATACCGCACGGTCAGCGGTTAGCTGGGTCTGCGGCGGATGCCCGCCCATGGAGGCGTAATAAGTAGGTACGTTTTTTGTTGGCATTGTTTCTCCTTTAGACCATTGATAGATGAGGCTAGGAATGTGTAGCACAGCAATCCAAAAGCTTTAAAACGACCATAAGCATTTATTTTATAAATCTTATTTAAAATAAACTAAGAATAATGATGCTTTTCGGTCGGTTAAATGAACGGCTTGTGTGAGGCATGGACGATAATTGAGCTTGTGCAACATTAGTCCCAATAGTAACGTCTTTAGAAACCTTCGTTCCAAAAACTAACAAACTATACGAAAGATGGCACTTAATACCAAAGCATTTCGCATGGCTTACATAGGACTTTGTATAGGACTTTGCATAGACCTTCGCATCGCCCGATGGGAAAAAATGCACGTATTCATATTAGCTGAGTTCAAGCTCATCAAGTTCTTGATAAAGCTCGCTAATAGCGTTGATACGCACACGTCCCTTGGCAAGCCGCTGGTGGAGCAAGCTATTCGACATCAGGCTGATCAGGCTCATTGCGCTGGCATAGCTGTCAAAGGCAGAAATGCTATCCAAGGGGCACTCAAACCACCAATCTACGTAGGGCATATGAGGCTTTACGGTGGCATCGCCGAACAGCAATACCCGGCAGTCTTTAGCGATAAGCGATGTCAGCAGATTGTTAAAGATCGCGGGGCGACGTCGAAACCCAAACAGCACGACGACATCGTTTTCGCCGAGCGAGACAAGCTCCTCACCCAAGCTTTGATTGGGTTGTGGCGCCAAGCTGACGTTATCGCGGGTCTGGATCAGCTGCTGTCGAAAATGCACAGCAAGAGGGTAGCTGTTACGAAACCCAATCAGCACGACACGGCTTGCGTTATCGAGCGCGTTGACCACCGACTCAAACGTTTCAGGGTCAATATTGGCAAACGTTTGCTGAAGGTTGTCATTTTCGCGCATCAAATGATGCTTAAAGCGCTGTTCATCCGGCTGCCCGTTCCCTGTTACCAGTGGCACTCCCATGCTACGCAGCTGCCTTGCATGCTGCTTAACCACTTGAAAGCTTTCAAATCCAAGCTTTTTAAACAAGCGACTAACGGTAGATTTAGACACTCCCGTCAAGCGCGCCAATTCAGCGGCACTAAAAGTAGCCAGATCATCAAAATGATCAAGTATGAAACTGGCAACACGCTGTTCCTGAGCGCTCAGCTCGGCAAATTGTGCGCCAATTCGCTGGCCAATATGGGGAATAGAAGAGGAGGACTGCGTACCCAAAAAAACTCCTTTAGCGCCTAAACAACACGCAAATTCATTAAGAAACATCGAACAATATAAATGGGCAATAACGCTCACATAACGATAACGCCCACCCATGCGAGGCACCTATGTCCCACAAAATTCAGCGCTCGACTCCGCCTTCACCCAAAAACATTAAGCGAGGATGGTGCAGGGTTCCCGATATCTATGTCATTTTATTTATCTTTATTGCAATCGCGGCGATTGCCACACACTTTGTTCCCGCCGGACAGTTTGAGCGTGTTCCGGGCCCTGCAGGGCGCATAACGATTGACCCTAATTCCTTTCAGTTTGTAGAAGCGTCCCCTGCTGGCATCACCGATTTTATGCTGGCGATCCCCAATGGGTTGATAAGCGCAGGCGAGGTTGTGTTTTTCACCTTTATGATCGGCGGTATGTTCATGGTGCTGCGGCGCACCGGCATTATTGAAATTGGTGTTGATAAATTGACGCGACGCTTCGCCAATCAAAGCCTTCTGATGATTCCAATTTTGATGACGGTATTTGCCTTAATCGCCACCATCATAGGCACCCAAGAGCTGGCGCTGGTCTACGTGCCGGTTATTCTGCCGCTGATGATTGCCTTACGCTTTGATTCAGTAACGGCGGCGGCGGTAGCCCTGTGTGCGACAACGGCAGGCTTTGCTACCGGCATATTAAACCCGATTAACACGGGCCTTGGACAGCAGCTTTCTGACTTGCCGTTATATTCAGGGTTTGGTTTACGGGTAGTCGCGTTCATTGCGGTTCTGGGTGCGGCTATTTTTTTCGTCATGCGCTACGCCCATCAAGTGCGCCAAAATCCTGCCCTGAGCCTGATGCAAAATGATGAAGCAGAAGCGGACAAACGTTTGAGCTATCAGCATAGCATTACGGAGTCAGCGCTAATGGCTAATACGCGACAGAAACTGGCTGCACTGGCCACATTCATCTTTTTTGGCATCCTGGTTTACGGTGTTCTTAAACAAGGCTGGTTCATGCTCGAAATGGCTGGCCTGTTTATCATTATGGGCGTGGTCGTAGGCTTAATTGCGGGCCTTACGACCGATGATATTTGTGAAGGCTTTAACAAAGGTTTTCGGGATGTTCTTGTAGGTGCCATGATTGCGGGGATCGCCCGAGGCGTTGCGGTCATGTTAGAGCAAGGCCAGATCATGGATACGCTAGTGTATGGCCTGGGCAACCTAGTCGGCGAGCTGCCGACGATTCTGTCGGCTATTGGCATGTACTTTGCTCAGCTGCTGTTCAATTTTGTGGTGCCTTCAGGCAGTGGCCAAGCACTTGTCACCATGCCCATTATGGCACCGCTTTCCGATATTATTGGCGTTACCCGTCAAACCGCCGTGCTGGCGTTCCAGCTTGGCGACGGCATGGGGAATATTCTTTATCCCACGTCAGGCTATTTCATGGCGACGTTAGCGCTTGCTGGCGTTTCCTGGCAAAAGTGGGTGAAGTTCTTTTTCCCGCTTTTCTGCGTCTGGGTATTAATCGCGCTAGGCTTTCTCATCTTTGCTCAGGCGGTGCAGTGGGTAGGCTAAAAAGTTAAGCTTTTTTAATCCCCCTTTCTTAGCTCAGAAAGGGGGATTAAAGCTCAAACAGGTGCCGGGTGATGCGCTGCCCAATGGCGGGCAATATCCACCCTGCGCGCTACCCAAACCCGATCATGGGTTTCGATATAGTCTAAAAAGCGCTGCAGGGCGCGAAAACGTCCTGGACGCCCGAGCAAACGGCAATGCATACCGATGGAAAGCATTTTGGGCGCTTCTTCACCTTCTGCATACAGAACATCAAAGGCATCGCGCAGATAGGTAAAGAAATGGTCGGCCGTATTGAAGCCTTGTGGCGCGGCGAAGCGCATGTCATTGGTATCCAGCGTATAGGGCACGATAAGGTGGGGGTGCTCGCTGCCCTGGCTATCAGTAACCTTCGTCCAGAACGGCAGGTCATCCCCGTAGTAATCGCTGTCATATAAAAAACCGCCTTCATCCAGCAGCAGCTTGCGGGTATTGGGGCTATCCCGCCCGGTATACCAGCCTTCGGGCTTTTCGCCGTAAAGACGTTGGAAAACCTCTAGCGCTTTTTGCAAATGCTCGCGCTCAATATGCTCGGGCACTTCCTGATAGTGGATCCAACGATAGCCATGGCAGGCAATTTCATGACCCAGCTCTTTGAACGCCTGGGCGACATCAGGGTTACGCTCTAAGGCCATTGCCACCCCAAAAATCGTCAGCGGCAGCCCGCGTCGCTCAAATTCACGCAAAATCCGCCATACGCCTGCCCGGGAGCCGTATTCATAAATCGACTCCATGCTTAAGTGGCGGTCCGGGTAGGCGGCAGCGCCAATTATCTCCGATAAAAACTGCTCTGAAGCGTTATCTCCATGCAGAACGCTGTTTTCACCGCCCTCTTCATAGTTAAGTACAAATTGAACGGCGATTTTGGCCTTGCCCGGCCAGTTAGCGTGAGGCGGCGTACGTCCATAGCCCATTAAATCGCGCGGATAGGTAGGGTGAGTCGTCAACGTCATAGAGCAGATCCTTACCGGTAATCGCTGAGCGTATAAGCCCAAGAATGCCATCAATATTTGTATACAAAGTAGCCAGATTATTAGCCAATCGCAATACAACCTTAATACACCGAATCCCACTTTATTAGCAACCAAGGAGCAAAACTGAACGATTGGTCAACCTCCTTAGCCTTTTTAATGAGCTTAAAGGCCTTGCTCTTGGTGATAAATCAACCTATTTTCGTATACAAGATATTTTGATTTGTTTACCTGTGGATCGCTTATCGTGCATATACATATTATTAACCCCAATACCACGGCATCGATGACGCAAGCCATTCATCATGCCGCTGAGCGTCAAGCTTCAACAGGCACTCGCCTAACCGCTTCCCAACCAGAGTCTGGGCCGGTCTCCATCGAAAGTCACTTTGATGAAGTCGTCAGCGCGGTAGGTGTGGCTCAAGAGGTGTTGAAAGGCGAACGCGAAGGAGGCATTGATGCCTATATCGTGGCCTGTTTTGGCGATCCTGGACTGCTTGCTGCCCGTGAGCTAACTCGCGCACCGGTGATTGGTATTGCAGAAGCCGCCTTTCATCTGGCGACGCTGATTAGCACTCGCTTTTCGATTGTGACAACGCTCAGCCGCACCGGGATTATTGCCGAACACCTGCTGGAGCAGTATGGCTTTCGCCATCACTGCCGACGTATTCGTGCCGCGGAGATCCCGGTACTCGATCTTGAGCATCATCCAGAGGTCGCATTTCAGCGTATTGTTGAAGAGTGCTGCCGCGCTCGGGATGAAGACGATATCGGCGCGATTGTTTTGGGTTGCGGAGGGATGGCAAATCTTACCCAGGAAATTAGCCACGAAGTGGGCATTCCGGTGGTTGAAGGTGTGAGTGCTGCTTTAAAGCTTGCCGAATCGTTAGTAAGCCTGGGGCTACATACCAGTAAACACGGTGATCTTGCCTATCCGCGCCCCAAACCCTTTACCGGTCAGTTTGCTGCGTTATCAGATCTCCACTTACCACTTAAATAACGACTTAATAATAGAAACAGAACGTCCAGTAGCACGCCATGCCGCAAGCGTCTTTCAGGTTAAAGCCTGAGATACCAACAATACTCATAATCTTGCGTAAACGCGCCACTAACCACATCTTCTCAAGCGGAGTTTTGCTGACCACACTGAGGTTTCTTCATCCAGGAGACCCTCATGATCCAAGAACTCAACTCCATGCAGGCGTTTTGGCTCGGGCATCTGTATCACGCCTCGGTGCGCGAGATTC
>NZ_JABUZA010000031.1 GCF_014897985.1 Halomonas colorata
CGACGCTGAACGAAGACGATCTCAGTGCACTGTTGCCCTGGCACTGGAAAGAAACCTTACCTACCTGAGAAATGCTTGACTAGATGTGGTTAGTGGCGCGCTTACATTCAAGCTGCCTGGGTCTACGCACAAACAGCGCAATACCCAGCGCCTCTTCAAGCCCACGAACCTGATGGCTAATGGCGGTGGCGGTAACTGAAAGTTCTAGTGCTGCCTGCTTAGCACTTTCATGGCGGGCAGCCGCTTCAAAAGCGCGAAGTGCCGAAAGCGAGGGTAATCGTCGGGAGCTCATGAATGAATTTTACTCATCTATATCAGCAAGAAATGATCGTTTGTGACGTCATATTAGGCGCCTTAATCTGACGCTGTTGTTAAGCATAGATGAGTTAAGCTCAATAGGAGGCTACCCATGCTGCATATTTTACATATCGACGCCAGCGCCCGCCCCGGCATTGCGGGAACAGATCATCATGGCTCGCACAGCCGTCAGCTGTCGCACCACTTCGTCAGTCAGTGGCAGCAACATAGTCCGCAGGACGCGGTGACCTATCGAGATATAGGCCAGCACCCGCCCTCCTTTATCAGCCATGACTGGGTCGCGTCAGCTTTTACACCTGAAGAGCAGCGCGATCCGTGGATGAAGCAGGCGCTGAAAGAAAGCGATGCGTTGGTGGATGAACTGATTGCCTCGGATATCGTGGTCATAGGCACGCCGCTATACAACTTCGGCATGCCTGCCGCGCTCAAGGCGTGGGTCGACCAGATAGTCCGCGCCGAGCGAACGGTGGGTGTCGATAAGAACAGTCCGCACGACCCTTACATACCCAAGCTTAACGACCGAGAAAGACACGCCGTTGTTCTCGCGGCCAGGGGCGGTACGAACATGGCACCGGGCGAAGAGATGGCGCACATGAATCACCTGGAACCACACCTGGCGTCAGCGCTTGAGTTTGTCGGCATTACCCGTATTCATACTATCGCCATTGAGGGGCAGGAAGTAGGTGGCGAAGTGCTGGCTGGATCGATTGCAAGCGCGCGACACCAGGTCGAGCGGCTGGTGAAGGAGTTGCAGGTGGCACTGAACTCCTCCACCGAACCGGCATAATGGCACGATTATTTTAGCTAGCCGTATTATCAGGTGCGGAAACCAATATCTATTGAATCCGCACCGTCAATACTTCTCAGGATATTGCTCAGACACGATCATTTATGGCTTAGAACAAAACGCTGAGCACTCTCGACTGCTCATCCCTCTATCAACAGTGGCGGCATGGGGCATTCCAGCATATCGGCGATGACGCGAAACAGCTCGGCCTCTGCGGGTTTTATTTGCTCGCTATGCTCGATACAGCGCGCCATGGCCTGCAGAACAGCAGGCTTTTGCTGAGGCCGTAAGCGGCGCAAGCGACTTACCGCGGGGCCCAGCGACTTGATATCGGGGACCTCGCTTTTTACGCTTAAAGCAAACGGCAGCTCTTTTTCAGCGGCATCCAGCGCGGCGTTTATCTTGTCAGGATCACTCTGCCCTGCCCTGGCCAGCACGTTGAGCAGCAGCTGGCACTCTGGCTGTAGATCGCTCAACTTACGAACAGCAGCACCACTATCTTTCTTGCCTAGGCCCAAGTGATGAACCAGCCAGTGATACAGGGTCCATTCAAACAGGCTGACCTTACTATCTGCATTGATCAGCTCTACCATACATTGGCGAAAATGCGTGGCCTGATCCACCGACAGGTTTTTTAAGGCAGGCAACGCCAATTCCATTAACGGCAGGCGAAGCTGGTCTCTAAGCATTAATACCTCACCCGCATGACTCATGACTTCACGATACACATCGGGTAAGGCTACCTGCTGAAGTGATGCCAACTGCTGCTTACGCACCTCAATATCCTGGCTCAGCAACAGTGCGTACATTAATGCGCGCACTGCGTAAGGATCCTGAGTTGCCCGCCTGATCCGCGCCGGTAGCGCATCAAGGGTAGCTTTTGCATTAGCCAAATGGCGCGGGCCGGGTTGGCCCATGGAAGCAATTGCGGCCTGGGCCGAGGCACCGGTCATGGTTGCTGCGCTGGAGTGAACGGAGGGAATGTCTGCAAAGCCAACCACTGACTTATCGCCAGCATTTGCCACATCGCTAACAGCAGGCGCGCTGAACGATGCGTTAAACTCGCCGTTCCAGCCCGGCATAACGCGTGTGATGCGCTGACGGATGGGCGGATGGGTTGCCAATAAACGAGTGAAACCAAGCTTCATGCCCTGGCCAAAAAATAGGTGGCTATATTCGCTCGCTTGGGAGGCCTCGATTCTGGCCCCCTGCGTATGGGAGCCTATCTTGATTAACGCTTGGCCGATGCCGTTAGGGTTACGCGTGTATTGAACGGCGGAGGCATCGGCCAGGTACTCTCGCTGGCGACTAACTGCTGCCTTGATCCAGTTGCCAAAAAACGTGCCCGCATAGCCGATGACGGCCAGGGCAACGCCAAGGGCAAGTACGACGACAGCGCCTTTATTATTTTGATTGTTGCGCCGGACGGAACGCCCTCGTGATGTCGTACTGCGCAGCAGGATATAGCCTAAAAGGCCGATCAGAAGCACACCGTGAAGTACGCTGATCAAACGCATATTCAAGCGCATGTCGCCATGCAGAATATGGCTAAACTCATGGGCCACCACGCCTTGTAGCTCCTCGCGACTTAAGTGATTGATCGCCCCTTGCGTGATACCTATCACGGCATCACTGGTATCAAAACCGGCGGCAAAAGCGTTGATACCCGTCTCTTGAAGTAGATAAACAGACGGAACAGGCATGCCCGAGGCAATTGCCATCTCTTCCACTACGTTGAGAATACGGCGCTCGTTAGCGTTTTCGGTGTTGGGATTGATTTCTCGCCCACCCAGCGCCTCGGCCACCACTTTACCGCCGCCGCGACGCAGCTGAGAGCGTTTGAAAAGCCCGCCGATACTCACGAACGCCACCACGCCAAGCGCAACCACGGCTACCAGTTCTGGAGATAGCGCGGCCAGCAGGCTGTCCGCTGTCACGCTACCTCGGTCATCTCGCATAAAATGGATGACGATAGCGATCACTACGGTGGTGACCGCTATCAGCGCTATTACCGCCGCTATCAATAAAACCACCAGCTGCCCGGTTTTACGCCGAGCGTGGTCCTGAGCCGTAAAGAAATCCATGCACATCTATCCCTGTAGGTTCACGCAGACCTCAAAATGAAATCTTGGGCGCTGACTGAATCTGGGCGCTGTCCTCAAATTCGAGGAAAGAAGCATCCTCGCCATGCCCCAACATGCCAGCCACGGCCACCGGGGGAAAGCTTTGGCGGTAGGTGTTGTATTGCATGACAGAGTCGTTGAACGCCTGGCGGGCAAAAGCCACCTTGTTTTCCGTGCTGGTAAGCTCTTCCGACAACTGCTGCATGTTTTCAGATGCCTTGAGATCCGGGTAGGCTTCCATCACCACATTAAGCCGCCCCATCGCCTGGCTTAGCGCACCTTCTGCCCCGCCCAGTTCGGCCATCGCTTTAGCGCTCCCTGGATTGGCAGCCGCCGCTTTGAGCCCCGCCGCCGCTGAATTACGCGCCTCAATGACCGACTGCAACGTTTCGCGTTCGTGGCTGAGATACCCTTTGGCGGTTTCGACCAGGTTCGGTATCAAGTCGTGACGGCGCTTTAGCTGCACTTCAATTTGAGCAAAGGCGTTTTGAAAACGGTTTCGTAGTGAGACAAGTCGGTTGTACACACCGATAAGGTAGAACGCGATAACCGCTATTATCGCCACGATAATGATAGTTAAAACCATAATTGATCCTTCCTGTGGTTAATAAAATAGAAACTATAACGTATCACGGCCTAACATTTTTACTTGGCGAGTTGAGGTAAAAAATCTATATCCATGTGATATTTCTGGGGATCATTCTGCTCAATAAAGACAGCAATCGTATCCGTATTGATATAAGGCGAAGGATCAAACCAGATGTTCTGGCTTTTAAACACATGTACTTGCATGGTAGCGGGATTCAACCACTGCGTTATAACCTGATAAGGATGTTTTCCATTGACCGAAAGCACCGAATTACGCTCAACGCCCTGATATTGGGTATCGATACGCAGTCCGTTATCCTTCAATGCTTTATAACTGCGCGTATTCAATCCGGGTACAAAAAAGCCGGCGATACCCGTTAGGAAAAACAAGGCTCCCAATCCGCCCACGATAAGCGGCGCGCCCCATAACGAGAAAAAGCTTTTAAGCTTGGCATTGACTGGGTTACTCGGGTCGTACATAACCTCAACGCGCTGGCCTGGCGAATAGCTGGGCGGGTTACTCCCCGTCGTTGATAGAAACTCTATGGTTGAATTATTCTGGGACGTAAATTGAACAACGGGTCGGTAAGTAATCGAGTCTTCTGAGCGGGACCTTACAAGCTCAATTACCGTGCCTTCAGTAGTGACGGCCCCATCAAGAAAACTGCTTGAACTTTGATAAAAATAGAAAGCGCCGATGAGAAGTCCCAGACCCACAATAAGCGTCAGATACTTTACGATGGCAATGACACGCATATTTAGTCCTTTAAATAGAAATATATTGGCTCGTTCCTGGTTACTTGGTGCGACTTGCTTACCCGCTTCAGCGTCACCAAATTAGCACTACGCCACTCCATGTGGCGTAGTGCTTATGATTCAAGCCTTACTTACATCACCTCTTCACCATTAACAGTCAGGACGCCGTCTTGCCAGAGCAGCGTCTGCTCTTCAACGTCCGGATCGATTAACAGGGCATAAGGCATGGGAATGAGTGAAAGAACCATCTGAGGCGGCGTGGTTACGCTGATATCCAGGCTCAAGCGATTTTGAAGGTATTCTTGTGCCTCCAGTGTGCTCATAACATCTTGCGATGCCTGAAGCTGATTGGGTAACGGCAAACGGTTGTCCCATGAAGCGCTGTATAGCGCCTCCTTGGAAAGTTCTTCACCATCAAAGCGGATATCCGCCGTAATGCGGGGATTAAAATCGATACCCAGCATAGGCAGCGTAACGTGCGCTTCCAGCGGCTGGAACGCGATTGAGGGGCTTGCAATCAGTACATCATAGCCACTTTCGATAGCCTGGATCAGCAGTTCACGCTCTTCCTGCTCATCGCCGCGTACGCCGGCCTCTCCATACTCTGCACGCATGGCTTGCAATGGTGCATAGGCTTCCTGGAGCGCTTGAAATGCTGGCATATCCCAGCTCTTGGCATCCATATCAAGTGACAAGCTACCCATTGAGGTGCCGTCGGCGCCAATATCGGCTACCTTGAAACGTCCGCCTGAATTGACGATCTGGCTCTCACCCACGGATTCAGACTCGGCTTCTAGCTCAACGCCATCCATATATACATTGATGCCCTGCGCTAAAAACTCAATTTTGGGTATTTCCAGGCGTTGATGTATCAGATTAGACGCTTTCTGGGAGTTGTTTTCAAAGCGCGGCGAAACAATCCGAAATGAGTCATTCTCGTTATTGACGACAATTTCACGCGCCTGACCGTTTACCTTCCAAACCTCTTCATCTTCAAGGTCAAGGTCCACTACCAAGTCGTGCAGAGTGCCGTCGAGCTCAACACCGCTTAACGAACCAGCCGTCAGCTGTCCCGTGACGGAGCTGCGAGTAGCGACCAGATCAACGTCGATGTCCCCGCTTAGAAACTGCTCGTTGGGATGAATCGTGCCGGTAATCGGGCTATTGATAATGCCGTGATCCACCAGCAGGTTTACCTGGGCATTGGCGTGTTCAATACCTTCCATACCGATCGTTGCTGTCGCCGTTGTATTGAGCAACGATTTATCGATCATGACGTCGCTTGCGTACCAGGAAACAGAATCATCCAGCTGCGCAAAGGTTTGGGTGAGCGCTTTTTCAACCTCATTACCCACTACCGCCTGGGCGCCTAGATATCCCCCTGCCCCGAGTACTACAACGCCAGCAGCAGTCAAAATTAATGTTTTAGTAGCAGGCATATTAGGATCCTTAATAACAATAATTATTAATTATCCTGCATTTAAAAATAAAAGCCACTGCTAATTTAGCGTTATAGAAAGCGTTAGCGAAATACCCCCTATGTCGGGGAGTAAGTAAGACTTCTAATAAAACGAACTTTCTAAACATTGCTCTGGGCGCTATTAGTTAGCAAGAAGCATCATGTTGCCAATTAAGCCAAGCATAAATCCAGCCACAGCGCCTATCGCAGGCATACCTTGACGTTCGATTTTTGACTCAGGTGCAATATCTTGAAAAACGAGATATAAAATTCCCGCGCTAGCGAACAACATTAACGCCCCCATCAGCACATCATACTGCGCCAGAATATAATAACCGGTTGCCGCCGAAATAGGGCCTACTAATGCTAAACCACTAAATGCCAATACGATCTTGTTGGAAGATAGTTGAGCACTACTATTTAACTCTTCATAAGCATTAAAGCCTTCAGGTAAGTTTTGTAAAACCATTAACATCGCGAGCAATAGCCCGGTACCTTCTCCTACAGCAAAGGCAGCACCCAAAGCAATAGCCTCTGGGATAAAATCGGACAACATAGCTACCAGCTGGCCTACCGAGCTATTAAGCTTATTTAAATAGGTATCCAATAAGTAAAAACATGCTCCACCAGCTGCAAAACATAAGGCCGCTGGTATAAGAGGCAGTTTGCTAGCACCCTCCGGCACTAATACCAAGGCAACCGCTGAAACGAGCGCGCCACCGCCAAAGGCGACTATAAAATGTCGCCAGGCAGAGCCTAAAAAAGAAGGGTGGACCAGATCAAACTTCGCCAATAATGCACCAGCAGGCATAGCGGCACCTGCCATTAACGATAAAAGAAGGATATACGTAATTTCAGCCATATGATGTTAGATAAACCTTTTGTGCATTGGTGTGTTCGGCATTTCATACTGGAGCTTTCGCAGTGGATTTACGCTTGGATGCTCTGCAAGAGGTGGTGCGAGCAAGGCATACTATCCATTACCCCACCGCATCCGCCAATGCCGAATCACGATTAACATTTTATTCTACTGATGTTGCATATTTGATAAAACAACGTCATTTCATACCAGGGCTATCTTCATTCGATTCTGGCCGCTCAGCCTTTTTCTTGGTGATGGTACGCGAAAAGAATGGCACCACGTAAAGCACTACCCAAGCCAGCAATGTACACACCACTGCCGTTTGCTCGCGCCCGAGGCCAACGGCCATTCCTATAGCTGCTGTAAACCAAATACCGGCCGCGGTAGTAAGTCCTGTAGCAAACAAGTCATTCTGACGGGTGATGATGCTGCCAGCACATAGAAACCCAATCCCGCTAACCACCCCTTGGATGACTCGGCTCATGTCCGCATCAGAAATGCCTGCTTGCTGCGGAATTAATACAAAGACCGCCGCCCCCATACATACAAGCATGTGAGTACGTATTCCAGCCGGCTTGCCGCTCTGTTCACGCTCAAGTCCCAAGAGACCGCCCAGTAAAGCAGCCATTAGCAACCGAACGACCACAATTATAAATTCACCCAGATCATTAAAATCAGAAAATTCAGATATAACGATTGTGCGCACAAACTCCATTGCTTCGGCCCTGTAGTCAACACATTCTTAATGGGCAGCTTCCGGCTCTTTTAACAATCTGCTGCAACCGTGAAGTGCCGCCTTAATGGTGGCAGTATCGATTTTTCTGCATCATCACCTTAAATTCGCGCTTGGCAGCGGCGGAGATTGGGTCGCTCCTATTACGATCCGTTTCGTCCTGCTCATTGATTAAGACCTGAAAAAAAATGCCCCGCTACGCGTAAGCTTAGGCCCACCTTAAGCCTGAGACACGCAGTTTTTTGCTAGCCCCAACAATGGCTTGAGGAGTTACCAGGTCTCATCAGCACCTGGCGGGCCTATATTGAGCTGCATGTCAGGGGCGATATCCACCACCCCTTCAATCTTTTTAAGCCGCTCAGCGGTAACATCATCTGCAGACCCGGTAATACACCCAATTTCCTCAAGCACATCTCTAATGGTGAGGCCTTCATCGCTAAGGCGCGAGGCTATTTCATTGATCGATTGATCTTCAGAAATAGTAATTATCCAAAGCGCTATCATCGGCATCGATCATCCTCGATTAGGGTGCTTGTACCAACCCGGCCCCGACGCGGGAATCGGAGGACGGTAAGGGCTTTGCAGAATCCAGTAACCGCTGCCAGAGCTTCATACCCCGCAGCGAGGCATCGGACTCTGCCCAGAGTGCGGCACAGCCTGCAACGTGGGGCGTCGCCATGCTGGTTCCGCTAATCGTTTTATGATGTACCGGCCGGGGCCAGGATGAAAAAATATCGCCCCCAGGCGCGGCAATTTCGATTTTGCCTGCGTTAGAAAAGCTTGAGGGCTTCAAGTTAGCGTCGATCGACGCAACCGACATGATAGTAGGTGAGTTGGCAGGCGCTCCCGTATGGGTAGAGGAGTTTCCTGCAGCGGCAATAATCAGGCAGTCTTTACGCAGTGCCGCCGCGCCAGCGTGGGTGTAGGCGGCTTGCACGGGGCTTTGGCTACCCAACGACATTGAGATGACTTCGCAGCGATTGGCGATGGCCCAATTCATGCCGGCAAGCACCCCCGCCCCCGTACTGCTACCCGAGTTGGTGAGCACCTTGCCAACGAGCACCTGCGAATCGAATGCGATACCGTAGCGTGGCGCGCTTTCGAGAGGCATTTTGGGGCCACAGGCCGTACCGATACAGTGCGTACCGTGACCATTGATATCCTGAACCGGCTCCCCGGCGAATGAGCGGGTAATAAACTCTCTGTCCACAAAGTCAGGATGGCCAAGATCCATTCCGGTATCCAGCACAGCCACTTTAATGCCAGCCCCACTCCATCGGCTCTGTAAAACGTTGCATTGAATCAACCCCCATGTCGCCTCAAGCTCGCCAGGCTCAAGCGTGTTTTGGGCTTCATCCAGGTCAAAATCAGCGCCAAGATCACGAGCAATCGTACTTGCGGCACGCAAAAAACCGCGTAGGTACTCTGAATTTTCCGAGAAGGCAAAATACTCGGGCTCAATAATTTCTATGGGGCTATCCGCTGAGATAGGATCATTGATACTCATCCCATGCAGCTGTAAGGCATCACCGCCAACCAGCGCAACCCCAAGCTCCGGAAACACCATCGCCTCCGCATCACCAGCTTCTTCCAAACTGACGGCTTGGTCAGCAAAGTCACGCGCGTCGGCCACCCGAAAGTTTTGAGCCTTGAGCGACTTGATCCCCTCTTCCACTCGTCCTTCACGATAACTGATCAAAAAGCGCCCGGTTTCAAGGCAGCAACTTCCGCGCGCCAGTGCTGCCAACAAAAGTTTTTCGGTGCCACACGAAACCGAAGCATTTGCCCCGCGTTCGCCAGAAGACGTACTGCTACTACCTTGAGGTTTTTTAGCCATCCCAGGCCCCTTTTCCGTTGAGCGTTAAAGCATTGTTTTCAGCTTAACGTACCTATTGATCTTCGCCAGATAGATTTCAAATAGTTAAAGCCTCTCAAACAAAAAGTGGTTTACGGCTAGCGTTCCACACACTTTCACTGAAAACAGGCACTGCGCGACGTTCAGTGAACGCGTCGGTTGGGTCGCACGACCAACCAACTGGCGGCTACCAAGCTGCCGAACACCGTATACACCACAACAAATACCCACTCTGGAGCGGTGTAGTAAAGCAGGTGCTGCAACCAGTGCTGAATGAAAGAGCCAGCATAGGTTGCTGTACCAGCCTCTGCTCTCAATGTCATTTCCCACGTGGTGAGTGGGCAAACGACGCCCAACCAGGACTGCATCACCACGTACCCAATGGCGGACAAATGTAAGATACGAAACGTTTTGTTGCGCACCCACTGCCACCTTAAAAAATAGCCCGCATAAATAGCCAGCAACCCCAAGACGACAAAAGCAACGAACAGCACATGAACGACTAATATCGAGTCGGCCAGGAGTAAAAGAAATGAAGGGGTCATATCCCTCCTGAATCATTAAGCGCGTGAGGTAAAAATGATGGTAGAGCGATCAAAGTATCTCATCGATGTGACCTTAGCGAACGCACACAGCCAATATTGTTCGCTTTGTGTGCATCTACCTTTGATAACGTCAGTGTAGTGTCGGCCAGCTTTCCTCAAGGGGCGCTTGCGTAATAACTCATCAGGATAGCGTAATGCCCATCATTTATTGCAACGCGATCATGCAGCCCCTCTCCTTGCCGAAAATAGAAAGCACATTTGTTTTATTTACAATTGTCCGCCTGTGGCTTCCTTGGTAGCTTGATTTTCAAACAACCATACAATGGCAAAGCCGTTCACAAGCGTATTGACGACGCATGTTAACGACGCAAGATCTGGCACTATGACCGGCCAAAACGCGCCCTAAATACGCCTCTCTACGCAAGCCGTAACCATTAAAATGACAATCCTCTGAAAGTGGAGATCCTCATGTCCTCAAAGACCACCCCAGGCGAGGCAGGTGCTACGCGAGTCAAGAAAAAGCTGCCCATGCCGGATGTGTTTATCATCCTATTCGGCTTCATGATCCTGGTCTTGCTGGCCTCCTATATCATTCCTGCCGGCACCTATGAGCGCAGTACCGCCAACGGCCTGACCCAGGTGGCCACCGACAGCTTTCGCTACATCGAGGCTGCGCCGCTAAACGTCATGGATCTGTTCACCGCCATCCATAACGGGCTGGTAGCGGCGTCCACGCTGGTCTTTCTTATCCTGATCGTGGGTGGCGTGCTGAAAGTCATCGAGTCTACCGGGGCGATTAGCGCGGGGATTTACCGTTTGCTCAATTTGGCGCAAGGTCGGCAGAACCTGCTTATCTTCGTCTATTGCGCCACCTTTGCAACGCTTGCCTCGGTGGGCGTGGGGGCCAACCTGGCGATCGCGTTTATTCCTATCGGTCTGATTCTGGCCCGCTCGATGAAGCTTGATCCTATCGTTGGGGTCGCCATCATCTTTCTGGGCTCCTACGCCGGTTTTGGCGCTGGCGTGTTCGACCCCACCGTGACCGTCACCGGCCAGACCATTGCCGAGCTTCCGCTGTTTTCAGGCTTCATGTACCGCGCGGCGATCTTTGTAGTCTTCCTGGCGATTACCGCCGCTTACATCTGCCGCTACGCCAAGCGTATCAAGCAAGATCCAAGCTTAAGCGTGATGGGCGCCGAGGCATTCGAAAGCGCGGGCCACGATAGCCAACTGGATGCCTACCCGACCTTTACCCTTACCCATAAGCTGGTGCTGGCACTGTTCCCCCTGGCCATCGGCTTCTTCCTGTTCGGCGCCTTCAATCGGGACTGGGGTATTCCTCAGCTTTCCGCCACCTTCATCATGCTGGGTATCGTCACAGCGTTCATCGGGCGGATCTCACCCAACGCCTTTATCAAACGCCTGATGAACGGCGCAGGTGAAGTGATGTACGGTGCGCTGGTAGTCGGCGTGGCGGCGGCAGTCATCGTGCTGCTGAAACAGGCTCAGTTGATCGACACTCTGGTGCACAGCGTGGCCACCTCGCTGGATGGCCACGGCAAGATCGTTGCGATGGAGCTTCTCTACGTGTTCAACCTGGTCTTCAACGGGCTGATCACTTCCGGAACCGGCCAGGCGGCGATCGTCATGCCCATCATGGTGCCGATTGGCGATATGCTGGAAGTTACCCGCCAGGCCACCTTCATTACCTTCAAACTGGGCGATGCAGTCACCAATATCATCACCCCGCTTTCCGGCACGCTGATGGCCTGCCTTGCCATCGCGCGGATCTCTTACGTCGAATGGTTCAAGTTTGCCCTGCCCCTGGTCGCGATCTGGATCGTGACCGGTGGCGTGTTCGTGGCGGTAGCCGTGGGCATCAATTACGGCCCTTTCTAAAGAGCCACTGGTAACTCAGACGGCGAAGGCGGCACGCCACTACAAACAGGCCGCCTTCAGCCGCGCTTCAAGAAAGGTTAAAAAAGCGTCGATATGCTCAGGCATATGGCGCTCTGCCATCACTTGTACCTGAAGGCTTCTTAACGATAGCTGCGGTTCCTGAAGCGGTTTCAACACCAGGCCTTCACTGTGCGTTTTACCACTGACCGCGACGGCACTACACAGGCCAATCATGTTCGGATGCTCGCATACCATGGTGTAAGTGGCACCTAGTGAATCGCAGGAAAAACTGGGGTGGACCTTGATGCCCGACAGGCTGCATGCCACATCGAATAGATAGCGCATGGTCGAGCCGTTCAGTGACATGGTCAGCGGATAGTGGCTTAGGTCTTCCACATAAAGGGCTTCCCTATCAGCCAGCGGATGATGTTGTGACATCAGCGCGCCAATCGCTGCGCTATGGCTGGAAACCACCTGGATGCCGATATCCGGCGAGAGGCTGAACGTCAGGGCGATATCCGCCGCTCCTTCTTTTACAAGCTCTGAAGCGCGTACTGAATCAACTACCTGCAGATCAAATCGGGTATCGGGATAGTGGCTGATAAACCCTGAAATGACGCTGGGTAGAAAGTGCCAAGCCATGCCATCCGGGCAGGCAACGCTGATTTTACGCTGCTGGCGTGTGGTGACATCCTGCATCTGGGTGATAACGCTTTCCACCTCCAGCTGGTTACGCAGCGCATAGGCTTGCAGCAGCCTGCCCGCTTCGGTCAGTTGCATACCCCGGGGCTGGCGGTCGAACAGTTTAAGGCTCAGGCGCTGCTCAAGATTAGTGATCTGGCGGCTCACCGCCGAGACGGCAACGTGCAGCTCTTCCGCGGCAGCAGAAAGCGAGCCGGTTTTGGCTACGCTATGAAAATAGCGCAAGTTGAGTTCCTGCATATTGCCTCCTGGCTTATCCGTTACTGACAGGCGCAACCGGCAGGCATTAGCGCAGGTTGAACGTGAACACGGCTTCCAATAATTAGAAAGACTATTTGAGATATTAATGATGGTAGCAAGGCGCGGCAAGATTTAGTCTCTGGGTGAGAGATTTTCCCGCACCGCTTTTCTGCAATGACAACGACAAGGGCAGTTAATGGATAGATCACTTTCAGGACGCGAACGCGCCTTAAAACTGGCCACTGACACACTGACCGACGGCACCTTTTACGACACATTGGCGCGACGGGTAGCCATGAAAACGGTAAGCCAGGATCCCGCCCGCCAAGCCACGTTGCACGATTACCTGACCCAGGAAATGGTGCCGCTTTTAAGCAAACTGGGGTTTGCCTGTGACATCATCGATAACCCTCAGCCCGGCCGCCCGCCGCTGCTGATCGGCCAGCGCATCGAAGACCCAGCCTGCTCGACGCTACTGCTCTATGGTCATGGCGATGTCACCGATGGCCAGGAAACAACCTGGGCCGAGGGCATTGACCCTTGGACGCTGACCTTTATCGATGGCCGCGTTTACGGCCGCGGCACGGCGGACAACAAGGGCCAGCACAGCGTTAACCTCGCAGCGCTTGAAGCGGTCATCACGGCGCGCGATGGCAAGCTTGGCTACAACGTCAAGATCCTGTTCGAGATGAGCGAAGAAATCGGCTCGCCCGGGCTTGAAGAGACCTGCCTTGCCTATCAAGAAGCCCTTGCGGCGGATCTGTTTCTGGCCTCCGACGGCCCGCGCATCCGTGCTGATATGCCCACGCTATTTTTGGGCTCCCGTGGTGTGGTGCAGTTCAAACTTGGGTTACATACCGGCAACGGCGGTCGCCACTCGGGCAACTGGGGCGGAGTGATCACCAACCCGGCTGTGGTGCTATGTAACGCCATCGCCACCCTGCTATCAAACGAGGGACGCATTCAGGTCGATTTTCTCAAAGCGCCCGCCATTACCGAAGAACTCGCCCAGCTGATTCGTGAGCTGCCGGTAGGCGGTGACAGCACTGATCCTGCCATCAACAAAAATTGGGGCGAAAAGGGTCTGACCAACGGCGAACGCCTGTATGGCACCAACACTCTGGAAATCCTGGGCATGAGCGCAGGCCGAACGGACAAGCCGGTAGGCGCGATTCCCGCCAACGCCGAAGCGGTCTTGCAGCTGCGATTCGTGAAAGGCACCGCATGGCAGGCATTGGAAGAGAACCTGCGCGCGCACCTGGATGCCCACGGCTTTGGCGATCTCACGCTTGAGATGCTGGGCGGCTACGCTGCTACACGGCTTGACCCCGGCCACCCCTGGGTCGGCTTCGTGGCGGAATCGGCGCAGAAAAGCCTGGGTCAGCCTGCACACATTCTGCCCAACCTAGGCGGCACGATTCCCAACCACTGTTTTTCTGATGCGCTGAACCTGCCCACGGTATGGCTGCCCCACTCCTACCCTTCATGCAATCAGCACGCGCCCGACGAGCACCTGCTTGAAAACGTGGTCGAGCAGGGATTAAAAATGGCCGCTGGCGTATTCTGGGATCTAGGCGAAGCCCAGGCGCATACACTTACTACTCAAAAGGCGTGATCAACAATGACAACACCCAAGAACAGCGTCGATAACGAAGCCATCCACTGGGACCAGGACATCAGCTACGGCCAGTACCTGGACCTTGAGCCGTTGTTGGCTTGCCAGAACCCGGCGTCTGATCAGCACGATGAATTACTCTTCATCGTCATCCACCAGGTATCGGAGCTCTGGATCAAGCTCTGCCTGCATGAAGCCCACGCGGCGGCCCAGCATATCGCCGCCGACAACCTCAGCCCGGCCTTTAAGATGCTAAGCCGCGTATCCCGAATTCAAGAGCAGCTAATCAAAGCCTGGGAAGTACTGGTCACCATGACCCCGGCCGATTACGCCAGCTTCCGGGATAGCCTGGGGCAGAGTTCAGGCTTTCAGTCCTATCAGTATCGCGAGATTGAGTTTCTGCTGGGCAACAAGAACGCCAAGCTGATCGAAGCACATCGCGCCAAGCCGCGACACTATCAAAAACTGACCGAAGCGCTTAACTCACCCAGTATTTACGATGTTGTGCTTCAATTGCTTGGTCGGCGTGGTTTTGCCATTCCCGCTGACAAAATCGAACGCGACTGGAGCATCCCCTACTCGCCGAGTAGCGAAGTAGAAGCCGCCTGGATGGAGATCTACCGCAATAGTGAAAAGCACTGGGATTTATACGAGCTTGCCGAAAAGCTTGTGGATGTCGAATTCAACTTCCAGCGCTGGCGGTTCAGTCACATGAAAACGGTAGAACGTATTATTGGCTACCGACGCGGCACCGGTGGATCGTCTGGCGTGAACTACCTGGTCAAGGCGCTGGACCTTCAGTTCTTCCCCGAACTCTGGAGTGTAAGAACGTCGGTTTAAGGGCACATGCCTAATGAAGCTTCCCCTTTTTCATGAGTAACGATTTTCGTTTTGCTGGAGTACCAAGATGCGCGTGAGCCTGGATAACGTTCGTGAAATGGATCGCCAAGACCCCCTGGCGGATTTCAAACGTCGCTTTGCCCTGCCCGAGGGCGTGCTCTACCTGGATGGCAACTCGCTGGGTGCTCAGCCAGTAGCCGCCAAACAAGCGGTAGATGGCACGCTGGACCAGTGGCGTACCCAACTGATCAAAGGCTGGAACCAGGGCTGGTTCGATGCCCCCGAACGCCTGGGTAACCTTCTGGCCCCGGTGATCGGTGCCCAGGATGGTGAAGTGGTGGTGACGGACAATATCACGCTCAATATCTTCAAGTTGTTGGGGTATATTTTGGACAAGCGCCAGGATGAACGGCGTATCGTACTCAGCGAAGGCGGCAACTTCCCCACTGATGCTTATATTGCCCAGGGCTATTGCCGGGTCAGTGGCAATGAACACCGCTTCTTGCCCGAAGGCGGCAACCTGGCAGAACATCTGGATGGCGTGGCTGTTGTGGTACTTAGCCAGGTCAACTACCGCACCGGCCAGCTGCGGGATATGGCCGCCACCACTCAGCTGGTACACGAGCATGGCGCCGAGATCATCTGGGACTTAGCTCACTCGGCCGGCGCCCTGCCTATCGACCTTAACGGTGCGGGCGCACGCTACGCGGTCGGCTGCACCTATAAGTACTTGAACGGTGGCCCTGGCGCGCCGGCATTTCTTTACGTGCATCGCGATCATCTGGACAGCACCTGGCAGCCACTTTCGGGCTGGCATGGGCATACCTCGCCTTTCGCTTTTCAGGCCGATTACACCCCTGCCAATGACATCTCTCGCTTTCGTACCGGCACCCACTCGGCCCTTATCTACTCAGCCCTTGAAGCCTCGCTTAGCATGTGGGCCGAGGTTGATATGCAGGCCCTACGTGATAAAAGCCTCGCCCTGAGTAATCTGTTCCGTGAGTGCCTGGAAGATATCTTTGCAGCGCGTGGCATCGAAGATATTACCCCCACAGCCAGCCAACGTGGCAGCCAGATATCGTTGATCGACGGTGAAAACGGCTACGCCATTGTGCAGGCGCTGATCGCCCGTGGCGTCATTGGCGACTACCGCGAACCCGGCTTGATGCGCTTCGGCTTCACCCCGCTGTATTTAAGCTACGAGGATGTCTGGCAGGCCGCGCAGCACTTCCGCGAGGTTGTCGAAAGCGGCGAATATCAGGACCCGCAGTTTCATATTCGTGGCGCCGTCACCTAATGCCAGAGCTGATGCCAGAACTGATGACAGAGCTAACGCTGGATCTCGCCTACTCGCCGAGTCATTTCGCGACGGATTTTGAAGCCACTCTCACGCGCCAGGCAGTTGCCGGACACGCGTTAAGAGCCCGCCATCAGCCGATGGCGTTGAGCTATGGCGATGATCCGGCGGCGTGTCTGCACCTGTTTATTCCACCCGGGGAAGGCCCCTGGCCGTTGATGGTCTTCATTCACGGCGGCTACTGGCAGGAGCTTGATCACACCGCGACTGATTTTCTGGCCGAGCACTATCTGGAAAGGGGCATGGCTTTTGCCTCCATTGGCTATGGCTTAGCCCCCACCACCACGATCGATACCATGATCGCTCAGTGCGTTCAGGGCCTTAAAGCGGCGTATCATGCGCTTGAAGACAACGGTGGAACCTGGTCCATCACACTCGGTGGCCATAGCGCAGGCGCTCAGTTGGCTTACTGGGTAGCCGTTAGCGGCAAAGTGCCTATTGATAAGCTGGTGCTGGTTAGCGGCGTTTATGACCTTACGCCACTGGTCGACACCTACGTTAATGAACCCTTGGGTTTAACCCAAACGCAGGCACAAGCACTAAGCCCGCAGTTTGGCGAGTTGGCCAAGCTGCCGCCCAGCCAGATAGTGATTGCTGAAAATGATCCGCCCACGTTTCACCAGCAGGGGCACAATTTTATAGCACTGCTACGCGCCGCCGACGTGCAGGCAGAGCTGGTTGAGCTGCCTGGGTGTGATCACTTTGATGTGTTGGAGTATTTGTAAGAGATAGCCGCGCTAGGCTTTGTACGAAAAATGATAATGAAAACGCCATCGTTTGCTATAACGGCGTGGAACCTGTTTTTAGCGGTGGCCTGTATTCAACCTTATTGCCTCTACCCGCTCTGGCGCTTTTCAGGCGTGATAGCCCACCAAACAAACCAGACAAATAGAAACTGCAGGGGCAAACGGATATATAACAGCAGCGCAGGTATATCGGGATATTGCTCAGGATGTAACGCCATATTTATGTTGGCGGGGTAAACAGTAATAATTAAGGCAATCAAGCCACACCCCGCCAGAAACCGCGTTTTGGAAACCAGGATTCCAATGGCGCCGAGCAGTTCAAAAACACCGCTGATAAGCACCAGCTCTTTGTGATAGCCCAGATAGTCTGGCATCGCCATTATAAAGAAATCTGTTAAGACAAAATGGGCTATGCCACCCGACAAGAAAAACAAGGCAATGATCAGCAGCGGTATTCTTGGCATAGGTCGTCCTGCATCGCCAGGTTGATTTAGGCTATTAAAGACGCTCTTCATCGCGAAGTGTCAGCACCTCGACACCCTCTGCAGTAACCGCAACCGTATGCTCCCACTGCGCGGATAATGTCTTGTCGCTGGTCACTACCGTCCAGCCATCTTTCTTGGTTTTTATCTTGGCTTTGCCCTGGTTAATCATGGGCTCAATGGTAAACACCATGCCTTGTTTTAATACCAGCCCTTTGCCCGGCTTGCCGTAATGCAGCACTTCGGGCTCTTCATGCATTTCGCGGCCAATGCCGTGGCCACAGTAGTCACGCACTACCGAGTAGCCGTTCTGTTCCGCATGCTGCTGAATTGCGTGGCCTACATCGCCAAGCGTTGCGCCCGGCTTAACGGTGCGGATGCCTTCCCACATGGCCTCATAGGTTTTATCGACCAAGCGTTTTGCGATGGGTTTTACATCGCCCACTAGGTACATCTTACTTGAATCGGCAATAAACCCATTCTTCTCAAGTGTGATATCGACGTTAACAATATCGCCGGATTTAAGCGCCTGCGCTTCAGAAGGAACGCCATGACACACCACATGATTCACAGACGCATTCAGCACATATTGATAGTCATATTGCCCTTTGCTGGCGGGGCGAGCTTTTAACTCATCAACGATATAGCGCTCGGCCCAGTCATTGATCTGCATGGTGGTAGCACCCGGCACGATCAGCGTATCGAGATAGCTGAATACCGACGCGAGCAAACGCCCGGCTTCGCGCATCAACGTCAGCTCTTGTTCATTTTTGAGTACTACGTTAGCCACCGATCACCTTCCTTACCTCAATGTCCGCCTGCTTCATCTGCTCGCGCATGATGTCAGAGAAGGTCATGCCCGGGTTGGCTTCCGCCAGCATGCCTACCTTAATCCAATATTCCGCCTGCGCATTGATCGAGCGCACCATGACTGAACTGGCTTTACGAATATCTTCGTGAAGCTGGTCGTTGATTTTTACGATGCCCATGGCAAACCTGCTATATATGAAACGCATATAAAGCATATATTGGATATAAGTAAGCGGCAAGCGGCTTAGGCTGTGGCTAAGATTTTAAGCAGGTTTTCTTAGAAGCCGACCTGCTTGTGCAAAGGATTCACGAGTGTATCGAGAAACACGCGCCGGGAGTTATCATCCTAGCGACCCAGCGCGCTAAAACACACCGCTAGTTTTGAGAAGTCGCTAACGCCTGATCGATATCAGCGATCAGATCATCAATATGCTCGATACCTATCGACAGCCGCACCATATCAGGAGTGACGCCTGCCGCTTTTAGCTCTTGATCATTCAACTGACGATGCGTAGTAGACGCTGGAATAGAGGAGCAACTCTTGGCATCACCGATATTCACTAGCCGCAGAATAAGCGCCAATGCATCATAAAAACGCTCGCCAGCGGCTTGGCCGCCCTTAATACCAAAGCTAAGGATGCCCGAAGCATGGCCGTACATATAGCGCTGCGCTAACGCATTATCTGGATGGCTTTCCAGGCCAGCGTAGTGCACCCACGCCACCTGGGGATGATTTTCCAAGTGCTTTGCCACGGCCAGCGCGTTAGCGCAGATACGCTCAATCCTGAGTGACAATGTTTCCAGCCCCTGAAGAAGGTTCCAGGCCGCCTGAGCGGATAGCGCGGCTCCCATATTGCGCAACGGCACTACCCGGGCACGGGTAATAAAGGCCGCATCGCCAACATCTTGGGTATAGCTAACGCCGTGGTAGGAGACATCCGGTTCATTAAGCATCGGGAATCGGCGGGCATTTTCCGCCCACGGAAATTTGCCTGAATCGACAATGACGCCGCCCACTGTGGTGCCGTGGCCGCCAATATATTTGGTTGCCGAATGGATGACGATATCCGCTCCATGCTCAATTGGTCGACATAGAAACGGTGTGGCAGTGGTGTTATCCACGATGACCGGTATCCCGTGACGGTGAGCGACATCGGCGAGCGCACGCAGATCAACAACACCGCCAGAGGGGTTGCCAATGCTTTCGCAAAAAACCGCTTTAGTGCGCTCATCAAACAACGCTTCGATGCCTGCTATATCGTCTTTATCGACAAAGCGCACCTGAATACCCTGGCGCGGTAGCGTGTGCGCAAACAGGTTATAAGTGCCACCGTACAGCTCGCTAATGGAGACGATGTTGTCGCCCGCTTCGGCGATAGTTTGAATGGCATAGGTGATCGCCGCCATCCCCGATGCAACCGCCAAGCCCGCTAGGCCGCCTTCCAGCGCAGCCACACGTTGCTCCAGCACGGCGCAGGTAGGATTCATAATGCGAGAATAGATATTTCCTTCCACTTTCAGATCAAATAGATCCGCTGCATGCTGGGCACTATCAAATGAAAACGAGGTAGTCTGATGAATCGGCACCGCAACGGCGTTTTGTGAATCAGCCGTGTATCCATGATGGAGGGCAATAGTTTCAGGTTTCATAAGGCAGCTCCTAAAAAAGGTAGCCCTGATCTTAGTGAAGCTTAAGCGAGCGGGCCAACGTCGTTTAGTCGAAAGCCACACCGTAAGACAAGTCTTAATGCCGTGAGTACCGATCGGTGGGATTAGCCAGAATGTCTTTAGACGGTGCCAATCTTGCTTGGTTGACCTCAACTAACCTGAACACTCAACTAACCTGAACAGTCAGCAGGAGCAACCGTTTGGTAGGTTGCAGTAGCTTCTTCCAAACCTTGCTGTAATGCCTTGATACGAGAGGCGTGGGCGGGGTGAGTAGACAAAAACTCAGGCGGCTGGCCGCCACCGGAAGCGGCCATATTGCGCCATAGCACCACGCTCTGTTGCGGATCAAACCCGGCACGAGCCATGATGGCTAGGCCCATCAAATCGGCTTCTTCCTCATGGGTGCGGCTGAACGGCAGACTAATGCCAAGCTGGGCACCAATGCCCAACGCCTGCATCAATTGTTGATGCCCCATATCGCCTTCTCCCATCACACCTACCAACATCAATACGGCTTTTATGCCGAGTTGCTGGGTAAGCCGTTCATTGCCATGATCCGCCAGCACATGGCTTACCTCGTGTCCGATCACCGCCGCTAGCTGGGCGGGCGTCTCGGCCACATCCAATAAACCGCTATGCACACCGATACGCCCACCTGGCAGCGCAAAGGCGTTGGGAGAATGTTCTTCAAACACAACGACTTCCCATGCTTGAGGAAAATCGAGGGCGGGATAGCTCACTTTAGCGGCGGTTACTACCTTTTGGACCACGCACTGCACCAAGTTATTAACGGCCGCATTGCGTGATATCGGCTGGCTGTTTAGCAGTTGCTCAAAGGCATCTTCGCCCATTTGCGCCATCATGTTATGAGGCACCAGCGCCAGTTGGGCACGCCCTGTCGGCGTCTCATCACAGCCCGTCAGAAATACCAATGGCAACATGGCCAACAGGTGTAACAGAAATCGTCGACGCATCGATAGTTTCGCCTGGTCTAGAGCTTTATATGGACTAAAGATTCGCTTGGGTTAAGACACGTGAAGCAACGTATAAGGCGCTTCGCAGGCGTGTCGTTCATCGCGCTCATCAATACTACCAAGCCCCAGGTGCCGGTCATTATCATAAGCCACAAACAGGCGATCATGATCCAATACGGCAAGCCCTTCGGCCTTATGCTCAAACTCCAACGGCAATCCCGCAGGCGTAGTCACAAGGGTGGGCACGCAGCGCGCGCGAAAATCACCCAGGCTGACTTCCCACAAGTATCCGCCGATGCGCTCTTCACCGGCTTTCTCAACCTCGAAGCTGTTTAGCAGATAAAGGCGTCCGTGATAGGGATCATATTCCAGGCTCGACAAGCCGCAATCAAAACGGACCTCGGGGTGGCTGCCTGGGTCGAAAACGTAGTGCTCGCGCATTTCATCAACGAACACCAGATTGCCACTGTCGCTAATCTCGTAATGGGCGCCCACGATACGACTCACATAGGCGAAATCATCATGGGACTGTCCCTGCTCACGAATACCAAACAGCAGTAAGCCATCGCCACGCTCGCCGGGAACTGCGGCCAGCCCTTCGATTTTATAGTAGGGAAAGCCAATCGCTTGATCGAGCTTGAGACGAAGCTCCAAGGAACCTTCTACACCATCCCGCGGATCAGGGTCGACCACCTGCACCTTGTCAGGCTCGCCCAGCGGCCATATCAGCAAGTGATTGTAGTCATTAAGGTCATGGCTTTGACTGTCGATGCGATCAAAGCCTGTGGTGGCCAGAACATGATGTCCATCCGCCGTCAGGGAGAGATCCTCGTACTTGATAGCCTGTTTAATCAACGGCATGGTGAAGTACTCAAGCTGACGGTCATCCGGCCCCTGCCCGGTCATCGGCATGGCAAACATCGCCGAGCGCTCCTCCCCCGGTATCGGCTTATCACTGGCTAAAATAAGCCGCTTACCGTCATAAAGCACGGCAGACACCTCGGCATTAACCAAGTTGCCTTGATCATCGCGCAGTCCCGCAGGAAAACAGTGGATCGTGCCCTGCTGCAAAATGGTCGCGTGCGTCATGGTAAAAGGATCTCCCGACTGCTGAAAGTAACAAGCAGCTTACTAGAGCTTTACGGCAGACGTCGAACCTTCTCGAAACCAGGTGATGACTATGGCGCTTTATCAAACTCTCGATCGATTGACGCTTCTGCAACTCCTTTCTTCACGGCCAGCTATACTGAGATCAATGCTTAATATGGATTAAGACATCAAAGCGTTTCAATCGACCTGCAATGATCAATAAGAGGTGCGAGAGTCGTATTGACGCGGCCTCCGTCAACTCCAAAACTCAGATGATAATTTCCATTCGGCATCGCCAGTGAGCTTGTGAAGTTGGACGTTGGTCGGAGCCCGACAAAAGTGGTGTCGTCCGCTGCAATCCGCCCTCGGAAACGAGCGAAGGTGAAAGAATTACTATTAGCGATTTCACTTTCCAGATGCGCTGTCATAGGCCACTGACCATTCAGCCCATATGCGCCATAGGTTATATTGTAGATTGAATCTGGATCTAAATCGTTCGGTTGAGTGCTGGACAGGAACTGGCTTACCTCAAGCTCTCCGCTATCCGCACATGTCATTATCAACCGCACCATCCGGCCTGGATCACGGCCACCGGGCTTCCGGCCGAAATAGCTTGTGTCAAAAACCATGGCCGGCACATCTTCGATCAAAAGAAGGTTCAATTGTGCTGCAGACCGGTCAGAATTATTTGGCAAGCCGTAACGCAGCGAGAGCCGTGAATCATTCTTCTGAGCCGCATTCTCAATGAGTTCAACAGCCGCATCGAAATTTGTATAGATATATGCACTCTGGCTTGCCTCAGCATTATTCTCGTCGGAGCCAAACGTTCTCCTACTCTCGGGATTTACCCACACAGGTTCTACACCGCTGTTGAAGGCAATCATGTTCGCTTCGAGGTTTCTGCGCATCTCGGAATCGCACGTAAGCCTCTCGATCGCACCATCGACAAGCTCACGTGAATTTACCCCAGGTGTAATGTCCTCGGCTCGTTCCACGATTTGCTTGAAGGCTGCTGGAACGATGGCTTCGCGGGAGAAACTCCCGACCTGGCGCGATCCGGTTTCCACCCCGCCCACCCGCGTCGTCTCAATCTCGACGTAATTTCGGGTAACAGTGACAAGCGGATCTCCGCATGAGCCAAGCGTCTGCACCCTACGAATGATATAGGACGTAATAAGCGCACTCATCGGGCTGAAATTCGCACTGTTCTGGAAGCCCCATTCATACAACTCGGCGACTGGATTGTATCCTGCAGGCCCTAGCGCTCTAATCTGGCGTATAACCTCATCGGCAGGTTTGCGATGCTCACCACGCGCAGCGTGGAAGTCTCCTAATGCAAGGTAGGACAGCATTCGCCCACCATAATCGCCCCCCAGCGGAAAGAGCCCAGTGTCCGAACTGCTGACAATTTTCGTGGCTCTTATGCTATCTGGATCATAAGGAGAATTAAGCGTGACGTTTAAGCTTCGCGCTCCTGTGATTGTTTGAAAATACATTGATACGGTAGATTCGCCAGCGCTGGCAGACATTTGGGGCAAATTCTCAGACAACGCCGCGCGAAGAGTCTCTGTTAAGTCAGAATGACAACCTTCCCGAGCCAGCACCTCGGCGAAGGCGGTTTGGTTTTCTGCATCGGTTGCAACGCGAATTTGATATATACGGCGAATGTCGAAGTCCTTAGTCGGGTCTTCGTCATACTCCAGTATAACGACCGGAACCAGCGTCGAAGCGGCGAGGTAGAATTCATCCAAGTCGGTAGAGCGAAGCCGGATTTGCTCAGCCTCTCGAAGACCCAGTCGTTCACTTTCGCGCGTAAGCGTATATTCCGCCGAATCGTCGCCTATCTCCACGGGGCAGGACGCAGAGAATGCTCTATGAAAGGCAAGGTAGATGCCGATCTTATTGCTGGCCGAGTTGCCCGTCCTCGCATCACCTTGCAGTATACGGGTGAAATAACGAGCTTTATCATGAGGCAAATAGGGAAACTCCGAGCCATGCTCGGCTGGGGCTGATGCTTGCAGTTCAGCAGGCGGAGGTGCCTCGGTCTGGGCTACTTGGACCTCAATGGGATGATAGCCTCGGGTAGCCATGTACCTTAATGCATCTTCTCGGCTGTGCACCACTCGACCTAAGGAACTGATCCGATTAGCGTCTACCCTCGAGAGCGGTCCTGGCGTCAAACCGAACATAGCCTGCACGCAGGCTATGGCCTCGTCTGCATCGTTTAAATCGCCGTCGATCTTTGACACGTTACAACCCAACAGGAAAAGGCCAAACTCAAGATTGACGGTATCCCGTAAGGGGGGACGCAAACGGGCTGGTGTGCCATCGTCATTGAAGCACTGCAGTACTTTTTCTGTTTCCTGCGTCGCCACACTGCATGCAATACTTGCCGCTTGTGATAAGGAGGGAAGCCCCAACAGAGCACCCGTCATTAATCCGATAGTTGCGCCTGAACGCAAAAAAATCATTGTATGATTTTTCACTGCACATCTCCCAACGGAGTCCGAATAAAAAACAGTCGCTATCGATGACGCTGCGATTGGGGTCGTTGTCAGGTGAGTTCTTTTAAACCACTGCCGTTCTTTCCACCTCACGGCTGATATCTTAAAAGCTGGGATGGTCAACTTTAGTCAATATTGCCGCCATTCTTAGAATCATCAAGATCAATTCTCTCATCGGCTGCGATCATCATTTTGCCAATTGATGGTATTAGGCCGAGGGGCAGCGTCGATTCAGAAGCTGCTGGCGATACAGACCTCCTTTGGTTCTGTCTGAAAAATCGGCTCTCACACATCGCTCAATACAAAAAGGGTTTCCATACTCTGTGCAGATCAGGTCTCGTAGCGGCAGAGCATGACCTGCCATAGAGCCCGCAACGCGCTGTCGCAGTCGCGAGCTAGCTACCGGTTGATTAGTTCTTATTAGTGATGCCTGTACTGATCAAACAGGTTTTTCTGATCAAAATACAGTACCGCTTTGCCTCGAAAGGCGGTTACCCGAACGACAAAACAGCCATTGATCCGCACCACCACCGCTTTACCCGAAATCGATGGGTGCAGCTTATGATGCGGGATGCTGCGCATAAATGTGCAAGCACTATTCTGACAGTGACTAACCTTTGCAAATTGACCCTCGATTTCTGCTATTCCGGACGAACGGTAGTTTCATCCGGACGCACGGCAATTCCTGGTTATGCGGCCGACTCGTATGCTTAAGGCGTGTCCTTTAAATAGATATCGACAATGGTTCGCCGCCCTGACCGCTTCTAGCGTAGAAGAGCGATGGGCGCTTACCCGTATTTTATCGAAACAAGAGAACATTCTTGCAACGCTACACGACCACTCTTCTTGCTGCCGCGACTGTATCCTAGACCTTATAGCAGGCAGCGCGACGAACGGGTAAGAGACTGAAAAAGGATCAAAGCCATGACCGACTTTATTCTCAAGACGCTCAATGGCAGGACGCTAAGCCTCCCTGCCAAGATGATTACGACGCTACGCGCCGATATGTCCGGCCCGCTACTGCTGCCTGGCGATGAAGACTACGACACGGCCCGCAGTGTCTGGAATGCGATGGTCGATAAGCGGCCCGCTCTGATTGCATGTTGCGCCGACGCCAACGATGTCGCCGCGGCAGTTAACTTCGCACGCCAGACCGATGCGCTCATCTCCATCAAAGGCGGCGGACACAATATCGCGGGGAATGCGGTGACAGAAGGCGGCCTTATGTTTGATCTTTCCACAATGAACAACGTCGACGTGAACCCTGAGACGCACCGCGTCCAGGTGGGACCCGGCGCATCGCTGGCAGATCTCGATGCGGCGACTAGGCCCTACGGACTAGCGGTACCCGTTGGAATAAACTCGACGACCGGCATTGCAGGCCTCACTCTCGGCGGCGGCTTCGGTTGGCTGACGCGGGCTCATGGGCTCACCATCGATTGCCTCGTTGCAGCCGATGTCATCACCGCCGATGGCGCACGGCTGCGTGCTACAGCGGACGAGAACCCCGACCTATTCTGGGCGATCCGCGGTGGGGGCGGCAACTTCGGCATCATCACGCGTTTCGAGTTCCAGGCCAAGGCTGTCCGACCCAACCTGCTGTGTGGTTTACTCTTCTTACCGCTCATACGGGCACGGGAACTCTTCGCTCTCCAGCGGGAACTGATGGAAGGCGATACGGAGGAGTTGACGGCATGGGTGGTGGTGCGCAATGCACCCCCGATGCCTTTCCTGCCCGAGGAATCGCACGGCACCAGTATCGCGATGATGGCGTTTTGCTATTCAGGCGACCCCGAAGATGGAGAGGCCTTAATCGCGCCGCTCAGAGCGATCAACAACCCGCTCGCGTTTCTGGCTGGCATTCAGCCTTTTGCCGAGTTTCAGCAGATATTCGATCCGCTCCTGATCCCCGGCGCACGCAACTATTGGAAGTCCCACGACTTGCTCAATCTACCCGACACCGCAGTCGAAGCGCTTATCGAGGCCGTCGATCGCTTACCCGATGCGGAAACGGAGATTTTTGTCGCTCATGTGGGCGGGGCAATGTCTCGCATCGCTCCGCATGAGACCGCCTTCATTCAGCGCCGACCCCATTACGTAGTTAATATTCACACTCGCTGGCAAGATCCAACAAAGGACGACGCAGCCCGGCATTGGGCGCGTGGGCTTTTCGAGGCTCTTTCTCCTTACTCAGCGGGCGTCTACGTCAACTTCATGCCAGCCGAAGAAAGTGCCCGTGTGGCTGAAGCTTACGGCGCAAACTATGCACGGCTCACAGCAGTCAAGGCCTGCTACGACCCCGAGAACCGGTTCCGCCTCAACCAAAATATCTTACCCAACGCCGAGATACAGCTGGCCGGGTGATGGTCATAATATACCTCTAGGGTAGCCTCGACATGTGTTCTGGACAGAACAAAACGGCGGAGCTTGAAGCTTCGCTGGCTTAGCACTGACTGCCCAACCAATGGTGCGCCTGTTGGCGTTTGCACGGTAGGTCAGACCGTTCTTGCCACGCAAACATCTGAGCCAGTTAGCGATGCCGCGCGTTCTGCCGCCAGTGCGATGGTGAGAGGCCTGTCATCCGCTTGAAAGCACGGCTGAACGAGGCCTCGGATTCATAACCGATCGCGTCCGTAATCTGGGCGAGCGTTGCCGTACCGGCACAAAGCAGACTAGCCGCTCGCTGCATCCGCCAACTCGTGAGATAGGCCATGGGCGGTATGCCCAGAAGTGCGGTGAATCGCTCAGAAAGAATGGTGCGCGACATTCCCGCCTCACGCGCAAGCTCTGCAACCGTCCAGGGGTGAGCACAATCGCGATGCAACAAGCGTAATGCGCGGCCTACCGCCGGATCGCGCAGACCCGCGAGCCAACCATCCGCATCCAAAGGCATGGAAGCCGCGTACCTCCGAATCACCTCTATAAAAATGAGCTCGCTCAGCTTTACCAGAATCCCATCGCTGCCAGCGTCGGTTGCTTGCGTCTCGCGCACTGCAGCGCCGATCAAATGCCCAAGGAATCCCTCGCCGCTGCCATAGCCATCCGGGACATGAATGACCCGGGGAAGTGCCGAGATCAGCGGATTGAAAGGCGCCACATCACAGCCAAGGAAACCACACAAGAGCCGAGTGGTACCAACTTCACCGCCCCGTAAGTCAATGTGGAACGGCAGTGAGCGCCCGCGTGCGATTTCGTCGAATGCAGCAAAGTTCGGCTCAGCATCAAGGCCCGGATCACTGGCAAGCACATGGGTGTCGCCTTGTGGAAATACCACCACGCTTCCTGCACCCAGTTTAATCGGCTGGCTATCAGGATTAGTCAGCCTAGTCCAGCAGCTACCTTCGACAATGACGTGGTAGTCGATCACATGCTGTGCGCCAGATACCACTGTTTGCGCAATTTTTTCTTTGGGCGGTGCGGCAGCCACCCAGGGCGCTGCCGCGTCCACCTCGAAGAACACCGCGCCGGATAGGCGAACGCTGCACAGCATTTCGGAAAGAAAGTCGTTATCGATCATATCCTTACCTCACTCGCACCGCGGGTCGAAGGGCAGACGACCTGACAGAAGATGATACGACGGAATAGCGTCCTAACGTCATATGATTTACCTCATCCATATGCATCAGGATTATCCAAAGCCGCTCATCTTGTCTGTAATACGATTCGCTCGGGTTTGTAGCGCCCATTGCATGCTCGACTTCGTCGCGCCATGCGGTTCTCGCCAACTATTTAGGCAGTGCGCAAAAAAACTGATTGTTTTATTTCTTTATGTCCACAACAATAGACATATGGAAATAAAAAACGTTACCGCCAGTTTCAGCGCCCTTTCTCAGGAAACGCGTCTCGAAGCCTTCAGGCTTCTGGTACGCCACGAGCCCGAAGGCTTGCCTGCTGGGGAAATCGCACGTCAGTTAGCTGTGCCCCATAACACGATGTCGACGCATCTTTCAGTGCTTGCACGAGCGGGATGGGTCAATTCTCATCGGCAGAGTCGCTCGATTATTTATCGCGCCAATCTAGAACATATGCAGCAAACCCTCAGCTTTTTGATTCGCGATTGTTGTGCAGGCCACCCCGAGTTTTGCGAGCCGCTGTTCACGGCCTTCACTGACTGCTCTCTTAATACAGAGAAGGAATAACCCTTTTGAAAACGATGATTTACCACAACCCTGCCTGCGGCACCTCGCGCAATACGCTAGCCATCATCGAAGCGTCCGGTGAGGCACCCCAAGTGATCGAATACCTGAAGACACCCCCTAGCCGCGAGCGGCTGGTGGAGCTGCTTTCAATGATGGCAATTACTCCAAGAGAGCTACTGCGCCGCAAGGGCACGCCCTTTGAAGAGCTCAATCTCGATGATCCAGCGTTAAGCGATGATCAACTGATAGACGCCATGATCGCGCACCCTATCCTGATCAATCGCCCCATTGTGGTAACAGCAAAAGGCGCACGCCTGTGCCGCCCTTCTGAGCGTGTATTCGAGTTATTGGCCAACCCGGTAACCACGTTTACCAAAGAAGATGGCGATGTCGTGCATTTCAAGGGCAGTCAGTAATGAGTCACATAGTCAGTTTCGACGATCTCCCCAATATCGATCCGCAAAAGCTACAGCCGATTGATGTGAACTTACTAGCGGGGCCAGATGCGCCGCGTCATCCACCCAGAATTCTGGTGCTTTATGGTTCTCTGCGCGAACGCTCTTTTTCACGCTTGGCGTCCGAAGAAGCGGCGCGGTTGCTACGCTGGTTCGGTTGTGAGGTACGCACCTTTAACCCGTCAGGTTTACCGCTACCAGATGATTCAGAGGCCGATCACCCGAAGGTACGAGAGCTGCGTGACCTTGCCCAATGGTCTGAAGGTATGTTCTGGGTCAGCCCCGAACGCCATGGGGCGATGACGGGCATTATGAAAACGCAAATCGACTGGATACCGCTATCGCTGGGCGGTGTTCGCCCTACTCAGGGAAAAACGCTGGCGGTGATGGAAGTGTCTGGCGGAAGCCAAAGCTTTAACGCCGTCAACCAGATGCGAATCCTCGGGCGCTGGATGCGCATGATCACCATCCCCAACCAATCCTCTGTACCCAAAGCGTTTACCGAATTTGACGATGCTGGGCGCATGAAGCCCTCACCTCTCTATATGCGTATCGTCGATGTATGTGAAGAACTGGTGAAATTCACCTGGCTGACGCGAGACAGGTCCGCCTATCTTACCGACCGCTATTCAGAGCGTGTCGAGAGTGCTAAAGAACTCTCTCGCCGCGTTAACCAAAACACTCACTGACGTAAGGTCCTTTCATGTTGGCACTGGCCATTTTTGTCGTCACCCTGGTGCTGGTGATCTGGCAGCCTAAAGGTTTGGGTATCGGGTGGAGCGCGCTGGGCGGCGCTTTAGTGGCACTGCTCATGGGCGTGGTGCATTTGACTGATATCGTTGTGGTGTGGGATATCGTCTGGGATGCCACGTTTACGTTTGTTGCCCTGATCATTATTTCGCTGATTTTAGACGAAGCGGGGTTCTTCGCCTGGGCAGCGCTGCATGTGGCGCGCTGGGGTAATGGGCGCGGACATCTGCTTTTCCCGCTGGTCGTGTTACTCGGCGCAATTATTGCCGCCTTCTTCGCGAATGACGGTGCCGCTCTACTGCTAACGCCCATTGTGATCGCTATTCTGCTGCGCCTAAACTTTGAGCCACCTGCGGCGCTGGCCTTCATCATCGCGACGGGGTTTATCGCCGATACCGCAAGCCTGCCCTTGGTGATCTCTAACCTCGTTAATATCGTCAGTGCCAACTACTTTGATATTGGCTTTGATCGCTATGCGGCGGTTATGGTGCCGGTGAACCTGGTTTCCATAACAGCTACGCTTGCCGTACTCTGGATAGCCTTTGGCCGCCGAATCCCTAAACACTACGCCGTCGAAAACCTCGACCCACCGCGCTCAGCTATAAAGGACCCACTAATCTTTCGAGTGGCGTTTCCGCTGCTGTCAACGCTTCTTATCGCCTACTTCGTGACCGCCCCGCTGGGCATTCCCATCGCATTTGTGACCGGAACGGCCGCCGTTCTACTAATGGCAATTGCCGGGCGCTGGTGGCAAGCAGGCCGTGGCGCCATCGTCTCCGTATCGGGTGCGCTACGCGGCGCCCCTTGGCAGATAGTGCTGTTCTCTATCGGCATGTATCTCGTCGTTTACGGGCTGGGTAATGCAGGGCTGACGAACTATGGCGCGATGGCGCTTGAATGGCTGGCTCAACAGGGCGACTTTATCGCCACGCTGGGTACCGGCTTCCTTTCCGCCATCGTCGCTTCTGTCATGAACAATATGCCCTCGACACTGGTTGGTGCGCTGGCGATTGATCAAGCGAACGTGCCTGCGGTAACGCAGGAGTTAATGGTCTACGCCAATGTAATTGGTAATGACCTAGGTCCCAAGTTCACCCCGATTGGCAGCCTCGCCACCCTGCTCTGGCTACACGTGCTAGCGGGCAAGGGATACAAAATTGGCTGGGGCCAGTATATGAAAATCGGCCTGCTGATTACGCCGCCGGTATTGCTGGCAACGCTGATTGCTTTGGCATTCTGGCTTCCTGCATTGTCAGCGGTATGAATGGAAATGAGATTGGTGACGGAAGTTAGACAACATTTCTTCCTAGCTTCCTGTATCGGTTATGGAACGGTCGTTTAGGCAGTTCTGTTGTAACTTAAAGGACTAACTTTTTAAAAGCTCAGAAAATGAGGGAGGCAGGAATTCATCAATATAGCTGTCATTAAATTCGACTAACCGCGCCAACGCTTCAGGGTCAGGCAGCATCACATGCTGGCGCTTTCGTATCACCAGCCCCTCTTCACGCAGCATCGAGAAAGTACGGCTTACGTGTACCGAACTCATTCCCAGTGCGTCGCTAATCAGCTCCTGAGTAAGCGGCATGAAGAAACTATTGTTCTCAACGGCCTTGATACGCTTGAGTCGCAGATAAATTTCATAGAGAAAGTGTGTCAATTGCTCGTAGGCCGAATACTTGCCGAGATAGATAAGCCGCTCGGAAAGTTGCGCCTGCTGACGCGTTGCTGTGGCCACGATACCAACGGCTAAGCTCGAACGCCCGAAGAGTTCAAAAAGCTGCTGATACGAGAATGGACAAATCACACCTTTATTAATCATTGCCACACTTGTCAGACGGCGAGTGAAGCCAAAATCGCGAATGCCGATGATATCGCCAGGCAGGTAGAAATTGAAGATCTGCTTCGAACCATTTTTCAAGTTACGATAAGAGTATGCCCAGCCCTCCTTGACCACGCAGAATTGATCAGTATCCTCCCTTTCCTGCCATAACACCTCGCTGGCTGACATGTACCTAGGGGTAAGCTCCAGGCCCAGCAATAGCGCTTTATTTTCATGAGACAGAGCGCCTTGGGTATTAAGGCCCCGCATCACTTCTGTATCAATGAGAGACACTCCGTTACCTCTTAGGCAAATGGTTTATTAGCGTTATTCTAAAACATTTGCTTACTTCACCAAGCTAACGTAGGTTATGAATTATATGTATTATCAATCGGTTGCAAAAAAATCACAGGGATGATTCAAACGCCTCGTTGCGCGGGACTGAAGTGTTAACCGATAGAGCGCACCGTTGTCATCACTGCGACATACGCTAAAGGACTCAAGAGCCTGCCCAGGCTGCCGATAAGTAATGTTATCGTCTATCGGAGTCTCCTGATGCTTAATCTGCGTCTAAAAAAAGAACCTGAAAACCAGCGTGGAGGGTTAGCGATGCTCCGCCAGTTGACTGCCCAGATGGACCGGGGAATGCTGTCCATCACATTGAACGCCGACTTCATTATCTCTTCTGTGAACCAGAGCTTTGCTGATGCCCTCGGTTACCAGCGAGAGCAGCTGCAAGGGCGGCCAATGTCGGAAATTGTGCCGACCTACGTCACCAAGCTGGCCTGTTTTCGAGATTTCAATCAAGCCATCGCAGCGCTCGCGCCAATTAACGACAACTATCGCTACTTACGTGCCGATGGCTCTCTTGTCTGGCTGAATATCGATTGGCTTCCGATACGAGGAATGAGCGGCAAGCTCTCTTACGTACAGGGTTATGGCCGCGATGTAACCACCAAGGTGGAAGGTGCAAAAGAGAGCGAGTCGTTCATTGCGGCGCTGCTCCGATCCACGGCCGTTATCCAGTTCAATCTTGATGGCACCATCATCACTGCAAACGAGCAGTTTCTTCAGGCCATGGGCTACCGGCTTGAACAAATAACCGGCCAGCACCACCGCCTATTTTGTACAAAGGAGGAGGTTGGCTCGCCCGAATACACGGCCTTCTGGGAAAAACTAAACAGCGGAGAGTATGTGGCGGATCGCTTCAAGCGGATCGACAGCCGCGGCTCTGAAGTGTGGCTGGAGGCCACCTATAATCCGGTCTACAACGCTGATGGCCACCTCTGTAAGGTCGTAAAGTTTGCCAGCGTCGTCACCGAGCAAGTGGCACGCGAAGCCCAGGTACGCGAAGGCGCAAACGTTGCTTTTGAGGTTTCGCAGCAAACGGACATAAGCGCCACCAAGGGCGCTACGGTGGTTCAGCAGACGGTCGACACCATGCAGCAGATAGCCTCGGAGATGGAGGCCGCTACCGAAAGCCTAGATGCGTTGAGCAAGCAATCACTACAGATTAATGCCATCGTACAAACCATCGGCGGTATTGCGGTGCAGACGAACCTGCTGGCCATAAACGCCGCTATCGAGGCCGCCAGAGCCGGTGAACAGGGGCGCGGCTTCGCCGTGGTTGCCGACGCAGTGCGAAAGTTGGCAGCCAGCACCAGTGCCGCCACCGTAGAGATTGTAAGCGTCGTCGAGAAAAACAAGGTGCTTTCAGATGACGTCAGGCGCCAGATGTTCAGCACCCGAGAAGAAGCCGAGCAAGGCCTGGAACTGGCAAGCCAAGCGGGCACCGTAATTGTCGAGATTCAGGAAGGTGCCAAACAGGTGGTAGACGCTGTACGGCGTTTTTCTAACGAATTGAAGTAGCGAAAACATCGCCAGCATTCCAAGCGCCACTCAATAATGTCTGCGGTGATAATCCGACGAACGTGCCCATCGTAACGCAGGAATTGATGTTCTACTCTAACGTCATCGGCAATGACCTGAGCCCCAAGTTCGCCCGATTGGCAGCCTTGCCACACTGCTCTGGCTACACGTGCTAGCTGGCAAGGCATACAAGATTGGCTGGGGCCAGTATATGAAAATCGGCCTGCTAATCACGCCGCCGGTGATATTGGCAACGCTGGTTGCTTTGACGCTTTGGTTACCGGTGTTATCGGCGGCATGAACTGCCTAGTGCTTTAAGTTCACCTACGTAGCCCACGATTTCGTCATCCAAGAACTCGACCTCAAGCGAACAAGCGTGCATGGTAGTTATTATTATCCACCGTCAGCGAACCAACAGGAGGTTACGCCAATGCCACACTATCTTACTAAACACCTCTGTAGGATGGGGCTATTATCGATCTTGGTATTGTCTCCCAATGCCTTCAGCCAACAGCAACCGGCCACGGCTGCCGGTAATAATGCCACCACCGAGTCGTTCCAGGATTGGGAGGTCCGTTGCCAGCGTAATGCCGAGGGTCAGACCCCCTGTGCGATGTCGCAATTGATTACTCGACCTAATAGCGACCAGCCTTTGATGCAGGTAATTCTCGACTATCCGCCCCAGATCGATGACCCGGTGATGAGCTTCTTCGTGCCGTTGGGGGTACGTCTAGCCGCGGGCTTGCAATTGAAAGTGGGTAACGGTGAGCCAATCCAGTTCCCCTATCAGGTCTGCCAGGAGCAAGGGTGCCGTGCTGACACCCCTATTGAACCATCGATGTTGCAGCAACTCCGCAGTGGTAATACGGCAACCCTCAGCATTATTGATCCACGCGGAGAGCGCATGGATCTAGATATTTCGCTGATCGGCTTTACCGACGCCAGCACCCGCATAGCTCGCTAATCTTAGCCCCCCGCCCGACACAGTCGGTTCTTAAGGGTTGGCAAGTCTATTCAGCCGCTGCCAGTAGGCTTACGTTTGCACCTGCTGGCATGTCGTCAAAGCACAAACTGCGCTCTACCACATAACATTTCGGTACGGTGGTCGGATTCTCAAACGATGCATAAGTGTTTGGCGAGCGCAATGCGCAGCACGTCGATACGGTGGTGGGCACTCGTTCAACTTGCTGTAAGCGATCATCTATCCGCTTATGCAAGCTGTTTGACCATAAGGCTCATCTGAAGCCGAAAGACATTTGGGATTGAATCCTCCCAGCAACCAGCTTTGCTCACTTTGGGTCGAAAGAGGGCATTAAGCACAGTACCTTACGGCCCTCGTCGTTGTACTTCGCCCTAATAAGCGCTACGGCTAAAACCCTCACTAACATTCACAAAATCGGCCTAGCCCTAACGCCAGCAGATAATACTAAGCATCGTCATTAGCAATTAGACGTCTCTCTGAACTCTCTCACTTCGCCTTCATTTCTGCATAGCAAACAAGCTAAGCTGATCGACAACACCGCTGCTGAGTACATACTCAATGACCTCACACTGGATTCTCGGCCCTGGCGCGATCGGCCGCCTGTTGGCCCATTCGCTCTCCCCTCTTGCTGACGTCACACTAGTCGGTCGCCGTGCGCTGCCTGCGCAGCAAACGATAACGACACCGGAAGGCGAGCCGCGTAGCCAGCACTTAAACGTGATAACCACTTCACAACTGTTAGCCAAGGCGCCAGCGCCGCCCGCTTGTGTGCATATCACCACCAAGGCGATGGCTGCTGAAGCGGCGTTGGAAAGCGTGGCGAGCATTTTTTCTACAACTACCCCACTGGTGCTATGGCAGAACGGTTTTTTGGCTCAGCCGAGGCTGACTGAGCTTTGGCCGGGGCCAGTGCTTTGTGCCACAACTACGGAGGGCGCTTATCTAACCGGTGATAAAAACTTGGTGCATGCGGGGCGTGGGCATACGTTTGTGGGGGATCTGGAGAATCGCCACGGTGCGTTGGCTCAGCAGATAGCCCATCAGCTTGCTCAAGCCGGGCTTGCGGCCACGGCGGTGGATGATATTCGCAGCCGCCTCTGGCAGAAGCTGGCGGTGAATGCGGCGATTAATCCATTGGTGGCTTTAAATGGAATTCGTAACGGTGAGCTGCGTGGCGCTGCTTACGCAGGCCGTGTTGAGGCGGTTGTTGAGGAGGTGGCGGCGATTATGTTGGCCGAAGGAGTTCAGGCGCCTAACGGTGACAGCGGTTTGGATGACTGGCTGGCGCTGGCTTGGGACGTTATTGAGAAGACGGCGAACAATAAGGCGTCGATGCTGCAAGATGTGGAGGCTAAGCGGCTTACCGAGCGCGAGGCGATTTTAGGACCGTTGATTGGGAGTGGTGAGCGGCATGAAGTAGGTTGTGAGGTTTTACGGGGGTTGAATCGTGAGTTGGCGGTGTTGGAGGCGGGGTTTTAGCCCGGTTCAGGGTTGTTGGGGCGGCTTCGCCGCCCTTTCGCGCCGGGCCGCCGCTGCGGGTGCCTCGTTTCTCGCTGCGCTCACTACTCGTTACCACGCGCTACAGGTTTGAAATTTCGCATATTTCAGGTTTTGTAGCGCGGTGTAAGCGTTAGCGCACCCGCGGAGGATGCGGCCACAGCGGTGAAACGGTTTAGACAACGCGAACCACCACATCGCGAGCAAGCATTTGAAACCATTGATTTTGTAGCGCGGTGTAAGCGTTAGCGCACCCGCGGAGGATACGGCTATAAAGATGAAGCGGTTTAGGTAACTGGGATCATTACTACATCACGAAATACAGGCCGCTCAGTTAGCTGTTGGTACCAACGCTCCAGGTTAGGGCGCGGCTGCCAGGTCAGGCCTATATTCCATAAATTGTAGATAAACGGCGCGACGGCGATATCACCCAGGCCAAACTCCTCGCCGGAGAACCATGCCTGCTTGGCGAGTACGTTATCCAGCAGTTCAAATAGTTTTTCGCAGTTCTGCATGCCCACTTCGATCTTGGCGTTATCACGCTGCTCGGGCGGTGTTCTTACATAGCCCATCAAAATCACCCGGTGGGCGGGCGAAAGCGTGTTGCTTGACCAGTCCATCCATTTTTCTGCCTGGGCGCGTTTTGCCGGGTCTTCTACCCAGAGCTTGTCTTGGCCATATTGCGCGGCCAGATAGCGAATGATGGTATTGGATTCCCAAAGCACGCTGTCAGTGGTGTCGTCTTTTAATACCGGCACCAGCCCGTTAGGGTTCATTGCCAGGTATTCCGGGGTGTTATTGACCCCGTGTTGAAGGCCCGCCTGAATTTGCTCGAAAGGTACTTCCAGCTCTTCAAGCACCCATATGACTTTTTTAACGTTGGTCGAGTTATTGCGACCCCACAGCGTGATCATAACGTTCCTTATTGGTTGGTTTTTTTAAGAGTTTACCCGATCACGCCGTGAGATAAAGGTGGTTTAGGTGTGGGGCGACTTCGTCGCCCTTTCGCGCCGGGCCGCCACTGCGGGTGCCTCATTTGCTCGAGCCTCGCAAGATTCGTTACCACGCGCTACAACATCTTTCGCCCCACACCCTTCACCCTTCACCTTTCTTATCCTGATAAAACTGCATCAGGCTGGAGAAGTCGAGTTTGCCGTTGCCGTCGGCTTTATGAAGCGTAAACAGCGCCCGTGCGGCAGAGCCCATGGGCACGGGGGCGGCGCTTTGCTGGCTGACATCCATGGCAAGCCCCAGGTCTTTGATCATCAGGTCTACCTGAAAGCCCCCTTGATAGCCTTTTGACGCGGGGGCGTTTTCCATTACCCCAGGGTATGGGTTGTAAACGTTTAGCGCCCAGTTACCGCCCGAGCTTTGCTTCATGATTTCAGACAGCACCGCGGGGTCTAAACCGTTTTTAACCCCCATATTGATCGCTTCACAGGTGCCCGCCATCAATACTGATAGCAGCATGTTGTTGCACGCCTTAGCCACCTGCCCCGCACCGTGGTCGCCCGCGTGGAAGATATTTTTGCCCATTGCATCGAGTACGGGCTTGGCCTTCGCGAACTGGGCGTCGCTGCCGCCTACAATAAAGGTCAGCGTGCCTGCCTGGGCACCGCCTACTCCACCGGACACCGGCGCATCCACAAAACTGATGCCGCGCTTCTCACCGATATCGGCAACGTTGCGCGCCGTATCGGCATCAATGGTCGAGCAGTCAATAATCAGCGCGCTCTGTTGGACGACGTCAAACAGCGGCACATCCCCATCAACGTACAGCGCTTTTACATGCTTGCCGGCAGGCAGCATGGAAATAATAAAATCTGCCTCGGCGGAGGCTTCACGGGCCGAGCTTGCCACCTCGCAGCCTTGCGATTGGGCTGTTTCCAAAGCGGCTTCTGACAGGTCGAATGCACGCACGGTGTAACCGGCCTTGACCAGGTTGGCCGCCATGGGGCCGCCCATATTGCCTAAACCGATAAATGCCACGATAGCCATAATATTGTCCTTATTGTTGGTTGTTAACGCTCAAGAACGTCTGCTTTGTCTGGTTCACTTAAGATCAGCGAGCGGACTCTCCGGCCACGGCGAGGCTAGAAGCTCGTCGATAAAGCTGTCTTCCACCGCCGTTACATCGGCATAGGTCCAGGCGGGCTGGCCGTCTTTATCCACGAGCAAGGCACGTACGCCTTCCGGGAACTCGCGATGACGGCAGCACTGCACCGAAAGTGCGAGCTCTGACTGGAACACCTCGGCAAGCGACATATGTTTGGCGCGCTTTAGCTGCTCATCGATCAATTTAATGGAAACCGGGCTGCCGTGGGCCAAGGTCTTTTGCGCTTTGTTGAACCATTTATCGTCGCTTTCTACGGCAAGTAGCGCGGCGACCATCTGCTCAGCGGTGTCGTGATCCATCAGTTCGCGAATCAACGGGGCGAAATTACCCACCGGCGTATCCAGCTCCGCGAAATCGGCTTTAGAGGCTTGCTCGAGTTCGCGCAGAGTGCGGTTTACCACGCCGTGGGCATCGGTATTTTCCCCGGCACCCCAGGTTGCGTTCATAAGCTTTTGAATAAGCTCGTCGCGGTAATGGCTGGCGATACAGCGGTCGGCCAGGCCCAGGGTTAGCGCATCAGGGGCGTTAATCTGGCTGCCGGTCATAGCTAGAAACCGCCCGGCACCGCCCGGCAGACGGTTTAAAAACCAGCTGGCGCCTACATCGGGATACAGGCCAATGGTCACTTCGGGCATGGCTAAGCGGGAGGTTTCTGTGACCACACGGTGGCTGCTGGCGTTTAAAAGCCCCATGCCGCCGCCCATCACGATGCCATTACCCCAGCAAATAACCGGTTTTGAATAGGTGTGGAGCCGGTAATCCAGGCGATATTCCGTCTCGAAAAACCGCTCAGGGAAGTTGGGGTCGCCTTGGCCGGTAATGGCTTTATAAAGGCTGACCACATCGCCGCCCGCACAAAAGGCTTTCTCACCTGCGCTATCCAGCAGGATGGCGACAATACGCTCGTCGGCTTCCCAGGCGTCTATTTGGGGCAGGATGGCCTCAATCATGTCTAACGTTAGCGCATTCAGCGAGCGCTCGGCGTTAAGTTTGATTTCAGCGATCGCATGGCCATCGTCGGTAGAGTGCTCGGTAAACAGTACGCTACTCATTCAACCATCCTTGATAGGTAATCAGTGACTATCACTATAGTCCGGTAGATTTATAGTTCGGCGGCGTTATCGGCGAGCACTCGGCGCGAAATGATCAGGCGCATAATCTCGTTGGTGCCTTCCAGAATTCGATGTACCCGCGTGTCACGCACATAGCGCTCCATGGGGTACTCCTTGATATAACCGTTGCCGCCGTATAGCTGCAGCGCCTCATCGCAGACGTTAAAGCCCACATCAGTAGCAAAACGTTTCGCCATGGCGCAGTAAGTGGTGGCATCGGCGTGGCCGGCATCCAGTTTGGTCGCGGCCATTCTTACCAATTGGCGGGCGGCTACCAGCTCGGTGACCATATCGGCCAGGCGAAACTGCAGGGCCTGAAACTCTGCCAGACGCTTACCGAACTGCTTGCGCTCAAGCATATATTCGCGGGCCTTATTGATCGCCTGCTGCGCTGTGCCGATAGAGCAGGTAGCGATATTGATCCGCCCGCCATCCAGACCTTTCATGGCGATCTTGAAGCCATCACCTTCGCTACCCAGCAGGTGATTGGCGGGTACGCGGACGTCTTCAAAGGTAACCATTCGGGTAGGCTGGCTGTTCCAACCCATTTTGTCCTCTTTGCGCCCGTAGCTAATGCCTTGCGACTTGGCATCCACGGCAAACGCGGAAACGCCACCAGCGCCCTCACTGCCGGTACGCGCCATCACCACCAGAAAATCGGTGCTGCCCGCGCCGGAAATAAACATCTTGCTGCCATTGAGCACGTAGTGTTCGCCATCGCGCTTGGCCGTGGTTTTAAGCGAGGCCGCATCGGAACCCGCATTGGGCTCGGTTAAGCAGTAAGAGCCGAGCAGCTCGCCGGTCGCAAGCTTCGCCCCCCACTGCTCAACCACATCGGGCTGGCCGAAATCGGCAAGCATCCAGGTCACCATATTGTGGATGGTGAGATACGCCGTGGTAGAGGTACAGCCCATGGAAAGCTGCTCGAAGATAATGCTGGCATCCAGCCGGGAAAGACCCAGCCCGCCCACGCTTTCCGGCGCGTAAAGCGAGCAGAAGCCCAGCTCACCGGCCTTACGGATAACGTCTACGGGAAAAATAGCCTCGGCGTCCCATTGTGCAGCATGGGGCTCAAGCTCATTTTGGGCGAAGGCCCGCGCCATATCGGCAAAGGCTACCTGGTCTTCACTCAACTCAAAGTTCATGGCCAATCTCCGCTAATGTGTACACACATTAGATGTTGTCGTTGTAATTGACGTTTACGTTAACTTATCGCCTAAACCAGTGCTGCGCAACCATTTGGCGCCCACGACCTTCGGTGTAGAGCGACTCATTTACGCGTATAAAAAAGGCGCCTCGAAGGCGCCACATCCAAAGGCCTGTTCAACCAAAACAGCGCGGTTTTAAACAGCCTGAAGTTACTTGAAGTTTTTACGATACATATTGCCAAGCTCCCCTACGATACCGCTTCGAAAGCTTAGTACGCAGACCACAAAGATTAGCCCCAGCATCACGCTTACCCAGTTGCCCAGCGGCGACTGGGACAGAATATGCTGCAAGCTGACGACTAGCCCTGCGCCCATGATCGGCCCCAGCAACGTGCCTACCCCGCCTAACAGCGTCATCAGGATGACCTCGCCCGACATATGCCAGTGGGCATCGGTAAGGGACGCCAGCTGGAACACCACGGTTTTGGTTGAACCGGCAAGCCCCGCCAACGCCGCAGAGATAACAAACGCCACCAGCTTATAGGCATCCACGTTGTAACCCAGCGAAATGGCCCGCGGCTCGTTTTCACGAATGGCTTTCAGTACTTGGCCAAACGGCGAATGCACGGTGCGCTGGATAAGCGCGTAGCCGAGCAGGAAAACCGTAAACACGAAGTAGTACATCGCCAGATTGTTACTTAGGCTGATAAGCCCAAACAGATTGCCCCGCGGCACGCCGTGCAGTCCATCTTCCCCGCCGGTAAACGGTGCCTGGATAAACACAAAGAACATCAGCTGCGCCAACGCCAGCGTCACCATGGCAAAGTAGATGCCCTGGCGGCGAATAGACAACACGCCGAACAACACGCCTAGCAGCGTGGCCGAAAGCGTACCGGCAATAATTCCAAGCTCAGGGGTAAGCCCCGGGTAGCTTGCCAGCAAATACCCCGTTACATAGCCGCCGGTGGCCAAAAACGCAGCATGGCCAAAAGACAGCAATCCTGCGTAACCCAGCAGCAGGTTGAAGGCGCAGGCAAACAGCGCGAAGCAGAGTATCTTCATCAAGAACACGGGGTACGCTAGAAACGGTGCCACCAACCCCATCACGACCAGTGCAATATAGAAGAGCGTACGACGCTGATTGGCCCGGCGCTGGCGTTTTGCCACCACAGAAGGCGCTTTCAAAGTGTGAGATTCGGTCATGGCTATGCCTCCTTCCCGAACAGCCCAGCTGGGCGCAACATGAGCACTAAAATCATCACCAGGAAAATCACCGTATTGGCGGCTTCCGGATAGTAGACCTTGGTTAACCCTTCAATAATGCCCATCCCCAGCCCGGTGAGAATAGCGCCTAGTATCGACCCCATCCCGCCGATAACGACCACGGCAAACACCACAATCAAAAGGCTTGACCCCATGGTCGGCGAAACCGGATAAAGCGGTGCTGCCAGTACACCGGCAAACGCCGCCAGCCCTACGCCAAAGCCATAGGTAAGGGTGATCAACAGCGGTACGTTGACTCCGAATGCCTGCATCAGCTGCGAGTTCTCGGTTCCCGCGCGTAAATAGGCGCCTAGCCGGGTGCGCTCGATCATAAACCAGGTAAACAGGCACATGGCGAGTGCGGCCACCAGAACCCAGGCCCGATACGTAGGCAAGAACATAAAGCCCAGATTCAGCCCGCCCTGGAGTATTTCAGGCGTTGCATAGCGGGCACCTGAAACGCCAAAGAAGTTAACCAGCGTGCCCTCAAAAATAAGCGCCAACCCGAAGGTTAATAAAAGCCCATACAGGTGATCCAAATGGGCAATGCGGCGCAGTAGAAAACGCTCTACCAGCATGCCTAGCCCAGCAATCACCAGCGGCACTAAAATGAGCGCCAGCCAGTAGTTAATCCCCAGATAACGAAACCCCAAAAGGGCCGCAAATGCGCCCAGCATGTACTGCGCGCCGTGTGCAAAATTGACGATTTTTAAAAGGCCAAAAATGACGGCAAGCCCCAGGCTTAACAGCGCGTAAAACGCACCGTTGACCAGCCCCAGGGTGAGCTGCCCCATGAACACCGCCATGGGCACACCAAATATCATCGTCATAGCACGAATCTCCTCGCCGCGTTGGGCCGCCTTACCCGGCGACCCAAGCGGTAACGCTTAATAATGACTTAGCGCTTAACAATGCCCTGGCGCTGAATAATGACTAAGACGGAGCTTAGTTCTGTACCAGTTTGCACTGGCTTTCAGACAGCGGGCGGTAAGCTTCTTCGGCAGGAATGGTGCTGAGGATTTCGTAAAGATCCCACTCACCGGTGGACTCTTCCGGGGTTTTCACCTGCGCCAGGTACATATCGTGCACCATGCGGCCATCTTCACGAATACGACCGTTGCGGGCGAAGAAGTCATTGATGGGCTCTTCAGCCATCTGGGCACGTACGGTTTCAGGATCGTCGGTGCCCGCGGCTTCAATGGCTTGCAGGTAATGCATGGTGCTTGAATAGATACCCGCCTGTACCATGGTGGGCATGCGGCCAACTTCTTCGAAGTAGCGCTCGGACCATTCGCGTGCCTGGTCATCCATGTCCCAGTACCAGCCGGTGGTTAACAGCAGGTTTTGGGTGGCCTCAAGGCCTAGCGCATGCACGTCATTCAAGAATATCAGCAGGCCCGCAAGCTGCTGGCCGCTTTGCGTCAACCCAAACTGGCTCGCAGTGGTAATCGCGTTAACCGTATCCGCACCGGCGTTGGCCAGACCAACAATTTTGGCGCCAGAACCCTGGGCCTGGAGGATATAAGAAGAGAAGTCATTGGTTGGGAACGGATGGCGGACACCGCCAACAATTTCACCACCGCTAGCTTCCACTACGTTAGTGACATCGGCTTCAAGCGCATGGCCAAAGGCGTAATCAGCAGTGAGCAAAAACCAGCTATCACCGCCCTGCTCGACCACCGCTTTAGCGGTACCGTTGGCCAGCGGATAAGTATCATAAACCCAGTGGATATGGTTCGGTGTGCAGTGCTCGTTAGTAATACTTGAAGCCGCCGAACCGGATACAATGCCTAAGCCATCGTTCTCTTCAAGCACTTTGGTAACGGCGATCGAAACAGAAGAGGCCACCAGGCCCGCCACCATATCCACGTTGCGCTGATCGATCCATTCACGCACCGTGTTGGTACCTACGTCGGCGCTATTACGGTCGTCGGCGCTGAAGACCACAATGGGCGAGCCATTAACGCTGCCACCGAAATCTTCAATCGCCATCTCAAGCGCCGATAATCCACCGGGCCCGGCCAGATCGCGATAAGTACCCGACATATCGGCCAGATAGCCAATCCGCACCTCGCCGTCACTGATCTCGGCCTGCGCTGTCGACATTGCCATGCTGGAAGCAGCTGCTACGGCAATGCTGGCAACCAATGTTTTTTTCATTAACGTCATGTTCGTCTCCTGGCCCTTAAGCCTTTGTTGTTGTGTTGCGACGTAACCTGGTTATACCCCTAACATCGAATTGAGATGCTCGCGCCGCGCAGGTAGCTGTGCGGCGCTGATCTCTTCTACTATCTGGCCGTGATCCATCACAAAGTGGCGGTCGGCAAGCGGTGCGGCAAAGCGGAAATTCTGCTCGACCAGCACAATGGTCATCCCTTGGGCCTTGAGCAGCACCAACACCTCGCCCAGTTTTTGCACGATGACCGGCGCCAGCCCTTCGGTAATTTCATCCAGCAGCAAAAGGCGTGCGCCGGTACGTAAAATGCGTGCCATGGCCAGCATCTGCTGCTCGCCTCCGGAAAGCCGCGTTCCCTGGCTTTTACGCCGTTCATATAAATTGGGGAACATGGCGTAAATATCGTCCAAGCTCATACCGCCCGAACTGACCGTAGGCGGTAACAGCAGGTTTTCATGAACATCCAGGCTTGAGAAAATCCCCCGTTCCTCAGGGCAATAGCCAATACCCAGACGTGGAATATGGTGGGGCTTCATCGCCAGTGTTTCCTGGCCGTTGATGACGATAGAGCCCGTTCGCCGTCCTACCATGTTCATGATGGCCTTAAGCGTGGTGCTTCGCCCAGCGCCGTTGCGGCCTAACAGGGTGACAAGCTCGCCCTGCTTTACGTCAAAGTTCACCCCGTGAAGAATGTGCGATTCGCCATAAAAGGCGTGCAGGTCTTTTATCCTAAGCATTTCGCGCGGCTGAACGTGGGTGCTGGGCGCCGCGGCTTGCGTATCAACGGCTGCTGCATCGGCAATACTCATGCGCTGGCCCTCTCTTGTTCAGCGGCGTCGCTGCCCATATACGCCTCACGCACCAGCGGATTGCGCGACACGCTTTCATAGTCCCCTTCAGCCAGAACAGCGCCCCGGGCAAGCACCGTGATTTGATCACACAGGCGGCTCACCACGCTCAGGTTGTGCTCGACCATCAGGACCGTTCGCCCTTTGGAAACGCGTTTGATAAGCGCTACGATGCGGTCAACGTCTTCGGCCCCCATGCCTTGGGTTGGCTCATCCAACAGCATCATCACAGGGTCTAGCGCCAGCGTCGTCGCAACTTCCAGCGCCCGTTTGCGCCCATAAGGCATTTCAACCGTTAGCGTATCGGCATACTCGCGCAGCCCCACTTCTTCAAGCAGTGCCAAGGCACGCTCGTTAAGGTGATCTAGGGATTTTTCCGATTTCCAGAAGTGAAAGGATGTGCCGAGCTGGCGCTGAAGCGCAACGCGTACGTTCTCAAGCGCCGTCATATGGGCAAACACCGCGGAAATCTGAAATGAACGCACTAAACCAAGCCGGGCAATCTGGTTGGATTTAAGCGCGGTAATCGGCTTACCGTGATACAGAATTTCGCCCCGCGTGGGGGGAAGAAACTTGGTGAGTAAGTTAAAGACGGTGGTCTTACCGGCACCGTTAGGCCCGATCAGGGCATGAATATGGCCTTCCTGAACGCTGAGATTAACGTTATCCACCGCCGTAAAGCCACGGAACGCTTTTGTCAGCCCTCGCGTTTCGAGCACTGGCGCTTGGGAAGAACTTGTTGTCGAAGCACTTGTTGCCAAAGCACTTTGTGTAGAAGTACCGGTCGTGAAAGTACTGCTCTTGGAAGTACTGTTCTCGGAAGTACTGTTTGCGGAAGTACTGTCTGCACTCATAGAGCAATAAGCCTCTTGTTGTTCTTATGCTGAGCAATTCTCGTGCTGACGTTTCACCAGCTCCTTACCGCTTTAATGAGGTAGGTTCGTTATTATTGTTAGCTGGCAATGCATCTTTACCTTTACGTAAGGTTTAAGTGCAAACTAGCAATCTCTAGCAGGCAATTACAATTACAACTTTGGTCTACAAAAAATAACATTAAATGCTAATAAAACATTAAGTATTTATTTTACATAGAGTTAAACCAAACCATTAAACCATTGGCTTAGGCAATGACTTCTTTACGTTAACGTAAACTTGTTTTAGCCTCATCAGCAGTGTTCCATAGGAACAGCCCCTTTTGAAGAGAATTAACCCATGAGCAAAACCTACTCGATCAGCGAACTGGCCAGCGAGTTTGACGTCACCACCCGTAGCATTCGGTTTTACGAAGATCAGGAACTGCTTCACCCGGCACGGCGGGGCCAAACACGCATTTACAGCAGCAAGGATCGAGTACGGCTAAAGTTGACCCTACGGGGCAAACGGCTGGGGCTTTCACTGGCGGAGATCCGAGAATTATTTGAGCTTTGGGATGAGACCCGCAGCGGTAGTGAAAAACAGCTGCAGCTTATGTTGAACAAAATCGGCGAACGCCGGGCAGCGCTTGAACAGCAGATGAAAGATATCACCATGGTACAGCTGGAGCTTGAAAGTGCCGAGATTCGCTGCCGTCAGGCGCTTGAGGAGCTACACGAAAAACAATCCGATGAAGAACGCATTCAGGCTTCATCGTCTACTTAAGATTTCGTGGCGTCTCATTCCCTATCCAACAATGATTTTCAATAAGCAATTTCTCATAAACAATTTCTAATAAACAGGTGATTGACCATGCACTCTCTCTACTCAGAACTGAATTTCGGTCTTGATGACGAAATGAACATGCTGCGCGAGCAGGTCAATGCCTTCGCCGCCAGCGAAATTGCCCCGCGCGCCGCGGAAATCGACCGCAATAATGAATTTCCTAACGACTTATGGAAGAAGTTTGGCGACATGGGCCTTTTAGGCATCACCGTGTCTGAAGAAGATGGCGGCAGTGGCATGGGCTATCTTGCCCACTGTATCGCCATGGAAGAGATCTCCCGGGCGAGCGCATCGGTCGCACTGTCTTACGGTGCCCACTCCAACCTGTGTGTGAATCAGATCAAGCGCAACGCCTCCGCCGAACAGAAAGCCAAATATCTGCCCAAATTGATCAGCGGCGAACACGTCGGCGCGCTAGCCATGTCCGAACCTGGCGCTGGTTCCGATGTGGTCTCCATGCAGCTGCGGGCTAAAAAAGTCGGCGATAACTACCTTCTAAACGGCAACAAAATGTGGATCACCAACGGCCCCGATGCCGATGTGCTGGTGGTCTACGCCAAGACTGACCCGGAAGCCGGGTCCAAAGGCATTACCACTTTCCTGATCGAAAAAGGCATGCCGGGATTCTCCACGGCGCAGAAGCTCGACAAGCTGGGCATGCGCGGCTCCAACACCTGCGAATTGGTGTTTCAGGATTGCGAGGTTCCCGCTGAAAACGTGCTGGGCGAAGAAGGCAAAGGTGTGCGCGTATTGATGAGCGGACTGGACTACGAACGCACCGTACTGGCCGCAGGGCCGGTCGGCATCATGCAGGCCGCCATGGATGTCGTGATGCCGTATATTCATGAGCGCAAACAGTTTAATCAGTCGATCGGTGAGTTCCAGCTGGTACAGGGCAAAGTGGCGGATATGTATACCACGCTGAATGCCTGCCGCGCTTATCTGTATGCCGTCGCGGCCGCGTGTGATCGCGACCAGACCTCGCGCAAGGATGCCGCCGGCGTCATCCTCTACTGTGCCGAGAAAGCCACCCAGGTAGCGCTGGATTCCATTCAGCTGTTGGGCGGTAACGGCTATATCAACGAATACCCCACCGGGCGCCTGCTGCGCGACGCGAAGCTTTATGAAATCGGCGCGGGCACCAGTGAAATTCGGCGGATGTTGATTGGCCGCGAACTCTTCACCGAAAGCCAGTAGAGGCGCGCCATGAGCATTCTCAGCACTCAGATTAATCCACGTAGCGAGCTCTTTCAGACCAATGAGCAGTCGATGCGTGGCGTGGTTACCCAGTTGCATGAACTCACCGCGGCCGTTGCCCAGGGTGGCGGCGTTAAATCTCGTGAGCGTCATGAGAGCCGAGGTAAACTGTTTGTGCGTGACCGCATCGATCACCTGATCGACGAAGGCTCGCCTTTTCTAGAGTTTTCAGCGCTTGCTGCCCACAAGGTGTATGAAAGCGACGTACCGGCCGCCGGTGTGGTGACCGGCATTGGGCGCGTATCAGGCGTTGAATGCGTGATTGTGGCCAACGATGCCACGGTAAAAGGCGGCACCTACTTTCCGCTGACGGTCAAAAAACATATTCGCGCCCAGGAAATCGCCCGCAAGCATCGCCTACCGTGTATTTATCTGGTCGATTCCGGCGGTGCCTTTCTACCCCGTCAGGATGAAGTCTTCCCTGACCGCGACCACTTCGGGCGCATTTTTTATAATCAGGCCACCCTGTCGGCCGAAGGCATTCCGCAAATTGCCGTGGTGATGGGTTCCTGCACGGCAGGCGGCGCGTATGTGCCCGCCATGGCCGATGAATCGATCATCGTTAAAGAGCAAGGCACCATCTTTCTGGGTGGCCCGCCGCTGGTCAAAGCGGCCACCGGTGAAAGCATCAGTGCCGAGGCGTTGGGCGGCGCCGATGTACATGCCAAGGTCAGCGGCGTGGCCGACCATTATGCCGAAAACGATATGCATGCCCTGCAGCTTGCCCGGGCCTGTGTCTCGCGCCTGAACTGGCAAAAGCGCGGCAAGCTTGCCATGCAGGCTCCCGAGCCGCCCAAGCTCGACCCGTTGGAGCTTTATGGCATTGTGGGCACCGACCTTAAAAAGCCCTTTGATGTTCGTGAAGTCATCGGGCGCATCGTCGACAGCTCTGATTTTGATGAATTCAAACGCTACTACGGCGACACCTTGGTCACCGGATTTGCGCATATTCATGGCCACCCGGTGGGTATTGTGGCTAATAACGGCGTGCTGTTTTCAGAGAGTGCCGTCAAAGGCGCCCACTTTATTGAGCTGTGCGCCCAGCGCAAAATTCCGTTGATTTTTCTGCAGAACATCACCGGTTTCATGGTGGGTTCCAAGTACGAGCATGAAGGTATCGCCAAGCATGGCGCCAAGCTGGTCACCGCCGTAGCGTGTGCCAAGGTACCCAAATTCACCGTGCTGATTGGCGGAAGCTTCGGGGCGGGTAACTACGGCATGTGCGGCCGCGCTTATGATCCTAATATGCTATTCATGTGGCCCAACGCGCGTATATCCGTCATGGGTGGCGAGCAGGCCGCTGGCGTACTGGCTCAGGTTAAGCGCGAGCAGTATGAGCGCGAAGGCAGCGAATGGACTAAAGAGGCCGAAGAGGCGTTCAAGCAGCCCACCCGCGAACAGTATGAGCACCAGGGACACCCTTACTACGCCAGTGCCCGGCTCTGGGATGACGGCGTAATCGACCCGCTACAGACCCGCGATGTACTGGGTTTAGCGCTGGCCGCGGCCATGAACGCTGAGATTGAAGAGACACGCTTCGGCGTGTTCCGGATGTAAGGGGCCTATCATGACGAATTCAACGTTAACCATAGATGCAGGTGTTGCCCGCTTAATCCTTAATCGCCCGGACGTTCACAACGCCTTTGATGACCAGCTAATTGCCGAGCTGAATGCACACCTCGACAAGCTTCAGATGCTGATTAAAAGCGGTGAGGTACGCGTGGTGGTACTGGGCTCTGAAGGCAATAGCTTCTCAGCGGGCGCGGATTTGAACTGGATGAAGCGCATGGTCGATTACGATTTTGAAGACAATCTGGCCGATTCGCGCAAGCTCGCCACGCTGATGCACAGCCTGGATACGCTGCCCTGCCCCACGCTGTGCCGGGTTCAGGGTGCAGCCTTTGGTGGCGCCGTAGGCTTGGCCGCCTGCTGCGATATCGTTATTGCCTCCGATAAAGCCAGGTTCTGCCTTTCAGAAGTCAAGATTGGCCTCTCGCCTGCGGTCATTAGCCCCTATGTACACCGCGCACTCGGCGCACGCCAGATGCGCCGTTACGCGTTGAGCGCTGAAGTCATTGATGCGCCCACCGCACTCAGTCTGGGCCTGGCCCATCAGGTCGTTGAACACGGCGCACTGGATAGCGCGGTAGATGCCATGCTGGAAACTTTGCTCGCCGGTTCCCCGCAGGCGCAGCAGGTTACCAAAGCGCTGCTCCAAACGGTCAGCCAGTCGCCTGATTCTGACGCCACACGCGAACAAACCTGTCAGGTGATTGCCAAGCTGCGGGTTAGCCAGGAAGGCCAGGAAGGACTGGCTGGATTTTTTGAAAAGCGTCGCCCCGCCTGGGCTGAAACGCCTCTATCCGGCAATGCCAAGGAGCGCCGCTCATGAGCCACCTAACGTCGTCTGAATCTAACCTGCGCACCACGCCCTTTGACACCCTGCTGATCGCCAACCGGGGTGAAATTGCCTGTCGGGTAATGCGCACGGCACGCCTTATGGGGCTTAAAACCGTTGCCGTTTATTCCGATGCCGACGCCAACTCCCGCCACGTACGTGAAGCCGATGAAGCCATTCGTATTGGTCCCGCCGCTGCGCGCGAAAGCTATTTGAATATCGAGGCGGTGATTGACGCCGCCAAGCGCACCGGCAGTGGCGCCATTCATCCCGGCTACGGCTTTCTTTCAGAAAACGGCGCCTTTGTAAAAGCACTCGAAGAAGCGGGTATTACCTTTATCGGGCCGCCCGCGTCAGCCATTGCCGCCATGGGGGATAAATCGGCCGCCAAAGCGCGCATGGCCAATGCAGATGTGCCGCTGGTGCCGGGCTACCACGGCGATAACCAGGATGATGACCTGCTCCGGGCTGAGGCCGATAAAATCGGTTACCCGGTCATGCTCAAAGCCAGCGCCGGTGGCGGTGGTAAAGGCATGCGCGTGGTCGAAAAAAGCGAGGCCTTTCAGGCAGCGCTGGAAGGCTGTCGCCGCGAGTCTAAAGCCGCTTTCGGCGATGATCGTATGCTTATCGAAAAATACCTGGTCCAGCCACGTCATGTGGAAGTACAGGTATTTTGTGATAGTCAGGGCCACGGCGTGTACCTATTCGAGCGCGACTGCAGCATTCAACGCCGCCACCAAAAAGTCCTCGAAGAAGCCCCCGCCCCGGGCATGACGCCGGAACTACGCGCGGCGATGGGTAATGCAGCCGTGCGTGCCGCTCAGGAAATTGGCTACGTGGGCGCGGGCACGGTTGAGTTTCTATTGGATGCTTCGCCAGGCCAGGACGGGGCGTTCTACTTTATGGAGATGAACACCCGTCTGCAGGTCGAGCACCCGGTGACTGAAATGATCACCGGCCAGGATCTGGTCGAATGGCAGCTGCGGGTGGCAATGGGTGAATCGCTGCCTTGCACACAGGAAGCATTGACGATCACCGGGCATAGCTTTGAAGCACGCCTTTATGCTGAAGACCCTGATCAGGACTTTTTACCCGCCACGGGCAAGCTTACTCGCTTTGCGCTCGATTTAGCGGACACCGACTTAAAGGCCGAGCAGGTGCGCCTGGATAGCGGTGTGGAAAGCGGTGATACGGTTTCCATGCACTACGACCCCATGCTTGCCAAGCTGATTGTGCATGGCAGTGACCGGGATGCCGCCCTGGCCACCCTTAACCGCGCGCTAGCGGCCCTCGATATACAGGGCGTGGTCACCAACCGGGCTTTTTTGCAGCGCCTGGCGACTCACCCCGCGTTTAAGAACGTAGAGCTGGATACACGGTTTATCGAGCGCCACGAGGCCACCCTGTTTGCCGCGCACCACTACCAGCCTGAAGACTATGCCAGCGCCGCGTTACTAGCGTTACACCAGCTGGCCCAGGAGTGCGAAAGCAATTCGCCCTGGGATCGCCATGATGGCTTTCGGCTTAACGCGCCACGCACGGTGCGCATTGCCCTGCACGATCCCAAGCACTCTCAAGCGCCGGAGGATGCAAGCCCCCTAGTGGTTGTGGAAGGCAAACGACACCCGGGTGACCCAGAGTGGCACCTAACCATTAATGGCCACGCCGTTAATGAGCAAACCTTTAGCGCCAGCCTTCAACCGCTTACCGGCAATGCCGTGGCGATTACCCTTAACGGGCATCGCCGCCGCCTGCATGCCCAGCGCGATGGCAATGTGTTAATCATGGTCGACCCGCAGGGCGAAACCCGCCTTTACTGGCAGCGCATTGATGCGATTGATCACGGCCAGCATGAAGTGCAGGCGAGCTTTACCGCTCCCATGCATGGCACGGTGGTGGCGCTGCTGGTTGAAGCCGGGGCGAGCGTCGAAAAAGGCATTCCCCTGATGGTCATGGAAGCCATGAAGATGGAACACACCATGACCGCGCCGACTAACGGCCGCGTGGAAGGTTTCCGCTTTCAGGCAGGCGATACCGTTAGCCAGGGTGATGTATTACTCGACTTCGCCCCAGGCGAATAAGGAGCTTGACCATGGTACTGCGCCAATCCAGCCTTCCCCAGCGCGTGCGCCTGTTCGAAATGGCCCCCCGAGACGGCCTGCAAAACGAGCCCGGGTCAATGGTGCCTACCGCGACCAAAATCGATCTGATTCATCGGCTCGCCAATGCCGGCATCCGCCATATTGAAGCGGCAAGCTTTGTATCACCCAAGTGGGTGCCGCAAATGGGCGATGCGACCGACGTAATGCATGGCATTACCCGTACTCCCGGCGTGGTTTACTCGGCCCTTACCCCTAATCTCAAGGGGCTTGAAAATGCCTTGGCCGCAGGCGTCGATGAAGTAGCGGTATTTGGTGCGGCCTCTGAAGCGTTTTCACAAAAGAACATCAACTGCTCGATTGCTGAATCCCTTGAGCGCTTCAAGCCTGTGCTCAAGCGCGCACGTGATGCGAATGTGCGTGTGCGCGGCTACGTTTCCTGTGTGCTGGGGTGCCCTTATGAAGGCGATATTCCCCCTGAGAAAGTCGCTCAGGTGGCCAAGGCCCTTTATGACATGGGCTGCTATGAGATTTCCCTCGGTGACACCATTGGAGTGGGTACGCCGCTGGCTGCCAAGCGCATGATTGAGGCCGTTTCCGGGCAGGTGCCGATCGATCGGCTGGCGGCGCATTTTCATGATACCTATGGTATGGCCATCGCCAATCTTTATGCGGTCATGCAAGAAGGTGTCAGCGTGATTGATGCTGCGACCGGCGGCTTGGGCGGCTGCCCTTATGCCAAAGGTGCCTCCGGTAACGTCGCCACCGAAGACGTGCTTTACCTGCTGGAAGGTTTAGGCATTGAAACGGGGATTGATCTGCAGGCCGTGCTGGATACCGGTAATTGGATTACCCAGGCGCTGGGCCGTAAGCCGACCTCAAAAGTTGCCCTGGCCAGAGGCGCACGCTCAAGCTAACCCTCATCAACGCGGCCTGCTCGATCAGACAATAAAAATACGGAGAGACATCATGGCGCTACATGACCCCAGCCTATCTAAAGCCCTGCCCAGCTATGCCAGCAGCACCGCTGACAAACCGCTGCTGGGCATGACTATCGGCGATAAATTCGATCAAATTGCCGCGCAGTATCCCGATAACGATGCCCTGATTGTGCTGCACCAGAATATTCACTGGCGCTACTGCGAGCTTCATGAAGAGGTAAACCGCTGCGCACGTGCGTTACTGGCCATTGGCGTGAAGTGTGGTGATCGGGTCGGTATGTGGGCGCCTAACTGCAGCGAGTGGACATTAACCCAATTCGCTACCGCCAAAATTGGTGCCATTTTAGTCAACATCAACCCGGCTTACCGTACTCATGAACTTGAGTATGCGCTTAACCAATCCGGCGCGCGTTTTTTGGTCTGCGCCGACAGTTTCAAAAGCTCAGACTACCGCGGCATGCTCTATGAGCTGGCGCCGGAGCTTCAAACCAGTGCAGAAGGTGCGCTCAAATCGCTAAAGCTACCCCAGCTTGAGTGCGTGATTAACTTAAGCAGCGAGAAACATCCCGGCATGTGGCGCTGGTCAGATTTAATGCAGGAGTCGAGCAAGGTTAGCCAAACCGACGTAAACGACCTGCAAAGCACCCTTCAGTTTGACGACCCGATCAATATTCAATACACCTCGGGTACCACCGGCTTTCCGAAAGGCGCCACGCTTTCTCATCACAATATTCTTAATAACGGCTTTTTTGTGGCTGAAAGCATGGGCTTTACCAGCGAAGATCGTCTGGTCATTCCGGTGCCGCTTTATCACTGCTTTGGCATGGTCATGGGTAATCTGGGCTGTATGACCCATGGAGCGGCGATGATTTACCCCGATGAAGGCTTTGACCCCGGTAAAGTACTCAAAGCCGTTCACGAACAAAAAGCCACCGCGCTCTACGGCGTGCCTACCATGTTTATCGCTGAGCTGGATCACCCCGAGTTTGCCAACACCGACCTCTCTTCACTGCGTACCGGTATCATGGCAGGCTCGATTTGCCCAGCCGAGATCATGAAACAAGTCATCAACAAGATGAACATGAAGGGCGTGCAGATCGCCTACGGGATGACTGAAACCAGCCCGGTTTCTACCCAAACGGGCGCAAATGACAGTATTGAAAAGCGGGTTTCCACCGTGGGGCGTACCCAGCCGCATCTGGAGAGCAAAATTGTTGACCCCGGCAATGGCGCCATCTTACCCCGCGGTGAAATCGGTGAGCTGTGTACCCGGGGCTATAGCGTCATGCTCCAATACTGGAACAACGAGCAGGCCACGCGTGAGGCCATCGACGAATCCGGCTGGATGCATACCGGCGACTTGGCCACCATGGATGAAGAGGGTTATATCCAGATCGTCGGACGTATTAAAGACATGGTGATTCGCGGGGGTGAAAACGTTTACCCCAAAGAAATCGAGGAGTTTCTGTACACCCACCCGGCGATTTCCGATGTGCAGGTCACCGGCGTGCCCGACAAAAAATATGGTGAGGAGCTGGTTGCCTGGGTAAAACTCAACGCTACGGCGGGTGAGATTAGCGGCGAAGACCTGCGTGAGTTCTGTAAAGGCAAGATCACCCACTTCAAGATCCCCCGCTACTTTAAATTCGTCAATGAATTCCCCATGACGGTGACCGGCAAAATCCAGAAATTCAAGATGCGCGAAATTTCCACTCAAGAGCTGGGATTGAATCCAGAATCACCGTCATGACAGACGCACCGCGTTTGGCTGAGCATTACCAGCAGGGGCTGCGCGATGCCGATGTGCTGGCGCAAATTCGCAGCCATTATCCGGCGGGCCCTACCCTGCACCAGTTGGCCCCGCTTGATCAGCTGCATATCGGCGGCGTAACGGCCACTACGCGGTTGCTCGCGCTGCTTGACCCAGCCCTTCATCCACGCGTTCTGGATATTGGTGCAGGCTTGGGCGGGTTAATGCGCCAAGGCGCAGCGCAGGGTTTTCAGGTGACCGGCCTGGACATTACCCACCGTTTTAACGCACTCAATAAAGCGCTAAGTGAGTTGAGCGAACCCCACTCAACGCCGCTTTTCTGGATAACGGGAGATGCGACTGCCCTACCGTTTGCAGATAACACCTTTGACGCGCTTTTATTTCAGCACAGCCTGCTCAATATGCCTGATGCCACCCGGGTGTTTGCCGAAAGCCACCGGGTATTACGCCCTGGCGGGCAGCTGGTAATGCATGAAGTAGTGAGCGGGCCTAATGTAGACGCCCTGCGCTACCCTGTGCCCTGGGCGACAGAACCCACGCACTCGCACCTGCTTAGCCAAACGGCACTTACCCAGCAACTGCAGCAAAGCGGCTTTACGCTTGAGCACTGCGTTGACTGGAGCGATATCGCCCTGGAGTGGCGTGAGCGCCAGGGCAATAAAGAGCAAACCGCCCAGATGCCAATCCTTTCGCCGCAGTGGGTATTTGGTGAGCGCTTCCAGGAAATGGGCAAAAACCTGCTTTTTAACCTCAAGCAGCAGGCAATTAACTTGGTAGAATTTAAAGCCAGTTGCTATGCTGGTGGGGATAATAATTAAAGCCAAGGATGAGGAACGCCAATGAAACGCTTGGCTGGCGCTATCCTGTACAGTGTTATCGGTTTGAATTTAACTATTGTAGCCGCTGTCGCCAATGACGAGGTGCCAGCAATTGCCTATGCCATGCCGGAGAGCGAGCTCATGCGACTCGATAACGGCGTGGTACTGGAAGGCAGCGATTTAAGCAGTTTGGACACCTACACATCCGGTTTTCGCTTAACGGCCGGGTTTAGTCCCTGGCAACTCCCCCAATTAGATATTGGCGCTGAAATTGCCTACCGCGAAAGCGAAGAAGTGCCGATTGCCTCCAGCATGTCACCCATGATCATGGATACGCTAAGTTTAGGCGGCGCCATTGTGGCAGGCATCCGTATGGGGGCTTTCAGTATGTACGCTAAGTCTGGCCTGACCGAATGGCGCGGCGATACCGACCAGCCTCAAGGTGCAGACGAAGGCGGCACCGCCTGGCTGCAAGGCTTTGGCGCCACCGTCACCATTAACCGGCTGATCACCCGTTTGGAATATGAACGCGTTGATGCACCAACGCTAAGCCACCTCAATCAACTCAGCGCATCGCTGCATTTGCCTTTTTAGGTTCTTATTACTATTAGCATTCTTTTTATAAGCTATTACTTGTCTTCCTGCGTGTAAGACATTTCCCTTTCTGCAGTTATTGCCTCGGTAGTTATCGCCTCAGTACTTAAGCACATCCATGCCAAAAGCTTTTCGTTGCTTGACCATAATCGTTACTCATTTCTTACATGCGAAAACGCTAATTTTTTAGTCTTCCACCGTCTTTGTAAGCCGATGCCAATAATTTTGTAAGCAATGTCTTACAACGCTGTAAGAGATTAACGCCTCTTAACCTCCAAGGGTTGCCCTTCCCGCTCAGCCCGCTACCCTAAGCGTTTCTCATTAGCAAACGCGGTTCAAGGAGCGATACCATGGCGGATAAAACAGGCCTGCAGTTTACTCTCACCGTAAGCGCGCCACTAACCACATCTAGTCAAGCATTTCTCAGGTAGGTAAGGTTTCTTTCCAGTGCCAGGGCAACAGTGCACTGAGATCGTCTTCGTTCAGCGTCG
>NZ_JABUZA010000032.1 GCF_014897985.1 Halomonas colorata
GAGTGTTTGGTCGCACTCTCATTTTACTCACTTGGATCCAGGCTTTTTCATTTATTAATGTTTATGGGACAGCAGTGACACCCTGGGCTCGTTTACTTACCCCGAATCCGCAGCGGTGGCGAATTTGCCCGCACAGATGGCCTGTAGCGCCGATGCTGTGTCGTCAACCGCAGGCAACCCTATCGACTCTATGTTCTGGTGTGCAGGCTCCTGGGGCAGCATGTACCCATTCAGCGGTAGTACCACCACAGGCAATACCATCGAGAACACCAGTCTTCAGAAAGCCCGCGTACTGGCAACGCTGCATCGGCGTGGCCTGGCGAAACGGACAATGGGCAGTGAAGCCGTCTGTGGTGCCACAACCGAGCCGATGATTCCGAAAAGCCAGTACAAATTCAACACCTTCTACTACAACCCTGAAACGTCGGAATCCCATGCGTTTGGTGAGTCACCGATTCGCTGGGGCGCAGGCCGTTTTGTCCCAGGTAAAGCCGATCCGGTGTACATGATCTGGCGCTGGAAAGATTGCTGCCGAAACCTGTAAGGGAGCTAATATTGTGATGACGCCACCTATTAGAAAAACGGTTGCTATCGGGCTGTCACTCCTGATGGTGCTGCAACCCCTGATCGTGACGGCTCAGGCTATTCCCGATGCTCCTGGTGTCGATGATGATCTTACCTTTGAGCAGAGCAGCCGCTACGGTCAGGACTTGGGCGACTGGGCCAGGGAGTTTAAAAGTGACGGCGAGGAACTGTCGCCGGATGAGTTTTTTGTCGATGAAAGTGACAATGCCAACTTTGAGGGGGCTTTTCCTGATCCTGACGCACTGGAAAGTGCGGGCAACTCCGAAGATGCAGCGGCCACATTGGGGCGTAACACGGCCAATGCCTACCGTTCAGAAAGCAGCGACGACCGCTCACCGGAAGCCGGTGCGTTTCTCAGTGCGGAAGAACAGGCCCATCGGCAAGCACCGGATTTAAGCGGTGATCCCGTGTTTAACAGTGCCGATGACTTGCTGAATGCCATGGAAAACCCTGATCAGGCCGCTGCGCTTTGTGCCAGTGGTGGGGGCGGGGCCACCGAGCAGCTGATCTGTGACCAGGGGGCCAGTCGTGGAACGAGCTGTGACGCCACACACGCGTATAGTGCAGGCTTGATTGAACACATAAGCGGCCCACACAACATCGCTACTTGCGGGGAGGGGTGTGTGGACGTTTGGATTGGTCAGCAGGGTGATAACTATCGGGATGATCAGGGGCAGAACTGTGCGATTTATCGCAACGACGTGTCGTTTCGTATTCTCTATCCTGAAGCTGTCACCAGCGCGACGCTGGCGGAAATTGAGTATGACGATCATCTGCGCATCCATCTGGATACGGCGGACGCCGCCAATTCCGGTGAAGTGACTGATTTTTCTGGCGGGGGCTATAACTACACGGACAATTTGATCTGGCAGTCGCCGCATGGATGGAATAGCGGATGGTTCAATGATTCGGCAAGCTGTGAACGCAGCTCATCGCATACCCTGTATCCAGGCACCAATGTCACCAGTCAGCTGCAAAATGACGTGGTGAATTTTCACATGATCAATGCTGTAGGTGGGCTGGGGGAAGCCTACGCCCGCGTGCGCATCGAGTACGACCCGTCGCTGGTGATTGAGTCCGAAGGCTGGTCATCGAGTTTATGTGCGGAACAGGCCAGTGACAGCAGTATGAACGTCCAGTGTACGCGTATGCCGGAGCTGAACGAAAACGGCTGCACCGTCGCCGGAAGTGTCGAGGTGTGTGACCATCATTTCGGCGCTGAGGCTCAATTTCCAGGCGTATCGCCCCTGTGCGAAGCGGTGAAGGTATCTGCCCCTGATACACCGCCTGACACCGCAGGCGCACCGGCTTGCCAGGAGGCTCTGGAAGGACGTGAATGCTCGCTGATCAGTACCGAATGTGTCTCGGCAGGCAGTGATGACGACGACGCCAGCTGCAATATACAGCGCCATACCTATGAATGCGGCGGCGGTCAGGGCGGTTTCGACTGTGATCTACCGGACATCTTGCCGGAAGCCTTTGCGGAGTGTGAACCGGAGTATGTAGTGGAGCATACCGGCGACGACATTGACTATACGCTCAGTGACGTGCGTTCGTGTCACAACGTCCTGACGCTCGATTCATGCGATATGGAGCGTGAGGTGGAAATTCTGGACGAATCCGGTGGCAATAGCTTCTCTGAAGGGTGTTTTGATAACCGTACCTATACCTATCAGCCACCGAATGCGGCCACGACCATCGAGGCTAATGTCAGCCTGACAGATGTGACACGCAATTACGGTAATACCGTGTCCATTGTTGGCTGGCCCACCCGTGACAACGACTGGACGACCACGATCAACGCTCAGGGAGAACGCGACACCTATCCTGAATCCGCCAGTGCCGAATATACCCATAGTTCATACTACTGCCCCGAGGACTACAGTTCTTATGGCGATACCTGCCGTCAGCAGACAGGAACGGATGAGGACGGCAATCCGGTGTATACGACAACACCCAAAATTGAAGATCGTCACTACACTTGTTCGCACTTATCTGATGATGTACCTGGTCATGGTGGCTACACCGTCGACGGCTGGAGCCTGAGTGGGGACACCTGCTCGCGCTCCTATAGTACCTGTCTAACCCCCACGCCGCCTGAGTTGTCATTTTCTGTTGAGTACGATGGGCTTTATATGGCCCAGACGTTTGAGCATTTTCCATCCGATGAGGATATTTCGTACTGCATTGTCGAGTCCGATGATTTCACGTCTGCTGAATGGACATGTACCGAAGGGGGCAGCCGGTCGATCAGCTCGCCTTGGGGAACGCGAACGATAGGGCCGGATGATCTGGCTGTACTTGATTATATGTATCCTGACGACCCCTATCAGTCCCCCCATACAGTGTCACCGGCGGTATCGGATGGCCAGGGGCGTTATTGCTGGGACGGTCACGCGGAATACAACACGGCTACCGACGGTAATGCCGAAATGTGGCTCGGGGAAAGCGACGCCTACCAGGATATCTATGGCAATACGCAGCAGTACGAGAATGAAGACATTGAATCAGCGGAATTGACCTACAACACTTGCGGCGATTTAGAAGCTGATCCGCAATGCCAATTTATCGAAACGCGCTGTGTAGAAGGGGCGGCAGGCCATGAAGGCTTCTGCTATGTGGAGAGCGACATCTATGAATGCGGGGAAGTGGGATCAGTAGCGAACTCGACTGTCAGGGAGGTGTACGACTGCGAAGGAATGCTGAACTGCGCCGGTGAGGATTGTGTGGATATTGATCAGGAGTCTTCCACCACGGCTGAGTTTGCCGAGGCCGCCAGTATGCTTCAGGCCGTTGAACAGATGGCCACGGATATGAGTTGTACCGGCGTCGATGAGAACGGGGTTCCCACGGGAGAAATGGATGTAAACTGCCATGTGTTCCAGGGCGATGAGTATCAATGTCGCCGCCCCATCGGCGCAAGCATTCACGGCCATGACTGCTGTGACCAGCCTGCTGACATCAATCTGGGTGATTATCTGGGGGCTGTAACCGCCATGCCCCGTCTGGATGCGGCGATTACCAGCATGGAAGGGGGTGGCGTATCCGGCGCTGTAAAAGGCTCCTATACGTCCTTGCGCGATCCGGTGATGAATACCTTTGAGGCCGTCAAAGAGCCTGTCATCAATGCGGCGGAAGGTGTCATGGGGTCGGTCAACCCTGTCACTGAACCCGTAACGCAGTTCTACGACGATGCGGTGTCCTTTGTTAAAGAAGGGGTCAGTAAGCTCGCTGGGGATATCGGGGCGGCCTCCGGCACTGGCCTGGCACCAGGCGGAGCGGGAGCTGGTTTATCGGCAGAAGGAGCGCAGGCGACGTTCTCCGAGCAAATGCTGGGGGCCAGCGGGGCGCAGGCGCTTAGCCTGCTGACAACGGCGTACACGGTGTACACCATGACCATGCTCGCCATACAGATCATCTGGGAATGCACGGAAGATGATTTCAAACTGGCGGCTCAACGCGATATGAAGACGTGTGTGTACGTTGGCTCGTATTGCAGCTCTGAGACAGCGCTGGGGCTGTGTCTTACGGAACGTCAGTCTTACTGCTGCTATTCCTCGCCGTTGGCGCGAATTATCAATGAGCAAGCCCAGCCGACGTTTGGTTCTGCGGAAAACCCGCAATGTAATGGTTTTAGTGTGCAGGAGTTTGCCAATCTGGATTGGGAGAATATCGACCTGAGTGAATGGATTGGTATGCTGGATGCGCACGACATTACGCCCAACGTCGATATGATGGCGGGCATGGATACGGACGAAAACGAAGCCATGATGAACGAGAAAAACCCGTTTAATCATGAAGGTAATCGTGCCGCTGTGCGTGAGCGAACGGAGCAGCGCTTTAACGGGCTGGATGTTGACGATATTCGACGCGATGCCGACGATAACGCGACGCTACCGGCGTGGTAAGGGAAGTCGCCTTATTTGTGAATTGAAAAGGCCGGTGCTTGCGAGCACCGGCCTTTTTCTATCGAGCGCTTTGCGTGTCGGTTATTGGCTGCCTTCGACGGTGACAAGACTGCTACGGCTTGTATTGGTGCCATCGCCTAGCTGGCCGTAGCCGTTCTGGCCATTGCACTGCAACCCGTTGTTATTAGTGACGCACCAGTGATTATAAGTATCGTTAAAATGGCCGCTGAACTTGGTCATATTGCGATTAATGCCATCTATACCACCCACGCCGCCACCAAGCGCCGCTCCAATACAGATATAATCCGAATTGCCTTGAAACAGCACGCAGGTTGTTCGGCTTGCCACCAACACGTCATCCACCCGATTAAAACCACTGACCTTCTTTGGCCCGAGCTGCGGTGTCGTAGTGCCATCGCCAAGCTGGCCCTGGCTGTTGTCGCCCCAGCTGTCATTTTCAGTAATTGTTGCGACGGTTCATTAAATGCTGCGACGAACCGGCTATCCCATTTTCCGTGAACAAGCGTGATTGCCAGTGCTAGGCTTGTTAGGAGACTTCACGTTGACTCTCTCAGGATGAATAACGATTCCCCGCGAATCCTGACAGAGAGGCTTTATGACCACCACCAAACGCCAAGCAACATCACTTCGGCAAGGCCAGTTTCGCCACCTCATTCGTGTAGCTGGTGTAACTGGACGTATGCCCCAGCGTGACCAAATGCTTTTATGGATAACGCACACCACGGGGATTAGGGTCACTGAATTAGCGCTACTCCGCATAGATGACGTTTTGCATCAAAGCGGCGCTATTCGTGAGGAAGTTTATTTGCGTGCAGCTATCACTAAAGGATGCAGGGCGCGCAATATCCATTTAACGAACGCCAAATGCACCGCCGCGATAGATGCTTGGCTAGCCGAGCGTCGCGCCCGTGGCTGGGGTGTATCGTCAGATGGGACTTACAGGGGCTTTCTACCTCACTCAAAGCTGGTGTTGACGCACAAAGGCCGCTCTTTTGAGTTAGCCATTAAGCGCCGTGTATTAGACACCGGCGTAAAAGAATATCGCGCCTGTGACGCTCTACAGCAAACAATCTCAAGGCTCTACCGACAGGCTGGCATAAAGCTAGGATCGAGTCACAGCGGGCGTAGAACGCTTGCTGCAAGGGTGCTGGCAGCGACACGGGACGTTGAAACAGTACAGGCTGTTTTAGGGCACCAAGAGCTAGACCACACAAAGCCCTACCTTTCAGTAGATCAACAAACCATTAGACGTGCATTTGAACTGGCGTTAGTATGAAACATATTTCCGAGCAAAGAGGATTGAATGTGGCAGTTAATCAACTGGTGCCAATGACGCCAGAGGCGTTTCGTTCAGAGTTGAAAAGCAGGGGATGGACGCCGCAAATGCTTAGTGAACGCTGGGGAATGACCAAGCGGCGCGTCATGCAAATTATCGCTGATACTGACCGTCCGCGATATTACGATGATGCGGCTAGAGGTCTGCCAATGGCGTCGAATGAGTGAAATATATTTCTTGACGGAATGGGAAATATATTTCATACTAAGCCCATAGTAACCAATCAAGGAAATCCGCAATGGCAAAGCTACAGCACTGCATTTCACCAGAGAACCAACAAGAGCTTCGCGCTGGGCGTGTTGTTTGGAGTGATGATGGTTCACAGGCACGTTGCGGCCACTTCCACGGCCATATTCAGTGGTCAGAGAATCGTATTGGCTGGCACACAAATGAGCGGGAAGAGATCAAGTGGATTGATACCAAAATGGGGATCGTTCCGCAGGGGGTGGTTAAGCGTTATGAAGAAATTGCCCGCAGTGAAGCAACAGAAAGCCTAAAACGCCTAGCCGCCGAAGTTGTACGCGATGTGCTAGACAATGCTGATTACGAGTACAAGCACGCTAGCGTTGAAACGGTACTAAATAAAAAACCAGAAGATCATTAATACAAGGAAAACTCTACCAGCTTCTTTCGTTTGTTCGTACTCCTCATATAAGCGGAACAAAAACGGATCTTTTTCACGCAAAGCTGCATCTCGTAAGGCCTGAGCTGGCACATATCCGATCCCACGCTGATAAAGTCGAACGTCAGGTCTAAATAGCCAGGGGAGTAGCGATACGAGCCCGTACCAGATGTAGATCGCCAACGGACGCAGCACAAAAAGAACAACCGGGAGCACAATGGCAACAGACAGGCTGAAGGCGACAACAACGAGCGAAAGCCAGCCCACATCGCGCAGCAATTCCATATCGCCAGCGGACCACTGCCACAACCCTCGGCCGACACGGAGCATCATGGCCATATCCAGGAACAACACGGCACAGGCTAGCCGTAATGCCCATTGAGAAGCCCATGCCTGCTCCAGAAGCCCAAGACCTCTTTGGGCCAAGCTAGTGCCAACCGCTTTATCTGCGTCATCTTTTGCCATCGGTATTTCCTCGGACTGAGTAATCCGGCTATCACCCGCTCGCAGGTTTTTCACCGGTTTGGTGGTTGATCAATGCCTACAGTGGCGTTTTCGAAGGACGCGGCCTTTGGGCCGGAGAATTGAACGTCCTCAATAACGCCACCAATGCCAGCAGCACACCCACCAGCATGTAAGGGACACCGGGTCCAACTTCGTAGAGCAAAGTACCAATCAGTGGCCCCAGCACGATGCCCAAGCCTTGGGCTGCACCAACAGAACCAGCAGCGGCACCTTGTTCATGTGCCTGCACAGCGTTGGCGGCCAGTGCCGAGAAAGCCGGGAATACCCAGCCCATCCCGGCTGCTGCGACGAAAAAGCAGCCCATCAACATCCACTGTGTTGTTGCCAAGGCAACGGCACCGAAGCCAACGGCGCTAACCAGAGCGCCGACACGGATCAGCCGTTGTGGCGCCCAGTGCAACCGACGCACCACCAGTTGTGCGGCAATTAGACCAATACCAACCAGCGTCAACGCCATTCCGGCAGCGCGCACAGCCGGGCCCGGCTCCAGCCCCAAACGATCGATGGCAAAGAAACCCACTGTGATCTGGCCGATTGCAACGCTGAACATCGCGACAAAGGCCACGATCATCGGCATGCGCAGCCGTGCATCCCCCAAGCCGAGCGCTTCTGATGATGACCCGACGAGTTGCTCGTTGCGGGGCAGCTGTCGCCACAGGATGCCGAAGGCCAGCAGGGGAAGTACTGCCGTAGCATACAGCGGCAAGCCCAAACCGTATCGGGCCAGCCCAGCCGCCAATGCTGGGCCCATGACCAGGCCAATCGCATTGGCGGCTCCGAGCGAAGCCATGGCCCCAGCACGTTGCTCCGGCGCCATGTGATCGGCGACCAGCGCCTGGCCGGTCGCCGGGATAGCGGCATAGAAGGCCCCGATCGCCCCGCGTGTAATAAGCAGCCCTGCGAACACGAGACTGGCAGCGGGCAATACTTGTAGTGCTACGACAAGTAAAGCGCACATCGCCCAGTAGGACAGCATGAACCCACCAACTCCGCTCAGTAGCACAGTTCGCCGTCCGCGACGGTCACTCAACACACCCCAAGGCCGCGAAAACAGCATCCAAAGAACACCTCCCACAGTGACCACAGCACCGGCTTGCCATGCGGAAAGTTGCAGGGATCGCGCGATCGGCCCGAGCAGCGACACGAATGCCATCATCGCCATGGTGCAGGCCATATAGGCAACCATCAGTGGCTTCATGTTGAAAACCTCTGAACGCCGCACAGCGTGTTGTTTTGACGTCATAAGCGCCATTTTCGACGGACTCATGATTCAAGCTCGCAGCGTAGTGGTTGCCATTGATGTGACGATGCAGTTCCGTTACCTCCCAGTGTGGGGAGATTGATCGTTCTCTCATGCATGGCATACCGCTCCTATAGCTCGGTTTGGTGGTTTATTACTGCCTCAATCTGAAGCATCAAATACAAGCAAGTGGTAGCGCAGCAGCTTGGAGCTCTCAAACCAAGGGCTGCGCCATGGCCCATAGAAACAAGGGAATCATCAGGGCAACACCCGCTGAAAAGAGCGCGATGCCCAAAAGCAGCTGACCAATCCAAGTTATCAACCTACAGGCAGTGATTCGTGTTCGGCGTTCCTTCGGCTCCAAGCTGGATTTCAAGCCAGCTTGTGAATGGACGATATCGACCTCACGACCAAACTCCAACGATTGCATGGCGCTCTTCAGTAATGGTTGACCATTTAAATCAAGCTTGGAGACATTAACTGCCCGTTCCATATCCATTGTTTGCTTACCAATTTAATAAAAACATTTCTATTCTTTGGGTCACAGCTCCGACATATTGATGGCAAGGGATCGCCGCTCTCCACGAGCGGCGATAGATACTGTAGCCCGCTCAATAGGCATAAGTGGCCGTCAGCCCGACGGTCCTGCCCGGTGCCACCTGCGCGAAGTTTCCCGTCGCCCCGTACGAAAACCCATAAGAGCGATACGCCTTGTCAGTCAGGTTATGCGCATAGAGCATCAATTCCAGGTTGCTGGTCGGACTCCAGGCCAGCCCCGCATCGACCAGGGTGTAGGCGCTCTGACGCAATGTATTGGCGCTGTCGAAGTAATGCGCTCCGGTGCGGCGCACTGTCAGTTGTGGTCGCAGGATCGTCTGGCCCACCGGCACATTGCCCTTGGCCGACAGGGTCAGACCATACCGGGGCGCCATGGGTACGTCGTTGTCCTTGCAGCCGGTGCAGGTGCTGGAATCCTCGAAACGGCGGAAGGTGGCGTCATTGATGAAGCCGCCGGCACTCAGCGTCAATTGCCGGGAGACATCCCATTCGGTATTGAATTCCACGCCCAGGGAACGGGTATCACCGACATTCTTCAACGTCTGGTAACCGAAGTCGCCGTCGCCGTAGAGCTGGACGTCCTTGCTGTCCACACGATAGAGGGCCATGCTGGCACGCACGTCCCGGCCCGTATAGCGCACTCCTGCCTCATAGCTGATCGAGCGCTCGCGGCCATAGCCTTTGGCATCCTCCACGTTCGATGGCGCGAGGTTATAGCCCAACGGCTTGTAACCCTGAGCCACATTGACATAGCCGCGCCATTGCGGGGCGAACTGATAGCCTGCGGCAATATGGCCGAGCCAGGTATTCTGGCTGCCCGAAGCTCTGCCCTGAAAAGCAGTGCCCATCTGGTCGCCTTGAAAGCTGGTTCTGGCTTCATCGCGGGAGAAGCGCAGCCCTGTGGTGAGATCCAGCTTGGACGTCAGATGCCAGGTTACGTCACCATAACCCGCCAGCGATTCACTACGATTGCTTGAGTTTGAGTCCACCACGCGGTAGAAGCTGGGCAGTACCATATCAAACTGATACCCCCTGGATAGATCCACTTCTTGCCGATACAGGCCGAACACGGCATCCCAGGCGCGAGGCTGCTGCTCACCGTCCTCGGCCCTGCGCGTTGCTATGCGCACTTCCTGGGTGTTCTGCTTCCAGTCCTCGGCAAACTGCGGGAAGTAGGCGTCCAATGGCCAGCGGCGTGTTGTGTCAGCTCGCTGGCTGCTGGCAATAACGCTCAGACGCCAGATATCGAAATCATATTGCCCGGTGGCAGAAAAACTGTTGGCGCAGCGTCGCTGATAGAAATCCCGATAGGCGTGCGGCAGGTCCGGCAGCACATAAGCCCTGCGGGACTTGTAATCATCATAAAGGGTATATACCTCCTGATCTCCCGTTGCGCAGTCGCGCCCTGCGGATAGCCCCAGTTCCCAAGGGCTGCCGGTTGGCGCCAGTCTCAGCTTGGCGTTGCCGGCGCGCGAACGCACGCCGCCCAGGCGGTTGCTGCCGATGACATCACTGCGCACATCACCATTGACGTCATTGGTGAGCAAGGAGACAGAGCCATACAATAGATCCTGCACCAATGGCCCCGAGCCTTCAGCCTGCAACTGATAGCCACCGCGGCTGGAAACACCGCCGCGGGCAACGAACTCCGGTGTGTTATTAGGTTTGTGCGTAACGATGTTGAGCACACCGCCCTGCGCGCTCTTACCATACAACGTGCCTTGCGGCCCCTTGAGCAACTCCACCTGCTCAACGCCCAGCAGCGACTGTGCGGCAAAGATCGGCAACTGAGGCACGCCGTCCACATAGACCGTCAGTGCCGGGTTATAGAAATCCTGCGCCGATGTCACACCGCGCAGTGTAATGATCGGAAAGAGGAAGGTCGCGCTGTGCGACATATACAGTTCGGGGAAAACGCGGTCCAACTCCAAGGTGGACTCCACCTGCGCGTCTTCCAGAACAAATCGATCAGCCACGCTGACGGCACCATTGAACCGCTCCAGAGTTTCGTTACGCTTGCTGCCCGACACCACGACGGGGGTAAGGGCGTAAACATCGTCTTCGTTCTGTAGAGAGTCTTGTGCATGAGCAGCACCCAGACATCCCACAGCAGTGAGGGAAATCAATGCATAGCTGAGTAGGCGAAGCCTGAAGGGGGGCATGGGGTTATCTCCGATAGAAAAATGCTCAGCGCTCGACGGTGTGCGCCGATGCTCGCGACAGGAAGGGGTGGGAATATCCAGCTGGGACGACGCGACATGGACCGTGATGGGCGTGTCATCGAGCGATAACCCCGCGCTGAACAAGACTTCGGCGAGCCGTTCGCGCAGGGTTTCATCAAAGAATGGCAACGGCTGTTCGGCGTCCTTGTAGTGCACCCAATGCAAGGACGAATGCTCACTGATATTCATGCGGTAGTAGCGCTTGCCATCCAGATCTGTTTGCACCAGCAGCAGCCCGAAGGACAGCATTTCGCTAACGGTGCGATAAACGCTGGATAGACTGATGACTTCGCCACGCTGGGTCAGATCCTTGTACACATCCCGCGCATTGCTCCAGTGCTCAGGAGCCTCGAGCAGAACTTGCAACACGGTGATGCGCGCCAGCGTTGGCTTTAAACCTATCGCGTCCAGGCGGTTTCTGGCCTCAAGGTACGATGGCTTGATCGCTTTTCTCATGATACGAACGCCTCTTCGTCAGGACATCGGGCCATCCCGGCATGCCAGTTTTTGGCACTCTGCTGGGCCTGCCACATACAGGCGTAGCGCCCATTGCTCGCCAACAGCTCGGCATGCTGGCCCGACTCGACCATCCGACCGCCGTCGATCACCAGGATCTGGTCTGCTGCGGCGATGGTGGACAGGCGATGGGCAATGACGATCACGGTGCGGTCGCGCACCAGGGCATCGATCGCCGCTTGCACGGCCACCTCGCTTTCGGTATCCAGTGCGGCGGTAGGTTCGTCCAGGATCACGATGGGCGCGTTCTTGAGAATGGCGCGGGCGATGCTGATGCGCTGGCGCTCGCCCCCGGACAGCCGTCCACCGATATCACCTACGCGGGTGGCGTAGCCAGCGGGCAGGCGAGAGATGAAGTCATGACAATGCGCGGCGCGGGCGGCGCGCTCCACTTCCTCATTGCTGGCATCGGGGCGGGCCATGCGGATATTGGCGAGAATGGTGTCGTCGAACAGGTATACGTCCTGGAACACCACCGAGATCAGTGCGTTGAGCTGTTCAGGCGCGATGGCGCGCACGTCGACACCACCGATGGTGATACGTCCCGTCTGCGGATCGGCGTGGCGCATCAGCAGGCGCGTCACCGTGGTCTTGCCCGAACCGGACGGTCCAACCAGCGCAGTCAGACTGTGGACGGGCAACTGGGCATTCAGCTCGCTCAGCGTGGCTTCACCGGCCCTGGCGTAGCTGAACCCGACGTCCTCGAAACGCACTTCATAGGATTGTGGAGTCTGGATGGGAACTTGCTGCTGCAACGGTTTGATACGCAGCATGGCATTGATTTTCCCCAGCGCTGACTCAATCAGGTCAATGATCTTGGCATAGAGGACGAAGGTGGCCAGCGGTTCTCCGAAGCGTACGACGATCACTAGCAGCGCAGCCAGAATGGCCACGTCCAGCGTGCCTTGCACCACGAACAGGGTGCCGACGAACACCACAGAAAGAATTGCCAGTTCCATCACCGTGGCAAGAATGAGATTTGGCTTGGCGCCCTTTTTTTCACCGATGGTCTGGATTACTTCCAGATGCTTGACGCTGGCTTGCAGCCGCTCGGCCCGTTCACCTACGCAGCAGGCGGCACGCAATACCGGCAAGCCCTGGGTGTATTCCAGAATGTCAGCGCTGGCCCGTTCGTTGGCCTCGACCAGCATGCGCATGCCACGACCGTAGGCGGGACGCCGCCAGCGATACAGCGGAATCAGTAGAGGAAATACCAGCAGCAGGAGCAACCCCAGACGCCAGTCGAACCACAGCGCTGCCAGAGCCACTGCAATCGGTGTGACCAGGGCGGTAGCCATCATGTTGGCTACCGTCAACGTATAGCTCAGGGTTTCGTCCACATTGCCCAACAGCGTCGCATTGACACCGCCGGCACGCTTGTCCTGCAGCATCTCCAACGGAATGCGGCGCAACTGCTCGCCCAGTTCACTACGCAATTCATGGGTATTGCGCACCATGTCGCCGCGGTAGTCGAATCCCTGCGCCCACCAGCGAATGACAGCAGTGGCCAGCATCAGCCCCATCATTGTCAGCAGCCACGGAAATGCCGCAGACCATTCGGGATTCGGTATCAGCGCCTGGAACAAGGGCATCAGGCAAGCCAGAGCCAGCCCCTGCACGGCTGCAGCCACGCATAGCCCGATCAGACTGGCGCGCAGTTGTGGCGCTCGACTGCGCGCCGCTTGCATCAATAGACGCCAGGTCTCGCGCAGCGGGGTAATGTGCGACGCGGCTTGCGCGATGTGTTGTGGGGCGCTCATGCTCGTCCTCCAGCTAATGCCCAGTCTTGTGCTTGTTCATAGTTGCGCCACAGCCGCGCGTACACACCGTTCTGCGCCACCAACTGCTCGTGTCGGCCTTGCTCCTGCAACGTGCCCTTGTCAAACACCAGAATCTGATCCGCATCGCGGATGGTCGACAGCCGGTGCGCTACCATCAGCACCGTCTTGCCACGCATCAGGTGTGAGAGCGCCGCCACCAGCGCCGCCTCGTTCTCGGGATCGGCAAAGGCGGTAGCCTCGTCCAGCACCAGAATGGGGCGATCCTGCAAAATGGCGCGAGCAATGGTGATGCGTTGCCGTTGACCACCGGAAAGGAAGACGCCGCGCTCACCGACCGGTGTGTCGTAGCCAAGGGGTAGCGTCATGATGAAATCGTGCACCTGAGCCGCCCGGGCCGCGTCCACCACCTGATCCATGGTCGCTCCCGTCAGCCCGAGCCGAATGTTGTTGGCGATCGTGTCGGCAAACAGGAAGGTGTCCTGGAACACGAAGGCCACTTGCTGCATCAATATCTCCGGCAGCATCTCTCGTACATCCACGCCACCCACCTGGATGCTGCCTGCACTCACATCCCAGAAGCGGGGGATAAGCCGTGCGACGGTCGTCTTGCCCGCACCAGAGGGGCCGACCAACGCGGTCACACTGCCCTGTGGCACCTCGAAGCTGATGTCCTGCAGTACCAGAGTCCCGTCCTCGCTGTAGCGGAAATCCACATGCTCGAAGCGCACACTGGCATCGCCCGGAACCCTTGCCTGGGCCATATTCGGTATGGGCAGGTCCGGCTCGGCCAGCACCTCGTGGATACGGTGGATACTCATCTGGGTCTTGGCCACCAGATGCTTGAGCGACATCAGCGGAAGTAGCGATTCGGCCAGTCCGGTGCCCACCAGTAGCACCGTCAGCCAAGTAGTGGCTGTCATCGCATCGCGACTAACCAGCCACGCACCCAGCCACACCAGCACCGGCAGCGGGCTGACGAGAATCTGTGCCAGACGTGAGGAAAGTCCCGCAATGCGATACCAGTGCAGCGTCACGTCGACGAAGGCATTGAGCGCATCCTGGTAACGGCGAAAGGTACTGGTGCCGGTATCGAAGGTGCGCACCACTGGCATGGCCTGCACGTATTCCACCACCGCTTTGCTGACATTTTCGCTTGCCAGGTGATAGCGTTGGGTCATATCCGCATTGGTGCGCATGGCCAACGAAGCGAGGCCGATGCCTACTGCCAGTACCACCGCAGTCGTCAAAGCGAGACGCCAGTCCAGCACCCATAGCAGCGCAAAGGTCAGTACCGGCGCCACATAGGCACGGGCGTACAGTGGCGTGCTATCGGCGACAAAAATGTGCAGCGCCTTCACATCATCCATCATCACCTTGGCCAGAGCACCCGAGCCGGTCTGATGCAAATAGCCCAGGGGCAACCGCGCCAGGTGCTCGGCCAGATCGGTGCGCAGGCGCGTTTCCAGACGGAACGCCGCGTAATGCGATTGCTTGAACCCGGCAAGCCGCAGCACATAAGCCAGCACCGTCAGCACCACTGCCAACAGCAGGGGAGGCAAAGGCCACTGCCCTGGTTGCTGCAGTAGTTCATGCACGGCCCAGGCCAGCGCACACAAAGTGCCCAGCGTAGCCGCCGTAGCCAGCCCAGCAAGCACCATCGCAAAGCGGATCTGGCCCTGCACCGGCCGCATGATGGACCAGACGCCGGGGGTATCCACCCGATCTACCTTACGCATACTGTGCCTGCCCCGGCTCTAGGTCCTCCAGGCCGGGAGCCTTACGCCTGATCACCCATACAGCAATCACCGTCGACGCGGCGGCCAGCCCAAAACACACCTCGTAGCCCAAATGCTGTGCCAGCCAACCGCCACTTACACCGCCAGCCATGGCCAGCAATGCATCGGCGCTCTGGAACAGAGTGAAGTCCACCCCCGCCTGCAGTGGCGAGGTGAGTCCCATGAGCGCCGAATACAACGCCACCCACAGCAAGCCCACGACGGCGAACATTGAGCCGACCAGTACGATCAGCACCGGCAGGGATGCCACCGGAGCCGCCAGGGTCAAGGCGGCCAGCACGCAGCCCTTCAAAGCCACGCCGATCCACACGGCGCGCCAGCCTGGCGCGAAACGCACCAGCAAGCCGCCGAGAACCGCACCACTCAAGCCGGCACCGATATGCAAGGAACCGAACATCCAGCCGAGTTGCTCCAGCGTCATGCCCCGATCAAGCATGAAAGGGCCAAACATTCCCAGCGTCAGGCGAATGCCAACACTGGAAAGCAGCAATAACAGCAAACCATTGCGGATTTCCGGACGGCGTAGCGCATGCATCAGGCTAGGACGATGACTGATCGCCAGCGCTTCGCTGCGCGGTGGTTCGCGCAGCAACAACATCGGCAGGCTCAACAGCACAATCGCCAGCGCCGCCGCCATCAACGCCTGCGGCCAGCCAACCGTTCCGGCCACCAGCAGAACACCGCCCGCGCCAAGCATCGCCCCCACATAGCTGCCGCCCACCTGCGCAACGTTGCCCCAGCCGCGCTGCTGACTGGCGAGCTGTTCAACAGTAAAGGCATCACTGGCAACGTCGGTGGTTGCTGCCACCATGGCCGCCACCAGTAATCCAGCCAGAATCCATCCGGCATGCCCTGCAAGTGACAAGTGCCCGCTCAGCGCAATCAGCCCTAAACCCAGCAAGATGGCCGCTATCAGCACTTGGCCGGCGATGATCAGCGTGCGCGAGCGACGTTGCAGCTGCCCGGCAGGCAGACGCCAGCGCTCCACCGTTGGCGCCCACATGAACCGAATGCCCCAGGGTATCCACAGTAAGGCGGTCAGTCCGGCCACCTGCAGGGAGGCTCCGGCATCGCGCAACAGCGAGGGCAGTGCCTGGGTGGTCAATGCGGTGATGATGGTCTGGCTGATGTAGATGCCGGCGATTGCCGGCAAAACCTGCCACGCTCGTAAGCGTGGAAAAGCATGGGTAAAACTTGGCATAAATGTTCAAGGTCCGGGGCCTGGATAAAAATCCGGCAATGTGCGGGTAAAACCCAATTGCCAGTGCTGATCTTGCGTATTCGACAAAAATCTGCATATATAGTTAGAATGAGTATCATTACGGCCATATGCAGGTGGCGCTATCGGTTTCCATTAAAAATTTGATGTTTTCAGGAAATATTTATCGTGAGGACGCAAAATGCGCTGCCAGACAGTTCAAGTCTGGACCCGGGTAAGCTGGAAGCAGATGGCCTTTCAGGCATAGATGAAAGCTGGAGTCGCATCATGCGCAGCTACCAGCCTTGCGAAGGCCTGTGCATTAATTGCATTAACGGGCGGCCCGGCAGCAAATGGGCTTTCCGTGCAGAAGGACCACCCGCATTCAGTATCAATATCCTGCTCGAAGGTCGAATGCAGGCCGCCATTGATGACGGATCGGTGATCGACGCCCGCGCGGGCTCGGCCATTCTCATGGCCACCGGCGAGCACACTGCAGGTTGGGATGTGCTCGACGGCCTATCCGACAGCGCGTTTCGTATGGTCTGCATTCACCTGCCGCAGGACTCCATGGCCAGACTGACCGGTCTGCGGATGGATGATCTGCGCCGACGGGTCTTTACCGCCAATGGTGACCAGAGCCATGTCGATGCTTTCCTGGGTGTGATGCCAGCGTCCAGCGCTTTGCAGCGGGTGGGTTGCGATCTGCTCGGCCTGGGCTGCGGCTATGACGGCACCTGCATTGCCCGGGATCTATTCATGCGCGCCAAGGCACTGGAAGCCATTGCCTGCTTTCTGCACGAGAACATGACGCACCGGGAAGTTGCCCTACCGGTTCCTAGTGACCGTAGTCGCCTGATCGAAGCCCGCGCCATGCTGGAGGCCTCCTATAGCGACGACTGGAAGGTATCATCCCTGGCGCGCGCCGTCGGGATCAATGAAAACCGCCTGCAAACAGGATTCCAGGCCATGTTTGGCACCTCCGTTCATGCTTGCCTGATTCGCATCCGCATCGATGCCGCCATCACTATGCTGCGGCGCGGCGCATCAGTGACCGACACCGCTGCTGCGGTGGGTTTTGCTCATCTCAGCCACTTCAGCCGGATGTTCCGCAGCCATACCGGCATCACGCCCAAGCAATGCGCCATGGGCCTCAGCCCCAGAGTGCGCCCACAGGCGGACGACGCCCCGCTCATCCAGCGCTGATTTACCTCTCCCTTGCGAGATCCCACGCCAGAGCCCTCGGTGGCGTCGTGCGCCTGTGGGAATGTTGCAGCGAACAAATATCCGCGAAAAGTCAAATTTTTTGTTGAAACTGTTAGCGCGCCTTATTGTATTTGGTAATCATTCTCAATAGCCGCCAATGGCATTGGGTAGCCTGCAGTAGATCCCTCTGGAATCGCTAGGTCCTGTGAACCCGCCTCATTCACGAGGGCCCTGGTCGGGCGGCCTGAAGGTACTGGTTGGCGGCATTGCTCATCAGGATCGCTATCTTCGACGCGAGTGGCCGCCAAATAATGCCCAAAAGCGTCTTATTACAGCTCTCTTATAGCTCTTGGTAATCAATGGCGACCGGCAAAGCAGCGGTGACCGCCGGCCGCCGCTGCGGTCGCTTGAGTCCAGGTGCTGCAGTGGTCTCGCAGGAGCGTCAGCTCAGTGCGGTCAACTTCGGCAGTCCCTTCAGCAGCGTCGGCCACCACTTGTCGGCGGCGGCGCCGAGGTGAACCGTGATGCGCCGAGCGTGCAGCATCAGCGTGGCAGCCACCTTCAGCACCTGCTCGCGCATCCGGCTCAGGCTCCAGCCTTGCCGGGTCTGCCGCTCCAGCAGGCAGCGCAGGCCATGTAGCACCTGATAGGCGTAGAGACTCAGCAGCAGGCTCACCTCGTTGCGGGCCATCACGTCCTGGATGGTGGAGGCGCCGCGATCGGTCGACGAAAGGTGCACGTCGAGCGCTGACTTCACTTCGCCCATGTGCGCCTCGGCGCTGCCGCGTTTGCGGTAGAGCGCCAGAACCTTCTCCGGCGGCCAGTCGAACTTGCCGAGGTTGGTGACCAGGAAGAAGGCATGCAGCAGCAGATCATCGGGGCGTTCCTGCACCACCAACACCACGCGCCGTGGCGCCGGCCAGGAACCGGCTTGGTACTCAAGGTCGTGGCACCACTCCCGAGGCTGCTCGGGCGGCCGGCCTCGTGGCCGCTTCAGGTGCGGCGCTGCCAACTTCTGCAGACCCGTGTGGCTGCGCAGCCGGCCCAGGTACTCGATGTCGCGCTCTTCCAGGGCCTCCAGCGTGTCGTTGTCGGTGAAGCCGGCGTCGATGCGCACCCGAACCTGGGCTCCGGTGCTCTCGTTGAGCCGCCTGACCAGGTGCGGGATCCAGGTATCGGCGTTCTCGGCGGGGCCAGCGTTACCCTCGCGCAACAGGCCGCCCACCATGTCACCGGTCTCGGCCAGTGAGGCGACCAGCGGCGAGTAGATGCGGGCCCCGTACAGGCCATGATAGGCCGAACCACCCTGGTGGCCGTGGACCTCGATCGGCAGGCCGTCGATGTCCAGCGTCAGCTGCTTGGGACGCTCACCGTTCTTCAGCGAGGTCAGGCGCCAGAGCACCAGCCGCAGCAGGCCTTCGTGCACGGTATCGATGTTGTCGTTGCGCCCGAGACAGGTCAGCAACCGCGACAGCGTGGCTTGAGACGGCCGCTCTTGGGCCAGGGGCGTCATGCCACGTGCATCGCTGCAAGCCAACTGCCAGAGCGGATCACGGCGCAACGTGTCAGTGTCGCTCAGGTCGATCCAGCCCATCGCCCGCTGCATGACCACGGTGCGTAGCTGGCTGGCCAGCGAATGACGGATACGCAGTGGGTGTCGTCGATCGACCAGGTTGTCGTCGAGGGCCTCGATCACGCCGCTGTTGTCGAGGGCTTCACGCAGCAGCAGAGCGCCGCTGTCGCTGGTAGTACGCTGGCCGCTCAGCTCGACACGGACGGAGCCGTTGCACGAGGGCGTCCAGGTGGATAGGCTTTCACCCATAGCGGATGGCTCTCTCGGTTCAGGTTCTTGGCGGAACACACTGAATTTTCAAGAGAATACCATCCGCTATCTTCGTTTTCAGGTTGGCCTCATGAATAAGCCGGGAGCACACCATGAAGGAGAGCAACGCCTTCCTGGAGCGGGTACTGCCTCGCGCCCAAGGCCTGACCGAGCAACCGATCCTGTTACGCGAGGACAGCGGCTTCGACAGCCAGGCGCACCTGGCGCTTCTCGAACAGCAGCGCCAGGTCTTTGCCGACGAGGGGCGCCGGCTCGACTATGTCGTCAAATGGAACCCGCGCGGCTCGGCCACGGCCGATCAGGATACCTGGTTGGCTGTGGCGGCGGACTACTGGGAAGAGCTGCGTCCTGGCAAGCGCCAGGCGCTGTGGCCGCAGACCGTCTCGATCCACGACGACAACAAGACCGAATACGTCGTCCAACGCGTGATGCGCCTGGTCGAGCGCACCGCCGATCGCGATGGCCAGTTGCTGCTCGAACCGGACTATGAGTTGGAAGGCTGGTGGACCAGCCTGGACGAGGCGCCGGAGGCGGTGATCAAACGCTACCAGGCGCATGCCACCCACGAGCAATTCCACAGTGAGATCAAGACCGATCTCGACCTGGAGCGGCTGCCGTCGGGCAAGTTCGCCACCAACGATCTGATCCTGCACCTCGCCCAGCTGGCCTACAACATCCTGCGGCTGATGGGGCAGCTGGGCATGACCGGCGAGCTGAGCCCGGTGCGCCATCCCGCCAAGCGGCGCCGGATCCGCACCGTGCTACAAGAGCTGGTGCATCGTGCGGCGCTCGTGGTTCAAAAGGCGCGGCAGATCATCCTCGACTTCGGGCAGGACATCGGACGCATGACGGTGTTGAACACCCTGCGAAGCCGCCTGCGCTATCCGCGAGGCACGCCATGCTGATCGTCTGTCGGACAAAGGCACCACGCAGAGGGCTGACGGTCACCGGCAGCCAGCATCACCGTACCCGGCGGGTAGCAATGCATGAGCAAACGGGTCATCGTCGCCGGCCGATGCCGCTATGGTTGGCCATGGCAGAGATGCATTCGGCGGTTGAGACGGAATCGGAGGTCAAAAAATGCTCGCTGACGGCGATAGGGAAAGTGTCGACGCCGGCATCACGGATTCAGGATCAGGATAAAGATATATTTGACCGAGACACTGCAATAAATGACTACGTTAGGGCTATGATGCCAGCTTTGTGCAAAGCTGATATAGCTTCTGTAAGAGATGAGATCAGGAGCTATAGTAAAAATCTTGGAATTGTAGTAGGCGATGAGCTATAGCCATGGGAAATTACATGCTTTTTTTCAGCTCTTGCCTGGTATTTGTATTTGTGCCGGGGCCGGCGATGCTCTACACGATCTCAAGAACCGTGGCGGAGGGGAGAGCTGCGGGCTTCAGGGTAGTGGTTGGTGTTTTCTGTGGCTCGCAGGTGCATGTGATAATTGCTGCGACCGGAGTAGCCAGCTTTTTGCTCACCAGTCCAGTGTTGTTTGATTGTTTGCGTTTTGCAGGTGGTGGCTATTTTCTATATCTAGGTTTTCGTAAGCTATATCAATTCTGGGCGCATGAATTTGAAGCTGGCAAGGTGGCGTGTGTTCGACCATCCTCTTTTAAGGAGAGCTCTCTTGTAGAGGTGCTGAACCCTAAGAGTTCGCTATTTTATCTCGCATTCATTCCCCAGTTTCTTCCTCAAGAAGCTGACAATCCTGTCCTGATGCTGTTTGTTATTGGAACTCTCGCCAATCTGGTTATGTCGCTAGGAGATGTTCTGATCGTATTGATCTCATCCAAAATAAAAAACCATCTGCTCGGGGGTGATAACTACGAAAAGCATGGGAGGCTTGCTGTTTCAATTGTCTTATTAGTTCTTGGCGGGGTCGTAATTTTTGGTTGATTCCGGCCTATATATGTTGGCCTTAAGTTGGAGTAGATATGGCAATGAAAAGCGTGCAAATGACTAAAAACCACCCCTAAAGAAGAAGTTAGCTGATATGGGAGAGTTGATGTAATGAATAACCATTGGCCAGAAAGCGACGAAATGTCTGTGTGTTGCCCTAACTGTGAAAGCATCGTTGCTGTGCAAATCACTGTTGTAAGAGAGTTTGATGATCCTTTACGGCCTGCTGATTGCCAGTGCTGCCATGCTGAATTTCACCTCTTTTCAGATGGTGCTACTGAGCTTCTGTCTGCTCCTCCAAGGTGGGCTACAGCACGCGGCCATGAGTTAAGAAAACAGTTTCAAAATCTCGTTTTTGATCCAAACGGGTAAATATAGGAAAAAGTCATAGGAAAAGGAGAGGACATGACACATCGAAAACTGCCAGAGGGAGCGTATGCGGCTCTCGAAGGGCTCCAGGGTCAAGCTAAAGCCGCGATGGCAATGCTTCCTGGCCAAGACAAGGCCCAGGCCAGGGAGGCTCTCAGGGCGGCCCAGGCGAAGATGGCAGAAAACGAGGAGTGGACCCGAAAGATCGTCAAAGCACTCACTGCTGGAGACGGTGCAACCACGGTTGAGACCGTTGATGCGACCTGGCTGGAACGCACATTCGCGGAAACTGCTAACTGATAGGAAAAGCCCCTGGCTGGCGCTAGGGGGCTTTCAATAGCGGCTCAAGTGGGCCGCTGCCGAAATCAACCACTAACAAAGGAAAACCCATGAAGCAACAGGAAGTGATCGAGCGGATTAAAGCAGGTGAACAGCAGGTGAACAGCCTCGCGCAACCTGTTGGCAATATGAGTGGCGTTGGGAATACCAGGGGGTGTCTTGCACCAGGGCTAATAATCTTTTGAAAAATGGTTCGCTAGAGGCGACCTATTATGCCGGTGGGGGAGCATCCCTTTCTCTAACCGAAAAAGCCGGTAACAACTGATCAAGGTAATGTTATGAACCAATTTAATAGCCCTGCACTAAATGGGCTGCTTTCCACGCTGTTTTACTTAGAAATTATAGTCGGCATTATTGCCTTTGGACTATTTGGCTTTGCAGTGTGGTTGCTGTACACATGGGTGATATCTTACCGAGACTGGTCACGTAATGAGATTAACGTCAGAAGATATATCGGAAAGGAATCAATAGCACGGGCACGAAAGCTTAACGCTGAATCCAAAATTATAGAGCATGAAATAGAAACAAAAGGGTTGAAAGTTAGCAAAAGCGACGAGAACGATATGTCTTTAACGACACGACACCGACTTTGATGGAAAAGGCTACTGGTGCCTTCGTCGCGCCAATTACTAAAGTCTCGCTGGACAGTCGCAGCAAATTCTAGCTTTTTTGTCGCTTTATATTGTGAAAACCTTAGCGTAAGCAATTGATACAACATAATTTATGTCGCATCAATTACTGATAATGACACCAGCAATAGAGCGCCCTAGCCGAGTTAATGGCAACGGGCTGCCAGACGCCTTAAATGCGCCATAAATTTGCTCATGTACCGCGAGCGAATCGCATTGGCATGATCACTGGTGCCACCGCCGCGATGGTAGTGACCTACGCCTTTGTACGGTGAGTCAGGAAAACGATTGAGCTGGCGGCGCAACACCCAGCCTGCCATCAGCGAGTTGCTGCGGACATCGTGCATATCCTCGCCGGAAACCTGAAGCCCCAGATCACGCATGACCGGCAGCCAGACATCGGCATTGACCTGGTAATAGCCACGGTCGATAGTGCCGTTGTTGTTGTGGTTGGTGACATTGGCATTGAGGCTCCGGCCTGATTCCGTCAGCTTGATGGCCACCATAATGGCCGGTGCAATGTCGAACAGGGTGGTCGTCTCATTCAGCGCGGACACATATTCGTCATAAGCGGCCTCTGAGCCTTTCAATTCGTCCGTAAGGCACGCCAGGTACGCCTGATCGGCATGGGCGAGCGGCGATAGGGCCAGCAGTAACAGGATAATCGTTGCAAGTCGGTAGGCATTGGGCATTGTAGGCTCTCCAAAGGGGTCTGGTGATATCGTATCCGAGACGTTGGACTGGCCTAGCCAGTGCGAAATAGGTGGCGTTCGTGAATAAAACGCCCCATGTCGGAAGCGACATGCGGCGTTCTGGAGAAGGGGGAGAAGGGGTATTACGCGGTGGCGGCTGTTTCGCGGGATTGTTCACCAGACGCCGGTGGATCGGTTTCTTCGTCGTTGTTGCTGGGGGCATCCACGGTCGAGGTGTCAGACGGCGATGCCTCACCAGCGTCGTTTGCTTCTTTTTCAGCTTGATTTTTCTGGCGTGACCTTACCGGCGCGGTCTTGGCCACGTCGTCTTGCTTGCCGCTGGCCCTGGCCTTTTTTCGCGTTCGCCGCTCAATTTCGATAATGCGTGTCGACAGCTTATTGAGATGCTGCGTCCATTGCTTTCGGGCCAGACGATCCTGGCGCTTATCAATGGCGCTGTTCAGCCAGAGTGTATGCAGTAACTTCATCACTTCATCGAGCAAGATGAGCAGTTGACCGTAATGAACAACGAGCGGTGAGCTGATTTCCATACGCACCTCGGCAGGGCGCGTATAGGTCGGGACATCCGCTTCAGAGAGTCCCGCATCCGCCATCAGCTTTTCGAGTCGCTTGCATTCATCCGTCAGCACGGTGCCGGATTTCTGGATGTCCTGCACGATGATGTCTTCAACCTTATCAATATCATCCGCATCGGCAATCAATTGTAAAATCACCTCAATCGAGAACAGGCTGTAGCCCACCCGATCCAGCAGGCGTCGGGCGACCTGCTGCGCTTCCCGTGAGTAAAGCGCCATATTGCGGTGCAGTACAGGGCGAGAAAGATCAGAGGTGGCAGGTGTCATCTCAATGACATGTTGCGGCTTGGTGTCGGTCATAAAAGCTCCATTGATGGTTTGCCATCCCCAGCTTAAAAGCAGCCCCTCGCTACCAAGGGCTTCTGAAGCCTTGATTTTCGAGCAATTGTGAAAAGCTCGCTTGAAGGCTGATCGCCTAGCCGCTAAAGTAGTTGTGTTGCTCTTTGAGCATAGTGTTTGCCGAGCACTCAAAACACACGACTTCATCTGCTATCCGTCTTCACGGTTTAGCCTCGCACCACCACCACGACATTCGTTCGTCGGTGTTTCATTCCCCCCCGTAATGCGGAGATTTCATTATTCCCGCATGGGGATGGTGTGTCTTCGTATTGCATCATGCAATTCATCAGGAGATACACTCATGACACTTTACGTCCCTCATTTCCATCTTGGCCTGCCTGCATTCCTTCAAGGGTTTTTGCTGGTAGTGCTACTATGCGTGATTGGCCTGGCAGCGGTTCGCTTCCTGTCCTTTTTCGCAGATGAGGATTCGCAGGACGACAAGCCCAGCGGTGCAACCCCTGTGGAAACGCCCAAGCCTGTCGAGACGACCCCTGAACCGGCGTCTACGCAAAAACAGAATGCCAACCCCTCGCTTTCTGACGATGAACTGGCAATCTATGACATTCCGACGATTTTACGTCGTCGCTCAGACTTCACCCACCGCAAGCCGGTGCGTGATTTGATGAAACCTGTTACTAAAGGATTGTTCGAGGATTCCGCCAACGCGCTCGCTGCAAAGCGTCAGCGTCAAGGCGAGGCTCTAGTACAATTTCAGTGCGATGTGTCTGACTATCTCCAAGGCGATCTATCGCGTTCACTTGGACAGGAGGCAGTCACCGCCACGGGTTTTTTCTACAACCGGAAATGACATGCTGGGCATGACATTTTCGACATGATGACACGCCAGCGTGCTTCACCGCCGCTGGATCGAGCTTATGGAGAGCGTTATGTCGACCCCAGAGGAAAGGGTTGAAAACATGAGGCGTCGGCTGAAGGAAGTCGAAGAAGAAGGGATTGATCTGAACCCCACACTGCAAAACTGGGTGGATGATAATCTCTATCTGACGGATCACACCTACGCCTGGGTGCTTCATGACTGGGGCATCGCCAATACCGAGAGCCTACGCATGGTCTTGGGAATGGGGATTGCGGCTATCGTCTGCCTGGCAGCGTTTCTTTCCTACGCACAGTGGAAAAAAATGCGCCGAGGCAGTAGCGAGCGCTCAACACCCGCTCATGCTGCATCATCATCATCGCGTGCTGATGACGCATCGGACGAAGGCTACAACCCTTACCAGTAAGGTCAAACCTTCAACGTGTTGCTGAACACGCTAAATAAACAGACGCACTCAATGCACGCTGTCAATCTCGGCTGACGTGCAATAGCAACCTACCCTGTTGGGGCATACACCGCCCCTCGGGGGTGGTGTGTGTCGTGACAGGGTTTTTTCATTCTTATGAGGAAAACCATCATGACCGCTATGCAAACTGAGCAGTTCCAGGCCGTCACTTCTTTCGCTGTCGCTGATACCTTCGGGATCGACGCACCAAAAGGATTCTCGGTCAAAGGATATGCTGATCCCCACCACGTTTCTATTCCAACTCGCAACGATACCTATGTGTTCCGTAAGGACAAACTCAGGGAAGCGTTGGCGTTTCTGGAATACCCGCTGAATACGGGGCTGTACATTTCCGGCCATAAAGGCACGGGTAAGACTTCGCTGATCACGGAAGTCTGCGCCCGCCTGAACTGGCCCGTACAGCAGATTACCTGCACCAGCCGCACCGAGATGACTGACCTTGTGGGCTATCACGCCATGATGTCGACAACGCCTGGTGCGCCGCCTGAAATGCAATTCCAGTATGGCCCGCTGGCGCTGGCCATGAAGGAGGGGCATGTTCTGGTACTCAACGAGATTGACATGATGGAACCGGCAGAATTGACCGGCCTGAATGACATTCTTGAAGGTCGACCCTTGGTGATTGCGCAGAATGCAGGTGAGGTGATTTACCCGCATCCTGGATTCCGCATTGTCGCTACAGCAAACTCCATGGGTAATGGTGACGATACAGGGCAGTATGCCGGTATCGCCATGCAGAATATGGCCGCCATGGATCGTTATCGGTTTATGACCGTTGACTATCCCAGCAAAGAGGTCGAGGCAGACATTCTTGCGAAAGTCGCACCGGAGCTTGGTGAGGCGATCCACGACGCCATGATTGATGTGGCGAATGAAGTGCGCGAGGTGTTCAAAGGGGAACAGACGCTTTCCGTCGACACGGAGTTTGGCACTGAGAAAGTCGCCATGTCTGAACCGCTCTCGACACGCAAAATGGTGCTGTGGGCGCAACTTGCCGTTCAATTCCGTAGCAGCATCAATGCTGACGGTGAACGCAACGCGCTGTCCTATGCACTGCAAATGGCGCATCTTCGCCGCCTGAATGATCATGAGTGTGAAGCCATCCTCCAGCTGTGCAATGCTATTTTTCCCGAATGGCATGACTAAGGAGAAGGCTTATGGCGCTTGTGAACACGAAAGCGGTGTATTGGGCGTCAGAAATGATCGACAAGCCCAATATGACAGCGTACCTGGACGTGCTCTGGGAGCGCTGTCAAGAAGTCGCCGAGGTATTGTCGTTGACATGCTCCCCTGAGAAGGGGGAGCTGTTGCGACGTGACGCCTCTGTTATCTGGCTGGGAGATCAGTTTGGCTCCAACATCATCTGTCCCGATGATATGACGGGCAGTGGCATCCTGACGCTGCCCCAGGACGCTGACTTACTCATTGGCCTGATAGCAATCAGCAACACCTTTCACCAGACATTTCGCCTGGAGAATGAGCCGCAAATCCAGTTCAGCGACGATGAAGGCACCTTGTTGCCTGACACGCGACGTAGCTGGAGTGACCTTTCTGCTGTGATGCGTACAGGCGGCGTCTCAGACGCACAACTGCACGATTATCGGCTAGACAAGGCCATCCAACTCGGTCTGGCAGGAGAACCCCTTGATATTCGTTCAACGCGAATACCGGATGCGTTCTTTTAACTAGACACACCACCCTGACGGGGTATCACCGATGCCCCCAGGGGATAGGTGATGCCCCTTTTTTCATTCTGAAAGAAGGAATCCATGATGCAATCACCTATCCAGCAACAGCCGCAGCACACTTCGCAGTCAACTGGCGATAACGAAAAACCCTTGCTTGTCCGCATGGCGGAACGTCTGGGGAATGTCGAGCCAGAAAAACTGTGGAACGTGCTGAAAAACGACTGTTTCAAGGTGCCTTACGGCCAGCAGCCCACCAATGAACAGCTGATGATGCTTTGCATCGTTGCTGAACAGTATGGGTTAAACCCACTGACCAAGGAGATTTATGCCTTCCCCGATAAAGGCGGCATTATCCCCGTGATCGGTGTGGATGGCTGGGTATCCATCCTGCGCCGCCAGCCTGATTATCAGGGCTACGAGTTCCGGTATTCCGACAACATGTTACGGATGCCTGGAGCAGAAGTAGACGGCTATGAATGGATCGAATGCACCATGCACATCAAAGGCATGACCTCCATCACGGTGCGCGAGCATCTGGATGAAGTGTACAAGCCGCCGCGCAAGGGCCGGTCAGGGCCATGGCAAACGCATACCAAGCGTATGCACCGCCACAAGGTCTTGATCCAGGCCATTCGCATGGCGTTTGGTTTCTCGGGTGTCTACGACGCCGATGAGGCCGAAAACATCCGCAATAACCGTGCTAAGGAGGGGAGTGAAGTCGACATCACGCCGAGTTCGCCTTCTTCCGCACTTTTGCCGCCCGCTGATGACAGTGAGTTAAGCGAAAGTGAACACAATATGCGCAAGCAGCTGTTGGCGCGAGCTGAAGCCAAGCACTGCTGGCGTGCCGCAATGGAGTGGGTGCAAAAGCATCCTAACCTGGGCGACGCGGTTAAAAAGCGTTTTGTGAACGACCTGACGGAATCAGAGCTTATGCACTCACCGCTTGGCACTGACGACGACAGCGATTCAGACAACGCGGCGCAAGCGGCTTCATCCGATGATGCAGAGGGGGGCTCCGGCACCTGATCAGTCTGACGATGTAGCGTAAGCGTTTTCACACCTGAGCCTCCGGCTCAACTCACCTTCCCAGACGGGCATATCCTCCCGTCTGGGGAGGGTGTGTCCGCATGACATTGCATGAGGCACACCATGGCACTATTTCCTTTGCACCACTCTGTCTATCAGTCCTACCAGGACATGATGGATGAGGCCAGAGCGTTAAATTGTTCAGCAATGAGAGCTTTTGCGCGTGAAATGCGCGCTGAAAAGTTTGAAAACGCCTGGCGGGCGGTGCGTGAACACTGCCAAGGAGATGTTGGAAAGCTGTGCGGCGTTGAGCTGTACAACGAAACGATCCAGCAATGGGCGACCATTCTGGTTGATCCGACTGATCCTTCCGTTTTTCGTGCGCAGTATTACGCGGATAACGGGTTTCATGGCCATGCCTGTTTTAACAGTGCCGTCGAGACGCTGGATGAGCTGATTCATTCGGGGTTTCACCGGCTGGACAACGGGGCGTTGGTACGACTCAGCGCGACATCAACATGGCAACTCGGTTGCGAAATCACGTCGATTTTGCAGCAGATCAATAGTGGAATGCTCTCCTTTGAAGAAGGCGAGAAGCGCTATCAGGCATTATTGTCACGTCGCTCACACCTCCAGGAAAGGCGGTGTGTTGCATGATGATCTGGCTTTTGGCGGCATTCTCTATTACCTCACTGGTCGGGGCTATCGCGTTTGCGATGGCACTCGATACTCAATAAACCCCTGGTGGGCGCACATTGCCCCACGGGGGCTTGTGTGCTCATGGGGATCATATGATGAAGGCGTAATCCCATGACACAGCAGACACATCACTTCGATATCATCAATGTCACGCAAGGCGAGCAAGACTGGTTGGACTGGCGCAGGCAGGGCATTACCGCGACAGATGCGGTGGTCATTGCCGGTGAAAGTCCTTACAAGTCGAAATGGCAGCTCTGGGCTGAAAAGACCGGATATGCCAGTGCGCCCGACATTTCCAGAAATCCCAACGTCAAACGCGGCAACGCCCTTGAGGCTTCTATCCGCGCTGAATGGGAAAATCAAACAGGCGCGATGATGTTGCCTGTGTGTGTGCAGTCCAAGAAATCGCCTATCTTGCGGGCATCTTTGGATGGCATCAACGATGATAATCACCCTGTTGAGATCAAGGCACCAAGTCGACAGGTCTGGGCTGAGATCGTCGCTAAAAAGGAGCAATCCGAAGCGTATCGCATGTATTGGGTGCAGATGCAGTTCCAGATGCTCTGCGTACTGGCTCCCAAAGGGACACTGGTATTTGGCAAGGAAGATGACGATGGCAGCATCAAGCTGAAGTCGTTTGAAATCCAGCGCGATGCGGCGTTTGCCAAGCAACTGCTGCGCGACGTAGCGACGTTCTGGAAGCAGGTACAAACCCAGTCAGCACCGGATAAAGACCCTGTGCTGGATCATTATATCCCTGAAGGGGAGGATGCGGAGCAGTGGCGGCAAGCAGCGGCTTACTACCGGACATATCAGAAAGAAATTGACGATATGAAAGCCCGTATCAAGCACCTTCAGGAACAGCAAAAGCCGTTGGCTGACACGATGCTGGGCCTGCTGGGTGATGAGTTCAAAAGCGGCGAGTTCGCGGGTGTGCTGGTCACGCAGTATGAGCAGGAAGGTAGCGTCAACTATCGCAAGATTGTCGAGGATCAGCTTGATCTGGACACTCAGGCGCTAGATGCCTACCGTAAATCCAGTTCGATGCGCCATCGCATCACGGTGACAGAAGAAGCGCCCCGTCATATCAACGACGAGAAGGTGGTGGAGCAATCCAACCGTCCAACCCGCGTGATTAACGATGCGTTCTTTTAACCGGACTGAAACCCGCCGTTGGCGGGTTTTTTTTTGCTTGAAGATGGCGATTAGGCCCGATAGACTAAAACGGTTGCTCTTTGAGCATAGTGTTTGCCGAGCACTTAAAACACACGACTTCACTTCGTTAGCAGCCCACTGTTAACACCTCAAGACTCCCATAACCATTCCGGTTATGTGGCTTTCATATAGCGCACTACCTACCCGACGGGACACACAATCATCCCGTTGCGGGAGAGTTGTGCGTGTCGCTTGGGTTATGTGCGCGTTTCCATTCTGGAGATACCACATGATGACTCGCAACAACACATCCGCTGCCGACACCAACACCGAAACACTGGATCAGGTTGCCCTGGTACAGCTCGATGTTTCCGTCTGGAGTGGCCAAACCCAGCTCAGAGCCGAGGATATTCGTCTTGGTGATGGCGGTCAGCTGCCTCCCGCCAAGGTGGCGCAGATTGGCAACAAGAAAATCTGCGACCCTGACACGCTCAGGGTATTCCGCACGCTGCGCGAAACCATCCGTAGCACGGTGACAGATCACGGGGTTCCTCTGATGGGCGGCTATGCCGTTCCACAAGAGGTCATCCCCAAGGTCGTGCCAAAGCTGGAAACGCTCATCAAGAAGTTTGAGGATGCCAAAGAGCATTTCTTAACTTCTTACGACGCGTCTCTGGAAGCCTGGATTGATGATAATCCTGGGTTTTCCAAGGAAATTCGCCGGTCGGCGCTTCCTGTTGAAGACGTGCGTGACAGAATCTCTGCCAACTTCAAAATCTACCAGCTGGCCCCTGTGGCCGGTGCGGAAGAACACGTTGGCGGAAAAGAAGAAATGAGCGATTCGCTGATTTCTGAAATTCAGAAAACTGCCCGAAAGTTCTACGACAAGTACGGCAAATCAACGGTCACGAAAGTTGACCCGCGCACCAGGGCAACGTGGCAAAACATGCGGTTCAAAGTCGGGGGACTGACGTTCCTTGATGCCAAGTTTGATGCCCTGCATGAGCTGTTACAGCAAACCATCGACCTTTATGGCGATGCCAGCGTAACAGGCACCAACCTGGCTCAACTCAAGCATAACGCGCTTGTGATGAGCACCGACGAGATTCACACCTATCTCAGTGGTAACGCGACAGCGACAACCCCTGATGCTGACCAGGACGATGCCGGTGATGCGGCAGAGGCAACGGCCAGCGGTGATGACCTCGATCAACCCACCACGGATTCATCCACCGAGACGGCACCTGCGCCGGTTTCCGACAGCACTTCGCCATCGCCAGTCGATGACGATAGCGCCCAGGAAGCTGCCAGTGGCCGTAGCGAGGTAGATGATTTCGACAGCATGTTCGGTGATCTGGATAGCCTGCTATCCGATGATGAAGATGCGACCACCGAGACGCTAACCGAAGGGGACAAGGCTCAGGATGATGACGCGCCAGCGCCATCACCCACGCCTGACACCCAGCACGTTGCGTCTGCTGATTGGGGCGCTTGGTAAACACCAAGGCGCTACCTGACTCACCACCCAGAACGGGCATACTCACCCGTTCGGGGTGGGTGTGCTCTTACATGATGCTAGGAGTACATAATGAGCAAGCAAGCCTCAACACTTCAGAAAGCCCTTCCGATTGTCGCAGCGGCCTATGGCCGTAAACTGGGTGTTAGCGTCGCCATTGGCAACGATGACAACTCTGCATATACGGACGGGAAAACCATTGTGGTTCCCAACATCTCGTCGGATTATCCGAAAGAGGTGATCTGGGGCTATCTGGCGCATGAAGCCTCGCATGTGCGGTTTACCGATTTTACGGTGCATCGCCAACCAGGCGTCCATGCGTCGCTCACCAACATCATCGAGGACGCTCGTATCGAGCGGGAAATGGTCATTGCCTACCCAGGCGTGGCCAAGGAACTCGATGCCATCTGGCACTACCTGAAGCAAGCCGGTTATGTGCAGGACGTTTCAGATGAAATGCCTGCGGTCGGCATTTTGCAGATGTATTGCCTTTACTACCTGCGTTGTCGTTATCTCAAGCAGACCATGCTGAAAGATGCGCTCAACAAGGCCGACAAGGCCATGACTCAGGCATTCGCAAAAGGCGCTCGCATACGCCTGAAAGGATTGCTTGGGCAGGTAGCTGACATTACCAGCACCCGTGAGGCAGCGGCACTTGCCAAAGCGATCATGGACATGCTGGAACAAGAAGCCAACAACCCCTCCAATCCCGATGATTCGGATAGCGACAGTGATGATTCTTCTCAGGATGACACCACTGAAAACGGCTCTGATGACGCGGGACAAAGTGGCGATTCAACATCGGCTGACGATGGCGATGAGGCTGACGACGGTAGTGATACCCAAGGCAGCAATGATTCAACATCGGCTGACGATGGTGATAAGGCTGACGACGGTAGTGATACCCAAGGCAGCGACGCTGCGGGGGAAAGCGGCGACACACCCTCCGATGATACGGATACCGATGATACGGCCAGCGGTAACGCAGGCGGTGGTGACGGTGATGAGGACTCGGATGCAGATGATGGCAGTCAAGGTGACAGTGATGACACCGATGCTGACCAGGATAGTGCAACGGGTGACGGCGCGGATGATCCCAATGGGGATGCCCGCCAGAACTCCAGCACAAGTCGTCAGGGCGACGTTGATGCTGATACGGCAAAGCAAAATGCCCGCTCTGTATTGACGGCGACGGCTGACGACAACATCAAAGACCCCATGAGTGCGCTGCGGGCGGATATGAATCGGGATCAGGATTTTGACAATCCCAATCCTGTGACCATTCCTGACAGCAGCACTATCGCCATGAACGGTGATGCGTTGCTCGTTAAGCAACATGGGGATGGCCTGGGCCATGCACTGAAAGCGCATGTTCAAGCCACATCGCATAAGCTCCAGAACCGCCTAGCGGGGCTGGTAGAGGCGACACAACGGCAGCCGGTACGGCCTGCACGTCGTGGTAAGCGGATTAACACAAAGCACCTAGCACGGATGTCTGTGGGGGATACCCGCATCTTCAGTGCCAAGGACAGTGTGAAAAAGCCGAATGCCGCCGTGCATATCCTGGTGGATATGTCAGGGTCGATGTTTGTTGCCAATGCTGACATGCCGAGTGTGGCAGCGCGCAGTATCGACGCCTCTGACATTGAAAACGCGATGGGCGAGGCGGATTCCAGTGAAAAACTGGGGATCAAGATGCCATTTCAGATAGCAAGAAATGCCTGTATGGCGCTCACACAAGCCCTTTTGCGCATCAAAGGGGTCAACGTGGGAGCCACTGCGTTTGCATCACGCGATGAAATCACGCCAATGCTACGCCACGGCGAAACATTGAATCACAAGACGCTCCCTCGCTTTGCAGTACGCCCTGAGGGGAGTACTGCATTAGCGGAAGCCCTTTGGTACAGCGGCGTTGAGTTAAGCAAAACGTCCGAGGAACGCAAGGTGATGATTGTGCTGACTGACGGGGAACCCAATGACCATTGGGCCTGCCAGGGAGCCATTCGGGAGTTATCAAAATCGGTAGAGTTCGTGGGTATCGGTATTCTCAATGATGCCATCACGGGGCTTATCGACAACGCCACGGTCGTCAATGATCTTGCCGACCTGGAAGCAACGCTGATGGATGTGGCTCGCGCTGCCATCCTGAAGTAACACACTACGTCACGGTCAACCCGTGGCTGTCTTCACCCAGAAGGGGGTATATCGCCCCCTCTGGGGGTGGTGTGCCTGCCTTCCAAGGAGGTGGGTATGGCAATACGCCGCCACAATGACGCTCAATTGGAATTGCTTTATGAGGCGTACCTTGAGGTAGGTATCAATCTCCTGAAACCCGCTGCCAATGACAGTGATCAGGAGAATGTCGCACCAACGGAAAGCCGTTTATCCGTTGTTGAGACTGAGACACCACCGCAACTCACGCCTAACAAGCAGCTCTGGACAGATGATGTGATCCTGAATTTCGTCAAGAATTTCCTGAAAGCATCGCTGTATTCAGTGGGCAGTCCCTTTGCGGGGCAGTTCACTCGTTCCGAGGCTCGTGAATGGTTGCTGTCAGATGACACGGACAATCCGCTGTCATTTCTGAACTGCTGCACCATGCTCGGCTACGACGATCCTGATGCCCTTCGGTCACGGACAATCCTCACTGCCAAGCAGATGAAGACCCGAGATTGGTAAGCATCGACATCACCACTTTTCCCAAGCAGGGGGCTCGCTCCCTTTTGGGGTGGCGTTCCCCGATAACAGATGAGGTTCGCCATGAACACTTCACCCTCGACACTCCAGATTGATATTGACGCGCAGCAAGGCCGAATCACCTGGAGCGTGCCGGTAACACCTATGCCTGGCCAATCTGCTGCCACACTGGCAGAGCGGATTCAGGAAATGCTGTCGATTCTGGCGATGCGAAAGCGCTACGACACGGCTTGCCGTGACGTGCTGACGTTTCGTGAAGAACAGACATTACGCAGTTGGGAAAGCGCTTATAAAAAAGCGCTGGCCCAGGAAGACCGGATGGATGCACTGCTGAACAAGCACCTGAAAGCCGGTTAATTCACACACCCTATGCGGGCGTTTTCTTGCCCGCAGGGGCCAGGGAGCGTCCGTTTTTGATCTGGAGGCTCTATGCAAACATTCACCGTTCACTATCAGGAACATGAGGTCATGTATGGCGTTCTGCTCTCGCAGGCACGTCGTCTGCATCTCACCCCTGAGCAGTTGATCCGTCGCATTCTGGCACGCGAGTTGGGAGGTATCAGTACACCACTGACGACCATCCGACGCGAACGGGATCGTGACGACTTCTGGCTGAACAACGGCGCACTCACGTCACCCTTCCAACGGGAGGTGCGACATGGTGCCGTCTAACCATCACTTTGTTGGCAGTGTGATTTACGCCTGGATGCCCGAGTCTGAAACACCGCATCGTCCTGGGCCGAAATATCGGCCCGTGTTGATTGTGGATGTGGATGACGATAACGGCGCTGTGTGTATCGCACCTGGCACTACGCAGAAGCTCGATAGCGTGCTGCGTGGGCAAATCCTGATCGACACGCTACATGATGGCCAGGGATTGCAACAAACTACCAAGTTCAAGATCGACAACGCCCGTTGGGTGCCTTGTACTCCGGCTTTTTTAATGGGGCATGGTCAGCACTATCGCTTTGCTGGTGCCATCCCGATTTATAAAGTCCGCGAGTTATATGAGGTCGTCAAAGAGGCTGATCCTGAACTACGCCAACGTCGCTACACGTCTTTGACGGCGTAGCGGCGCAAGATGATTCATCCCCAGGGGAGATAACGACTCCCTTGAGGGGGCGTGTCTCCCTTCGGGGCTTCCCTAAAGCCCCTGCGTTCAACGCGGTGGTTTTCGGAAGCCCCGAAAACCAATGGAGACTCGCCCATGATGATTGATCGTGACAGTGAATTTTTCAAAACCGATGAGGTGAAACGGGCAGCCCGAGGCAGCTGGGTGACGATTCTCAGTCATTTCAGCGCGTTGGCCCCCGCACTTGGCAAACCTGGTCGCCATGTTCCTTGCCCCAAGACGGGAGAGGGAACAGACGGCTTTCGGTTGTTTCCCCGTGATCTCGATGAAAGCGGTGGTGGCATTCACAATGATCCCAATGTCGGTGCGCTGACAGACGGATTTTCACTGCTGATGTGGCTCAACGACTGGGATTTTCGCACGACCGTTACGGAAGTGGCGTTAATTCTGGGCATGGAACCCTACCGCAAGCGCCATGCAGGTCAGCCCAAGCGTGTGCATTCTGCACTGCGACAGGCCAACCATGATGCACAGGCAACGGCGAAAGCGGCCAAGCAACGGCTGGCGCAACAACAGCAAGTGAATCAACAGGAACACCGGAAACGGTTGCAGACGCTTTGGGGTGAAACTCTGGCGTTAACCGATCCTCGCTCGCAGGCCGTCAACGCCTATCTGGGTAGCCGTGGTATTGCGCATAGCGATGCCATGCTGAACGCACTGGCCGCTGGCCATTCAGTGCGATTTCATCCAGAGCTGGCGTACTACGGTGCCATTGAGCGACAGGAAGTGACGGCTTCCGGTGAGGTGATCATCCAGGAACAGATAGCGGTACTGGGGCATTATCCTGCCTTGGTGGCGGCTATTCGGGATGAACACGGACAGATTTCGACCTTGCACCGTACCTACCTGTCACACGATGGGGCAGGGAAGGCCAATGTCGATCATCCCCGCAAGATGCTCGCGCTGCCCCTTGGCATGAGCGTGACCGGCGGGGCCATCCCCTTAGCGATGCCTCGGGGTATTCTGGGGCTTGCTGAAGGTATGGAGACGGCTGCTGCCGCGTACAATGCCACACGTCTTCCAACATGGTCGTGTGTCAATGCCACGCTGCTGGCCGGTTTCAATCCTCCGTCTGACGTTCATACGCTGGTCGTATGGGCTGATCGTGACCGTTCCAGGGCCGGTGAAGTGGCCGCTGAACAACTCAAGGCACGGATGAAGGAAAAGGGTGTCAGGGTCGTGATCATGCTGCCCGATGCCATTATCCCAAACGATGCCAAAGGCATTGACTGGAATGACATGCTAAAGCAACACGGCATACCGTCATTTCCGTCACGTCAGGCACTCATAGATAGCATCCATCAGGCAGTTTTATGATGGCGGGTCTATCGCAACATTTAATTTCAACCCACGGGGTAATGCGCCCCGTGGGGGCATTACCCCCTCAAAAAATGAGGTAATGCTTATGAAGTCAATCAAAAAACGCTGGAAAGCGCTGAAACTCGGGGGAGCTAATGTCCCTCCTTTGCATAGCGTACCGCCTGCTACTCTCTTGGAAGTCTCCAAAGACCTTCGCAAGATGGGACTTGGCGTGCTGGGTACTGGCGCAGGTAGTGTATTGCTGTCAGGAAGCGGTTTGACCGCCTTTTTTCTGACCCTTTTGCTACTAGGTGCAGGTGCGTTAATCTGGGTAGTGGCTATCGTTCTCGATGCCGCTGCCCGTCATGCAGATGAGGTTGCCAACAAGGAGTCCTAACATGGCGCTCTATGTGACAATATCCCTATTCACTTTGCTGTTTTGCAGCATTGGGCTTTACGGGATTTTCATTGCTCACCGAATCATTGCAAACAGCGACAAGCACAAGTGAAACCCCTTGCCATACCGGCTTGGGGTTTTTCACTTTTTGGAAAGCATTGACTCTGACTCTATCTCATTAATCAACAAATAGATGAAACCTTTACCCCGATTTTTCCTACCTCCGCAGCCGTTGACTGACGCCTAAGTGTTGTAGCGTATCCGATAACCAGTCTCAGGAGCCTTTTTATGCCGGATGCGCCGTTTCGATACCGTCCTTATCCCTACTCACCCCTGTCTGCCTCCATCGAGGCGCTAGAAAGCACCATCCAGCGCCACCGCCATCACATTTCACGCTATAGACGCGACAACGAAAGGCGAGTTCAAGAGTGCGCGGCGCTGGAAGCCGATCAGCACTGCCATGCGACGCCAACCCGTCCAATCCCCACACAGTATTAAGAGGCCAATCCATGTCAATACGCCTGGTCATTGCTGAAAAACCCAACGTCGCCAGAGCTATAGCAGAAGCCTTGTCGTCTGGACGCCCCACGCGGAATGCGGACGGTATTTTCGAGGTCGATGAAAACCGAATCGTGGCATGTGCGGGTCATATCCTTGAGCAGTACGATCCTCAAGACTATGACGAGCGCTATAAACGCTGGTCGATAGACGACCTGCCGATTCATCCTGATCCCTGGAAGCTGAAATCGCCCAACGATGCAGGCAAAAAGAAGATGCTGGCGCAGATCAAGAAGGGGATGCAAGGGGCAGGCGAAGTCTGTAATGCTGGAGATTTGGACGCCGAAGGGAACATGTTGGTTGATGAGGTGATCGAGTACCTGGGCTGGCAGGGGCCGGTGAGCCGTGTGCTGATCGCGGATTTGAACCCGTCCCCCATTCGCAAAGCCTTTCAGAACCTCAAGCCCAACGCGAACTTTGCCCATCTGACACGACGAGCCACCACGCGCTCCAGGGCGGACTGGCTGCTGGGTATGAACTGTAGCCGCCTGTACAGCAAGTTGTCGGATCAGGCGGGTGTTAAGGCCACACTATCTGTCGGGCGTGTGCAAAGTGCCGTATTAGGACTGGTGGCCCAGCGTGATCTCGACATCCAGCATTTTACCCCGCACAACTACTACGATGTAGAGCTGGCTGTTCGTCATGGTAACGGGGCGTTTATAGCCAAGTGGCACCCCCGAGACGGACAGCCAGGGTTGGACGAGGCCGGTCGGCTGGTTGACCCTGATGTATTGGCGCAACTGGAAAGCCAGGTGCCAGGAGCCGTTTCCATTTTGGCCTCGCAAACCGAGCGCAAAAAACAGCGTGCGCCGCTGCCGTACTCATTAAGCGACTTGCAGAAGGCCGCCAACCAGCAACTTGGCTTGGATATGCAGGCAGTATTGGACATCGCGCAAAAACTCTATGAAAAGGATCGGTTGTTGACGTACCCCCGTACCGACACGGGCTATCTTCCGAACGATCAGCATGGTGCCGCCAGTGCAACGCTGGAAGCGGTTGGCGCTAACCTGGACACGTTGACGGAGGCGGCCCAGAAAGCCGATCCAGGTATCATGTCCCGCGCTTTTAATGACAAGAAGGTGACGGCGCACCACGGTATCATCCCGACAGAAAAGGTGTCTGTCGCCGATGTGGCCAACCTGACAGCGCAGGAGCGGTCTATTTACGAGATGGTGTGTCGGCGTTATGTCGCTCAGTTCATGCCTGACGCACTCTATGATGCGACTCAGATCGAGGTGGGACTACCGGATGCCTCTGGGGAGCGTTTTGTTGCCCGTGGCAAGGTCTGGATCGAACAGGGCTGGCGCGAAGTGGTGTATGCGGGGGTAACGGAAACAAAAGACGACGACGATGCCGGTGCCGAAGGTGACAAAGATCAATCTTTGCCCGCCACGCAGACAGGAGATGTGGCCGAAGGCACGTCGATTCTTGGTGAAAAGAAGGTCACAAAGCCACCAAAACCGTACACTGATAGCACCTTGATTACGGCGATGACGAATATACACCGTTTCGTCAAAAACCCTGAAACAAAGAAGAATTTACGCGAAAATGATGGTATTGGCACCGAAGCAACGCGAGCCGGTATCGTCAAAAAGCTGGTCGAGCAACACAAACACCTAAAGCGTGAGAAGAAAACCATCCGCGTGACGCCTAGCGGGCTGTTTCACTACCGTTTGATGCCGCCTGAACTGAGCACACCGGATATGGCCGGTATCTTTGAGGCGGCGCTTCGCAATGTGGAAGATGGCAGCCTGTCCATGGACGCTTTTCTGGCGCAAATGGACGCGTTTATTCGCTCGCAGCTCGCGCCTGACGCGCAAACACGATGGCTGAAGCAAGCCAGGGAACTGGCCCCCAAGGAAAAGGCGTCTGAGTATTCATGTCGACATTGTGGGAACGCGCTATACCAACGTACAGCCACGACCAAGCAGAAAAAGCAGCTGACTTTCTATGTATGCCTGGAACCCGAATGTGGGTGTCACTTCAGGACGGAAAACGGGCAACCCACGACCTGTTTCAAGGGGCCGTTAAAATCGCATGACGATGCCGAACTACAGCGCCAGCGCGAGAATGCTTTGGCCAACGCGCCCCAATGCCCAGAGTGTCATAATCCACTTCAGCGCTTCAAACAGAAGGGCAAAGACAACTATTTCTGGCGCTGTCAGGACTACCAGGGGCAAGCATCCTGTGACTCGCTATTCGGTGATCAGGACGGCGCGCCTGGGTCAGCGTTCGTGATTCGGGGAGAAAAAGTCGAGCGACAACCTGACGGCCCGCTTTGTCCTGTCTGCCATGAGCACCACACCTTCAAGGGAAAAACGAAGAAAGATCAGCATCCTATATTGGTCTGCCGTCAATGCGATTCGATATGTTATGCCGACACCGATGGCTCACCAGGGCGCGTTTTCAGGGAACGCGGCGAATGGGCGAAAAGTCCCTTAACAGGGCCAGCCTGTCCGGTCTGTGGTGCCGAGAAAACCGCGAGCCTCTTGTCCAAGAAAAAGAAGCCGCTTTGGGCGTGCGATGCCTGCGATTCGATGGGAATGCGTGATGACCAGGATCAGGCCAAGCCTGCCTTCAAGGTACGCGGTGAGATGCCGAGCAATCCATCGGTATCAGGAAAAACGGATGCAAGCAAAGGGCAGAAAGGCACGTCGGCTGACGCCAATCGTGTGCGCCTTGATGATCCTGACGATCCCGAAGAACCTATAACACGCGGATTTTATTCTTAATCATTTCGCAATCGAGCCTCGATTTTGATATTACCTGCTTCTCGGGTAGGTGTTACCCGTCACAGTGTTGAGCCAGATACCTGGGGAGCAGCTTTACGTCCAAACGTGCCATCCTGAAGGGGCATTCACCGCAAACTTTCTCAGAATTCGCGTATGGGGATCGGTGATAACCTTTTTTTCATCCTTAAATAGTTGATATTAAACAAATTATATTATTTTTTTGACTTTGCGACTGATTTTTCTACTTTTATAAAGCATTGATTTTTATATCTTTATCAAGAGGCATAAAAGCAATGAGCGTAAAACAGGCAAAACTGTTTAGCTTTCCAAGCCTCCGGTGACATAGCCAAACGCCAATCGCCGGTAACATGGTTGTCAGCAATCAGATGATGATTTGCTGCATGGTTGATCCTCGATTCCTTTGGTGCTTTTTCAGCATCCTGGTGCCTCCCATAGCACATCGCCCGCACACCCTCCAGCGGGCGTTTTTTTATGCGCATTGCCTAAGCCCGTTTTCTAAATCGAATCTCTACAGCAAAATCGTCGCCAGGTTTCAGGGGCCGGTTGACCTGAGCTGATTCTATAACTACCTTTAACCAGCATTAAATATAGTTATAGAATGGCATGAACAAAGGGGTTCCAGCGTGCTGACAAGATTAGCCACCGCTGTTTTAAACTTGAGCTTCAATGATGATTACGGCCTTTACTGATACCGTGTATAAGGTATCCGTTGTATTTTGGAGAAAATCGCTATGCACCAGGACAAATCGCTCGTGGGTGTGAGCCAGTCAAACGCGCTGGCCGGTGTGTTACCTGCATCAGCCTCAACCGGCTTGATGGATTATGAAACACCGCCTGTTCGGGTGCGGCATGATCTGAGCCAGCCGTTTCCCCGTGGTCTGAATCCTGCCCACCGGCATTTGCGCAACCAGGAATCCGCCGCGAGCGCATCTTCAAAGCGGAGTCTCATTAACGAAATTGCCACCAAGGCACTCGGGGCTCCCCAGCCGCCAAAACTGGCAGCACCCAATGGTGACGGTCGTGCGCTTCACCCTAATCAAGCCTTTGCTTATGACTATGTGGACTGGGCTACGCTGACGCCGGATGTGGTCAGCGAGATACTGGCCAGCTATCGTGACGCGGGCATGTCGCCAGCCAAACGCAATGCCGTGCGCTCTGTCATACGGGGCATTGCGACAGAAGCCTGGATGCTCGATCAGATCAGTCATGCCACCCTGGATCGCATCAAGCAGGTCAAATCCGCCCGCTATTCACACGCCAAACGAGCGGGAACCGCCCATAGCGCCCAGACCATACGAGCCTTGCTCGATTTATGTGATGAGAAACCGACGGCGCGTGATTTTCGAGATGGCCTGATGATTGCGATGATGGCGGCGGTAGGTTTGCGGCGTGCGGAAACGGTCAGTATCCAGCTCAAGGACATCGACTTTGCGACAAACGAGATCACGGTTGAGGGTAAAGGCCAAAAGCAGCGCACACTGACATTGCCGGATTGTGTGGCCTGGCGACTCAATGAGTATCTGGATCAGTACCGTGGGCGTGACGCGGGCTATCTGTTCAATCCTATTTGGGTGAAACAGAAAGCACCGGCCAAAGAGTATCTGAAAACACCGTTAAGCCTGTGCAGCGTCAATAATCGTCTGGAGCGCTTACGCAAGATGTTACCGGATAACTTGCAGCTGGCTCCCCACGATCTAAGGCGCACCTGTGCAACAGACCTGCGTGAAGCCGGTATGTCGATGCGGGAAATTCAGGTAGTGTTGGGTCATGCGTCGGTGGTGACAACCGAGCGGTATGTTCTCGACGAAACCAAAGATCATCGGGAAAAAGCCGCTCGGTTGCAGTCAGGTCGGTTTGGTTATAAGTTCTGACACCCACCTTAATACAATATTTTGTAAGAAAGTTGGGCGTTATCAGGAGCAATTTGATTACCGGCAGTGTCTTCCCCAACCACTGTCTCCCCTGGCGTCCCTTGACCCAGTGCATACTCCCCACTACTGTCGACGCGGATGTTACTCGGAGGCTCCGGCGCATTGATACCAGGCGGCACAAGATAGGTTGCCGTTGCACCTCCTGACGCCTCAAGGTTTAACACCTCGCCGCTGGTGACGAGTTCATTCAAAATGATGCTGATTGCCTGCGGCAACCGTTGCGCTGCCCAGGCTCACGCCCTCACGCTCGACGGTAATCGTTTCGCCTTCGCGCCCGCGTCCGGTCAAAACACTGCCATCAGAATTAACTGAAATGTCCCCTATATAAGAATCCTGAAATGTCCCCTATATAAGAATCGGGTGGGTTCAAGCCTGTAACGGTTGCTCCCAGTTTCACGATACCAAGCAACCTGTAGGCACCATCGGCCCGCAAGCACGGTTTTCTAGGCAGTTTTGGCGCTGGGAAATCTTGGTCGACTTGCTATACTGATATAGGTAAACGAACTTTCAGCGGAGAGGCGCTATGCCAAACGACATTCATGAGACGCTGGATAAGGATCATCGACGCTTCCGGTTGATTCACGACGCGAGCGAATGCTTTGGTCGATTGGTAAAAACGGTCGATGACATCTGTTTGCAGTATGAGAAGGAAAAGCCTCACGCCTGGGCGATGAGTGCGGCCCATGCAGACAGCGATTGGCTACGACGTGTTTTGATGGACATGTGGCACGAAGCCGGAACCTCCGGCGTTGTCACCTCCAAGCATTCAGGCGTGATTGCGGCATCGCCTGAACTGAGGCAGCGGTTTGATACGCTGAATGAGCAAAAGCAAGCGTTCAAGGCCATTGCCGATGAGATAAAGCAGACAAAACCCGTCTATACATCGCAATCGCAACTCAAGGAAGAAATAGGCATCCAGTATCAGCACTTGCGCCAGCACTTGAATACCGCTGGGTTGGCCAGACTAAGCCTGAAGAAGACCGTGCGAACGGTGTACGTTCTTGAGCATCCGATCCGCCATATCGGTATTGGCTGGCAGACATCAGGCCGGTCAATTGTCAAAATCAGCATGGCGGAGGCAGAAAAGCGCCTGATCAAGCTCGGGGCTGACAAGCCGCATATTGAGATTCAATTGAAAAAGCTGGCCAGCTTGCCGCCTGGTGAGCCGCTGGCGCTGGTGCATAAACAAAGCCCACAGCTGCGTGCGAACGTGCATTTTGCTGAGATAGATGATGTCCCGCCGCCTCGTTCGCTGGCTTTCAACTCTTCATTGCCGATTATTGTTGCGCCAGACCCTCGCACCGGCCTTCTGCCTTCGCTGCGGACACCGCCTTCTGAGCCCGCCAATCATCAGCGCGAACGTCGAAAGGATGCCAGGGTCGATTTTGAGCCGTTTCTGCCGTCCATCAGTGTGCATCGCTATTCTTCGGAAAGATCAACGTCAGCCGCCTGAGTCTCTTTGTACAGCGGCAGGCCGCTTCCCTCTTGTGTTAGCGTCTGCTGTGCAACTGATCCTGGACAGGAATACAGTTTGCTTTGGTCGGCCTGAACATCGCACCGTCCCAGTAATGAGGCTGTTCCGGTGCTTTGTAGCGCTCGTCGTTGGGGATCAACCGATATTCGATACAGCTGCCCTCGGTACTGCCGACAGGCTGCCAAACACCCGTTTCCTTTCCTCGATGGATGGCCTTGGTTGGCGCACCATCCGGCCAGTGATCCGGCACTCTGAACATGTCAGCCACTTCTTCTTTGGAGCCGGACGGCATTCCCATGAAGGAATGGCTTTCAGGTTCAAGCGCCTGCTGGCTCGCACACCCTGACAATGCAATTCCGGCGGCCAGCACAAACGCCACATCAAACTTGCCTCTCGATTCCAAAACGTTACCCTCCTTGATCGGTTCGGCCATGATGGACAATGGCCGCCAGGAAATCTTGTTGGTCGGGTGTGCAGCACTGAAAACCCTTGAAATGGCCGCGCTCATGTATCAACTCATCAAAGCGCCTGTCGCTGTCACGGTAATACACACGCCGCGATGCAAGTCCTCCGATGTCTCGTTCCAGCTGGGCATTGACATCCTCCCCTCCCTCAGCTTGCGCTGCCGCCTTGCGGCGGAAAGGAAGGGGATTCCCAGGTCGTTACCTTCCTGGTTCCTGCTTCGATGTTCGTTGCCTTCAATGCCTTGGCACTGCTGGTCTTACACAAACTCCACAGGCGTACATTCCCGAGTGCCCCTCGGTATGATCTTTCAACCATCTGCACCGGCTAATAGCGCGGTGCCTGCTTGCAGAATGTTGCGGGCCGCATTCACGTCGCGGTCGATGCCCTGAGTACCGCAATCTGGGCAGTCCCAGGTGCGAACATTCAGCGGTAGTGATTCCAGCACAAAGCCGCAGCTATGGCAGCGTTTTGAGCTTGGGTACCAGCGATCAATCTGGACAAACTGCCTTCCCGCCCAGGCCGCCTTGTAGTCAAGCTGGCGAACCAACTCCCCCCAGCCAACATCACTGATGGCGTTAGAGAGATGGCGGTTTTTGACCATGTTCTTCACCTGCAAACTCTCCGCTGCAATCACTTGGTTCTCGTTAACGATCTGGCGGGTGAGTTTATGCAGGTGGTCACGGCGCGTGTCAGCGATCTTGGCGTGACAGCGAGCGACCTTTAACCGTGCCTTGGCTCGGTTGTTCGAGCCTTTTTGCTTACGGCTGAGGCGCCGCTGCGCCTTCGCTAGCTTTCGGGCATAGCGGGCAGTGTGGCGGGGATTATTCACCCGATGGCCGTCACTGGTCACGAACAGGTCTTTGATCCCCAGGTCGATACCGACCATCTTGAACGTAATTGGCAGCGCCTCAGTGTCTACCTTGCACAGACAGCTAATGAAGTAACGGCCTGCTGCATCCTTGGATACCGTCACTGTGCTCGGTGCCGCAGGCAGGTCGCGGCTCCAGCGGATGTTTAGCGGTTCACGGCACTTGGCGAGCGTGATCTGCCCGTCACGGTACGAAAATGCCGAACTGGCAAAGGTGGCTGACTGCCGGTGCTTCTTCGATTTAAAGCTGGGGTACCGCGCCCGCTTGGCAAAGAAATGCTTGAACGCACTTTGTTGATGGCGCAAGCATTGTTGCAGTGGCACCGAACTAACCTCGGCTAGAAAGGCGGTGTCCGGCTGCTTCTTTAACTGTGTTAGGAACGCGCTGGCATCGTTATAGCCGATCTTTTCCTGACGCTGATAAAACGCGTCGGTGCGATAGCGCAGCACCGCGTTCCAGACAAACCGCACGCACCCAAACGTCCGCGCCAGCAAGGCTGCTTGCTCAGGCGTGGGATAGAAGCGGTATTGGTAGGCGCGTTCGGCTTTCATGCTTTACACTTTAGACGAAATATTGTAAGGATGCAAAACACAAGGCGTCCTGGCGGACGCCGCGCTATCCATCCTCGCACTAAAAGTACGAGGTTTTCCGCGCTAACTGATAAGGTCGTCGCGGTTATTTCCGCTGTTTGGGTTGTGCTCGAATCCGGGGCGTTTTGAGCCGGGTTTAGCTGCTGGGGCAGGCTTGCCCCCTGCTTGTCCTCCTGCGGCCCCTGTAGCGGCCGGGGAGGGGCTTTGCGGGGTGATTTGCCCTGCGCCTTTCCTTTGGTGTCCATCGTCTTTTGCTCCCGTGATGTACCGGACGACGTAACGGTTGAACTGGGAGTAGCTGATACCTAGTTCATCCTCGCCGCCGCAGTCGTCATAGACCGTGCGCTGTTCGTTACCGGCCTCGATCAGCGTCTTGAACTGATCGAGGCGAGCCAGAAACGCGACACGTCCCGCGCCCCGGCGGGGCTTGCTGCTAGGCGTGTCTGCCATGCCTGTTTCCTCCTATTGACCGCCGCGACTCAATCGCGGACGGCCCATCATACACGCTAATGCGATTCTGCGCGAATCAGTGCGATTGAGTGCGACTGTACGCGATTCTATGCGATTGAGCAAGCCATTTAATGCGATTGTACGCGATGATATGCGATTCTATGCGATTCGTCGGCTTTTCCGGCCTTTGGGCCGGTTCTGGGTGGATCGTTTAGCTACTGTCGCATACAATTGCATAGAACTAGACGGCAAGATATGTGTTGTACGGGTACGGGCAAGCCCGTCCCCATCCAACACCGCCCCTTATTCGCCTTCGGCTCAACGGTATCTTGCTCTGCGAGGCCCACAGCCGCTGCCGCGTCTAAGAGCGAAAAGCAACAACAGGAGCGCAGGCAATGCCAGAGAACACCAAAGAAAAGGCCCAGCCTCGGCGGCGCGGTAAGCCGATAGAGGTGTGGGTGACAGACGACGAGAAAGCGACCATCACAGAGCGCGCCGAAGAAGCGGGCATGTCCCGTTCGGGCTACCTGCGCGCCCTTGGGTTGAACACCCCAATAAGGTCGGTCGTTGACCTGGCCGCCGTTGCGGACTTGGCCAAGGTCAACGGCGACCTTGGGCGGGTCGCTGGGCTGCTGAAACTTTGGCTCGCAGAGAAACGCGGCCAAGCTTGAGTAAGTCCGCAATCGCCTCATCGTTGCTGTGTGCCGCTTAGGGTGTCATTTCGCCCCCAGCCGGAACCGACCCCGCACAAGACGTTGGCTCCCCCGAGACCTTGATCCACTTACCCTCAGTGATCGAGACCTCGCATTCATCTGTCATCGCCTCAACAATACACCGCGCAAATGTTTAGGGTACAAAACACCTGCAGAAGTCTTTCGGCAGAAACTCTTCGCAAACAGACATCGTTTTGCGTAAACTCAAACCGAAAAGTCGCGCTTCAGCCTGACCTCACACGCCGGAATATATTGCAGACTTCAATGCTCGTTTTGGCAAGGAGCCGCGCAATCCTAAGGATATGCATCGACCGCTGGCCGCGCATGAGAACATCGATGGTGCGATGTGCCGGAAGGAAGTACGGACACTGTCGCAAACACTGACACTGCGTTACGACAAGGTGCTGTTCATCCTGGAGCCGACGGAGTTTGCAAAGCGGCTGGCTCGACAAAAGGTGATTGTCTGCGACTATCCGGATGGCCGTCTGGAGATCATGTATGGTACGGACACCCTGCCCTACAGAACATTCGACAAGCTTCGTTCTGTTCATCGCTCGCCTGTTGTCGAGAACAAGCGACTGGATGACATGCTTTCGATTGTGGCCGAGATGCAGGCAGGCCGGGAACTGCAACGCAGCCAGAGCGGTCCCCGTCGCACAGGTCAGACGAACCATTTGTTTGGCGTGCCTGATGGCAGTGTCGGGAACGGGTATCAGAAGCGCGAGCGCAAATCGCGCACCGCTTACATGAACGATCCTGACGTTATTGCGCGCCGGGAAAAAGCGTTGGCTCGGTTGGCTGCGACGGAGTGAAATGGCCAGATCAATGACATTTGGCACTCTCAGAGCTAAAGCCGAAGGGCACCTATCGACCCGCCCCCATTCCTCGCTTGCAACTCTGACCAGCCTCTCGGAATGGGGGCTGAACGTCAGCACCTGTCGCATCTCTATCTTGCTGGAGATAGCGTATCCCTAACTTGCCAAAACACATTATATAACCGGGGTACATTCTATTTTAAACTGCAACATGCCAATGAATTCATGTGGTTAGCCATGGAGGAAATTGGATGTCGAATTGCTACTCACAGATCACATTGGCGGAACGTCGCCGGTTATTTGAGCTGAAACAGCTTAAACTCCCTCTCGGCGATATTGCGCGGCTGATGGGCCGTCATCGCTCGACGATCTATCGCGAGATCAAGCGCAACAGCTTTTGGGATGCCGAGATTCCAGACTATAATGGCTATCATAGTGTTTTTGCCGACAACATCAGCAAAGACCGCAGAACGCGGTTGCGCAAGCTCAGACGTTACCCAGAGCTGCGCAAGTTCGTCATTGAACAATTGGAAGCACACTGGTCACCAGAGCAGATCTGCGGCCGACTGATTAGCCATGGTCTGAGCGCGATACGTCTATGCGCAGAAACGATCTATCGCTTCATTTACTCAAAGGAAGAATATGGGTTAAAGCTGTATGAGCATCTGGCCGAGATGCGCACAAAGCGCTGCCCACGCGGCACCAGAAGATCGCGCAGCTCCCGCATTCCAGAAGCGTTTCGCATTCATCAACGTCCTGATTTTATTGGCAATCGTCTGCAATTCGGCAATTGGGAGGGTGATTTGATCATCTTTGATCGTGACCTCGGAGAAGCCAATGTCATGACACTTGTTGAACGCAAAAGTCGTTACTTCGTCATCATTAAAAACAGCAGTCGGCACTCAAAGCCTATCATGAACAAAATCATTCAGGCCTTTGCAGCGCTGCCTTATCATGCACGCCGCAGTTTTACCTTTGATCGTGGTTCCGAGTTTATGGGTTATAGGGCTTTGGAGGATGGAATGGGGGCAAGAAGCTGGTTTTGTGATCCAAATTCACCCTGGCAAAAATGCACTATTGAGAACATCAACAAGCGCATCCGACGGTATTTACCCAGCAATACGGATCTGGCGCAGGTCAGCCAGGCTCAGTTAACCGCCCTCGCCCATAAGCTCAATGCGACCCCGCGCAAGTGTCTTGGATTTAAGACACCCGCAGAGGTGTTTGCTAAACTTTTGCAGGAAGCAGCTTAATCAGATACCCTCACCGCCGGCATAATGCAGTTGGGGTAACTTTTCCACCTCAAGGAAATCCCCGAGCCGTAGGGCGGAGAGATCTCAAGGTTCCACGATGTCAAATTCGAAGCCTTCATCCTGCTGCAGGAGACAGACCGGAAAATAGGCTCGCTGATCAAAACGATATAAAAAGTCTCTTCAATGGGTTTGCCAAACTGACTCAGACCTGTGCTATGTTTGATTTAGCGTTAACATGTCATGCTGTGTGTATGGAATAATCGGCTACTGCGCACAAGGTTTGAATGGGGCGGCAGGTATTTTTTGCCGACGTGCATGTTTGGCGATCCGCAGGAGAAGCGTGAGTGAGTGATAAGACCGCGACAGTCCAGTCAAGACATCGGGCATATGAGAGTTTCATCAAACTCTTGCTGGCGGGCGATTTTCATCCCGGCCAGTTCGTTTCGCAACGGCAACTTGTCAGTATAACAGGGCTTCCGCTCGGCGCGATACGGGAGCTTATTCCTCGCTTGGAGGTGGAGGGCCTTATCAAGACGGTGCCACAACGCGGTTTACAGATCGCGCATGTCGACCTCAATCTCATTCGTGAGGCATTTCAATTTCGTCTTTTCATTGAGCGGGAAGTTGTCGCTGTTTTCTGTCAGGAGGCGTCAGCGGAAATCTTGCTGTCCCTGCGCAGGGAACATATCGACTGGAACCTGCACGATACGATCATCGGTTCGCTGAACAACGAAATCATTTGGCGTAAATATCAGACCAACAATATCAAGATGCGTCTCATCAATCAGGAGCGTTTTCGCATCGCTGGCCGCGTCATTCCTGTCATGGAAGAGCATCTGAAAGTGCTGGAAGCCATTGAAACGCGCACTCCGCAATTGGCAATGGATGCGATAACGGTCCACATCAACAATGCGCGCTCACTGGCGCTGAAGATTTAACGAGACCGGCAAATTTGGAAACGGAAAAGGGCCATGCTTCAAGCGCAGCCGCCGTCGCTGCATGATCGCCCTCGTGTCTCACATATACGAAGCAAGGGGCGTGTATTTCGGTCGTAAACGGAAAGACTGGGAAAAGTGGAACCCGTTTTCCCGAAAAGAAAAACGAAAACAAAAGAACCCAGAGTCTGTCTGGGTCATAATGAACCAGACAGACTCTGGAAGAGCTGCGTGTCGGAGTGTAATTTCGCAAGATTATGTACACCCATCGGCCAGGGGATCAGGCGGAGGGTACCGGGACCGGATCGTGCACCTATTCCATGTATAAATTTTTCAGACCGAGCCTCTCACGCAAGGTGGATGGGCCTGTCTTTTCCGGTAACATACCGGCCTGCCGCAAAAGCGGCATGACCTCGTCTATAAAACCGTTCAGGCATGTTCCGGCAAGGCTGAAGCCGTCAATGATTCCAGCACCATGCCACTGGGTGATCCTCTCGGTCACAGCTTCCGCGGTGCAGGTGTTGGTAGAACCTAGAACGGGCATGATCCGCACGTCTGCGCGATCCCTTGCATGGCTTTTCAGGCGGAGGCTCATCTCGTCCGCGAATTTTGCGGTCGCTTCGAGGTCCATCGCCTCGGCAATCACGACATCGGCAAAGCGCGCCGCCATATCCATGTCATCCTCCGTCACCACGCTGTGAAACAAGACCGGCCTGCCCTGCGGCGGGCGCGGAACGTCCAGCGGCCCCTTGACCGAAAAATAGTGTCCACGATGGTCGATGGGGCCGTTCCCCTCTCCGTTGACTTTCACTCGCCCGTCAGAACGTATGACGATGGCATCCGGGGACCAGCTATCCCATAACTGGTGGACCACTTCGAGAAATTCCGCATCCCGTGCGGCAACGGCCTCGACAGGCGGACGGCTCAAATCGCCATATTGCTCCTGTTGCTGATCTGCCGACGGCGTGATGTGCCAGCCAGCCCTGCCCCGGCTGATATGATCGATGGTCGCAAGCCGCCGCGCAACGTTATAGGGCTGGCTGGTGCGCGGGGAGACGGCGGCGGCAAGACCGATGCGATCGGTTGCAGCCGCCAGCGCCGCAAAAGCCGTAAACGGCTCGTATGGAAGGAATGCACATCCTTCCCGCACCAGGCCCGCATTGTTCGCATCCCTGAAGACGAGCGCGTCGATCCCGCCCGATTCGGCGCGTTTCGCCAGTGTCAGGAGAGTTTGGAGAGCGCCGGGACGCGCGGAAACGCCATCCACCGCGGCGAGACTTTCCGGCCCGAGAATATAATTGAAATGAAGCTGTTTCATATTTTCAATGTCCCTTTGCAGCGAAGCGCCGGTTGTCGGGGCGCGCCAGACCGAAATGGTCGCGCAGCGTCGTTCCCGCATAGCGGGTGCGATAGAAACCGCGCCGTTGCAGGATGGGGACCACTTCTTCGACAAACAGGATATTCGCCTCAAGAGAAGGCCACATCAGCGTGAAGCCGTCGCAGGCAAAGCCCGTAAACCATTCGCTGATGAGGTCGGCCGTCTCAAGCGGCGTTCCAGCGAAAGCCAGATGCGCGCCCTGTTGCAGCACCTGACGCGGGGTCAGGCGATGCTTGCGGATCATGTCGAGATAAAGATCCGATCTTCCACGCATTCCGTTGGTGAATCCCTGCTCGGGCAGCAGATCGAGAGGGATCGGCTCGTCGGGCGGCAATTGCGAAAGGTCGATGCCGACCATTTCCTTCATGCGCGCGCCCGCATTTTCACCCGCGCCCTGTCGCGCCGCCAGAAGGGCTTCGGCCTCCGTGCGGGTTTTCGCAACGATCGGCATCAGGCCCGGCAGGATATTGAGTTGATCGGGCGTGCGTCCGAAAGCGGCCATGCGGCGGCGAATATCGGCATAAAATTCCTGTGCGATGGAAAGGACCGGCTGGGCGGTGAAGATGACTTCCGCCCAGCGTGCGCCGAAATCCCGTCCCGCCTGCGACGAACCCGCCTGCATGCGCACCGGGCTGCCCTGTATGGGGCGCGGTATGTCGAGCGGCCCCTGAACCTCGAACCATTTTCCACGATGATCGAGGGCCGGAACGTTCCCGGGTGAGGCGTGGAGCATGCCCTCAGGCGTACAGGAGAGCGCATCTTCATCGAGGCTGTCCCACAGCGCGGTTACGACCTCGATCACCTCATGGGCACGCTCGTATCGCGTATCGTGTTCGAGATGTTCGTCGCGGCTGTAATTGGCGGCGACCGTGCCGATGGCCGTCGTCACCATGTTCCAGCCCGCGCGGCCATTGCTGAGGCGGTCGAGGCCTGCGAACATGCGCGCGAGATTATAAGGCTCGTTATAGGTGGTCGAAACGGAGGCGATCAGCCCGATATGCCTGGTCACCGTGGAAAGTGCTGAAAGAAGGGCTATGGGTTCCAGCGAAAAGCCCGGACGGTAGGTGTAGAAATCGGCGATGAACATGGCGTCCATCAGCCCTTTCTCGGCCAGTTGCGCACGCTCCTCAAGCTGGCGCATATCGAAAAGACGGGACGGCATATCCCCCGCAATGCGCCATGCCAGATCGAGATGATCGATACAGGAATTGAAATGAAGCTGTCGGTTCGGATGGCTCATGTGCGCATACTCCGGCGGATAAGATAGATGAGATAAGGGGCGCCGATCAGCGCAATGACGGAGCCTGCGGGCAGTTCCCCCGGCGCAATGACGAGCCGGGCAGCAATATCGGCGAGCCCGAGAAGAAGCGCACCGACCAGCACCGAAACGGGCAAGACCGCGCGCAGGGAATGGCCGCATAAAAACCGCGCCAGATGCGGCGCCAGCAGGCCGACATAGCCGACAGGCCCGGTCTGCGAAACGCAGATGGCGGCAACCGTGACGCCCGTCGCTCCGGCGGCGAGCCTGACGGGCGCGATCGCAGCACCAAGGCTGCGCGCCGTGATGTCGCCGAGCGAAAGCAGTTCGAGTTTCGTCGCCACCAGCATCGCACAGATGAAACCGGCAAGAAGCGTGGGAAACAATATCTGCACCGTGGACCAGTTGGCCCCGTAAAGTCCGCCGATGAGCCACACCATCGGATTGTCGGTAAAGCGGGTCTGCATGACCAGTATCTGCACGAATGCGCCGCAAAGGGCGGAAACGGAAATGCCGATCAGGATGAGAAAGGTCGGTGTCAGCCTCGTGCGCCATGCAAGGATATAGACGGTGGCCGCCGCAAGCATTCCACCGGCAAGTGCCGCCATGCCGATGCCCGTCGCGCTTGCTGCGGGAAACAGCGCCACCATGAGAAGAATGCCTGCCGTCGCCCCGCCATTGACCCCGACAATCGACGAATCCGCCAGAGGATTGCGCAATGCTGCCTGAAAAAGCGCGCCGGCAAGGGCGAAACCCGCACCGGCAAGACAGGCTGCGAGAATACGCGGGCCACGCATGTCCCAGACGATCTTCTGCATGAGCGGCGCAGCCTTGCCGGAGAGTGCCTGCATGACCTGCATTCCCGACAGCGGCAGACCGCCGACGAACATGAGACCCGCAAGCAGCGTGAGGCCGATGAGGAGCAGAAGGGCCAAAAGCAGGATCGTGGGGGAAACATGTCCGGCTCGGCCGAAATCGAGCGATGAAGCCGCATTCATCTGCCCGCCCCGGCTGCGGCGCAGGACGAGCCACAGAAGCCATGGCGCACCGAGGGCTGCCGTAATGGCCCCCACGGGCGGTGCGCTGGTCAGGCTTCCAAGCATGTAGGTGATGCTGTCGGCGGCAAGCAACAGGCTGCTGCCCCAGAGTGCCGCGGCCGGTATCAGCGCGGCATGCCGTCTGACCCCCGCAAGCTTGACCAGATGCGGCGCGACAAGACCGACGAAGCCGATGGGACCGGTGGCGGCGACGGAAGCGCCCGTCAGCACCAGCACGACGATCAGGGTCGCGGTGACGAGCAATGCGTGTTTCTGTCCGAGGCTTCTGGCCGTATCCTCGCCGAGCCGGGCAATATCATATGCGCGCGACAGCGTGAAAGCCGCAATGAGGCAGAGGACGATCCATGGCCAGACGAGTTGCACATTGCTCCAGCCGTTCTGCCGCAGCGAACCCGCACTCCAGGTAATGAGAAACCGCGCCTCGCTCTCGTAGAGCAGCAGCAGCGCGCCGGTTATGCTTGAAATCGTCATGGCGACGATCAGTCCAGCAAGAAGAATGCGCAGCGGCGTGGCGCGAAACCCGCCCGCCAGCAGATAGACCATCAGCACGGCAACCAGACCGCCGCAGACCGCGACGGCGATGGGCATGAAAACGATCAGGGCCGGTGCGAATATGGTGGCCAGCGCAATGAAGAAAAAACTTCCCGCGCTGATGCCGAGAATGCCCGGCGACACCATCGGATTGCGCAGGATGCTCTGCATGAGCGCGCCGGAGACGGCGAAGGCGCTGCCCGCAAGCACCCCTATGGTGGCGCGCGGCAGGCGAAAGCCGCTGACGACGTCGCGCAGCAGATCGTCATTATACGCAAAGGAGCGGATGATGTCGCCAACCCCGATCCGGGCCTCGCCATGCGCCATATTGAGCGCGAAAGCGGCGACGAGCGCCATGACGCCCGCCCCGATCATGCCCAGTTCGCGCAAGCATTGCCGCGGCACGCTCACGTCAGAAGCGCCTTGCGGACATCGCGCAGAAACAGCCGCGCGCTCAGCGGGCCGTTGTGGATCAGCCGGTAGGGAATGGGCTGAAAGCGGTTCTCGCGCACGAAACGCAGATTGCGCCACACCGGCGTCGCCATGAGATTGGCCACACCCTTCTCATTGAAGGGCATGTAGAGAAAATCGGCATCCTGCAAGGCGATCAGCGTTTCGGCGGTGGTGACGTTGAAGCCTTTTTCGAGATAGCGGTCGTCATCATAGGCATAGGCGAAGCCGCAACGCTGCAAAAGCTGCGCCGGCAGCGCATTGCGATTGAAGAGCATGATTTCGGCCCCTGTGACGCCGGCATTGACATTGCCCAGCACGACAGGACGCTTGTCCAGCCCTTTCGCGACGACACTTTGCTTCATTTCCGCAAGCGTTTCATCGAGAGACGCGAGGAAATCGCCGCATTCCGCTTCCCGTCCCGTCAGACGCGCGACGGCACGCAGCGTCTCGACCATATTCGCCATCTGGTCGGGTTTTCCGGCTGGATAGGAAAGGAATGCCGCCACCGGCGCGATTTCGCCAAGCAGGGTGCGACTTTTCTGGATGCTGTTGGCGCTGCCGAGGATCAGATCCGGCTCAAGCGCCATGATGAATTCGATATTGGGTGCGGAAGACAGACCGAGATCGGTCACCTCGTCCGAAAGCCGGGGCTCGGCATCGCCGGTGAAGCGGCGATAATTGGCGGGGCCCGTCATTCCGACCGGTTGCAGGCCCAGCGCCAGAAGAAATTCCGCACTCTGCTGGTCAAGCGCCACCACCCGCCGCGCCGGCTGCGCCAGGCATGTTTCACCCAGTTCGCTCACCGCACAGACGCGCGCCGCAAAAGCCCCTTGCGTGGATGCGGCGAAGGCGGCGAAGGCGGCAAGCCCGCAAGCGAAGCTTCTTCTCGACATCATCATCAGATTTTGCGCGGGATACCCGGTACTTCTAGTGCCGGGAGGGATAGCGCGTCGCTCGCAGAGCGACTCGGTT
>NZ_JABUZA010000033.1 GCF_014897985.1 Halomonas colorata
AACCGAGTCGCTCTGCGAGCGACGCGCTATCCCTCCCGGCACTAGAAGTACCGGGTATCCCGCGCAAAATCTGATGAGCCGTCAAAACCGTTCTTTGCGCTGTTCACTGAAAGCTATGTCACTTCTACCTCACCGTCTGGTGCGTGCATACCTTGTTGACGACACGCCACATGGGAAGTATCGCCAGGCTGTTTCGGTACAGGGCATTGTGTCTCTTTCCCCGATCATCGGCCTTTTTGTTTTCTTTTTCTGGCGGGCATTTGCGGGTGTCGGTATCGAATGGATCATGCCGTCGATTCTTGCTCTGGCAGTTGGCGGGGTCTTTATGGCCATCTCTACGGCTGGAAGATATGTCAGGAAGGGAGGGATGCGGCGTTTCATTGGCTTGCAGCTATACGCCCTTTTCTGTTGGCTCCTGACGGCCTCTGTCGTGTTTTCTACCCCCTACCTGCTACCTTGGGCCGCCTGATGCCTTCAGGCTCTCACAAAGGCTTACAGCCCCCTTTTTGGGGGTTTTTTGTTTTTGCCTAGAAATCCGGTGTTCCGCTGGCCTGTCTGATCATTTCCTGCGCGTACTCTGCCAAGGTACTTTTCATTCCAGAGGAATACTCATGTCAAAAGCTACATCTTCGGCCACAGGCGACCGTCGCACGATGCACCTTGCGCTTGGCGGTATTATCGGCAGCGGATTGCTGGCAACACTTGCATTCGGTTTGCTGCTGAACGCCCAGACTGAAACGGCTGATCAACTCCAACAGACCAATGCGAAACTGTCTGACCTTGCCGATGCCATCAACACTTCCTCTGGACAGCAAACGCGTAACACTGACCTGGTGGCCGCCGTTGATCAGGTGATGCAGCAGCGAGCGCAGGCCGAGCAAGAGGCACAGCGCCAGGCATTGTTAGAGGGGTATGACAATGCCCCTACCGATTTGGAAGACGATACGCCCTGGACATACGGGGATGCTGACGCTCGCTTCACGCTGTACACCTATTCCGATCCCAACTGCCCGTACTGCCGTCAGTTTCACAATACTCCCAAGCAACTTGTTGATAGCAGTCAGGGCGTGATGAAGGCTCAGTACCATCACATGACGATCATGGATGCCAACTCGACCACCCAAGCATTGGCGAGTGAGTGTGCAGGCCGTCTCGGTGATAATCAGCATTTCTGGGCGCTTAACGACTATATCTACGAGAATCATCAGGTGCGCGAAGCGGGTTTGCTCGATGTAGCTGAAACGATGGGTTTTGATCGTTCAGCGTTTCGTCAGTGTATGCAAAGCAGCGATGTACAACGCCATGTGGCTGTTCTTGGGCGTGAAGCACAATCAGAAGGTGTTACGGGTACGCCGACATCGTTTTTGATCGACAACGAAACGGGAGAGGAAGTCCGTTTGTCTGGGGCGCAGCCGCCAGGAGCCATCATTTCGGCATTAAGGGGCATGATCGAGCAGGAGAGTGCGGAGGCAGGAACAGCCAACGGCCAACCCGCTGAACAGGAAGGTTAATTATGCTCCCCATTTCCCCGATTGCGATTGCCATTGGTGTCGCCCTCTTTCTGGCCAGAACGAACCTGGCAGGCTTGATAGGCGGTGCAGTGCTGGGGATGGCATTGATGCACCTTTGGCCGGAATACTTTATGCCCGTTTATACCTGGGTCGGCGGCTTGTTGGATTCGCTGGGCATTGGGGACTGGCTGGACGCGTCCAATCAGTCTGCTCCCGTGACGCCCGATGCCGAGTAAAACGCCCCATTCACCTAATGACTGACGCCCTTTTGAGGGCGTTTTTTTTGGAGCGGAACATGCTTCCATATCTAGCATTGCCAGCGATGGCACTTGGGCTCGCGCTGACAATTCCGCCAGCCCTGGGAACGGCGAAAACAGTTATCTCCTCCGGCGATACTGTGTCGGATTCGACAAACCACCACAACGTCCAGATCGTCGTGAGCCACGACTGTCAGCGTGCCTGGTGTCCCGATATTAGGGATCGTTTACAGATAGAGGTACAAGCAGCTCATTATCGGCCAGACCGACACCTTGCAACGATCACAGTTGAACCGCTAGAACGACATGGACGTTTTGCCGAGCCCCGACGACGACTCGATGTTTTGACAGCGGGCGGTCAAGGGAATATGCCGCCAGGCGCGCCAGCACCCTGGGTCAATGCCGAGCTTTTGTCGGGTGCCTCATCAGTGAAACCTACAGAATCGACGCATCGTACCCCTTGGCGGACGTTACCAGACTGGATGCCCCCTTCATCGCTTTCACAATGGAAGTCGGCTAACTCGCAAACCTTGATAGACTCAGCAGACAAAAAAACACAAGGATGGCTTCCTAGATTAAATAACGCTGTTGAGCATTATATAAACCCTTTGGTTGAAAAAGTGCGTTATGTCATTAGTAAAGAAGGCGATGGCTCATGACATCGTTCTGCAAATGTTCTTATCTTCGGTCTTTACAAGGCATAGCGAATTTTTTATGGGCTTTTTTGCACAACACAGCTTTTTTAGCTGGCTTTATTTTATTGAGTATTTTTAGTGCTTTTTTACCTTTAATAATTCTTTGGGCTGTTTATAGCGTTTTTGCACATATTTCTTCTTGGTTGTTCGCCGCCGGTGTTCGTCCTGCATGGCCAGAGATTGACTGGGTGCCGCTATCCCAAAATACGTTGATTCATCTCGCCCTGGTGATCGCGTGGGGGCTGCTGTGTCTTTTGGTTTGGAATGGGGCGAAGCAAGCGATGAGACACCGCAAACGACAGTTGCAGCGTTTGGCCAAGGGGAGATTGGTTAAGGTATCGGCAGACCATCCTATCGCGCTCTATACACAACGTCTGTGCAAGCAACATCGTATCCGATGCCCACACCTTTGGGCCGCCGAGAATGCCTATGTGGTTGCTTTTGTCGTTGCGCCGCCAATAAGAAAATCTCACTTGGTACTGTCAGCGGGTGTTTTGCAGTTGCCGTCGGACATATTGCGCTGGGTGATCGCTCACGAAGTCGGCCATCTGGTTCATGGGGATGCCCGCCATGTGTTTGCCTGGCAGCGCTTTCTGGACAGCGTGCTTGCTTGGCAGCGCCTACGCTTGAAGGTCGTGAAATGGCTTGTTCGGCTATGTTACTGGATACCGCTAGTAGGCCATCCTCTTTGCCGCTTGTTGGTTGGTTTTGAGCGTCTATTCCAAAATTTGGATAAAGCTGGCAGACAGCTCGGTGGTGCAGCTTACGAGGCGTTGACACTTTGGGCGTCACGGCGTAGTGAATTTCGCGCTGACGCCTTTGCAGCGTCACAGGAAGGTGCAGAGCCAGGCATCGCGCTGTTCAGATCGCTGGCAGCGGCTTCCACGTTTGAGCCTTTGCAGCGGCCTATCTGTCTTCGCACACATCCGACGCACCACGAGCGTGTGAAGGCGCTTAAACGTTTTAACTTAAAACCTCATAACCTCAATTAAGTATTTGTGGTCATGAGGCAAAGCGCTTATGTGTATAAGCTCATAGACTCATACGCTCAATTCATCACAATTTCAGCACCAATAAGACTCCTGAGACCTGATTGGGAGGCCGTCAGCACGATATCCTTGCTACTCCCTATCGCATTGACATATATACTAGCGATAGCAAGCTGATCGTTCACCTTCCATGCGCGTTGAGCTGGTGTATATACGCAAACTCCCCATACCCCCTTCCTTTAAACGTAATGACTCATAACCTCATAACCTCATTCTTTTATTTGAGTTTATGACCATTTGATAAAATCCCCATTTCTTCATAAGCTCAGATAAGGTTCCTACACGATGGCGGAGATACAATGCACGTTATTGCGGTTTTAAATCAGAAAGGCGGTTCGGGTAAGACGACGATTGCAACGCACCTGGCTACTGCGCTGATGATGGCAGGACATGATGTACTGTTGGTTGATTCAGACCCCCAAGGCAGCGCCCGTGATTGGGCAGCGGTTCGTGAGGATCAGCCGGTGCCGGTAGTCGGCATTGACCGTCCAACCATAGGGCGTGATTTGAAAAACCTGGCTCGCAAAGAATTTGTGGTGATTGATGGCGCGCCACAGGCAGCCGATCTGGCAGCGTCTGCCATTAAGGCAGCAGATTTTGTGCTGATTCCGGCACAACCAAGCCCGTACGATATTTGGGCGACAGCTGATCTTGTCGAGTTGGTGAAGCAGCGTATTGAGATCACTGACGGCAAGATGCAAGCGGCGTTTGTTGTCTCCAGGGCGATCAAGGGGACGCGGATAGGGTCGGAAGTCACCAATGCACTTAACGAATATGAGTTGCCGGTGCTTGAGAGTCGGGTTACTCAGCGGGTTATCTACCCCACGACGGCCGCAACAGGTACAACGGTCTTCGACCAAGACCCTGACGGCCCCGCATCTATTGAAATCAACGCATTGATGAACGAGCTGAAAGCAAAGCTCATTTGAGGTTTTGGGGCTTTGATCAATTGAGTTTTTACGTTAATGCGGCAATAATGATTTGAAGTTATGATTTTTTGAGGTTGTTGAGATGACCAAAGGTGTACTTAGTGCTGGACGCCCAAGCGCGAAAGCAGACAAGCGAAAAGAAGCGACGTTAGCGAGCCTGGCAGACAGACCGGCCAAAAAACGGGTCAACATTGATCTGACGTATGAAGAACATCAGCGGTTGAAGATATACGCGGCTCAGAATGGCATGACCATCAAGGATATCCTGCGTGAACAAATTGATAAGTTGATCGACGGCGATCAAGCGTGAAAGTGTTTTTATTCATTGCATCAAAACCTCATTTGAAGAAAAGCCCATCGGGTTTTTTGAGGTTGACTGATCAGGAGAGGGCGGATGTCTGACAGGTTCTCACGACTTGATCGGCTTAAAGAGCAGCTGGATCAGTATCGACCGCTGCCTCATGCCGTTGTCCGCAACCTACATGAATCGCTGGTTTTGCAATGGACTTACCATAGCAACGCCATCGAAGGGAATACGCTCACGCTCAAGGAAACCAAGGTCGCTCTTGAAGGTATTACGGTGGGTGGAAAAACCCTGCGAGAGCACTTTGAGGTTATTAACCATCGAGAAGCGATTTGGATGGTTGAAGACTGGGTTAAGCAGCGTGAGCCTCTATCCGAATGGTTGATCAAATCGCTGCACCAGCTGGTACTCAAAAACGTCGACGATCAGAATGCCGGAGCGTATCGCCAGGTCAATGTCATGATATCAGGTGCCGAGCACCGGCCACCTGAAGCCTACAGGGTTCCTCAGGCGATGAGCGATTTTCTTCATTGGTATCATCAAGAGGCTGGCACTTTGCACCCCATTGAGCGAGCTGCCCGTTTGCATGGTGAGTTCGTCAAGGTTCACCCTTTCGTTGATGGGAATGGGCGGACATCGCGGCTTCTGATGAATTTCGAGCTGATGAAAGCAGGGTTCCCTGCCGCTCTGATCAAGGTAGAGCAGCGGTTGGCTTACTACGAAGCACTGGATACTGCCCATTGCACCGGCAACTACGATCTTTTTGTCGACTTGCTTTGTGACAGCGTGGAAAACAGCTTTGAGCCTTACTGGTGGGCGCTGGGCATTAATAGACAGCCGGACAGCAAATGAGGTTTTGATGATAGTATCAAACAAGGTTTTGAGGTTATCCGCTTTTGGTGCCTTGATGATTTCATCATTGTCTGTCCATGCTGACGTTGCCATCGCAACCTGGAACATTAACCACTTGGGCTGGAACAACGACAAGGACTTAGCGATTTTAGGTGAGATAGGTAACAGTTTCGATTTGCTCGCAGTGCAAGAGGTCATGAGCGAAGATGGCGCTGAAAATTTGCATCTGTCGTTGGAGCAAGCATCAGGTGAACCTTGGGGATACGTGATGAGTCACCTGATCGGGCGCAGTAGCTATAAAGAGGCGTATGCGTTCTTCTGGCGAGAATCAGAGGTGTCAGCATCGGGTGGGGACGCTGTGTTTTTCGACGGTGCGGACGTCTTTGCACGGGAGCCGTATTCAGCGCTGTTTACTGATCGAGATACCAGTGAGACATTTGCCATTGCCAACGTGCATATTCTATATGGCGATAGTGTTCGTGACCGGCTGCCTGAGATTGAGGGGTTGGCTGATTACTGGCAGTGGTTAGGTGAAGAAGCCTATCCTGGTGTGCCTCGCATACTGGCAGGGGACTTCAACCTCGACAGCGAGCACCTTGGCTTTGACACGCTTGAACTTTTGGGTGTTGAAGCGGCATACGAGGATGGCAGAGGCACAACGATCAGCACGACAGAGGACAGGTATCCGAATCACTACGATCACATGTTCCTGCAGGAAGGCACGTCTTTGTCAGTAACCGACCAAGGTATTCTGAGATTCCCTGAGCGCTGGGGAATCAATCATGAAGTTGCCCGTGATGCGATCTCTGATCATGTGCCTGTATGGATTGCCTTGAACGGCGCGTCTTTGCGCTTACCCGATGATGCGACAGTCGTGGCATCTTCCAAGACAAATACCTGCATTGATATCAATTCAGCGCCAGCGGATGAATTAAACGATCTGCCCCATGTCGGCGAGAGCAGGGCAACAGCGATTGTTGATGGTCGGCCTTGGTCGTCACTTGATACGCTTGTTGCCGTCAGTGGCTTGAGCGATGGCCGCGTAGAGGACATTTCTTCTTCAGGGTTGGCCTGCGATCTCTAAAGGATATATGGAAAGGATAAAAGGACAAAAGGGAAGAAGGAGGCTCAAAAATATCTATTTCAGACAGTTGTTTAGCGATCAAAGCTGTCCACTCCGTACATAGAAACCTGTTCACTCCATACATAGAAACCTGTCCGAGTCGTACATAGAAACCTGTCTGCTCCGTACATAGAAAGGGGGCTCTGGCCTTACTGCCCTGGGCAATCCGTACAGAGCGTACATAGAAAACCTGTTCACTGCGTACATAGAAACGTGTACAGACCGTACATACAAAACCCTGAAATACCTCAAACCCGTCCAGAGCGTACATAGAATGGCAGCTTTTTTTCACTGGGTTATCCCCAAAATCTGTGGATAACTCAGAAGATTTACAGATCGTACATAGAAACGTGTACAGATCGTACATAGAACCCGATGGTTTGCTCTGGAGGCTCCAATCAGAAAGAGGCTATGTCCACGCGAGAGGCTTCACGCTGCAGAATGTGTACAGATCGTACATAGAATATACAGGTGTTCTCACGTTAGAAACCTGTACAGAGGGTACATAGAAGCAGGGTGCGACAAAAAAAGTGCAGAATGTGTACAGAGCGTACATAGAAGGAGCGGCTTCGCTTCGCTACACTCAGTTCCATAAAGCCGTACTCACCGAATCAGAGAAAGGACATGGCACAGCATCCTCGCACGGACTGGGAGAAGGTCACTAGCGACCTGCGCAGATCAAAAACAAGCAAAGCCGATCAATCGGACTCACCGCCGACGAACCTGTCACTCGATCTTGATTCGATCATGCCGGAAAGTGGGCAGGCTGAAGACGTTGCCAATGTACCGGCACTCAAGCTGGCCGAGCCGGATGTTCTGCCTGACGCAGCACTGACGCCTGAAGGGCAGTCTCTTCGTGATTTCCAGTCGACGCTGACAAACACGCCGGAAGAACGCGCCAATGCGTCCAACCTGATGCAGTTTTGGGAGCGCATACCCCGTTACAATTGCAGCGATATCCAAGGGATCAATAACAGCCCTGACGCGAAGGAAATGGGGATCGTCAACTATTCGTTTGAAGACAGCGGCGAGCATTACACCCTTGAGATGACACCGGCACAAATTCGGACAGAAGCCAACGGCGTTCAGCAGACCATCTTTTGCTACCCCGATAATACCGATGAGCTTGTGGAGCTGGCGCTGGTCAAGCTGGCAATGAATAACGGCGATATCCTTCAACCGGCGGACATATCCCATAAACCTGCGAAGGGCAATGCCGCATTGCCGAGTTACGGGGTGCATTTCACGATTAACCAGCTGATGCAACAGCTCAAGCATTGGGGGAGGGGGCGTAGCTACCCAGCCCTGATGCGTTCTTTGGAAGTATTGAACAAGTGCAATCTGTCTGTTCGCTCGACCTCGAAAGGGGGAATCAATGCGCGAGGGGCGATTCTGCCTGAGCTTGTGTCATTTGAGCAGAATGGGTTTGATGCTCATGATCGAAACGGTTTCTGGACGGCAAGGTTTCACCCCATTATCAGCCTGGGTATTCATGCGGGCCTGTATCAGCAGTACAACGTGTTTCGTGTTGCACAAGTCAAAACGCATGTCGGTCATGCCATCATCAAGTTGTTGTTGCTCAACGGCCGTAACATCTCTGAGCAGACACCTTACTCGCTCAAACTGTCGTCCTTACAGGAGACGACAGGGCTTCTGAATTACAAGAGCCCGTATCATGCGCGCCGCAAGTTCCGTGAGCATATACAAAGGATCGAGGCAGAGGGGCTGCTTTCGCACGTTGAGTTTGTCGAGAAGAAGCGAGGCAAGCGCGTCATTGATGTGGAAGCGCGTATGTTTGCTTCAGCGTCTCTAGTCCGAGAGATGAAGGCGTCACACAAGCGCTCGAATATCATCGGTGAGCGTCGTTACGTTCGAGCCGCCATCCAGAAAACGAAGGGTTAAGGAGTAGCCGTGATGCAAGATGAGCCGAACCTGGTCGATAGCCCGCTCAATGAAACAGTGGAAGCGGAAGGCCATGCATTCACGGTGAGCATCTACCGTTTGGAAGCAGAGACAACCTGGACTCTGGAAGTGGTTAATGAGGCAGGTACATCTTTTGTGTGGGACAAGACGTTTGAGACTGACGCTCAAGCGCTAAGTGAAGCAAAGCAGAGCCTCAAGGATGAAGGCGTAGAGGCTTTTTTGGGTTGAAGGTAAGTGCCTAACTGAAAGTTTTCGTGCATAATGTACGTAGGATAACTGACACGGACGGAACCATGGCAAGGCGCTTCGTTGCACCTCTCACTGAGTCTGAGCAGCAGACGCTGTCCTCCGCCTATCACCATGGTGAGAAGCGCGCCCTACGTCGACGTGCGCATGCCGTCTTGCTGAGTGGTCAGGGTCATACCATCGCTCAGATCTGTGAGATATTGCAGGTCCGCCGCGATGCCGTATCTCGATGGCTCAAACAGTGGGAGGTAGCAGGGCTTGATGGGCTGATCGACAAGCCGCGCAGTGGCCGCACGCCGGCCTTGGATGACGACGACCACCATCGGCTGCAGGAACTTGTCGCCGAACAGCCCCACCAGCTCCGCTCCTTGCATGCCCGCTTTCAGGAAGAGACGGGGAAAAACATCAGCATGGTGACGCTCCGCAGGGCGCTGAAAAAAAAATAGGCTCAGCTTCAAGCGTATTCGGCATTCGCTGAAGGCACGGCGCGACGAAACGGATTTCCGCAACACTCAGGGCCTCCTCAAGGTGCTTCAGGAGCGGGAAGACCTGGGTGAGCACGAGCTCTATTACTTCGATGAGTCGGGCTTTTCGCAGTCGTCACCGGTTCCATACGCGTGGAGTCCCATTGGGCAGCCCTTTGAGATGACCGCCTACTCTCGTAGCCGAAGACTAAACGTATTAGGGTTCCTCAGCCGTGCAGGGAAGCTTGTCTACCATACCACGACGGAATCAGTGACGGCCGAGACGGTCATCGAAGCCTTCGACACGTTTGTGACTCAGAAAGACCCTGACACGTTCGCCGTTGTGGTGCTCGATAATGCCAGTATGCATCGCTCCATGGCCTTCAGGAGAAAAATAGTAGAATGGATGTCGCATCGTGTGCATTTGATCTACCTATCAGCTTACTCGCCAGAGCTGAATCTAATTGAGATTTTATGGAAGCAGATGAAGTACGCATGGTTGCCGTTAAGCGCCTATCTTTCGTTTGACCGCCTCTGCAATGAGGTTCATCGCCTACTCGGCGGCTATGGAGTTTTGCACGCGATTAATTTTGAATAGGCACTTACTGGAGCCCTTGCGTACCTGCAAGCACCTCATTTTCATGGTCGTTAAGATCTTGATAGCCAGCGGCGATTCCAAACACGCGCTGACGGACCAAGGTGCCGAACTTGTGGCGAATTTTATCTGGTGCCAGAAGATAATGAAGTATCGATGCCAAGCGACGTGTAAGTCGACATTGCTTGTCGTCTTCCCGTAGCAAAAGTAACCCTGCATCGGAGGTGATGTGACCTCAACAAGCCAGCTTCAATTTGGTGCCGTGAGAGTAGCGAGAAGGTCAATTTTTCAGGCATTATTTTGGAAGTAACTTTTGATCTTGGTTTTGATGCAAGATCTTGAAAATTTAAAATTGCCAATCGTTTTCTTTTATACGCCATGAAAAATTTAAGTTAGGGTTTATCTGACAAGTTGTCTTCGTGATGAGTTCCTATCGCTTTCATAATGTGGACTGTCTGCCAACGAAATCTCTGAATAGGGTTGGCAGACAGTTTTGAAAAGCATAGTCAGAAACGTATCCAGAAACGTGTTTCCAGTTTAAACTTCATGCTGAAGTATCAGAAGATAGTAGCATCCTGATTGTTCTGGCCGATGAGCACCAAGTCAACATGCTCATCTGAAAGTGCAAACGCCTCCAGAATATCGTCACGATCCTCGTCACTCGCCAACTGGTTCAACCAATATTCCTTGCCTTCAGCATCACTGGGGCGACCCAGAGTATTGTTGTACAGCGCCTCAATAAAATCACTGTTATTGAGGTTGCTGCCATAACGGTTGATGAACTCGTCAGAGGCCATGAAAATCTCAGCGATATCATCCAGGTCCAGATCATCTTCTCCTTTCATCTGGTTGCTCCAATAAGTCAGACCAGCTTGGTCTGGAGCACGATCGAACGCAGCGCTGTACATAAGGGTGAGTTGATCATCAATGCTTAACCCGCTCTCAGAAGCGTCATCAAAATCATCGCCACGATTGAGGCTGTCACCATCATTGCTGGTTATGTTCTGCTGAGTAGAAGGCGGGCGGTCATCATCCAGCACCAGCGCGATATGTTCATCTGAAAGCGCAAACGCCTCCAGAATGTCGTCACGATCCTCATCGGTCGCCAATTGGTTCAACCAATATTCCTTGCCTTCAGCATCACTAGGTCGACCCAGGGTATTGTTGTACAGCGCCTCAATAAAATCACTGTTATTGAGGTTGCTGCCATAACGGTTGATGAACTCATCAGAGGCCATGAAAATCTCAGCGATATCATCCAGGTCCAGATCGTCTTCGCCCCGCATCTGGTTACTCCAGTAAGTCAGACCAGCTTGGTCTGGAGCACGATCGAACGCAGCGCTATACAAAAGTGTCACTTGCTGGTCATAGGTAAGCCGGTCCTCGTTAAAATCAATCCGATCATCCCAGTCACTCTGAATATCCAATCCATCGATGTTATTCATGTCATTTGAGTCATTCCGACGATTCCAGTCATTAAGTTCACCGTCAAAAATTTCAAAATACACGCCGTCGCCACGATCTTCATAAATCGTTATATCATCATCGTTCCACTCGGTTTTGACGATACGGTTGCCCTGAACGCTGTAACGATCGTCGTTATCAATGGCCTCATTTTCCCAGCGGCCATCGTCCCATTCCCGAATAGCTAAAACATGCCCATCGGTAATATCAAACTGGTAACGGTTGTCAGACATAAACTATCCCCTGTTAGAGATCACATGACACAAGATTGATTGGTCAGAAATTGCTGTTAACGGTTCTAATTCCCGTCGCTTGAAGCCATAGCAATAGTCCTTGATGCAAGCAGCACGATCTACATCCTCTAACTGAGTGGCTCATGTGCCAAGATATGACTCGAAACGTTCATGTAAGTGCCTATTCAAAATTAATCGCGTGCAAAACTCCATAGCCGCCGAGTAGGCGATGAACCTCATTGCAGAGGCGGTCAAACGAAAGATAGGCGCTTAACGGCAACCATGCGTACTTCATCTGCTTCCATAAAATCTCAATTAGATTCAGCTCTGGCGAGTAAGCTGATAGGTAGATCAAATGCACACGATGCGACATCCATTCTACTATTTTTCTCCTGGATGCGACATCCATTCTACTATTTTTCTCCTGAAGGCCATGGAGCGATGCATACTGGCATTATCGAGCACCACAACGGCGAACGTGTCAGGGTCTTTCTGAGTCACAAACGTGTCGAAGGCTTCGATGACCGTCTCGGCCGTCACTGATTCCGTCGTGGTATGGTAGACAAGCTTCCCTGCACGGCTGAGGAACCCTAATACGTTTAGTCTTCGGCTACGAGAGTAGGCGGTCACTTCGCAGGGTTGACCGACAGGGCTCCACGCGTATGGCACTGACGACGATTGTGAAAAGCCTGACTCATCAAAATAGTAAAGCTCGTGCTCGCCTTCGTCTTCCTGCTGCTGAAGCGCCTTAAGGAGGCCCTGAGTATTGCGGAAATCCCTTTCGTTACGCCGTGCCTTCAGTGAATGACGAATGCGCTTGAAGCTGAGATCATTTTTTTTTTCAACGCCCGGCGAAGGGTCACCGTGCTAACTGTCTTGCCAGTCTCTTCCTGAAACCGAGCCTGTAAGGATCGAATCTGATGAGGCTGCTCAACAACCATTTCTTTCAATCGCTGGTTGTCGTGCTCGTCCAGAATAGGTGTCCGACCACTGCGGGGCTTATCGGCGAGCCCGTCAAGCCCCAACGTTTCCCATTGTTTGAGCCATCGAGAGACGGCATCGCGGCGAACCTGCAGAATGTCACTGATCTGGTTGATGGTATGGCCCTGACCACTCAGCAGGATGGCATTCGCACGTCGACGTAAAGCCCGCTTCTCGCTTTGGTGATAGGCCTTGGTTAGTGCCTGCTGCTCAGACTTTGTGAGAGGATCAACAAAGCGACGCCTTGCCATAGGTTTATCCGTATCAGTGATTTTAAAATCGATGTTACACGGAAATTTGTGATCAGGCACTTACAAGTATGTTTGGAAGGTCAATCAAATACGTAGCATCCCTAATGTAACCGGAACTGCAGCAGCGGGATTCCAAGACGCCTCTTTGTGGGAGGAGGCAAAGAAAAAAGGTGACAAAGAAATTAAAAAAATGATCGACGAGGCGCTCGTACGCACCTCAGTGACTGTCGTCTTTGTTACTTATGGTACTAAAGACCGTAAATATATTGATTATGAAATAGAGCAATCTTTAGCTAGGGGGAATGGCCTCGTAGCTGTACAAATTCATCACTTGAAAGATAAAGATGGCAATACTGGTTCTCCAGGAGCGATACCGAGTCAGGTCGAAAAAAATGGCTTTAAGGCATATAAGTATACAAATTCAGAAGATCTTTCTAAGTGGATAGAAGAAGCAGCAAAGCTTGCCGGAAAGTAAGTTATAACGATCACATGCACTCGGGCAGCAATAAGCGCCGCTCCTTCGACGCTCTGTTTATTGCTGCCGGTCATATGAGGCATTAGGCGAATTGTTGACTTAGGGGAGTCGTATGTCGATTCAAAAAGAAAGACAGTCAGAGCGTCAAACGAAGGTATTAGGCAGAATTTGTAGCTTTACCGCCTCAAACGATGATCTTTTCTCAGTGCTCGTGCCATTATCATTCTTACTTCTTGTTGTGCTGGCTTTATTAGGGAAAGCTGCAGAGATGGCCGTTGTGGCGGGCTTCTCTGCTGTTTGCATGGCGTTTCTGAGGTTGGAAAATTTTTCTGAGTTCAGCGGCGTAGGCTTTTCCGCAAAGCTTCGCGATGTGGCTAAAAAGGTCGAGGCAATGGCAGTTAGAGAAACTGAAGTCGATGCTGACGATGTCTCTGACGCTCAATTTGGGAAAATCGCCACGATTCAGGTTTCTGCTCAAGAGCGAGAGGCATTGCAAGCGATCGAAGACAGTCCTTTCACTTTCAGAACGGCGACCGGTCTTGCTCAGAATTTAGAGCTTTCCGTATCTGCCGTGCGACAGCTCATGGCTGGCTTGGAAGAAAAGGGTTTAGCATCCCAAATTGTCACATCACGCCGATCAATTGCATGGAATATTACCGCTCAAGGTCGTAACTACCTTTTGAGCATGGCCAAGTGAAGAGATTGCCTAACAATCGCAGGCACAGCTACGGCTTTTCCATTGCGGCTGCGCCTTCATTACAAAGTTGCACGTACTGCGGGCGTTAAAGCGCTATATCAACGGCTCCTAAAAGACCGCTCCTGGCCGAAACCAGCCTTTCCAGTTTCTGATGTAGCGGGACTGTGCAACGTGCAGGCTTTTGCGGCAAAGTATGGGGCAGCTGTAGATTGCAAGGAGATGCGGATGTCCGCCGCCAGTACCTATCGTCATTATCCCAGTTTCACACGTCGTTTCACCCGCTCCATCCTGAAGCAGGTAGGGTTGCCCAAGAAGCATGAAAAGGAAGTGTTTCTTGATCTGGTAGAAGACCCCAGAACCATGACCAGTATCAACGGTGAGGCACTTGTGCTCGAATACTGGCATGAGCGTCAGGGGCGAATCATCGTGCCGGAACCCTCGCTTTCGGCCTGGTTACAGCAGGTGTCTTTGAGCAAGGTGCAAGGTGATTCGTTTGCCTGGCCATATGAGTTCAGTACGATTTCTCTGCCGACTGCCCAGCTGTTTGAAGGCTATACCATTGAAGGCGTGATGGTGAGCTGGATGCAGGCGTCCTCTCTTCAACAGCGGTATGATGATTTTCTCCGCCAGTATGGTTCTTCTTTCCAGATGGAAGTGCCTGCCTCTCAGCCGGAGCAGTGGTTAACTATCAGTATTCATAATCCGCTGGAGCCTCAGTCGACCCTTAATCCTTCCCTTTTACGGGCAGCTTTTACGCCGGAACAGCTGACGGATTTTATCAACCGGGAAGCCATGAAGACCGTTGGGCTATCCGGTATGTCTATGAACGCCGATGAGCAACGCATCCTGAATGCCGTGATTCGCTATGTGGTCTCGCTGGGTATGTATTTGTCTGCCTACCCGGAGTCTCTTAACAGTGGCGTGCCATCGTATATGAAAAATAAGCACCCCAGTGGCAAGGGCGGTATGCCCTTTGCGCAGGTGGAGTACGACAGACATGATCGCGAACTGGTGGCCGCCATGGTGTCACCCCATTCCGTTTCACCTTACTGGCGGCAGCTGCGCGATGAACGTTTTTACCGAGGCAAATGGAAAAGTCATCGTCGTGGAAGCCGTTATGTGCTGGTCAGTGGCTATGAAGTAGGTAGCGATAAAACGGTTGCCGTAGAGAGAGCACAATAGTGAATATTTCACCGGATCCATCTCGGTGGACAGGATGCCTGTTGGGTCTGGCCGTAGGTGATGCTCTGGGAGCACCGTTGGAGTTTCATTCTCGCGACCGGCTTAAACCGATCACCGGTATGATTGAAGGTGGCAAGTTTCGGATGCGCCAAGGGGAGTGGACGGATGATACAGCCATGGCACTATGTCTGGCGGATAGTCTGATTGCTTGTGATGGCTTTGATGCAGCAGATCAGATGGCACGCTATTGGCGTTGGGCTGAGGAGGGGGAAAACTCAACCCGTCCACGTGCCTTTGGAATCGGTAAGACGGTTGCGGGTGCACTGGCAAGATATCAACAGTCTGGCTCCCCCTGGTGTGGAAGTGAGTCTTCAGCATCTTCCGGTAATGGTTCCCTTATGCGCCTGGCCCCGATTCCAATGCGTTACGCAGGATCAGTAATGCTGGGTGAGTATGCTGAGCTCAGCTCGCAAACTACGCATGCCTCTTCACTTTGCGTCAGTGCCAGCAGGCTGATGTCTCAGCTGATAAGCAATGCGCTTCTGGGGGCCACCGATAAAACAGCTTGGTTAATGTCAGTGCCTTCCGAGGTACATGCACCCTCACTTATCAATGCATTGGCAGAGGGTGAATATCGCGTTAAAGAGCGAGTCGATATTTTTGGCAGCGGATATGTCGTTGAGAGCCTGGAAGCTGCTCTATGGTGCCTGTGGCAAACTGAGTCATTTGAGGATGCGGTTCTAATGGCAGCGAATCTGGGTGACGATGCCGATACGACAGCGGCTATTACTGGTCAGCTGGCGGGTGCATTTTACGGTGTGGCTTCCATTCCTGATGCCTGGTTGGAAGTATTGCATCAAAAGCAGCGAATACAAGGTACTGCGCAACAGCTTTACAAGGCTTACTGCTTTGATGCTTCTTTGGCAGTTCCCAACAAACTATATCGAGATCGGCAAAGCCCTCACCTGAGAACGAAACAATGGGGTGTATGACATCACCAGCACTGTTGTAGTCGTAGCTGAAGGCAGCATTAAAAGGGCTGCCACTGAAGTCTGCACCGGTTTTTTGCTCTAGCTCCCGCAGGAGTTGCGCATAAATGACCTCAACACCACGAAGCGACAAGCTAGCGGCATGGGGAATCCGGCTATCCTTAAAGCCTTCCTCAGCACTAAAACCTACAGAGTCCACAGTGAACATGGTCGTACCGTCTACCATTTTGAACGCAACATCCTCAACGGTGACCGTATTATCAAAAAGACTATTACTAATCGATCCATAGGTGACGCGCACATTGCCTTCGCTCGATGACTCAACCAAGTTAACCAGATCACTTACACCTGCTCTGGCCCTTTTATCCGCCTCATCCATGGCTATTTTGCCGACAAAGCCAGCAATCGAAATAGCCATACCTACAATCACAACCCCGAAACTGACAGCAAGCTTTGACGCCATTACTACTACCTTTTGAATAATTTAATTGTTGAACCAAGACGATCAACGCCACAGCGTCCGAGCCGAACACTGTGACAAGAGATCAAGAACCGCCAAAACCATAGGCAGCAAGGATTTCAGGCCCACCAAAAACCAATGAGACGCCCGCTACCAAAACAGCCAGCCAAAAAATAAGGTTGGAATTCACGTTAATTACCCCCTGACTCGGACAAGCTCCAGTAACCTCTGTAGGCCACGCCTTGCTCTGGATCGCCCGACATGTGTATGTTATCGGCAAGCACCCCCTCTCGGAAGCCCTCTATGGCCTGAGGGCCAATAACCTCAAGCGCTCTCTCGGCCAATGCTTCTTTATGATGATCCAGCACACCGCCCGACGCAGACTCTACACCTTCCGGCCACCACTCGTATGTGATCACCCCTTTCATTTACGCCCCTCCTGCTCTGGATGCTGGGCACTGTGACGCTGGAGATCTTCCAGAGTCAGGGTGCTGACGAAACGCTTGATACGGAAGCTCTCGGCTGGCCAAGGCTCACCCTCAATCATCTGATCACTAGGCTTGAGCCAACGAAGTAGTTGCTCGGCGCTATGGAACTGGTGACCTGTTTGATACCCCAACTCCGGCGACAGGCGGATGCCACGATAGCGCAGCCGCTGATGATGATGCATGCTCTCCAGTAGAGTGATTAGAGGGCTCTGGGGTCGAACCGTACGTGGCAGTTGCCCTGTCACCTGGTGTCGGATGAACGCTTGTGGTCGGCGTATCAGGTATCGCATTTGTTTGGGGTGCATAGATGATCTCCTCACGTTTTCGAAACCACCAACATCGCATTGGGCAGGGCAACTGCAAGGGCTGTCGTTGCCAGCCCGCCAAGAAACCCATACACGCTGCAGCAACCCACACTTTACCCGCGTCTTAATCCGACACCGACAAAAACGCAGGAACCGCAAGGCTCTCACCCAGCTTGACTGCAACGTAACAACGCATGGCAGCGATAAGCACAGTTTCTCCGCACCCACGAAAAGAAATGCTCTCCGTTGACCGTGAAAGAACACAAACGCCCCCTGCATCAGTCTGCAACGAAAACTGGTGCTGGCCACACTCTCGCAGCGCATCAATGATCGGCCCTCCTTCAGACCACTTAGTTGAAGGGGAATACTCCCGACCTATTAAGCCGTACCGCTTCAAGCCGCGACCGCTTTCTTCCCATATCCAGTACCCGGACTCACTGCCCGACCCAAACCCCATAGGGTCGCGCCTGATGACTAACCCCTCTGCCTTGGCGACAGCCCAATCAAGCGCTTCCCCCTGCAAATCCGATACGCTCACGCTTTGCATAACACCCTTCCTCGCTCAGTCACACATGTCTTCACTGTCAAACCACAAAACCTCTTCTATGCCGGTCTCCCACGCCTTCTCTGTCACGATGAAGCCAATGACATTCACATGATGGAAGCCTGCAAGTGCATACAAGGAATCACCCTCGTCACCTTCAGCAATCGACCAGACATTCGAGACGCCACCGCCACGCTTTTCCGCAAGCGCCAAGGCTTCATCAAATGTCTGCATCATCACGTCAGCTTCGCGCTCTAGCTCAACAGGCTTGTACTCATCCATGAAGGCATTTTCTGCAATAGTGTCTGGGATTACTGGCATAACCGACTCCGTTACGGTCGTTGTTTGAGCTCCCTAAATGTCGCATGACTTATCGCAACTACAAGTGCCGCAGGATTACTTGCCCGCCAAAAACGACTCGAAGTTGAAGCGGGACACTGAACAGAAAAATTAGTTTGTTAGTTTGTTAGTTTGTTAGTGCGCAACTAGAATGCTTGAAACACCAACCGGAGCGGCAGGAATGCGACCACCAGAGATCGAGAATGAGCAAATCATCAACGCTGGGCAGCAGTTACAGGAAGACGGCAGGAAGGTCACAGGGTTTGCGTTAAGAAAAATCGTTGGCGGCGGCAACCCAAGCCGTTTGGCGAGGGTCTGGGAAGACCACCGACGATCTCAGGAAGTAGTGGCGAGCGAGCCCGCGCAAGAACTCCCAGTGGAAGTAGAGGAAGCGCTCAACGAAATGACAGGTATCTTTCTGGAGCAGGTCCGAGGACTGGCACAGAACCTGAACGCAAGGGCAGTCAAAACAGCCGAGCGGCGAGTCGCGGACGTTATGCGATCCGCAAAAGAGCAGCAGGAGAACGCTGAAGCCGAGCTGGTGGATGCCGCCACGACCGTTGAAGATCTGGAGGATCAGCTAGGCAACGTCCGGGCCGAGCTCAGCAAGGCTCAAGAGGAGTTGGTCACGCTCAGAAAGTCGGCGTCGAAAGCGGAGCGCGAGCTTGCTGTTGTCCGGGAGAAACTGTCCAAAGAGTACGAGCAGCGGGAAAGCGCCGAAGAGTCGCTGGCAGATATTCGCCGCCGAAACGATGATCTCAGCAACGATAAAACCGACCTCCGTAAAGAGCGCGATGAAATTAAAACTCGACTGGCAGCCGTTGAGACTCAGCGGGATAAGTTAATCGAACAGGTGTCAGGGCAATAGTGCTCAGTTGTTACCGGCGTGAGCATTGTTGCCTATATGGGATCGGACATCTATAATCAACTCACAAGCAAAAAGAGTAGTGGAGGAGATTATGCTTGCCCTACGAGAGCAGTATCCTGTCGACACAGCACCACCACAACACGATGGACCAACACTGACCAGTGCTCATGGAACCGCCGGGCTCCGCTGGCTATTCGACCGGCGTGAGCGTTGGGGCCTGACGATGGACGATCTGGGCACTCTTCTGGGAGGCGTCAGTCGTCGCACTTTGACTGGGTGGCAGGCAAAGGTGAACAACGGTGAAACCGTAGAAGTATCCCGGGATATGATGGACCGAATCAGCTTGCTTCTGGGCATCCATAAAGCACTTTCTCTTATTACACCGGCAGGGCATGAAAGCATGGCTAATGAGTGGTTCCAGAAACCCATAGATCTAATGGGGCTGCAGGGACGCTCAATCAAGCGTTACTTGCTGGAACAGGGCTCCATGGAAGCTCTGTACTATATTCGTCGTAATCTGGATGCCATGCGCGGTTAAGGGAGATTAAGTTGGAACACGTTAAACCGCTATGGAAGCACCACCGCGTCATACACAGCAAATACCCACCTATTGACTGCTTTGAAAGCCCGGACTCCATGATTCTTGCTGAACTGGAGTCCGCAACCAGTGATCGAGTTATTCACTGGCCGCGGTACGTCGACAACAAAGATTACCGGGCGGGGCCGGGGTGGGGCGCTGTTATGGCCTCATTCTGCTATCCGTCGGAAGGGCGCTTTAACACCCTATCAAGAGGTGCGTACTACGCTGGAGACAGTCTGGAAACGGCTCTGCACGAATGGATCTATCATTCCGGCAAGATCTGGCGAGGCTTTGGCGTCGGAGTCGACTACTCAGCAGTGGTGCGTTGCTACACCGGGCACGTAGCTGAACCACTGGTTGACCTTCGAGATCAACCCCAGTACATGCACGATACGAACTATGCGCCCGGCCAACAGGAAGCAGCTAACCTCATTAACGCAGATGAGTTCGGCATTCTGTATAGTTCGGTGCGCTCTCCGGGGGCGGAAGCGATCGCATTGCTGAGACCGCCAGCGACAAGCCCCGTTACGCAGGCGGGACACTACTCACTGCACTGGGACGGCGAGCAGTTCACGAAGTATGCCCAGCTTACAGAGTACCGTCCGCTTTAGAGCCAATGCCGTGCCAACCGACAAGAGGCGTATAACAAAACCCTCAAGCAACGATGACTTTAGCCCGGCGCAACTGGCGGAGTTCTTTTAGCTCCTCCGTCCACTTCTTAATGTCGAGCCGATCATTACTATCAGAATTTTGAGCGAGTTCTGTTTTGTCCTTCAAGAGCCGGTTGTTCTCAATTCGCAGCTTAGACAACTCAATAGCGCAGATCAGCTCAACAATCTTGCTTTCTGTTTGCGCCAAAATGCGCTTCTTAACAGCGTCCTCCTCAGACTCGCAGGATTGGCAACCCTCAAGCTCCGGCGTTGCCGGGCAGATCACACGATCGCTAGTGCCAATCACTCCGTCTGATACCAGATCCACTTGCTCAACCCGAGCAGTCTTTGGATCATCCGTTACCGCAAACCAGCGGCTACCCCAGTATGCACCCTTGACATCCTCACCGGGCATTTGGAAGGAGTCTTACGCGCATGGTGATAACAAACTCCTTTGTCACAGCCCGTGATGGGCTAGATCACCATCAATCGCTCTGAGATGGCGTCAAAATCTACCTCGGGTTCTTCGCCGTAACTCTCACGGATCACGCCATCCTCACCCACCGACACAAAAACGGTTGAACGCATCCCATTGGGCTTAGTGCGAAAAACAACACTGGTATCCTTTCCCTTGAATTCTTTTTTCAGCGTCTCTTTAAGCTCCTCTACACTTCTGAACAAAAGATCATTCCCAAAGTTCTTAATCTTGAGTGGACGAGGTTCGTACACCACTGAAATCTCCTAAGGAGGGTCTGATTAACGCCTGATTTGTCGCTGAATCGCTTTTCAATTCGAAAAAAAGCCGTTCAAACTCGATTTCGGCGTAATTTTTCCCTTTTTTGTTCGTTTTTTGCCCGTTTCCCGCCGTTTTGGCGGAATTCGGGCGCACTGGCCCTACGCCAGCAAGTATTTTTCACCGATCAGTAAATTGGTGAATGCTGCTAGCAAGTGCAACCGGGTACTGTTTTTGGCCAGGCCGCGATAGCGGACTTTGCTGTAGCCAAAGACCTGTTTGATGTAGCGGAATGGGTGTTCCACTTTGGCCCGAGCACTGGCTTTGAGCTTTTCAGCTTTCAACTGACGGTCATCCATTTTCTTGCGAGAGCCAGGACGTTTAGCAATGAACCAGGATACGTTTTTACGATTTTTATGCTCATCGCGCTTTTGAATCCCAAGATAACCAGCATCACCGAACACGCGCTGCTCGTCACCATGAAAAAGGTTACCGGCGGGCACAATGTCGTGGATGTTGGCTGCCGTGGTATCGATGCTGTGGATCAGGCCGAGCGTGTCATCGACGCCGATGTGCATCTTCATGCCGAAGTACCATTGATTGCCTTTTCGGGTCTGGTGCATCTCTGGGTCACGCTTGCCGCTCTCGTTCTTCGTGGAGCTTGGAGCAGAAATGATGGAAGCATCCACAATGCTACCTTCGCGCAGCATCAGACCGTTCTTCTCCAAGTGTTTGTTCACTTCTTTGAACAACACCTTGCCGAGGCCATGGCGTTCAAGGAAATGACGGAACTTGAGAATGGTGGTTTCATCCGGTAAGCGATCCAACTTCAGGCCGGCGAAGTGCCGCATGGATTCAATCTCGTACAGGGCATCTTCCATGGCCGGGTCGCTGAGGTTATAGAACAACTGCATGCAGTGGACTCGCAGCATGGTCGGCAGGGGATACGGTGGCCTGCCAGTCTGGCCCTTGGGATAATAACGAGCGACCTTCTTCTCCAACTGCTTCCACGGAATCAGTTTGTCCATCCGCTCCAGAAAGATCTCGCGGCGAGTCTTGCGCTTTTTGGTCTGGTACTCGGCTTCGGAGAAGGTGATCTGATCCATGGTGGCAACGAATCCTATGCGGTTGACGATGGCCGTATTATCGCTGATTTTGAGACTTAATCAGAGTCTCCCTAAATATTATTTTCTAAAAAAATTGTTTTAAGTGTGCTGTTTTTTTTAAACGGCTTCGTATTTATTTTTTTATTTTTTGTGTTTTCGAGGTTTAATTTTCTTTTTTGTTTGGTTTTTAATGATGAGGCATTTAACGCTTTCTTGCAATTCTCCAGGTGTGAGCGATACGGCCCCGGTTGCTATCCGGATTCGGATGTCATCAGCGCCGCGCGCGGGATTCAAGCTCTTTGTTCGTTTATAAACCGCTTCACGCTCAGCTAATAACTCAGTGTCAGTTGTCCTCGTCGTCCGGGTTCTTTCGAGCCCTTTACCTGCTCTGAACAAGGCGATATGACCGCCCGAAACCCTCCTGACTTGATATGAAACCAGACGACTCTCTCGGGCGATCAGGTAGATTTTCAAGCTCTGATTGTTGTTAACATGATGATTTCAAAGAAAATTAAAGGAATTGCCAAATGATAATGAATATCATTATTGACTATGGAGGCGTAATTTGAAACACTATGTTGCAAACCTGAAGAGCCTGTGGGCAAGTCCTCAGGTCAGCGACATTGCAGGTATTGCCAGCCGCAAGGAAGGGTTTTAGCAGCCTTATATATGGATTTGCGAGCTGGAATGCGATTCATCGGCAAAATTACTCGTTGATCAGGCTTTCTTCGGCTCAGCGCGCAAGGTCGGTTTTAAGAAGGGTTGACATGGCTCTTGAACGGTAATGATTATCATTGCGATCCTTCGCTTGTATCGTTATAGTGGGTCGATATTACACTTCGGTATTTTTTGCTTTGGATATTTTATTTATATAATTTAGTTGAGTTTTTGTTTTTAGGCTATTTTCAAATGTATTGGATAATAGTTTATTTTTATTAGGTTTTCATATTTTTCAGTCTGGAGTTTTTAAGGTTTTTTATTTCTGTGGAGAGTTGGAAGCTATATATTATTTGGTCCATTTTGTTAGTCAGATTTAACTGGGGTTTGGTTTTTGTAAATTAAATAAGCCATGAATTTTAATAAATAATCAAGTGAAAAGTGTGCCGTGAGCAGGCTTTTAGTACGGAGTTATTACATGAAAGACTCTAGGCCAAGTTGGGTTCAGATGACATTGTTGGCGCGGTTTGATGACTGTTCCGATGATGTTGCCATACGCGATTGTACTTCTGACAGACATCAGGAATACCGTTACGGGGAGCTCTCCCGGAAAGTCTTCAGTATTTCTGGTCAGCTTCGTCCGTTTTACGGTGAGCGGGCGTTGCTCTTGTTGCCTGGTGATTCTCAGTTTGTCTTCGGCTTTCTGGCATGTGTTATTTCAGGGGTCACCGCAGTACCGGTTAATCTGCCGGGGGTTCAGCGGCTGCGACGGGTGCGTCTCATGCTGGAGCATATTCTGCAGGACTGTCAGCCTCGGGTGATTCTGGCCTTGTCTTCATCAAAAGCAGAGCTGGAGAGGATGGGCTGGCATCAAAACCGAACGGTGATTTATCTTGATCAAATCGCTGGTAATGCTCCCGGGATCGATCTGAAAGCTATCCGGGCAGCCTCCGGGCCGATTCTGTTGCAGTACTCTTCGGGTTCGACCGGCAAGCCCAAGGCGGTTTGCAATCATGATGACAATATTCACCACCACCACCAGTTGATGACGGGGATGCACCCGACGATCGACCGTATTCATGTCGCAAGCTGGCTGCCTTTTTATCATGATCTGGGGTTGTTCTACGGTCTGCTGTACCCGCTGCTTTCTGGCGGATGTAGCACTTTTATCCGTCCCAGCCAGTTTATTCGGGATCCGTACAGTTGGCTGGCGCTGATTGATCGTTACCGGGCCAATGTCGTGATGGCTCCTGACTTTGCTTATCAGCTGTGTGTAGAGTCGGTTTCCCCGGCACAGGCGGGTCAGTTGGACTTGTCATGCCTGGAAGAAGCTTTGACGGCTGCGGAGCCGATTCGTCCGGCAACCCTTGATGCGTTTTCGGCTCATTTCGCTTCGTCCGGTTTCAGGCCTGATATGTGGATGACGGGATACGGAATGGCGGAAGCAACGCTGGTGGTCTGCTATCAGGCGAAGGGAACAGCGCTGGTCCGTAAGCGTTTTGATGAGAAGCATTTGGCTGCAGGCAGAGCCGTTGAAAGTCCATGCGGCCGGGAGTTGGTCAGTAGTGGGAACTGTATGGGTTCCTGGACGCTGAAAATTGTCGATCCCGATACCCGGATGGTCTGCGAAGACCGGAAAATCGGGGAAGTATGGATCTCCGGAAACTGTATGCCCCAAGGCTACTGGCAGAACCCCGGTTTAACCGACGAGACGTTTCACGCCCGGTTAGCCGATAGTCAGGATAATCGCAATTATCTGCGCACCGGTGATCTGGCTTTTCTCCTTGAAGGCGAGCTGTTTATTTGTGGCCGAGAGAAAGATGTCGTCATTGTTGCGGGTGAGAATCATATGCCCAACGATATTGAGGCCAGTATCGAAACGTACTGTGAGTTGGTTAATGTTGGTGGTGCGTGTTTTGTGCAGGATGCGGCAAACGGCAAAATCTACGGGATGTGTGAGGTCCATCGCCATACGCCAGTCGAGACGCTCGAAGCCCTGGCAAGAGAGATTTCAGCTTTAGTGCTTGAGCATCATCAGTTATTGCCCGAACAGTTGATACTGGTTACCAGAGGCGGTTTGAAAAAAACTTCAAGTGGCAAGATTCGCCGCAGTCAGATGCTGGCTGACTGGTACGCAAAACAACTCAAACCACTGTTTGTCTCAGAACCGCAAACTGAACCTCTGGCCGGTCAGTCAAATGAAGCCGGTTTGCAAACGACTGATGACTTTGTCTCCGATTCACTGAAAAAATTACTTGGCGGCGACCGGGTCGACGAGTTCCAGGGCTTTGCCGATATGGGGTTGACCAGTCTGGTAGCAACCCGGTGGTGTGCTCAGTTGGCCAGGTATTATCAGTTATCGTTGTCGCCAACAGTCTTGTTTGCCTATCCGAATCTGAAGTCATTGCGTGCATGGTTGGAATCAAAGACTTCACGACTGCCGTCCACACCGTATACGTATTCAGAACCCCAGCTTCGTCAGGTCGCTGTGGTGGCAATCAGTTGTCGCTTGCCCCAGCAAAAATATGCTGCGTGGTCTACGTACGCCGACTGGCTGGCAAAAGGAGAAAATGCGCTGACTCGGGTGGATTCGTCACTGCGTTCCTTCTCTTTGCCTGTTGGTGCAATTGATGACATCGACAAATTTGATGCTGCTTTTTTTGGCATTACTGCAACAGAAGCCAGGCTTATGGATCCTCAACATCGGTGGCTGCTTGAGTCAAGCTGGCATCTGTTTGAGCAGGCCGGATGGTTCCCTGAGAAACAGAAAGGGCAGGCTTTGGGAGTTTTCATTGGTCAGGGTAGTCAGGATTACAGTGATGCGCTGGCTCAGATGAATGACAGTCAGCATGCCAAAAGTTATTTGGCGACCGGCAATAGCCGGAGTGCCGGCTCTGGAAGAATTGCAAAATTTTTCGGCACCCGTGGACCTGCCATCACTATTGATACTGCTTGTTCGTCATCTCTGGTTGCAGTTGATATGGCTGTGGATTATATCCGCTCTGGAAAAGGGAGGACGGCCATAGCCGGCGGTGTGAACTGCTTGCTTTCCTCTCAGACAGAACTGGCTCTGCAAAATGCAGGGATGCTCTCTCCCAATGGTCGATGTGCAACCTTTAGCCATGATGCTGATGGGTATGCCCGAGCGGAAGGGATGGGGTTGTTACTGTTAAAGGATTATCAGCAGGCGCGGCAGGATGGAGATCCGGTTCTTGCGGTGATTGAAGCTAGCGGAGTTGCTCAGGATGGAGAAAGTAGTAGCCTGACAGCACCGAACCCATTGGCGCAGCAGGCACTGCTTCAGGAGGTCCTCGAGCAAAGCGGGGGGAGCATCGATGATCTTGATGCGATTGAGCTACACGGTACCGGCACCTCTCTTGGGGATCCGATTGAGCTGAGTGCTATAGATGGCGTGTATGGTTGTCGCCAGGAGCCACTGCATTTAACCGCAGCCAAATCGCAGTTCGGTCATCTAGAGTCAGCAGCGGGTGTTGCAGGCGTGATCCGCGCAATCGCCCAGATGCAGCATCAGTGTCTGTTTGGTCACCCGACTTTTGATCGGCCTAATCCGCACCTTCAACCCTGGCTGAGCCGCTATTGCTTCAGCCGGCATAGCCAGCCGAAATGCCTGAAACGAATGGCTGTTAGTGCGATGAGTTTCACCGGAACGCTGGCTCACCTTATCCTGCGTCATGAGCCCGAGCGTGAGCATCCAGTCAAGTCTGCACAGCATCAGGCAGCGGCTATTTGTTATCTGCCATTGGCGGCCGCGGACAGGGATGCTCTCCGACGATACGCCCATCAATGGGCCGAGGTATTAAGTGAGCATCCCGATGAGCGGGGTCAGCTTCTGGATGCATGGTTGTGTCATCGTTCTCATCAGTTGCCGGTACGAGCCTGCATAGCGTATCAGGGGGCAGAGCAACTGATCGCAGCACTATTGGAGTTTTCGGCAGATCCGCAGGCTTCAGCGCCCGATACTTTGGTGGGGCAAACACTGCCTTCCCCCATCCGTGCGTGGGTCGATGGGGCATCGTATGACTGGTCACTATTGGCGGGTCAGCATACTTTTTCCGTAGCAACCCGCATGGCATTACCTCTTTATCCGTTTGCTAAGGAGGCGTATTGGGCCACGTCTGAGCCGGGCTTGTCGCACCCGCTATCGGCGTCAGTCACACTGCTGGCGGACGTTGACCGGGAAGCCTTCTTGCGCCAATGGCTTGCGGATACCTTGATGCTGGATGCTGAAGCTATTGGTGAGGCCGATGATTTAATCGGCATGGGCATTGATTCTCTTCAGATGATGGACCTGGTTGACGAGGCAAAAAAACTGGGAATTTGTCTCGACTTGGCCCGCATGTATGAGTCCCCCACAGTGCAAGACTGGCTGAAGTTGATGCAGGGAAGCAGGACGGAAGGATTCTCCAAAGCGGCAGGCGGGATGCCTCAGGCTAACAGTAGCGAACGGTGGCTTGGTAAACCTTTTGAGTTGACCGGCGTTCAGCAAGCATACTGGCAGGGGCGTAACCGGGATCAGGTCTTGGGGGGGGTTGCCTGCCAGGTCTATCTGGAGCTGAATCAGCCGGAACTCGATGGCGCACGCCTTAATCGTGCACTTGAGGCGCTCACGCTGCGGCACAGTATGCTGCGGTTACGCATGCAGCCGGATGGACGGGGGATCATTACCGATCAGCCGGCGCCTCAAGTGACAGAGCATCAGTGGCAGGACTGCGATGGTCGGCAAGCGCTGGCCAGGCAGATGGCATTGCGTGAACAGTTGCAATCACAGGTGCTCGATTTAGAACAGCAATCAGGGCTGTCGGTTCATGTCAGTCATACAGCCCAAGGCAGTCGGTTACATATCAATATTGATATGGTTATTGCCGATGCGTTGAGCATTCATATCCTGGTGCAGGAAATGGCTCGCTTCTATGCTCAGCCACCACAGGCTGGGTTATTGGAGGCTACGGAACATTTCCCGCGTTATTTACACCACATGGCAACTCGGAATGGCAGTAAGGACGCCCGTCAATACTGGTTGGAGCGAATTCCGGATCTGCCAGGAGCCCCCGCTTTACCGATGGCAAAAAGGCCGGAAGCGATTGCGGTTCCCGTATTTTCTCACCGCGACTGGAGGTTGCCGCAGGCACATTGGCAAGCTCTGAAAGAGACCTGTCGCCATCACCGTGTTACCCCGTCCATGTTACTGGCCGCTTGCTATGCTGAAACGCTTCGTGGCTGGAGTGAACAGCCGGATTTTTGTCTCAATCTGACGATTTTTAACCGTCGTTTCGATGCGTTTGATATTTCAGATATGGTTGCTGATTTTACTACGCTGATGCTGCTGGAATGTCACAGAACGGCTTCTGACACCTTGCTGGATAACGCGCTTGGCCTGAATCAGACATTCATGAGAAATCTGGATCACAGCCAGTATGATGCCGTGCAGGTACTCAAGGAAATGTCACGCCAGCATGGGGCGCAAGTGACAATGCCGGTAGTGTTTACCAGCAATCTGGGCCATGATTTTCTTGAGGGCAGCGCGCTGGGAACCCTGGACTATATTGTGTCTCAGACCCCTCAGGTGTGGATTGACTGTCAGGTTATGGAGCAGCATGGCGAACTGATTGTCAGCTGGGACACGGTAGATGACCTCTTTCCGCCACAGATGCTCGATCAGATGTTTGGCTTTATGGGAGCGCTGATTTTCTCCTTGTCGGAAGATTCGGCCCGATTGCATCAGCCCGTCGAGCATTATCTGAATCCGCAGCAGCAGCAACTTCGTGAGCAGCGTAACCGGCAGGAATTGGTGGAATTCCAGCCGCGGACCTTGCACGGACGATTTTTTGATCGGGCACGACGCTGTCCCGATAACATTGCCGTGATCGATGAGAACGGATCGCTGACATACCGCCAATTGGCAGCGCAGTCCGAATCGCTGGCAGATCAGCTCTTCGAGCGGGGAGTGTGTGTCGGTGACCGGGTTGCGATCTTATTGCCGAAAAGCCGGTCTCAGGTCGTTGCTGTACTGGCAACTCACTTGCTCGGAGCGGCTTACGTCCCTTTAGATGTTGAACAGCCGCTTCCCCGGTTAAAGCAGATAATCGATCAGGCGAGCCCTCGTTGTATCGTGGTCGATGAGCAGGGTCAGGAATTGCTGTCCGGGCTGGGTGGTATTACGCCAGAATCTCTAGTCAGTGTCGAAGTGCTGGTTCATCCCGGAGCGCCAGGGAAACCGGATTCCTCCCCGCGTCTGTGGCCACGATTTTTGCCCACACAGCATGCCTATATTATATACACCTCGGGCTCAACCGGAATACCGAAAGGGGTGGTCGCGACCCACCAGGCAGCGGCGAATACAATCGACGATATTAATGCCCGTATTCAGATGCGTGTCAGTGACCGGGTTTTTGCGCTGTCTGCGCTGAACTTTGACTTGTCAGTCTTTGATATTTTCGCGCCGCTTTCGGTGGGCGCTGCACTGGTGATGCCTAATTCAATGCAGCTCCGGGAAGCCAGAACCTGGTTGCAGGCCATGGAGCAGCATCAGGTCACCGTCTGGAACTCGGTCCCGGCAATGTTCGATATGTTGCTGATCGCTGCCGAACGTACCGATGCCCGGATTTTGCCGGGCTCACTGCGACAAGTGCTGTTATCCGGAGACTGGGTTGGTCTGGATCTCCATCCGCGTCTGAAAGCTTTGAGTACACAAACTCGTATAGCCGCGTTGGGTGGCGCGACAGAAGCCGCGATCTGGTCGAACTGGTTCGATATTGAGACTGTGCATCCCGAATGGAAAAGTGTCCCTTACGGATATTCCCTCAGCCATCAGTATTACCGGGTGATGGATGAAAGTCGCCGGGATTGTCCGGATTGGGTTGCCGGTGAACTATGGATCGGTGGTGAAGGGGTTGCTGTCGGGTATTTCAATGATCCACAGAAAACCGCTGATCAGTTTGTGATTCATGAAGGGAAAAAATATTACCGTACTGGTGATATGGGACGCTTCTGGCCCGAGGGCATCATTGAGTTCATCGGGAGGCGCGATAATCAGGTCAAAATCCGGGGTTACCGTATCGAGTTGGGAGAAATCGAGCATGTAGCTGCTCAATATCCCGGAGTTAAGCGGGCCGTTGCACTGGTCACCGAACAGTCGGGTCAGCAGATACAACTGATGGTACAGACAGATACCTCGGTAACGGATACATCGTTTGTCCGAGCCAGGGGGGGCGAAGCGGCATTGGCCGCTTCGCGGTTGTCACCGATGCAGTGGTTGACGCTGGAAGATGCCGGGGGAACAGAGGTTGAAATTACGGCCTACATTGCCGATCGGATCCTCCGGCAGCTTTTGGATCGCAGCGGTCAGGTGACGCCGTGTTCTCTGGATGCTGACGAATGGTGTGCTGCACTGTCTGTGGCTGATTCGTACCGGGTTGTGATTGAGGCGTGGCTGAAGTTGTTGGTTCAGACCCGGCGATGGCAGCAACAGGCAATGCAGTTTACCCCGACAGAAACTTTTGTTGAGTTGGCCGACAGGTTGCCGGTTGATGAGGTCGCGCCCTCATACCAGGGACTACTGACGGCACTGGAAAACCGGGTGGACTGGTATGCCGGTTTGCTACAGGGACAGGTCGGTGCGCTAGAACTGCTGGATGACCCGGACCTGACACCTGAAGTGCTGGTTTTGAACCATCCGGAGTTGCCTCAGGTGATCTCGTATCTATGTACGTCAATCACCCAATTATCCGCGCAATTGGGCCGGCCGGTGAATGTTGTTGAACTCAATGGCCGTGAAGGGCGACTGGCAGGTGCGATACTGAGCCACTGCGATCCGGAGCATGTCCGTTACCGGGTCACTGAAAGTGCTGCATCCATGCGAGAGAAAGCTGTCTTCCGGCTGGCGGGGTTTGGTGAGCATGTCCAGGTGCTGCCGCTCTCTGCATGTGAGCCTCTGGCTGCGGATGTAGTGATTAGCAACAACGCTTTGCACCGGTTTGCCAATATCAATCATGGCATTGATTCGTTGGCCGGCTTACTGGCTCCAGGCGGGCATTTTATGGTGCTGGAAACCCAACATTTAAGTCCGTTAGCCTGGCTGACGGTTTGTTTGTTGCAGCCAGAGTTGTTCTCGGGGCAGGCCGGAGCGTTTGAAGATAGCCGAGAGGGCGATTGTACACCGCTTCTGAATGCTCAGGATTGGGAAATAGGTCTGGCCTATTCATCGCTGGAGACTGAGCTGTGTGTCAGCAGTCATCGAGGTGATTTAGTGCTCTTGTCTGGCCGTCAGTCCGGTGAGGTTCTTGTTGAAGATACCCGGCAACTGGAAAGCTGGCTGGCACAGCATTTACCTGCCTATATGGTACCGAAGCGGGTTACTCTGTGTGAATCGATCCCGCTGACGGCGAATGGTAAAGTCGATCGAAAACAACTCCTCGCACAGGTGCAGCCGACCATCGAAGCTGTCGCTGCGAATGGAGAAGCCTGCCAGACGGAGAACGAATCTCTGGTTGCAGACATTTGGCATTCTGTGCTGGGTGTTAATGTCGACCGTCACAGCAATTTCTTCCAGCTCGGAGGCGACAGTCTGCACGCGACACGAATTGTGGCCGCGCTGGATGAAGCCGGTATCAGGGATGTCAGGCTGGCAGATCTGTTCAACCGCCCGGTATTGCAGGAGTTTGCCCGCCATCTGAAACGGGATGAGTCTGAGAATAGACCCGCATTTGAGTTGCTGCATCATCAGCAGGAGCTGTATCAGCCGTTTGTTCTGACGGATGTTCAGCAGGCGTACATTACCGGTCGCCAGGAAGGGCTGGTCATGGGCGGCGTCGGAACCCATTTCTACTCAGAGTTTGAAGATGATCAGCTTGATATCGAACGGTTCAGGCAGGCTCTGATGCGGGTGATTGAGCGTCATCATACCCTGAGAATCGTATTTGATGAGCCGGGCGAACAGCGATTTTTACCCACAGCGCCGCATTGTCCGTTGGATGTCATAACCTGTAAAGATGAAGTTTGGGATGAAACGGTTGCCCGGATGCGGAGCGAGTTATCGCACAAAGTGTTGGATCCGACCCAGTGGCCATTGTTCCATCTGACGGTGATTGTGTCCGATCAGGGCCAGAAGCGTCTTTGTGTTGGTCTGGATAATGCGATTCTCGATGGCCTGAGTATGCGGATTTTCTTTGCTGAACTGGGTATGTGCTATCGCGACCCGGAGGTGACCTTACCTGCGCTGGGTGTGACATTCAAAGACTATCAGGATCAGGTTTATGCCCGGATTTCAGCCGGTGACCAGGAAAAGTCACAGGATTACTGGAGGGCCCGTTTAGCCAATCTACCGGACGCACCGCGGCTGCCGTTGGCGAAAGAGCCAAATCAGCTGAGCAGGCCTCGGTTTGTCCGCCGTAAGTCGGTTCTTCCTCGAGAACAGTGGCAGAAACTGACTGACAAAGCACGCGGGCTGGGGGTTACGCCGTCCTGTCTGCTGCTGAACAGCTACGCCAGTGTGCTGGCCAGTTGGTCTGAAAACCCAGCGCTGAGCATCAATGTCACATTGTTTGATCGTAGGCAGGTTCATGCTGATATTCACCACATTATGGGTGATTTTACTTCACTGCTGTTACTTGAAACGGTGCAGCATGAAAGCGAATCCTGGCTAGCAGCTACCCAGCGGTTACAACAACGGTTATGGCAGGACCTGGAGCACGCAGATGTTTCAGCGGTATGGGTGCTGCGCCAGTTGGCAGAGTTGAGGCAGGTCAGTGATGTCAGTATGCCGGTGGTCTTCACCAGTGCGCTTGGTGCCGATACGGCTCTGGATGAAAGTTCGCTCCTGAGTCCGGCCAATACGGTATGGGGTGTTTCGCAGACACCTCAGGTGTGGATTGATCACCAGGTCTATGAGCATGACGGTGCGTTGCACTTTAACTGGGATGTCGTCGAATCTTTGTTCCCGGAGGGAATGATCGATGCCATGTTCACCGCCTATTGTACTTTGTTGACGCATTTGACTGACCACGACTGGCATCAGCCCTGTGTGATCGGACTGCCGCCGCAACAGCATGCTGCGCGCGAGCGGGTGAACCAAACCCATGGTGAGCTTCCCGGGCATGCTATGCATGAAGCCGTCTATCAGCAGATGCTGTCCCGCCCCGATCAGGTGGCGGTGGTTCTGGATGCGCATTCCGTCAGCTATGGCGCATTGCATCAGTGGGTCAGCCAGGCTGCCTCCGTGCTTGAAAAGGAAGGCGTTCGAGCGGGTGAATGTGTCGGGGTGATGTTACCCCGCTCTGTTGAGCAAGTCGTTGCTGTACTTGCGATTCAGTGGATTGGCGCTGCTTATGTCCCGATTGCGGCGGACTGGCCGGAATCTCGGGTTGCATCGGTGTTGAATCAAGCCGGGATCAGCCGGGTGATCGTCCGATTGTCGTGCTTACTTCCTGGGGATGCACGTGCTGTGGTGATCCCTGAATATTCGTCGCAGTCGGCTCACTTACTGGCTCCGGTTCCCCGTCATGCCGATGATCTGGCCTATGTCATCTTTACCTCTGGCAGTACCGGAGAACCCAAAGGGGTAGCGATTACCCATGGGGCGGCGATGAACACGATTCTGGCGATCAACCACCAACACCAGGTTAGCAGTCAGGATGCGGTATTGGCGCTGTCGGCGCTGTATTTTGATCTGTCGGTCTACGATATCTTCGGGCTACTGTCTGCAGGGGGGAAAGTGGTCCTGATCCGGGATGAAGAGAGCCGGGATGTGGCTGTCTGGCTGAGGCTCTTGCAACAACATCAGGTCTCTTTGTGGAATACCGTTCCTGCTCTGATGGATATGCTTTTATTGCGGGCGACGCAGCAGGATCTGGAATCGTTACGTTGTGTGATGCTGTCTGGAGACTGGATTCCTCTGGCACTGCCCGACAGACTGAAAGCGTGTAATCCGCAGGTCAAACTGGTTTCCATGGGTGGCGCGACCGAAGCGTCGATTTGGTCAAACTACTGGCTGGTGGAATCTGTTGACCCTGCGTGGAAATCTATCCCATACGGGTTTCCGTTGCAGAATCAGAAGTTCAGGGTCGTGAATGAATGCGGCAATGACTGCCCTGACTGGGTGAGTGGAGAGCTCTGGATCGGAGGAGAGGGGGTCGCACTCGGTTATATCGGGAATGAGGTCTTAACCGGGAAGCAGTTCTGCCAGTTTCAGGGAGAGCGCTGGTACCGAACCGGAGATTCGGGCCGTTACTGGCCGGACGGAAGGTTGGAGTTTCTGGGACGCCGGGATCAACAGGTGAAAATTGCCGGGTTGCGGATTGAACTCGATGAAATCAGTCAGGCGCTTCGTTGTTGTCCTCAGGTGGAAGATGCTCTGGTCATGGTCGAGCCGCATGCAAGTCGCCCCCGAATTCATGCTTATTTGCTGGCGTCAGCATCACTGGATTTTGTTGAAGTCGAGCAGACGTTGAGACGTTACTTGCCGCCTTACGCGATGCCGGACGGATATGCGGTGCTGAGCCAGTGGCCGCTGACAGCTAACGGGAAAATCGATCGTAAACAGTTGAGCAATATGAAACTCCTTGAATTGCAGTCGACGGAGTTTGTGGCGGCAACGACCCCGGAGCAGTGCCTGTTGACCGAAGCTCTGGCCGAGATACTGGGCCGTTCGGAACCGATGAGTATCCACGACAATTTCTTTGCCATTGGCGGTGACTCTTTTGCTGCTATTCAACTGACGGCCTGGCTGGAGAAACAGCACCAGATCAAGCTGCCACTGCAAAGCGTATTTAATCTGCAGACCATTGGCCGGCTTGCCCAGGAGATTGCAATACCCGATCAGAAAACACCCCGATTCGAATATGAGGAAGGATCGATATGATATCAGAGACAGTCAGGGTAACGCCGCTTGCTTTATTGCAACAGTTAGAGGCTCAGAATGCCGAGTTCTGGCTGGAAGACGGAGCGCTCAGGTTCAGGGCTCCTCAGGGGATAATCAATCCGGAAATCACCGCTCAACTGAAAGCATGCAAACCAGAATTGATCGCTTTGCTGAAAGAGCGGGAGCTGGGGCTGAAGCTGACACCGGCCAGTGATCCCCAGGACAGGTACCAGCCATTTGCCATCAGTGATGTTCAGGCCGCTTATCTGATTGGGCGGCAGAATATTTTTGAGTATGGGGGCACTGGTTGTCATGGCTATTTCGAAATTGAATTTGGAAAGCTCGATCACAAGGCGTTAAGCCGGGCGTGGAACAGGCTGATCGAACGGCACGATATGCTAAGAGCTATTGTGATGGGTGATGGACAGCAGAAAATTTTACCGCAGGTTCCTCAATTTAACATCGGTTACCGACAGGGCTCAGAAGCGCGCTTCGCCTACCGTGAGGCCATGTCTCACCGGGTTTATCACACCGAAACCTGGCCATTGTTTGACTTGGCGGTATCGTCGTCGGATGGCGTGTCGTATCTGCATTTCAGTATCGATTTGTTGGTGGCTGACTTTCTCAGTATTCAGATTGTCCTGTCAGAATTGCTGCATCTCTATCACCATCCGGATTTGGTGTTACCTCCCCTGTCACTGAGCTTTAAAGATGTCATTGAGTACGAGAGACGGCAGAAATTGACGGTGAAATACGGTCGGGCCCGTCAGTACTGGCATGAACGTATAGATGAGCTGCCATCCTGCCCGGCCCTGCCACGGGCCGGGGCGAGCATTGATACGGCTATGACAGTCGAAACCAGGGATCGTGCGTCTGATAGAGCGCCGGGGTTCACCCGCTATGAAGCTATTTTTTCCCCGGCTGAGTGGCAGGCGCTTGAGTCGCAGTGTCAGCAACAGGGAGTAACACCTTCCTCATTGCTGATGACCCTTTATAGCGAAGTGATTGCCCGCTGGTCTGATAGTCAGCATTTTTGTCTCAATCTGACAGTGATGAATCGTGAACCGATGCATCCTGATCTCATGCGTATGGTTGGTGACTTTACCAGCGTTAACCTGTTGGAAGTCGATTTACGTGAGCGCAGGCCATTGGCAGAACAGGTGAGGATACAACAGAACCAGTTGTGGCAGGACCTGGAACATAAAGTATTCAGTGGAATCGAAGTCGTTCGCGAACTGGCTCGAAAACATGGGGCAGAGTATGCGCGAATGCCGGTGGTGTTCACCAGCGCACTGGTCGGTAACCAGCGTGAACAGGTTTCGCAGACCATGTCTCATTACGATATGGGTCTGGAAATGGTCTTTGGCATCAGCCAGACCCCGCAAGTCTGGATCGACTGCCAACTGATGACTCGTGATCAGCGTCTGTGTGTGAACTGGGATGTTCTGGATGGTATTTTCCCTCCTCACATGATCGAATCGATGTTTGCTGCATTTGAAAATGCTATCCGTAATGTACTTGTAGAGGGCGAAACCGCCTGGCGGAATCCGGTCGGGATTCCGTTGCCGCAGCGACAGCAAGAAACACGCCGGCAGGTAAATGACACGCAGCATCCGATGCCAGATGTCATGTTGCATCAATTGGTATTGCAGCAGGCGATAGAGACCCCTGATGCGATAGCACTGAAGACGCCACAGCGTCAGCTGACGTATCGGGAGCTGGTTGCTGAAGCGCAGCAACTGGCTACTCGTCTGCCCCGCAGTCAACGAGTGGCCGTTGCCATGGAAAAGAGTGCGCAGCAGGTTGTCGCGACACTCGCCATTTTGCTGGCCGATGGGGTTTATCTGCCTCTGGATATTAGCCAGCCGATGGCACGTATCGGTCAGATCCTGTCCAATGCTCAGGTTGATCTGGTGTTGACCGACCATGAGGAGCTTGCCTGCCGCTTCACGGAAGACGGTTTTAATGCCATGAACATTCTCTCCGAAGGCGGGCTTGCTGACGGTGAACAAATTCAACCGGTCAATGTCTCGTCAACGACAGAGCGTCTGGCCTACATTATTTATACCTCTGGTAGTACAGGCACACCCAAAGGGGTGATGGTGAGTCATCGGGCTGCCGTTAATACTGTGCTGGATATCAATCGCCGTTTCCAGATTACCGGACAGGATGTGGTATTGGGGCTGGCGAAGTTAAGTTTTGACTTGTCTGTTTACGACATCTTCGGCACCTTGGCCTGCGGCGCGACGCTGGTCCTGCCAACGGAAGATGCACTGAAAAACCCGGCGCTTTGGGCCCGGCTGATTCAGACCCATAAGATCACCGTATGGAACTCCGTCCCGGCACAAATGAATATGCTTACCCGCTATTTGGCGGATGAAGCTTGTGATACAGACCATTCACTGCGGATAGTGATGATGTCCGGAGACTGGATTCCTGTCGATTTGCCGCAAGAAATTGCCCGCAACTATCCGGCCGCGGCCATATTTAGTCTGGGCGGGGCGACGGAAGCCGCAATATGGTCCATTTTCTATCCTGTTGATCCGAAAGCTTGCTATGGCACCTCAATCCCTTACGGCCGCCCGCTGGCAAATCAAGTGTTTATGGTCCGTGACGCTCACGGGCGTCCTTGTCCGGACTGGGTTGCCGGTGAATTATGTATCGGCGGGGTTGGAGTGGCTCTGGGTTACTGGCAGGATCAAGAGAAGACTCAGCATCATTTCTTTTCTGATGAAGAGAGCGGTCTGCGCTGGTATCGCACTGGTGACCGGGGTTATTACCGGGATGATGGTGTGCTGGTATTTGTCGGTCGTAATGATCACCAGATTAAAATTCGCGGTCACCGAATTGAACTGGGAGAGATCGAATCGGCGCTGGAACAGCAACCGAGTGTTTCGCAGGCGGTGGTGATTGCCCGAGGTGAAAAGCACCAGCGCTATCTGCAGGCGTATGTGCAGCCCGGCGTTGCGGCGCAGCCGGATCAGTTTCAACAATTGTCCGGCCAGTTCAGCCAGACTCGGCAGCACCTTGACGAACTGGCCGGCCGCATTCGTCAGGCAACAGACCTGGCAGCTGTTGAAGATTTTGTCTGTCACCTGGATCAGGTTGCACTCCTGCACATGAATCAGGCGCTTCAGGAAAGTGGCGGGTTGGCGCAGGGAGAGTCAAAAACCTTACCTCAAGTAATGTCTGAGGGGAACTATGCGGCGCGCCATGAGCCTTTGCTCAGTCGCTGGATGATGGCTTTGCAGGCACACGGGCTGGCGACTCAGACGCGGGGGCGTTATCGGCTTACCCGAGGCGTAGACGCTGCAGAAATCGAGCGTTGTTGGCAGGGTTGTTATCAGGCGCTTGAACGGCTTGGCGGGGATAAAGGTCTGGTCGGCTACCTGGAGCGGAGCAGTCAGTGCCTGCCGGAACTGCTTCGGGACACTGCAGACCCTCTGGATCTGTTGTTCCCGGAAGGGAATCTGGATGTTGCAACAGCCGCCTATCAGAACAATCTGCTCAGCGTCATGATGAATAGAATGTTGGTTACGGCGACATTGGAGAAAGTTGCGCATCTTGGAGAAGTGCAACGTCCGATCCGTATTCTGGAAATCGGTGCCGGTGTCGGGGGAACCAGTAATGAGCTGATCCCGGCGCTGGCGGGTAAACCGGTCGAATATACTTTTACCGACGTCTCGCCGTTTTTCCTCAATGCAGCCAGAGAGCGTTATGAGGACTATGACTTCATTCGCTATCGACTGTATGACTTCAATCGACCAGCGCTGGCACAGGGTCTGGACTGTGGTCAGTTCGATATAATTGTGTCCTCGAATGTGCTGCACAATGCGGTGGTAGCCCGTGAGGGACTGCATCACCTGCGTGAACTACTGTCTCCTGGTGGCTGGTTGCTGGTTATTGAAGCGACCCGCGACAATTATCAGCTGATGACTTCGATGGAATTCAAACACGGCCTGACAGAACATCAGGATGAGCGTTTGGAACTGAACTCGCCATTTATGCCGCAGGAGCGTTGGTTACAGGCGATACGGGATGTTGGCGGTGATTGCGTGTATGCCTTTCCGGATCCGCGGGAGGTGCTGCATCAGCTCGGACAGAGTTTCATGATGGCGCAGTTTAATAGCGGTAAGGCGCGCTGCGATAAAGCCGTGCTGACCGAAATGCTGGCGACCCGATTACCTGAACACATGCTGCCGGGGCAGTTGGCGATCATGGGCAGCCTGCCGTTGACGGCCAACGGGAAACTGGACCGCAGTGTTCTACCCGAAATAATGGTGGAAGAGCATGAAAGCACACTGAAAACGACAGAACAGCTGGATTCTTTGGCGCTGACGTTGCTGACGACCTGCCGGGAAATTATTGGCAATCCGGCTATGTCTGCCAGTGATGACTTTTTCAGTGCCGGTGGGGATTCTCTGCTGATTACACAATGGGTCAGCCGGATCAGGAAAGAGTTGGGTGAAGATCGGGTTCCATGGGAAGGTACTTTGCGCCAGGTATTGCTTACACCGACAGTGCTTGCACTGGCCGAGTTCTTACGTCAGCAGACTGCGATGGGAAATGCCTCGGACTCCGATGCAACGCAAAAACCCTCACTGCAGTCTCCCATGCAACTGCTGAAAGCGGGATCGGGAGATCCGGTGATAGTCATTCATGATGGCAGCGGAACCGTGATGCCTTGCCTTAACTTGATCGAACAGCTGAAAGCGCCGGTCTACGGTGTCAGTGTGACGGATCATCAGCATTATCTGGCCCTGCCGCAAGAGACGCTGATTGTCGATCTTGCGTATCAGTATAAAACGCTGATTGCGGAGCAGCTGGATCTAGAGCAATGCCACATTTTTGGTTTCTGTATGGGCGGTCTGATCGCCTTTGAACTGGTAAGGCAGTGTCTGGATGAGGGGATAACTGTCAGTTCGCTGACCATTGCCAGTAGTTATCAGATCCCTTATCTAGTCAATGACCCTATGATGACCGATTTGGCGCTGGCTAAAGAACTTGGTCTAGGAAACCCGTGGCCAGAACTTGAACTGGCAGAACTGGAGGAAACGTATCTGGCCGTTCTTGAGGATAAACCTTCGGCGGTTTGTCCTGCTGATGTAGTGGCTTGTGCCGGGCGGCTAGGTTATACAAAACTCGCGGAATCTTATCTGCCATACGCACAGTCTCCGGAGCATGAGCGGGTTGGGATGTTGCAACGTCTGCTTGAACAGCACCCGGAACCAGGCATGCGTAACTGGGATATTCGCAGTATGTACCCGGTGTTCCATCATAGTGTTCAGGCAGTGTCCCATTATCAGCCGGCTTTCTATTGCGGTGATCTGACATTTGCATGTCAGCAAGAGCCGACTTATCTGTTGCCGACGCTGAAAACCGACATGCTTGCCTTCTGGCAGGAGTTCGGCTTGGGGGAAATCGCGCACATCCCGCTGAGTGGTGATCATTTTACCTGTATGCAACATGGAGCGGTCGAACCTCTGGCTGAGGCTCTGAATCAGCGTGCAGCATGTGAGGTGCCACATGGCTGAAATTGCAGTTTTTGGTGGCATGGGTGAAGTCGGGAGCTATGTGGTTGAAGCGCTCAGAGCTTTGGGATATCACCCTGCGATTATCGGGCGCCAGCCTCGCCCCGAGGTAGCGAATTATCAACGGGCGGATCTGTTTGATGCCCGGCGGGTTGAGGAAATCTGCGCTTCCCACGATATGGTGATCAACGCTGCGGGTCCGGCGGCGGTGATTCGGGATCACGTCGCACGGATCGCCCTTCTGAAGGGGGTTCCCTACGTTGATGTAGGGGGTGAAGAAGATGTATTTACCTCTCTTGCTGAAAGACAGGGTCAGGCTTCATCCCCTTGTGTTTTGGGGGCCGGGTTTGTTCCTGGCTTCAGTTCGCTGCTGGCATACCTTGTCCGGAAGAAAATGCAGCGTGTGGATAAATTTGAACTGTATGTCGGTGGTATCGAAGTTTTCACCCCCACCTCCGCGAAAGATTTTCTTGCCAGCCTGAGTCAAAGGGAATCTTACAGCGGTTGTGGTGTGGTCGGTGGCCGGATCACTCGAATTGCCACCAGAGAAGGGGTGGCGCCGATACCAGGAGCCCCGGTCTTCTCGGCTTTACCTTATCTGAGTGCGGAACATCAGAGAGTCGCGCGGTCATTGTCATTCGATCACTATCGGGCCTATAACCTGATCGCCGATAAGCACTTGGTGCTTGCGGATCAGGGAGATCCGTCTGGCCGTTTGAATGCGCTGGTGGCGGCCAGTGAAGCGCTTACATCTCAGCATGGAACGCAACAGTACTGTGTGGTGCATGCCCGGGGCTGGCTGGCTGATCAGCCGGTCCGGTTTGAGCTGAACTGCCGGTTCGATAACGGCTACCGACTGACGGGCTGGGTGGCAGCCGTGACAGCCGACCAGTTGATCCGACGGAGCCGCCGGCAGCGCCCGAGCCTATGCTGGCTATCTGAAGCTGTCGAGATTGAATCCTTGCTGGAGCAACTGTCGCAGGCGAATCTTTTCCGTCATTGGGAAATGTCATTGACCCCGGATGAAGAGGTCGTGTTTGAGGAGGGAGTTTTATGACGACGAGACCTGTAAGCCAGGCGTCCACTAAAACCTATCGGGTGATTGTTTGCGGAACGTTATTCGGTCAGGTCTATCTGTCGGCCTTTCAGCGACATTTTCCTCAGTTTGAACTGTCGGGTATCCTCGCTCGTGGAAGTGAACGATCACAACTCCTGGCCGACCGGTACGGGGTTCCCCTGTATCAGAACGTAGAGCAGTTACCGGATGATATCGACATTGCCTGTGTGGTGGTGCGATCAGCCATTGTAGGCGGGCAGGGAAGTGAGCTTGCTACCTCGTTGCTGGCGCGGGGAATTCACGTCTTGCAGGAACACCCGGTTTACGAAAAAGATGTGGTGGAATGTCTAAAGCTGGCCAGAGAAAAGGGTTGCCAGTATCAGATTAATACCCATTATCCGACGGTGCCGGCAGTTCAGCATTTCATTGATTATTGTCAGGCCGCGAAGCAGAGCCAGCAACCCTTGTTTATTGAAGCCACCTGTGGTGTTCAGGTCATTTGTGGATTGCTGGATATACTCTCCCGTGCGCTGGGATGTGTTGCTCCCTATGAATTCTATGCCAGCCCCAGACTCCCTGCCTCCTTGCACCGTAAGGCCCGCTGTACGCCGCCGTACCAAGTGGTTCAAGGAATCTTTGCCGGGGTTCCGCTGACACTCAAGATCCAGAATCAGCTCGACCCGAATGATCCGGATAATCACTTTCATATCATGCATCGCATCACGATAGGTCTGCCAAGCGGGAACCTGATGCTAGTGAACACGCACGGTCCGGTGTTGTGGAACCGGACCTTCTATATCCCCCGCCATGAAACCCGGCAAGGTGTGCGGGAACTCGTCGACAAGCAGCAGGCTGGTGATTTTTATACGCCACCGCTCTGCGAAGTCATCTATCAGGGTAGCGCTTCACTGGAAGAAATTCTGGAGCGGCACTGGTCACAGGCGATTCGCAGTGCACTGCGTCAGTTTGCCTCCCAGATTGAGCAACCTTCGCCTAAAACTGCCCAGAGCCTTTTATCCCAAGCTGCAGTCTGGAAATCGCTGATGAGCTGTGTCGGGAATCCTGAAGTCATTCAGGCAGCCGCACCGGTCCGGACTCAGCCGGATATTCAGCAATGGTTAACGGCCTACGACCAAGGAGGGCAGTATGCATAAGCAACTGAGACTGGTTAAACCTGGAACGAGACGCCAGTTGATCTGTTTTCATTTTGCTGGCGGTAACGCCGAATATTTTCTGCCCTGGAAAAATCATCTTGATGCACAGACTGCGGTTTATGCGGTGCAACTGCCAGGTCGCGGTCAGAGGCTGGCGGAAGGGCTGAAGACCTGCCTACACCAGTGTGCGGATGAGGTGGTCGGCAGTTTGGCGATGTTACCTCAGCGGCCTACGTTTTTCTTTGGACACAGTATGGGGGCCACCCTGGCATTTGAAACGGCGCTACGGTGGGAAAAACGCGGCCAGTCACTGGAGCACTTATTTATTTCCGGTCGTATGCCTCCTGATCAGAACAGTGGAACGGATTACTACCGCCGAAGTGATCAGGAGTTGATTGAGAAGGTCTCAGCATTGGGTGGTACGGCATCAGATGTATTTGCGTGTCAGGCTTTAAGAGAGTTAGTGATGCCAATCTTGAGAGCAGATTTCGAGGCAATAGAAACCTATCAGCGCCGGAATTTCGACACGCTTTCCTGTCCGGTGAGTGCACTGTTGGGGCGGCGAGATACCGAGGTTAGGTCTGATGAAATTTGTCGTTGGGCTGAGGTGACGAGCGGGAGATTCGAGTTTCAGGGTTTTCAAGGTGGGCACTTTTATTTAAATGAGAAGAGTCATCATTTTTTTCAATATCTGAAAAATAAGATATCTGAATATGATAAGTGCGTTTATTGAGGCGGGATTTAATTTTCGAGGCTTTTAAATTGAAAAATCAAACGGTTGAATGGTTTGTGGAGCTGGTTGGTAGCCAGAAGCGTCGGTTAATCGTTTCTATGATTTTGGCTGTGATTTATGCTTTGTTGACTATCGTTCCTTATCTGATTATCTATCAAATGATCGATGGTTTTGTAAATGGCACTATAACTGGAACAAAAGAAGTGTGGTACTGGGTGTTGGCTGCCGGAAGCGCACTGGTTGCAAAGATGGCATTTCAACTATTATCCGGATTATTGTCACATAAAGCGGCTTTTCAGTTGTTGTTTGAACTCCGGCAAAAGCTGGTGGATAGTGTTGGCCGATTAACCTTGGGTGAAAGTAATAAGCAAGCTTCAGCGACGGTAAAAAAAATTATTGCCGATGATGTAGATAAAGTAGAAACATTTATAGCGCACCATATGCCCGATATGGCCGCAGCAATTGTGATGCCCATAGTTGCGACGCTTGCTTTGTTTTATATTGACTGGCGTCTGGCTTTGCTGGCTATTCTGCCTCTTCCGATTGCAATTTTCCTGCAAGTGAAGATGTTTAAAGGGTTTAATCAGCGGGTTGAACGTTATTATCAAGTGGTTGGTGATCTGCATATCTGTATTGTCGACTTTGTTAAATCGATTCAGGTAGTAAAAGCCTTCAATATAAAGGTGAGCTCCTATCAGAAATACCGCCAGGCCGTTGCAGCTCACCATGAACTGGTCACCAACTGGTTGCTGGATACTAAAACCCCGGCTGCGCTGTTTAAGTTATCGCTTGAACTCGGCTTCATATTTATACTTCCGGTCAGCGTATGGCTTCATGCAGAGGGTAGTCTGAGCTTGCCAACCTTGTTCGTTTTTATGCTGCTTGGAGTAGGGTTAATGCAGCCTTTATATAACCTGGTTGAATTTGGGGGCATGTTCAGCGAAATGTTGAAAGGGGTCGAGTCGATCCAGCGTTTCTGTACCCATAAACCGCAGCAGGAAGGTGACTCACTTCAGGCTGTAGTCAGCACAGATATTTGTTTTGATCAGGTGAGCTTTACCCATGATGGAGCCACGGACAAGACGTTGGATGAAGTCTCGTTTGTCGCCGAACAAGGCAGGATTACAGCAATCGTAGGCCCTTCTGGTGCTGGTAAAACTACAATTGCACAGTTGATCCCACGCTTTTTTGATAACCAGAGCGGAAGCATCCGGATTGGTGGTGTTCCGGTCCAGCAGTTTCCTTTAAATCAATTGATGTCGTTGGTGAGTTTTGTTTTTCAGGATGTGTTTATTTTTGAACAGTCAATTGCCGACAATATTCGTATGGGTAACGAGGCGCTTTCTCTTGCCGAAGTAGAAAGTGCAGCAATAGCCGCCTGTGCCCATGAGTTCATTCAGGAAATGCCGGATGGGTATCAGACTATCGTTAAACAGGGGAGTTTAAGTGGAGGGCAGGCTCAGCGGATTGCGATAGCAAGAGCGCTGGCTAAAAACTCTCCTATCCTCATTTTGGACGAAGCCACAGCCTATGCCGATGCCCGGAATGAAGTCCGGATTCAGCAGGCGATTTCCCGTTTAATGCGTGGCAGAACAGTACTCGTGATTGCTCACCGGCTCAATACCCTGACTCAGGTCGATAAGATCGTTGTGATTCAGGACGGCAGGAATGTTTCACAAGGTACCCACACACAGTTGCTTGCAGAGTGCGAATTGTACCAAGCGATGTGGAATGCTCATCAACGAACCAAGCAGTGGCGGATGACAGAGAAACAACTGACGCAGCAAAGCGAATTGTATTTAGTGGGAAAAGAGACATGTTGAAAATCAAAACATTGAAACGACTGACGGGCTCTTCCTTAAAAGGCCTTAAGTTCACAATAGGTCTGACGGTACTGGACGCTTTTTTTGCCTCGGCTCCGTATGGGTTTCTCTACTATATTCTGCTGGATATGCTGTCAGCCAATCCCAGTCTTCAATATCAGCTCAGCCTGGTAATGTGGTGTGTGATCATGATGGTAGCGCGCGTATTCCTGGCACGTGCGATTCATCTGAAGATTAATTTGATTGGCTTTGCTGCCGGGCGCCAAATTCGGGAACGACTGGGTGAGCATCTCAGAAAAATGCCGATGGGTTTTTTTCAAAGCTCCGATTTCGGCAATATTAACAATAGATTACTAAAAGATGTCGATCTCATTGAGCGGATCTTTACCCATCTCTATGCGCCTATGATCGCAACGGCTTCAGTGCTGATCTTTTTTGCACTGGGGCTGACACTGAAAGACTGGCGTATGGGTCTTGCGATGATGTCGACGCTCCCTCTGGCGGTGGTGGCTTATTGGCTGACACGCAACTATGCCCGAAAGTGGCAAGATCATATGCAGGGGTTGATGCACCAGCTCAACGATGCGGTGATGGAGTATGTGGATGGGCTGAAAGAACTGAAGTCCCATCAGATGGTCGGCAGTATGTTTAAACGTCTGGACTCGGTTTTGAATCAGACTCGGCAGAAAGCAATGAAAGCCGAGGTTGCCGCGGTCTGGCCAGTATATAGCTTTAATTTCCTGGTTGAGGTCGGGTTTATCGTATTACTGGTGGCTGTGACCTGGGCCTGGTTAGGGGAATCGCTGACCCTGGCTGAAGTGCTGCTGTTTTTGATCGCTGCGACGCGTTTCTTCCGTCCGTTGCTGAATATGTCGATGTTTCTGGCCGAACTGAACTTCCTCAACCTGGCTGTTGGACGGGTTGATGAACTGATTGCACTGCCGCAGTTATGCGGTGGTTCGAAAAGACCGAAATTGCAGGACATGACGGTTCGAATGGAAGACGTGAGCTTTTCTTATCCCGGTTCGGCCACTGTGTTTCAGCACTTTAGCCTCACTCTTGAAAGCGGGAAAATTACTGCATTGGTTGGCCCGTCCGGATCAGGTAAATCAACGGCAGCCTCCCTGATCGCGCGTTTTTGGGAGTTGGATGAAGGAGCGATTTGGGTTGGTGATCTGCAAAACCCGGTGAAACTGACCGAGATGGATGAAGAGTACTGGCTGCAACATGTTAGTGTGGTTTTTCAGGCCAGTTATCTATTTAACGACACCATTGCAAATAATCTGCGGGTCGCCAGACCAGGCGCGAGTGACGATGAATTATGGCAGGCGCTGGAGATGGCAAAGCTGGCTGCACGTGTGCGGGCTATGCCTGATGGGATGGAGACAGAAATAGGGGCGGCTGGGGTACATTTATCCGGAGGTGAGCAGCAGCGCCTGTCGATCGCCAGGGCGATGCTTAAAGATGCTCCCTTTGTGATCCTGGATGAAGCAACTGCATCCCTGGACCCTGAAAATGAATATGAGATTCAGATGGCTATACAGGCTTTGATTCAAAAGAAAACGGTTCTCGTGATTGCCCATAAATTATCCACGATTCAGCATGCGGATCAGATTGTGGTTCTTGACCAAGGCAAAATTGTTGAACAGGGGCAGCATAGTGAGTTGTTGGCCAATCAGTCCTTGTACCACGAGTTATGGCATCTGCAGCATCAGTCCCAGAGCTGGGTGTTGGCTGCCGGGTAGACAGGCCATGGATGAATCACGAAAAGGTCGAAATATTGAGATGTATACACATGAACTATCCGGACAGCAGAAGCAGCTGTCGCCGTCTTCGGGCCCAGGTAAGAAACTGATAGTTATACTCTTCTGCTTATACCTGACTCAGGGATTGCCCATGGGACTGGTATTTCATGCGGTCCCCACGTTGTTGAGATCTTCACAGTTGTCATTGGAAATGACGGCTATGGTCCCGTTGGCAGGTCTCTTCTGGGCACTGAAATTTTTATGGAGCCCCTTTGTTGATAACCACTGTATTGCTCGCATTGGCTATAGAAAGTCGTGGATCATTCCAATGCAGTTACTCATGGCGGGATCGATTTATTGTTTATCCTTCATTGAGATTGATGAAGCATCGCTATTCAGCCTGATGATATTTCTGGCAATCATGTCTTTTGCCGGCTCTACACAGGATATCGCCACGGATGGATTTGCGGCCGAGAATAGTCAATCCGACTACCTGGGGCTAATCAATACCATTCAGATGTCGGGAATATTGGTGGGTTTGTTGGTTGCCGGGCCGCTGGCATTGGTATTGTTTGAATATCTCGGTTATCACCACACCTATATAGCCTTGTCTGTTCTGGTGCTCCTGTCGTTATTACCGGTCTTGTTTTGGTCAGAAAAGGTTCGGGTGGGGCAGAGGCATCGAGCCGAAAAAGCGTCGCTCAGACTGTTTTTTCGTACACCGCTTGCAACATCGAGTCTGGTTTTATGTTCTCTGGTCACGGTTTACGGGGTGGTGATTCTGGCCATTTCGAGATTTATCCTGGTAGACGGGGGGTGGTCGATGACAGAGATAGGTACGCTTACTGGCGTGGCCCATTTGATGATGATGTTAGTTGGTTGTCTATTTGCGAGTGTGGTTATTCAATGGCGGGGATATCGCTTTACACTGGCAGCAGGACTGGTGATGGTCCTTTTCGGCGGAGGGTTGTGGCTTTGTTTGGCTCAGGCGTTGATTTCTGCGAATTGGTTTGTCTGGATGAGTGCGCTGGTTGTAGGTCTGGGGATGGGGTTGGTGGCGGTCAGCACCTATACCTACACAATGCGTTTTTCGCAGAGAACACCGCAGCCAGGGACGAACATCGCTATTTTTCAAAGCACTCAGACTTTGTGTGAAATTGTATTTTCATCGATTGCTACTTATGTTGCCGGCAGCCTGGGTTACAGCGTTGTTTTTGTTGCTGGGTCCTGTCTTGCGCTGCTGTGCCTGGTCGCGTTATTCAAGCTTCGTTATTACGCGCACTTTAATCAGCAATTAATGCCCGCTTAATTTGCGGGCCCCCAGCGCTGAATCTATCAGGGCTGGTTTCTTTTCTGTTTGTTTTTTTATCCAGCGTTCATCTGTTCCAAAAAAATCTCAATGATAATCAATCGCATTATTGATTTTGCATGACTGATTTGCAATACTGTGTTGCAAATTGGTTGTCTGGCGCTTTAAGAGTCCAGATTCGCGATTTCTTTGACACAAATTAATGCTTTCATCCCAACCAGTGCATAGCTGTTTTGTGCTCTGAATTCTTTATTCGGAGTCCCGCTTATTTTGATTTTTATCTTAATAGTATGAGGAATATAAGAATGTCTTCACGTTGGAAAAAAATCCCTCCCGTTTCTTTGGTCGCGGTTTTTATATCGGCTTCTTGTTATGCAGAGGAGGCGGAAAACCAGGTTTTCGAGATCGAACCTATCGTTGTGACCGCACAAAAAGTTGAGCAAGGATCTCAGGATGTTCCAGTAAGCCTGTCTGTTTTTTCTGAAAAAGAATTAGAAAAAAGAAATATCAGTGACACTTACGACCTGGTCAATAAGACTCCGAATTTAAGTATGATTAAATCCGGCAACCCTTCCGATGCCAGTTTTTTGTCCTTGCGAGGAATTACACCAACAATGGAAGGGTCGCAGACAGTATTGTTTCTGGTTGATGGCGTTCCCTATCTGACTTTTGATACAGATATTTTTGATGCAGAGCGCGTTGAGGTATTACGGGGACCGCAAGGTACTCTGTATGGTAAAAATGCCTCCTCTGGCGTTATCAATGTCATAACTAATGCCCCTGAATTTCGAAAAGAAGGAAGCGTTGGGCTCGGGGTTGGTAATTACGGCGAACTCAAAACGACTCTGATTTCCAATGATGCAATCAATAATGAACTGGCATATCGGGCGGCATTTCAGTTTGATAAGAATGACGGATATTTCACGCGCTCTACGGATGGCAATGATGAACTCGATGATGTGAATAATTTAAATGGACGCGTGAAACTTAGATGGAGTCCATTAGACTCAAGATGGGACATGATTACGACCATCCAGGGCCAGAAGCAGCGTAACGGAAACAATTCATTTGCATCGTTAAGTCAAATAAAATCCGACTCTCATAAAGTCTATTCGGACACAGACGGGTATAATGATGTTGATGTGTATACAGGATCGGTACGGGTCAGTCGACAAGGTAATAACGTTGATTTTACATCGACTACTGCGTATACATACGAAAATAAAGATAGCGAGCAGGATCTGGATTTTACCCCTCTTCCGGAATATCAAACTGTTTTAGATGTGATTTCAAAGCAGAAGCGATTTACGCAGGAGTTCCGTTTTAATTCAAAGCAGGATCAGGCATTGAGATGGCTGACTGGTATCTACTTTGAAAACGAAGATTCAATAAATGATATTGATTATTACTATATGGAGTACCCAATGGGTGACTCCTATTCAGATATGGAGTCACTAAACTACGCTGTATTCGGTAACGTCAGCTATCTTATAAGTGATCAATGGGAATTCGTTTCTGGTCTGCGTTATGACCGCTCAGAACTGGATTTCGATTATGCCAGTGGCGCGATGTCCGCTCAGTATACCAATTCTTACACGAAACTTCTGCCAAAAGTGGGCGTAAACTATTATGCAGGTGAAAATGTCATGGTTTACACCTCGGTTTCTGAAGGCTATAAGAGTGGTAGTTTTAACCCATTGGTACCAAGTGGAGTGGCGCCTGCCTATGATCCGGAATATACCATGAATTACGAATTGGGTATGAAGAGTCAGTGGTTGGATGGCCGCCTGACAGTCAATGGCGCCCTGTTCTGGATTGACTGGAAGGATCAGCAGGTTGAGCAGCAGCAATATCCTTATTCATATACCGATAATGCGGGTAAGACTGTCAGTCGTGGCGTTGAATTGGACGTTAGTTGGATGGCAACTTCTGATTTAAAGCTTTTCGCCAACGGCGGATATAATGATGCTCATTTCGATGATTACAATGTGTCTCGGTATGATGGTAGTGGTAATTATGTAGGAGATTATGATTATTCCGATAAAAGTCCGGCGAACACACCTGGTTATACTTATACGCTGGGCGCTGACTATACGTTTATGAATAATTATTTTGTAAATTTTGATTATAGCGTTATAGGAAAAATGTATTTTGATAATGAAAACACAGAAAGTCAGTCAGATTTTGGTGTGTTTAATGTTCGGACTGGTTATGCAGACAGTAGATATGAAGCTTCGCTGTGGGCTAAGAATCTTTTTGATGAAGAATATGTTACTCGTGCATTTGTCATGAACGATAATTGGTATGGCCGCTCCGGCGATCCAATGACTATGGGAGTTGATTTCAAAGTCAAGTGGTAGGTTCGTATATAGTTTTTGTTTTTTCGGTTGTATGTTTTTTGCGATAACATTAAATGTTTTCCGGGTAGGCATATTGGATATCTAGCCAGTATGTGTGCCTGGATTTTTTATTTGTATATCGTTTTTTTATTTTAAGGGTGTCGCTGGTGCCTAGATCGAGTGAATGTTTTATTGGTAAGTCTGAAGTTTTACATTTGGGAGGTGAGTTTATTTATGTTCGTTATTTTGATGTAATTAATTTTATTGAAAATGATATTTATCCATATGATATATTTTTGCCTTTGCAGCTAAATGCAGCGGCGGTCAAGCGTAAGGCTGAATTCATCGCCGGTAGAGTTGTAGCTTGTGATGCTATATGTGCGTTAGAAGAAAAACCGGTCCAACTCGATATTGGTGGAAATCGTGAGCCAATTTGGCCGAAAGGTTTTGTTGGTTCAATTTCCCACAATGATAAGTGTGCGGTTGCCGTTGCAAAGTATAGGGAGCCGGTGTTGCTAGGTGTAGATGTTGAAAATTGGATGTCTCAAGAGCAAAGTGTAGATTTGTCAGGAATTATTGCAGGGAGAGCAGAGGTTTCATTGTTGAAAAGTTTATCACTTTCTTATTCGCAGGGGCTGACGATTTTATTTTCGGGTAAAGAAAGTTTATTTAAAGCTATTTATCCGGTATCGCATCGATACTTTGAGTTTTCTGACTCAAAGGTGGTTTTTTGGAATGAGAAGTATAATTATTTTGTTGTTGAATTGTCATCCAGTGTTTTAGATATTTTGAGGCGGAATTTGGTGTTTAAAATTTTCTATAATTGTGAGCCAGGGCAGGTTTTTACATTGGCCATTTCTATAGTTGATTAGAATATTTTTTAATATACGTTAATGCTAGTGGTGTACTAATCGTCGTAGTCAAGATTCTGCCAGAACCTGATATTATTCAGATGGCCCCCGGTTTCTGGCCCTTCCGTGTACGTTCAGGGATATGTGGGCATTGCAATGATGCTGCAAGCGCTCCAACATACCTGCGTCAACCAGTCACGTCGCTGTATGGTAAGCAATCAAAGTACACCAGATGGAGTTTTCGTGATTCCGTGTCAAAAACAACTGCCCATGATTCTGGCTTTTGGCTGGATGTCGGTTGCCAGCGCTGATGAAGATTGTCTGGCGTCAGCCCAGACGGACCTGGAACGTATTTACTGTGAGGTTGTGGCGCGTGGTGGTGCGGGCCTGCCTTCTATGATGGATTTCAGGCGTAATGATTCAAGGGTGCAGGCGCTCTTGTTGCGTCAGCCGGCTAGGAGTCTGGGGCTGACATTGCCTGAGGTTTCCTCCATTCCTGAACCAGAGGTGGCCAGGCAAACAGAGGAGCCCGCGAAAGAATCCGGCTCTGAGCTTGCGATTACCCGAGTGTTGGCGGGTTGCCAGTTGCAGGAAGAACTCATTCAGTGTCCGGGCCTGGCCTATGAACTGGCAGCTAATCGTTCACTGGAAACATTGGACGACGGCGTTCTGGAACCGGGTAATCGCCTTGGAATAGTGCCTTTCGATGGTGAGCGTAATGATGATGAAGCCGTACGAACCTATCTTTCGGCCGCCTATGATCGTTACATTCCCCAAATGCTGGCCATTGGCCTTGGCGCGAATACCATGAGCTTTACGGCGTTTCACAACGCCTTTCATACCCTGGAAAGCGGCGGCGTGGATTTTTCCGAGCGCATGGAAAAGACCTACGAGCTGCTCAAACAGGATCGAAAAACTCTGGGCTTGAAGACCCGTTATCACAATGAGTTGCCAGAAAGCCTGTCTCTGTGTGAAACCATCAATCGCGACGTTATTGTGTGCGACAACGTTAGGACCAACTGGGTTTTTGTCCGGGCGGATTAATAGTCCCTGAGCAGTTCTATAACGTTGTGGAGATTTCGATGAACGGTTTGCCTTACACCATCCGGTAGCGCCGTTCCGGCCTGCCAATGCTGCCATAGCTGACTTCGGCCACTAGCGTGCCGGTGCCGGTCATGTATTCCAGGTAGCGTCTTGCGGTAGTGCGCGATGCACCCATGGCGGCGCCCACTTCCTCTGCACTCCAGGGCTTGCCGTCGGCAATTAACTCCCGGATCTTGTCCAGAGTAATGACATCAATGCCCTTTGGCAGCCGGTGATGGCTGTCGTTGGCTGTGTCGCCAGCGCTGCGTGGGAGCGTAAGCGTTCATTCCACGACGTAGTTGACCTACTTCACGTCACGGAGAGGCCTTAATAACTCCGGCGAGACCTTGT